>NZ_JACDXJ010000001.1:4080458-4703417 GCF_013520865.1 Microvirga mediterraneensis
TCGGGCTGGTGCCGGCAGCCGCCCGGCTTGACGGCGCGCGCCATGAACATGCTGAAGGAGCGCGGCTCGCCATAACGCACCGTCACGAGAGCCCGTTCGGTCAGGATGAAGGACACGTCGATCAGCTTCGGATTGTCCGTGTCGGAACTGCACAGGACCCGCGCCGTCATGTAGCGCGCGTTGTTCTCGTGGTAGAGGATCTCGGAGGGCTCGATATCAGCCATCTCCTCCTTGGTCGGGATCTCGATGCTGAGGTGGACCTCGACGAGCCTGTCCTCGTCCTTGGTCGGATCGATCAGATCGATCCACAGGGCGTCCTGGGGGATCGGATCACCCGGCGGGAGGACCTGTCGGTCGAGGGACTCGCCCATCGGGCCCTTCACCTGCGCCGGTCTATGGATCACAATCATACGCGTACTTGCCTTTTGGAAGCCATGTCATGTCCGATCGACGAGGGCTTTGTACTCCCGTGAGAACTTCCTGTCATTCCCAGGCGGAGCCTAGCCGGGGAGGACACCCTCTCACGTCATGGCCGACCTTGTGCCGGCCATCCCGATAAGGTGAAGCGTTGCGCTTTTCCGATCGAGATCACCGGGACAAGCCCGGTGATGACGTGGGAGGGTATAGTTCACGACCAGAGCGACGTGGACAGACCTAACCCAACGACGACAGCGGCGGCGTGTCGTCCGGCACGAAGAAATCGGGCGCGAGGGGCTGGCTTGGATCGACCCGGTACTTCTCGAAATCGGTCACGCCCTCCCCGTGGAGGAAGACATCGTCGATCAGGAAATGTCCCGAGAAGCTCCGCGCGGGTTTTTGGAAGATCGCATGGGCCGCATCGGCCAGGATCTCCGGGGTGCGGCTCGCCTGCGCGAGGGCCTCGCCGCCGAGCAGGTTACGGATGGCGCTCGTGGCGATGGTCGTGCGCGGCCAGAGCGCGTTGACGGCGATCCCCTTGGCCCGCAACTCTCCCGACAGCCCGAGCACGCACAGGCCCATGCCGTACTTGGCGAGCGAATAGGCTAGGTGCGGCGCGAACCATTTCTCGCTCATGTCGAGGGGCGGCGAGAGCATGAGGATGTGCGGGTTCTCGGCCTTTTCCAGATGCGGGATCGCGTATTTCGACACCATGTAGGTGCCGCGCGTGTTGATCTGGTGCATCAGATCGAAGCGCTTCATGTCGGTCTGGGGCGTCGGCGTGAGGCTGATGGCGCTCGCGTTGTTGACCACGATGTCGAGGCCGCCGAAGGTCTCGACCGTTTTGCCGATGGCGCCCTTCACGGCCTCTTCGTCGCGCACGTCGACCACGAGCGGCAGGGCCTTGCCGCCCGCCGCCTCGATTTCTTCCGCGGCCGTGTAGATGGTGCCGGGCAGCTTCGGATGCGGCTCGGCGGTCTTGGCCGCGATGACCACGTTCGCGCCGTCCCGGGCGGCGCGCAGGCCGATGGCAAGACCGATGCCGCGGGAAGCGCCGGTGATGAACAGGGTTTTTCCGTTGAGCTTCATGGGATCAGCCCGCCAGCGCGAGGTTAGCGTCCTGCAGGAAGCCCGCGCCGCCCATCACCGTCTCCTCCAGGCCCCTGGCCCCGACGGCGATGTTCTCGGCGAAGAACCGGCACAGCGCGATGCGGCCCGCATGGGCGGGATCCGTGTCGCCGGCCTTCGCCAGCGCCTGCGCGGCGAGAGCCATCTCGGCCAAAGCCGTGCCGCCCTGCGCCAGGGCGAAGAGGCGCAGGTACGGCGTCGCACCGGCCAATGCCTCGCCCTGCGCGTTGGAGGAAACCGCCTGCAGCAGATAGCCCGTGGCCCGGTCCAGGCTCTCGACCGCATCGCGCAGGCGCGGCGCGGTCGCACCGAAAGCGGGCGTTCCCTCCTTCAGGAGCCGTGCGACCGTGGCGCGCATGGACGCGATCTGCCCCCTGACCGTCTCGCCGCCGGCAAGCGGCAGCTTGCGGGTGACGAGATCGATGGCCTGGATGCCGTTGGTGCCCTCGTAGATCGGCGCGATGCGCGCATCGCGGAAATGCTGCGCGGCGCCCGTCTCCTCGATGAAGCCCATGCCGCCATGCACCTGCACGCCGAGAGAGGCGACCTCCATGCCGATATCGGTCGAGAATGCCTTCGCTACCGGCGTCAGCAGGGAGGCGCGCTCGTGCGCCTTCTTCCGGCGCGCGGGATCCTGTTCGAGATGCGCCCGGTCGATGGCCTCCGCCGTCATGTAGCAGATCGCCCGCGCGGCGGCCGTGAGCGCCTTCATGGTGAGCAGGTTGCGCTGCACGTCCGGATGCACGGCGATCGGGCTCATGCCCTCGGCGGCCCCGATGGCACGGCCCTGCCGGCGCTCGCGGGCGTAGGCCAGCGCCTGCTGATAGGCGCGCTCGGCGATGGCGACCCCCTGCAGGCCCACGGCGAGGCGCGCGTTGTTCATCATCGTGAACATGCAGGCGAGCCCCCGGTTCTCCTCGCCGACGAGCCAGCCGACCGCGCCGCCCTCGTCGCCGAAGATCATCGTGCAGGTGGGCGAGGCATGGATGCCGAGCTTGTGCTCGATCGAATGGCAGCGCACATCGTTGCGCGTGCCGTCGGGCAGGAACTTCGGCACCAGGAAGAGCGAGATGCCGCGCGTGCCGGCGGGTGCATCGGGCAGGCGCGCGAGCACGAGGTGGACGATGTTGTCGGTGAGATCGTGCTCGCCATAGGTGATGAAAATCTTCTGGCCGGTGATGCGATAGGTGCCGTCGCCCGCTGGCTCGGCGCGGGACCGCAAGGCCGCGAGATCGGAGCCCGCCTGCGGCTCGGTCAGGTTCATGGTCGCGGTCCATTCGCCGGAGACGAGCTTGTCGAGGTATCGGCTCTTCAGGTCATCCGAAGCATGGGTGGTGAGCGCCTCGATGGCCCCCATGGTCAGGACGGGGCCGATGCCGAACGCCATGGAGGCGGCGTTCCACATCTCCACGCAGGCGGAATTAAGGAGCGTCGGCAGGCCCTGCCCGCCATATTCCACCGGACCTGGCAGCGCGTTCCAACCGGCTTCCGCCCAGGCCCTGTAAGCCTGCTTCCAACCGGGCGCGGTGGTCACCTGGCCGTCCTTGAAGACGGCGCCGTGCCGGTCGCCCTCCCGATTGAGGGGCGCGATCACGTCGTTGGCGAAGCGACCAGCCTCGTCCAGGATGGTCTCGGCCAGATCGACGGACAGGTCGCCGTAGACGCCGTCGGCCACGGCCCGGTCGAGGCCCGCCACATGTCGCATAGTAAAGACGATGTCCGGAACAGGCGCGCGGTAGGTCATCAAGGTTTCCTCTCAAACACGGGGCTTTTCATATTGACGCGTGTTCTCGCGCCGTTAAACCCGCCCGGCAAGGGCAAAGGCCCCGTCGGAAAAGGATAGTTTAGACGTGAACGATCACGGGTCAATGCGCCAAACGGAGCGTCTGGCGGCCGATGCGGCGGGGCTGGCCCGGGCGGCGGACATTCTGCGGGGCGGCGGCCTCGTGGCCTTCCCGACGGAAACGGTCTACGGCTTGGGCGCCGACGCGACCGACGCGGAGGCGGTGGCCGGGATCTATGCCGCCAAGGAGCGCCCGAGCTTCAACCCGCTGATCTCGCATCTGGACAGCTTCGAATCCGCCAGGGTCCAAGGCCTATTCGATGAGACGGCCACACGGCTGGCGCAAGCCTTCTGGCCCGGTCCCCTGACCCTTGTGGTGCCGGTTGCCCCCACCTGCACCGTCTCGGATCTCGCCCGCGCCGGCCTCGACAGCGTAGGCTTAAGGGTGCCGGCCCATCCCCTCGCCCATGCGCTTCTGGAACGGACGGGCCGGCCCGTGGCCGCGCCTTCGGCCAACCGCTCGGGCCGCATCAGCCCGACCGATGCGGACCATGTACTGGGGGATCTCGACGGGCGGATCGACGCGGTGCTCGACGGCGGGGCCGCGCAGGTCGGCGTCGAATCGACCATCGTCTCGTGCCTCGACGGCACACCGCGCCTGCTCCGTCCGGGCGGCATTCCCCGCGAGGCCATCGAGGCGCTGATCGGTAAAAAGCTCGAAATGGGTGCGGAGACGTTAGGCGCGAGTCCGCTCGCCCCGGGCATGCTGGCCTCCCATTATGCCCCACGGGCGCAGGTGCGCCTGAACGCGACGGGCATCCGGCCGGGGGAAGCCGCCCTGCTCTTCGGTCCGGGGGGGGCTCAAGGCGCGGAGACGGCCCGGGCTACCCTGAACCTCAGCGAAAACGGCGACCTCGTGGAGGCCGCCGCTCATCTGTTTTCCTATCTCAGACAACTCGACGCATCGGGCGCCGCGACCATTGCGGTCGGCCCCATCCCGGAGACGGGTTTGGGCGAGGCCATCAACGACCGCCTGAGGCGCGCCGCTGCGGAGCGGTAGCGCACTATGTGGAAAAGCGGATTCGATTTTTCCACATCCAACGATGCGTAAGGCAAGAGAAAGAATCAGCAGTTGCACATTATAGGTTTATGCTACAGATGAATTGTTATAAATTAACATAAATCCGGTCTAATCTATAGGCTTGTTATGCAATCTTTCCGCTATTTAAAATTCGCTTATCTGCTGATGTTTGCGGGACTTGCTGTACCCTTCATTCAGCTTTTTGGCGGCATCGTCGCGAGCTTGACGGATCCTAAGGATAAGTCCCGCATCTCGCACCATTGCGCTTATATTCTGGATACTATTTGGATTACGACACTTCTCGCAATCATATCCTCGGTCGCATACCTCGTTGCCGCAAAGCTCGCGAAATCCAGTCTTGTAGGCTTGCTGATCGCCATTATTGCGGTCAACGTGCTCCTCTACCTCTATCGCGTGATCTCTGGATTTCTCGCTTTGCAAAAGGACGTCGCGGCAACCACTCAAATCTAAAAGGAGAGCGGCACACCGTTATGGCATACCGCTCACACTTGATGCTTTAAATAAAAGCCTTACTTCGCCGCGAGCTTCGCGGCGATCTGGGCGACGTGGCGGCCCTGGAAGCGGGCGCCGTCGAGATCGATCTCGGTCGGCTGGCGCGAGCCGTCGCCGCCGGTCGCCGTGGAGGCGCCGTAAGGCGAGCCGCCGCGGATCTGATCGACACCCATCTGGCCCTGGAAGGAATACGGCAAGCCGGCGACCACCATGCCATGGTGCAGGAACACCGGCAGCGTCGTGAGGATCGTCGCTTCGAGGCCGCCGTGCTGGTTGGCCGCGGAGGTGAAGACCGAGCCCACCTTGCCGATGAGGGCTCCCTTGGCCCACAGGCCGCCGGTCTGGTCGAGGAAGTTCTTCATCTGGGCCGCCATGGTGCCGTAGCGGGTCGGCGTGCCGAGAATGATGGCGTCGTATTCGGGCAACTCTTCGACGGTGGCGATGGGAGCCTTCTGGTCCGTCTTGTAGTAAGCCGCCTTAGCCACCTCCGCAGGAACGAGTTCCGGCACGCGCTTCACCGCGACTTCGGCGCCGGCCTCGCGAGCGCCTTCGGCGGCGGCATAAGCCATCTGCTCGATATGTCCCCAGGACGAATAATACAGAACCAGAACCTTGGTCATTTGAACTCCGATCGATTGAGATTGGAACGCGGATGACCCGGCTTCCGGCACACATGTCCTGGGCTGGGAGAGGGCCTCCGGCTATTGTTGACTTAAGGGAGGATAATCTTTCCACCTTGCAAAACCAGTGCTAGATTTGCAGGATCTCTCTTGCAGGAATGCAAATCGATGACCAAGCAGCAGCACCTCGACTGGGACGATTTCAAGCTCGTGAAGATCATCGCCGAGGCCGGCGGCCTTGCGGGTGCGGCGGAGCGGCTCGGCGTCAACCACTCGACGGTTTTCCGCAGGCTTGGTCAGATGGAGGACAATCTTGGGGTCAAGCTCTTCGAGCGCCACCGCACCGGATACATCCTCACTCCGGCCGGCGAAGAGATGTCGGCGCTGGCCGAACAGATGGACGAGAACGTCACCGCCTTCACGCGCAAGCTCGCCGGTCAGGCCTTGGCTCCGACCGGCGAACTGCGGGTCACGACCAACGACACGCTTCTCGTCCACCTACTGACGCCGATCTTCGCCCGCTTCATCACCGCCTGCCCGGAGATGCGGCTCGACGTGGTGCTCGCCAACCAGGCTCTCAACCTTTCCAAGCGCGATGCGGACGTGGCGATCCGCGCCACCGACGATCCTCCGGAGACGCTGGTGGGACGCCGTGTGGCGACGATTGCCTGGGCGATCTATGGGCGGACGGCGGATTTCCCTGACGTCCAGAGCCCCGACGATGCGAACCTTGCCGATCTGTTCGACCGTCACTGGGTTGCGCTCGGCGATAACCTGGCGGCCATGAAGGCCGCCCGTTTCGTGCGCGAGCATGTGGCGCCGGAAAACATCGTCTACAAGGTCAACACGGTGCTCGGTCTCGCGGAAGCGGTTCAGGCCGGGACCGGCATCGGCCCCCTGCCCTGCTTCATCGCGGATATGAAACCCGAACTCGTCCGACTGTCGGAGATCAAGCCGGACTTCTCCGCAGGCCTGTGGCTCCTGACCCATCCAGACCTGCGCCAATCGGCCCGCGTGCGCGCCTTCATGGATTTCATGGCGACCGAGATCACCAAGCAGAAAAAGTGGATCGAAGGAGTCGGGAGGAAGACGCCGCGCCCCGTCCCGGCGGTTTAAGCGTCGATGTTTTCCATCTCGCTCATGTCATCCCCGGCCTCGTGCCGGTGATCCCGATTTGGGTGGCGCGGCGCTTCACAGAAACGGGATGGCCGGCACAAGGCCGGCCATGACGTGGCTGGTTGTCAGCGCGCAATGTCCACCACCACGCGCCCCTTGACCTTGCCATCCACGATTTGCCTGCCCGCCTCCAGCACCCGATCGAGCGGGATCGTCGAGGTCATGACGGCGAGCTTGTCGTGGTCGAGTTCGCGGGCGATCCGGTTCCAGGCCTCGATCCGCAGCGCCTTCGGAGCCATCACCGAATCGACTCCCAGCAGCGCAACGTTTCGCAGGATGAACGGCGCGACGGTCGTGGGAAGATCCATGCCGCCCGCGAGGCCGCAGGCGGCAATCGCACCGCCGTACTTCGTCATGGACAGGACATTGGCGAGCGTCGTGGAACCGACCGTATCGATGCCCGCCGCCCAGCGCTCCTTGGCGAGCGGCCGCGCCGGACCGGCGAACTCGCTGCGGTCGAGAATCTCGGCGGCTCCGAGACCTCTCAGGTAGTCGGCCTCCTCGGGCCGCCCTGTGGAGGCGATGACATGCCATCCGGCTTTCGCAAGCAACGCCACGGCCACCGAGCCGACGCCGCCGACCGCGCCCGTCACGATAGCCGGCCCGCGGTCCGGGCTCAGGCCATGGCGCTCCAGGGCCATCAGGCAGAGCATCGCCGTGTAGCCCGCCGTTCCGACCGCCATGGCCTGAAGGGGCGATAATCCCTGCGGAAGCGGGATCAGCCACTCGCCCCTGACGCGCACCTTCTCCGCATAGGCGCCGAGATGGGTTTCGCCCAGGCCCCAGCCGTTGAGCACCACCGCGTCGCCGGGCTTGAATTCGGGATTCGAGGAAGCCTCCACCGTGCCGACGAGATCGACGCCGGGAATCATGGGAAAGCGGCGCACCACCGGGGCCTTGCCGGTGATCGCGAGGCCGTCCTTGTAGTTCAAGGTCGAGTGCGACACGCGCACGGTGACGTCGCCGTCCATGAGATCCGCCTCATCGAAGGCCCGGATCTCGACCCTTTGACCGGCTTCGTTCTTGTCGATGACGATGGCTTTGAACGTGCTCATGGCATTTCCTCCCCGGTCCATTTGGGGCGCGTCGGAGGGCCGGGGCAAGCGGAACCGCCTTGGAACGGCTTCCACTTTCGTGGAATCCCTCCCTTCTTTTCCTTGCTCGGCCGCACGTTTTGACGGTGAGCCGGACCCACTTCACCGAAAAATTGTTTCAGCCTTCGGAGCAGTTGAAAGCCTACTCCGCCGGCTGCAGGGCGGGCCCGCGCTGCACGGGCTGCTCCTTGATCGGCAGGTTGATCAGGGCGGAGGCGAGGCCAAGCAGAACCGAGAGCCACCAGACCGCGCTGTAATTGCCGTTGATCTCGTAGAGCAGGCCGCCGAGCCAGACCCCGAGGAAACCGCCGACCTGGTGAGAGAAGAACGCGAAGCCGTAGAGCATGGCCATGTAGCGTGTGCCGAACATCAGCATCACGAGGGAGGATGTGGGCGGCACGGTGGAGAGCCACAGCACACCGATGGACATACCGAACAGGATCGACGTCACCGGCGTGGCTGGGACCAGAATGAAAGCGGCAATCGCCACCGAGCGGCCGAGATAGATCCAGGCGAGGAGCCAGCGCTTGGACATGCGGGTGGAGAGCCAGCCCGAGGCGAGAGAGCCGACTGCGTTGGCGAGCCCGATGGTGGCAAGCGTCCATCCGCCGACAGCGGCGGAAAGACCCGCGTCCTTGAGATAGGCCGGCAGGTGGACGGTGATGAAGGCGAGTTGGAAGCCGCAGGTGAAGAAGCCGAGCACCAGCAGCACATAGGAGCGGTGCCGGAAGGCCTCCGTCAGGGCCTGCTTGATCGACTGGTTCGGCAGCGCGGCCGCTCCGGCCTGGGCCGCATCGGCGGTCGGCCGCGTGGCGAGCGCGAGCGCCAGGGGCATGACGAGCAGCACGCTCGCGGCGAAGACCAGCAGCGCCTGATGCCAGCCGAAGGAATCGATCAGCACATTGCCGATGGGCGGGAACAGGAATTGACCGAAGGAGCCGGCCGCCGTGCCGGCGCCGAAGGCCATGGGCCGCCATTGCTCCGGCAGGAGCTTGCCGAAGGCGCCGAGCACCAGATTGAACGAACAGCCCGACAGGCCGAATCCGATGAGCACGCCGGCGCCGAGATGAAGCATGCCGGGCGTGGTCGCATAGGCCATCACGACGAGGCCGAGGGCATAGAGCAATGCGCCCACGCAGAGCACCCGGAGCGCCCCGAACCGATCCGCCACCGCTCCGGCGAAGGGCTGCCCCACGCCCCAGAGCAGGTTCTGAATCGCGATGGCGAAGCCGAACGTGTCGCGGCCCCAGCCATATTCGGTGATCATGGGGAGCTGGAACAGCCCGGAGGACGCCCGCGGCCCGAAGGTGATCAGGGCGATCAGGCAGCCGCAGACAACGATGAGTTCCGGAGAAACACGGGATCGAGCGGGAGAGGCGGACATGCTCACGGCCCTCAGAAGAGGCAACAAGGGTGCGCAGACTATCCCAAGTCGTTCATCAGCAACATTGAAAGTTTGTAGGCTTTGGCATGAGAAAAGGTGATGGATGCCCTAGGGGCGAACGGGAGCCTGGTTTCTCCCGCAGGCCGTCTGCCTCGTCAAACCACGAAGAAGTCCTGATGCCCGAGCTTCAGGTTCTTGCCAAGAACGGCGACCTTCACCTGAGCAGCTGCGCCGGTCCCGTCCGCATCGTAGAAGAGCGTGCCGGTTTTCCTGTCGTAGATGATCCGGTCCTCACGGTCCTGCGCCTTCGAGGCCCGGACGAACATGTCGGCGTCGAACGCCTTCGGACTGGACGCGCTGCCGGCGCCCAGTCGGGTGAAAATCTTGTTGTCGAGCAGGATCGAATCGTAAGTCGTGTTGAAGTCGTAGATCCGGTCGATGTTCGTACCTTTGCCGACCTTGCTGTCGAAGATGAAGCTGTCCCAGCCTGCCCCGCCGTAGAGCTTGTCGTCTCCGGTCCCTCCCTGAAGGGTGTCGCTGCCGGAGCCGCCGAAGAGCGTGTCACTCCCCCCATTGCCCTTCAGCAAGTTCGCGGCGGCATTGCCCTGGAGCGTGTCCGCGAAGCCTCCGCCGGTGGCGTTTTCGATCATCACTCCGTTGGCGATCGTAAAGCCGCCGGCAAACTCACTCTCGCGGGAGACGAATCCTCCCGCATTGGGATCGCCGTCCCGTAGCGTCGCGGCGCGAAGATCGATGACGACGCCCGCATGGGCCTGCGCCGCGCTGATCGTATCCTTTCCCCCGGAATCCCAGAGGCAGGACCATCCCCGATTCGCGACCTCCGGACTCGAAGTCGGCAATGTATAGACATCGTTCCCTTGGCCGGTCTTGGTGTTCTTTCCATAGAGAGCCTGCAGGGCGGCGATATCGAAAGCCCCCAGCCCCGCCTGGTTCCCATAGGTCTTGTCATAGCCGGCATCACCCCATCCGGGGTTGTAGGACATGACCGTCCAGATGCCCTGGTTCAAACCGTATTGCCCCGTCGAGAAGGCGTCAGTGACGCCCGGAAAGGTCGTTGCGTCCTGATTTGTCCCGCCATCATGCGGATGGGCAAGACCCATGCCGTGGCCCAATTCGTGCAGCACGGTGTTAAGGACGTCGCTGCCGAAAGAGAAGCCGCTCCCTGTCAGCGCCGCAGAATTGAAATATCCCCAGCTCTGCTCATTGTTCGGCAATTCGTGCAGTCCGAGCGTATCGCTGCCCAAGTCTGTCTTCCACCAGACGATGTTGGCCTCCGCAACGTAATTGGCACGCACGAATGTCAGCCCGCAGACGCTTTCGTAGACCCCCATCGCGTAGTCGAAGGCGGCTTTCTCGATATCGGTCCAATTCCGGGCTGACGCGGCGCTCGCCAGAACTTCGCTCGGGCCATGAACGGTATCGGCGGCCGTGAAATCCCTGCCTTGCCCGAACCAGACTTTGATCGGCCCGCTCGCGGTATTCCAGGCGGAGCCACCCCAGACAAGGGAATCCACATAGGGATTGCCATAGCCCGAACCCGGAACGGAACTTCGGATGCTTGCCACGATGTCCTCGCCTTGGATGTCACATTGGGAAGCTATACCAATACATTATAACTTCTGAAGTGTCGAAGCGCACCCGAGAGGAGTTCTTGCGGGTCGAATGCGAAGAAGCGGCTCGCATGCTGCTCTTGTTCTTCGATTTCCCACGTCCTCTCACGCAAAATCGATGCCCGCTTTTGCGTGAGAGGCGCTAAGTCTGCCCGGGTTTGAGCTTGTAGAAGATGTGACGGCCGATCACGTCCATCTTCTTCAGGCGACGTGCCCAGTAAGGCTTTACGTAATCCGCGTGATAATGGGTCGCGCCGCCCACATCGGCCAAGTACGTCTTGCCTTCGAGCACGGCACTCGCGACGCTCTTGGCGCGCTCCCAGGACTCCGTATCGCGGATGCGCAGAGCCTTGCCCTCGCAGGCGAAGGTGAACTGACAGGCGAGATGGCGATGGCGGTTCTGATAGACGACGCCACAGATGCTGGACGGATAAAGGCCGCTCTTCACCCGGTTGAGCACCACTTGAGCCACCGCCGCCTGCCCTTCGAGAGGCTCGCTGCGGGCCTCGAAATAGACGGCCTCGGCAAGGCAGCGCTGCTCCTTGCTCATATTGTCCGGATCGATCAGGTCGGCATAGCGCGGGCGATCCGCGTCGTCGCCTTTCGGCAGGATGGTCAGGGCGCCATAGCCTCCACGGTCGAGGCGCGGCGATTGCAGGGACACGGGAGCCGCCGCGATCTCGATGGGCGTTGCCTCCATGGGAGCCGGTGTCGCCGAAGACAAGGCGGTGGCGCGCTTCACCATGGGGGTCGTCGGGCTCGCGGCCGCTCCGGTGGAGCCCGCGGCGGCGGCCGCCGGCGACTGCACGGAGGTGGTCTGCCGCGTCGTGGTGTATTCGGGCGTCTCCCAGGGCTGGAAGACCTGTTCGGTTTCCGGCGCTTCGAGCTGGCCCTCCATGAGGACGGTGGGCGGCAGGAGCCGCTCGTCGTGGCTGTAGAGCAGCCGCGCGCCGGTCGCGTGCTCGAGCGTGGGACGCAGTTGCTTGGCCCGGCGGGACAAGGTGGCATGCGGCGCTACCAGGGGATGACCCTTCAGGGCGCGATCGACGACCGGATCTGGGCCCGCATCAGCCTTCCTGTCAGCCTTGAGAGGCGCGGAATCGGCCGTTTCATCCGGCAAGTCATAGCGCGGCATGGAGCGGAGGATGTCGCGATCGATTCCGAGCTTGCCATCGGCGATGGAGGCTCCGGTCGGAGGAATGAGCGCCGTCTCGACGAGACGGGCGGTCGCGCTGCGCGGCGTGAAGCTGACGCCGGAATGCAGGTCGTTGCTGGCCGAGGCGGTGAACGAGATCAGCAGCCCTGTCGCCAGCGCCCAGGGTGCCGTCGTGGCGCAGATCCATTTCACTCGAGAACGACGATACGGAAGACGCACGCGCAACACCCTGCAAAAACTCATGAACATCACGGAGCATCCAGCAGGAGGGCTCCGATGACTCAAAGTTATCGCGGGTTAAGGTTGATGGGTGGTTAAAGCCGGCCTTCCCTCACCCGGCCCTTGCTGCGGCAGCCTGACGCTTCTCGGCGAGACGGCGCAGGGCAGAGCCCGTTTCAGGATCGGCCGGGAAGAAGGCCTCGATGGCGAGTTCCGAGAGAGTGACGTCCACGGGCGTTCCGAAGATCGTCGTGGTGCTGAAGAGCGTCAATACGCCCTCCTCCGTCTGGACCTGGAGCGGCACGACGATGCCGGCATAATCGTGGCTCGTCTTCGGCGCTCGCGCGGCCGCATCGGGCGTCGGATAGGAGCGCAACTCCTCGATCAGGGCGGCCAGGACAGCATCGCCCGTCGCATCCACCTGACGATGCAGGCGGTGGACCAGATGGTTGCGCCATTCGGTGAAGTTCACGATGCGCCGCGCAAGGCCCGCCGGATGGATGCTCAGGCGCAGCACGTTGACGGGCGGCTTCATCAGGGCCGGATCCACGTCGCCGATCAGCGCCACGAGGGCATCGTTCGCCGACACGAGCGACCAGTGCCGGTCGACCGCGAGCGCTGGATAAGGATCATGGCCCTTCAGCACGAGATCCACCGCCTGACGCATGCCGGCAAGGGCCGGGTCGTCGAGGGAACGCTGCGAATAGACGGGCGCGAAGCCCGCCGAGACCAGCATGATGTTGCGCTCTCGCAGCGGCATGTCGAGTTTCTCCGCAAGCAGCAGCACCATCTCCCGGCTCGGCTGCGAGCGACCGGTCTCGAGAAAGCTCAGATGGCGCGTGGAGATCTCGGCTTCGAGCGCGAGATCCATCTGGCTGAGGCGACGGCGCTGACGCCATTCGCGCAGGTAATCGCCTACATGTCGGTCGGTGGTCACGGGTCGGGTGCTCGCTGTTGTCATGGGTGGACCATAACGTGAGGCGCGTTCATCTTCCATGACCTCTGAGGTAATCGACTGCGCTCGGTCCTTACGAAATCCTGCATTCACGGTTGAGGCCCTCAGCCGACCGATGACAGGAGACCACCATGATGACGATCCAATCTTCCCCGCTTCTGCGCCAAGCCCTCGTGGCCGATGCCACCACCAGCGCGGCCTTCGGCCTCATGCTGCTGATCGGCGCCGGAGCCCTGAGCGGCATCTTCGGCCTGCCGGAAACGCTCCTGCGTGTTGCGGGCCTGGTTCTCTTGCCCTACGCGGCCTTCATCGGCTGGCTCGGCCTGCGGGAGCGGATCCAGAAGCCGGTCGCCTGGGCGGTGGTGCTCGGCAATGCCCTCTGGGTTCTCGACAGCGCCCTGCTGCTGATGAGCGGCTGGGTCTCGCCGACGAGCGCCGGCTATGCCTTCGTGATCGCACAGGCGCTCGTGGTGCTGATGTATGCGGAGTTCCAGTATGTCGGGCTGCGGCGCTCGACCGAGGCGATGGCGTGATCGTCCGTGCAGGGCGCATCATCTCTCCCCCTGCGGGAGAGATGATAACGCTGGAGCGGACTTCAACACGCAAATCGCATCCATACGTCATCACCGGCCTCGTGCCGGTGATCGCGATTGGCAGAGCGCATTGCTTCTCAGATGGGGATGGCCGGCACAAGGCCGTCCATGACGGAAAGAACTATCCCCTTGCGTCCCGCCCGTTGAACGGGATCGGCTTGATCTCGGACAGGTCTACCGTCTCCAGACAGCGCACGTTGATGGCCGCCATCGCCTCGCCCGTCGGCTGCTTGCCTTCGCCGAAGGTCGCCGAGCCGCAGGTGGAGCAGAAGCGGTGCTGGATGGTGTGCGTGTTGAATGTGTAGGTGGCGAGATCCTCCTCGCCACGAACGATGTTCAAGGCGCCGCGCGGCACGAAGTTGAGCAGATAGCCCTTCCGGCTGCAGATGGAGCAGTTGCACTCGATGACCTGATCGAGATCAGTCTCGACCTCGTACGCCACCTTACCGCAATGACATGAGCCCTTGTGCAGCGCCATCGCCCGTCCCCTTCTTCCGTGTTGTCAGCCCAACGCTATCATCGCGGTGACGATCAAACCAGCACCGATCACCGCCACGAAGCGATCGCCCATGGTGAGCGGCTCCGCCTTGCCCTGCGTCGCGAGCTGGCCGATGGCGAGATCCAGGATCAACGACACGGCGAAGGGCCACGCGGCCGGCGGCACGGCCGTCTGCTGCCATTCCGGATTGAGACGCGCGACATACCCGAGGACGATGCCGGAAACCAGCACCGTCCCGATATACAAAAGGCGCGAACGAGACAGGACCATTTAAGCTTGGCTCGCGGCCTTGTTGCCGAGCGCCGCCTGCGCAGCAGCAAGACGCGCGATCGGCACGCGGTAAGGCGAGCAGGACACGTAGTCGAGCCCGACCGACTGGCAGAAATGGATCGACGCCGGATCACCGCCATGCTCGCCGCAGATCCCGAGCTTGATGTTGCCGCGGGTCTGCCTGCCACGCTCGACCGCGAGCTTCACCAGCTCGCCTACGCCTTCCTGATCGATGGTCACGAACGGATCCGCCGGCAGCAGGCCTTTCTGCGTGTAGGGACCGAGGAACGAGGCGGCGTCGTCGCGCGAAATGCCGAGCGTGGTCTGCGTGAGATCGTTGGTGCCGAACGAGAAGAACTCCGCCGATTCCGCGATCTCGCCGGCGCGCAAAGCCGCGCGCGGCAGCTCGATCATGGTGCCGACCTGATACTCGACCGCCACGCCGCTTTCCTTCGCCACCGCTTCCGCCATGGCGACGATGCGCGCCTTCACGAGGTCCAGCTCCGCCTTCGTCATGACGAGCGGCACCATGACCTCCGGCACGACCGGCTGGCCGGTCTGCTTGCCGGCTTCCACGGCCGCCTCGAAGATGGCGCGTGCCTGCATCTCGGCGATTTCCGGATAGGCGACCGCCAGGCGGCAGCCTCGGAAGCCGAGCATCGGGTTGAACTCGTGCAGCTCGCGGGCGCGGTGCTTCAGTTTGTCGACGGAGGCGTTCATGGCCTTCGCCACCTCCTCCATCTCTTCCTCCGAGTGCGGAAGGAACTCGTGCAGCGGCGGATCGAGCAGGCGGATCGTCACCGGCAGGCCGCTCATGATCGTGAACAGCTCGACGAAATCCTTCCGCTGCATCGGCAGCAGCTTGGCGAGTGCCGCCCGGCGTCCCGCCTCGTCGTCGGACAGGATCATCTCGCGCACGGCCACGATACGGTCGCCCTCGAAGAACATGTGCTCGGTGCGGCACAGGCCGATGCCCTCCGCCCCGAAGGTGCGGGCGGTCTTGGCGTCGAGGGGCGTCTCGGCATTGGCGCGCACCTTCATGCGGCGCACCTTGTCGGCCCAGCCCATCAGCGTGGCGAACTCACCGGAGAGTTCCGGCTCCAGCATCTTCACCTGGCCCAACAGCACCTGGCCGTTGGAGCCGTCGATGGTCAATACCTCGCCCTTCTTCAGCGTCTGGCCCGCGACGGTAAGCGTCTGCGCGGCGTAGTCCACGCGGATCGAGCCCGCGCCCGACACGCAGGGCTTGCCCATGCCGCGCGCGACCACCGCCGCATGCGAGGTCATGCCGCCCCGGGTGGTGAGAATGCCTTCCGCCGCATGCATGCCGTGGATGTCTTCCGGCGAGGTTTCGACTCGCACGAGGATGACCTTGTGGCCGGCCTTCTTGGCGGCTTCCGCGTCGTCGGAGTTGAACACGATCGCGCCCGAGGCCGCGCCGGGCGAGGCCGGCAGGCCGGAGGCCAGGATCTTGCGCTCGGCCTTGGGGTCGATGGTGGGATGCAGCAGCTGGTCGAGGGCCGCCGGCTCGACGCGGGTGATCGCCTCTTCCTGGGTGATCAGCCCCTCGGAGGCCAGTTCCACGGCGATGCGCAGCGCCGCCTTGGCCGTGCGCTTGCCGTTGCGGGTCTGGAGCATCCAGAGCTTGCCCGTTTCGACCGTGAACTCCATGTCCTGCATGTCGCGGTAGTGCTTCTCGAGGATGCCGTAGATGCGCACCAGCTCGTTGTAGGCCTCGGGCATCGCCTGCTCCATCGAGGGCTTGTCGGAGCCGGAGGCAATGCGGGCCCTCTCGGTGATGTCCTGCGGGGTGCGGATGCCCGCCACCACGTCCTCGCCCTGGGCGTTGATGAGGAACTCGCCGTAGAGCTCCTTCTCGCCGGTCGATGGATTGCGGGTGAAGGCCACGCCGGTGGCGGAGGTCTCGCCCATATTGCCGAACACCATGGCCTGCACGTTGACTGCCGTGCCCCAGCTCGCCGGGATGGCGTGCAGCTCGCGGTACTTGATGGCGCGGTTGTTCATCCAGGAGCCGAACACGGCCCCGATGGCGCCCCAGAGCTGCTCCTCGGGCTCCTGCGGGAAGGGCTTGCCGAGCTCCTTCTCGACCAGGGCCTTGTAGCGCGGGAGGATCGCCTGCCAGTCGGCGGCGGTCATGTCCGTGTCGAGGGTGTAGCCCTTGCGGTCCTTGTACTCGTCGAGGATCTCTTCGAAATGATGGTGCTCGAGGCCCAGCACCACGTTGGAATACATGGTGATGAAGCGGCGATAACTGTCATAGGCGAAGCGCTCGTCGCCTGCGCCCTTGGCGAGAGCCGCGACGGTGACGTCGTTGAGGCCGAGATTGAGCACCGTGTCCATCATGCCGGGCATGGACGCCCGGGCGCCGGAGCGGACGGAAACGAGAAGCGGGTTCTCGGCATCGCCGAAGGTGCGGCCCGTGAGCTTGCCGACATAAGCCAGCGCGTTCTCGACTTGGCTTTTAAGCTCCTGCGGATAGGCGCGGCCATGGTCGTAGTAATAGGTGCAGACTTCGGTCGTGATGGTGAAGCCCGGAGGCACCGGCAGGCCCAGATTGGACATCTCGGCCAGATTGGCCCCCTTGCCGCCCAGCAGGTTCTTCATCCCCGCCTGGCCCTCGGCCTTGCCATCCCCGAAGGTATAGACCCACTGCGTCATCGCTCGATTCCCTGGCTCTGAATACGCCCTGCTGCCGCGCAGGTGTTGGCTTGAAACATATGGAGCCCAAACGCAAGCTGAACAGCCAAGGTTCTGCCGAACACTCGCAATGGATAAAGTGTCATTGCGAACCGTTCCGAAAAAGCCCAATGGCCATGCCAGGCTACTTTACCATGGGATGGAGCCGGATTGCTCCTCATCCAGGGCGGATCGACGACACTGCCCCGATCCCCTGCCCGACAGTAATCACGAAAAGTACAACACCATTCCCAAAGTAGTCATCGACACCGCTCGTCCTTTTCGGCGCTCTGCCGCACAATCGCTCCTTTCGTCGCAGCCCTTATCTCTGTCGTGATCTGGAGGCGAGCATGGCCGTATTCACAGTGACGATCACCAATCCGGCAGGTGTCGACCTGTCTCTTTTCTTTCCCGGCACGATTGCGACCCAATGGACAGGTTCAGGATCCAACCCGACAAGCGGGAACGTAAACTTCTATGCCGCTCCCAACGGGATCACCGACAGTTCGAATTATTATACCATTGACACTGTCGGAAAGGGTTACTCTTTCCCCTCGGGCGACGGTGGTCTTGCCGGTACCATCACCTCGGCAACTCTCTCCATGACCCCGACGGGTGGCACGAAGGCTCAGCTCGCCACGATGTCGATTGCCCTCGGCACAGGCACCGCTGGCACCGGGGGCATCCCGATTCCTTCAATGATGGACATGACGCCGGACTCGCTTCTGCGCTTTGCGTCCCGAATTGATCCCGAGGGAGGCAAGCTGCTCCTGTATGGTGCCGACGGGAACGACCGGCTGATCGGCAGTCACCATGCGGACACTCTCGACGGCGGGCGAGGCATCGACCGGCTTGAGGGTTCGGGAGGCGACGACCTCTACTACGTGGATAACGCCCTCGATATCGTCACGGAGAATGATGGAGAGGGATCCGACACGGTGATCGCGACCGTCACTTACCGGCTCGCGGCTGGGACTTCGGTGGAAGGCCTAAAAGCCTTCACCAGCGCCGGCAATATCGGCCTGACGGGCAACGCCTTCTCCAATCAATTGTTCGGGAACGATGGTGCCAACCGGCTCGATGGCGGGGCCGGGAACGATCAGCTCACGGGCGGGGCGGGCAAGGATGCCTTCCTGTTTACGACGACGCTCAGCAAGACAGGGAATGTCGATAAGATCCTCGATTTCCAGGTGGTGGACGATAGCATCTGGCTCGATAACGCCATCTTCAAGGGCCTGGGCAAGAGCGGAACGATCTCTCATCCGGCAAAGCTCAAGGCCGACGCCTTCTTCATCGGGTCCCGCGCCCACGACGCGTCGGATCGCATCATCTACAACAAGACAACGGGCGATCTCTTCTACGATCCCGATGGGACCGGTCGGGCGCCTCAGATCAAGTTCGCCGAGCTTACCAAGGGCCTGAAGATGACGACGGCGGACTTCTTCACGATCTGAGGTCGCCGGAAAGGAAATGGCCGGGCTCCACGCCCGGCCATCGTGTCTCTTTCTTGTAATCGCCGCTCAGACCCGGTAGCGCCCGTTGCGCTTCACATAGACCGTTGCGCCGACGGGAACGCGCTCGTAAAGGTCGGCCACGTCCTCGTTGAGCATGCGCACGCAGCCCGAAGACACTTGCTCGCCGATGCTCCAGGGCTCGTTGGTGCCGTGGATGCGGAAGAGGATGTCGCGTCCATCCTGGTAGAGATAGAGCGCGCGGGCGCCGAGCGGGTTGTCGAGCCCGGCCTCCACGTAGCGCGGCAGCTCCGGCTTGATGCCGACCATGGTCTTGGTGGGAGACCAGTTAGGCCAGACGCCCTTGCGGCCGACGGACGCGATCCCCTTCCAGGAGAAGCCCTGTTTGCCGACGCCGACGCCGTAGCGGATCGCCCTGCCCTCGGGCTGGACGAGGTAGAGCATGCGCTCGTCGATATCGACCACGATGGAGCCCGGCTTTTCGGGTCCCTTATACTCCACAGTCTGGCGCGCATATTTCGCGTCCATCCTGCGGCGGTCGACCAGCGGAATATCGTGCGGCTTGTCCGGCATGGTGCCGATGTACCAAGCGGAATCGTCCGTTGCGGCAACCTCGTTCGGTTGTTGCTGGGCGGTCTGGCAGGCAGCGAGGGGCGCGCTCAGGAGAGCGGCGATCAGCAGGCGTCGAATCATGGTCACTCAACCAAGTGAATCAGTTGCCGCTTACCTAGGGCGTAGGTGCCGGCTTGGCTGTGCCCCCCGCGCAACACCTTAACATGAATTAACCGGCCCCGCCTGTCGAAGGGCTGTCTCCAAAGGAGTGAAAACGGCCCTCTTCCGAGGCAGGCAAAGGGTTTGGATGCTATCCTTCAATCCGGGAGAAATCCGCCACCGTGCGGGTGGCCTCGCGGATGTCGTTGAGGAGACGCAGGCGGTTCGCCCGGAGGCTTGCATCCTCCGCATTCACGGTGACCTTGTCGAAGAACGCATCCACGGGCTGGCGCAGGCGGGACAGGGCCCGCATCGCTCCCTCGAAATCCTCCGCCTCGATGGCGGCCTTCGCCTCTTCCTTCGCCCCATGGAGAACGACCGCGAGCGCCTTCTCCTCGATCTGGCCCTGGTCGTTCACGATCTGGAGGTCGGGCGCCTCGCTATAGGAGCGTCCGTCCTTCTTCTCCTCGATGCGCAGGATGTTGGCGGCGCGGCGATAGCCCGCGAGCAGGTTCCTGCCGTCCTCCGTTTCCAGGAAGCGGCCGAGCGCCTCCACCCGACGGACGACCATGAGGAGATCGTCCTGCCCTTCGAGGGAGAACACTGCATCGATGAGATCGTGCCGCGCGCCCTGGTCGCGGAGATAGACCTTCAGGCGGTCGGCGAAGAACGAGAGGAGGTCGAGCGCGCGCACATACATGATCCGCGCGAGGCTCTCGGCATTCCCAAGCTGCCGCTGCCGGAAGATGGATTCGAGATCCGGAAGCGTCGGATGCGCGACGAGCCCGGCAATGGCGCTGTCGTCGATGGCCTCGACGAGCTTCTTGGCCTGCATGAACTCCTCGAAGAGAACATCCTTCGCATCGCGGGCGAAAGGCTTCGCGAGCAGGGAGATCAGCGGCAGATTGAGATTGTTCTCCAGCACCAGCCGGATCACGCCGAGCGCCGCACGGCGCAGGGCATAGGGATCCTTCGATCCCGTCGGCTTCTCGTCGATGGCCCAGAAGCCCACGAGGGTATCGATCTTGTCGGCGAGCGCCACGGCCACGGAGACCGGATCGGTCGGCACGCGGTCGGACGGGCCGAGCGGCTTGTAGTGCTCCTCGACGGCCGCCGCGACGGAGGGGTGCTCGCCCTGCAGCGTCGCGTAGTAACGGCCCATCAGGCCCTGCAGCTCGGGAAATTCGCCCACCATCTCGGTGACGAGATCGGCCTTGGCGAGACGCGCGGCCCGCTCCGCCAGCGCAGGCTCGGCGCCGACGATGGGCGCCAGTTCCTTGGCAAGCGCCGCGATGCGCTCCACGCGCTCGTATTGCGTGCCGAGCTTCTCGTGGAACACGATGCTTTTCAGCTTCTCCAGCCGGTCTTCCAGCTTCACGCGCTGGTCCGTCTCCCAGAAGAATTTCGCGTCGGACAGGCGTGCACGTACCACGCGCTCGTTGCCGCCCACGATGGTCTTGCCGCCGTCGGCGGCAACGAGGTTCGAGGTGAGCAGGAACTTGTTCGCGAGCTTGCCGGTGTTGGGATTGCGCAGCACGAAACATTTCTGGTTCGCGCGAATGGTGGTGCGGATCACCTCCGGCGGAATGTCGAGAAACGCTCCGTCGAACGATCCCATCAGCACCACGGGCCATTCCACGAGGCCCGCGACCTCTTCGAGCAGGCCTTCGTCCTCGATGAGTTCGAGGCCCTGCGCGAAGGCGAGGTCCTTCGCGTCGTGCAGGATCATGTCCTTGCGGCGATCCGTGTCGATCACGACCTTGGCGCGCTCCAGCGCCGGCGCGTAATCGTCGAAGCGCTTCACCCGGATCTCGCCGGGAGCGAGGAAACGGTGGCCCTTCGTGACATCGCCCGATGCGATGCCGTCGATTTCGAAGCGCACCACTTCCGGATCCTCGGTCTCGGGCCCGAAGGTGCAGACGACCGAATGGAGCGGACGCACCCAGCGCAGGCTTCCGGGCTCGCGCGAGGCGGCGCCCCAGCGCATGGATTTCGGCCAGGGGAAGTTCTTGACGATGCCGGGCAGGATTTCCGCCAGGACGTCCGGCGTGGAGCGGCCGGGCTTCTCGATGACGGCGACGTAGAACTCGCCCTTCTTCGGATCGCTCTCGATCTTCGCCTGGTCGATGGAGGACAGGCCCGCTCCCTTCAGGAAGCCCTGGATCGCTGCATCGGGCGAGCCGACGCGCGGACCTTTGCGTTCCTCGCGTACGTCCTGCCCCTTCACCGGCAGTCCCGCCACATGGAGCGCCAGCCGCCGCGGCGTGGCGAAGGCCTTCGCGCCTTCATAGAGGAAGCCGCGCTCCACGAGGGCATCGGTCACAAGCTTCTTCAGATCCTCCGCCGCACGGCGCTGCATGCGGGCGGGAATTTCTTCGGAAAAGAGTTCGAGGAGAAGATCGGGCATCGGAGAACTTTATGTCTGAGGGAGGTCAATGGACGGGGACGGCACTCACGCCGCCACGCCTCCGCCCTCGGTCTTCAGCCAGGCCGCGCCGCAGGCCTTGGCCAGTTCGCGGACGCGCAGGATGTAGCTCTGGCGCTCGGTGACGGAGATCACGCCGCGGGCGTCGAGCAGGTTGAACATGTGGCTGGCCTTGATGCACTGATCGTAGGCCGGCAGCGCCATGAGATGGCGGTTGTCGTTGGAGCCGGGCTTCGGCTCGCCGTCTTCGAGATACTTGCGGCAGGCGGCCTCCGCATCTCGGAAATGCCGGAACAGCATCTCGGTATCGGCATATTCGAAGTTGTGGCGCGAATATTCCTGCTCGGCCTGCAGGAAGACGTCGCCGTAGGAGACCTTCCGGTCGCCTTCGAGCCCGTTGAAGTTGAGGTCGTAGATCGACTCAACGCCCTGGAGATACATGGCGAGGCGCTCAAGGCCGTAGGTCAGTTCGCCCGCAACCGGCGAGCATTCGAAGCCGGCCACCTGCTGGAAATAGGTGAACTGCGACACTTCCATGCCGTCGCACCAGCATTCCCAGCCGAGGCCCCAGGCGCCGAGGGTCGGGCTCTCCCAATCGTCCTCGACGAAGCGGATGTCGTGGACGCTCGTGTCGATGCCGATGGCCTTGAGCGAGCCGAGATAGAGCTCCTGCAGGTTCGGCGGGTTCGGCTTCAGGATCACCTGGAACTGGTAATAGTGCTGCAGCCGGTTCGGGTTCTCGCCGTAGCGCCCGTCCTTGGGTCGGCGGGAGGGCTGCACATAGGCGGCCCGCCAGGGCCTGGGGCCCAGAGCCCTCAGGGTGGTGGCCGGATGGAAGGTGCCCGCACCGACCTCCATGTCGTAGGGTTGGAGGATGACGCAGCCCTGTTCGGCCCAGTAGCGCTGGAGGGTGAGGATCAGGCCCTGGAAAGAGCGCGCAGGGTTCATATGCGCGGGTTCGCTCGTCATGTCGGCGTCCGGTTCATCTCGAAAATGTCAGGCGAACCCTTGGGATGATGGGCGGCCCAAGTCAAGCGTCGGCGGCCCTTCCCGCCATCGCCGCGCTCACAAGCCGAGCCGCGCCCAGGCGGCGCGCTCTTCCAGGGCGCCGACGATTTCGCCCGGGTCAATCAGGCTGCTCTGCCCGAGGGACCGGCGGCCGAGGAGCCGGCCGAGGAGCGGCGGGCGGGCGGGCTCGATCATGCGGAACTGCACCTTCTCGCCGAAGCGCTGGCGCAGGATGGTGCGGATGTCGCCGAGCCCGTCGATGAGGCCGAGATCGAGCGCCTCCGACCCGACCCAGAAGGCGCCGGAGAAGAGGTCGTCATAGGAATCGTTGAGCTTTTCCCCCCGGCGGTCCCGCACGAGGTTCTCGAAGACCTGATGGATCTGGCGCTGGAGCCCCTTCAGGCGCACCACATCGTCCGGGTTCTCGGGCCGGAACGGGTCCAGCATCGCCTTGCTCTTGCCGGCGGTATGCACCCGCCGCTCGATGCCGATGCGCTCGATCAGCTCATGGAAGCCGAAACTCGCGGAGACGACCCCGATGGATCCGACGATGGAGGCCGGGTCGGCATAGATCTCGTCCGCCGCGCAGGCGATCATGTAGCCGCCGGAGGCCGCCGCATCCTCCACGAAGGCGATGACCGGGAGTTTCTTCTCCTCGGCGAAGGCGCGGATCCGCTTGAAGATCAGGTGAGACTGCGCGGCCGACCCGCCCGGCGAGTTGATGACCAGAGCCACCGCCTTCGCGCCCGGAACCGAGAAGGCGCGCTCCAGGAGCGGCGCCACGCTCGCCATGGCGAGCCCTGCCCGCAGGGGCATCACGGCCCCGATGGGCCCCGACAGGCGCACCACGGGCACGATTGGATCAGGGTAGATGCGATATTTGCTCGGGAGGAGGAACTGAAGGCGTGCCGGGAGCATGGAGGAGAACGATGTTTGAGCCATGGCAGTTATGTAGGGTGCACGGCACGGCTTCCCAAGATGAACATACCGTTAGGGAAAATGTCGGGTTGCGTTCAGTTAAAATCGTTTATTTCTTGATCATGGACAACGGCCCGATCGTGACACCGTTTCAATCCGGTGTGCGGGCGAGGAGAAGATGAAATGCGTAAGCTGATGTTCGGCCTTCTTGGTTTTGCAGCGCTGGGCTTTGGAGCCCTGTCGGTCCAGCCGGCGGAGGCACAGCCTTATTATCCAGGCTACGGCTATCGGGAGCCGACCGTGACGGTCCAGTATGGGGGCCCCCGTTATGACCGCCCCTATTACGGTCGTCCCTATTATGGCCGCCCCTATTACGGACGCCCCTACGGAGCCTATCGCCCGGTTCCCGCCGCCCGCCGCTGCTGGGTCGAGCCGCGCCGGGTCTGGAACGGCTACCGTTGGGTGCGCCGTCCCATCGAGGTCTGCCGAACGGTGGGCCGGCCGGGCTACCGCTACTGAGCTTGGGAAGGGCGCCGAAAGGCGCCCTTTTTCATAGGAGATCCGCCTCTCCCCGATGCAGAGCCTCGGCCTGCGGGGTGAACCGCCCGTCGAGACCGTTCAGGATCAGTGGCGGCAGGATGCCGAGCGGCGCCCTGCTGCCCTTGATCCCCGATAAAAGAACGCGAATCGCCGCCCGGTCGGCGCTCGGATGAACGAAGCGCAGTTCCAGGCCGCCGAGCCATTTTTCCACGATCCGAAGGCATTCGGCCGTGCGGTCGGCCCGGTGGATGACGACGAGCCGCCCCTTGGGCTTGAGCAGCCCTGCACAGGCTTTCAGCCAAGCCTCCAGCCCGCCGGCCGGCAGGGCATGGGCGGCGGCGCGAATCCGGTCGGGCGAGATCCGGGCCAGCCCTTCCTCCAGGAATGGTGGATTGGTGAGGACGAGGTCGGCGCCCTCTGGGACCAGGCCGGCCGCGAGACGCGATTCCCTGTCCAGCACATCGGCGACGGCAACCTGCCCTTCCACCCCATTGTCGCGGCAGTTGCGGCGGCACATTTCCGCTAGACCTGGATCCCGCTCCACGAAGACGAAGCGCGCGCCCTTCTCCCGGGCCGCCGCCATGAGCCCGACCGCTCCGGTCGCGGCCCCCACATCCACCACCACGTCGCCCGGCCCCACCGGCGCAGAGGCCGCCAGCAGCACCGCGTCGGTGCCGGCCCGATGCCCCCTCTCCGGCTGGACGAGGTGGACGCGCCCGCCGAGCAATAAATCTTCCGTTATCTCAATCATGGCGCAGTTCGCCTTCGAGACCAGCCTCGGAGATCAGCCGGCGCGCTTGGCGCCAATGATCTTCGGGCACCAGGATCCGGCGCGGAAAGGCGCCCGTCATGCCCTCCAGGGCGCTCATATGCGCGTCTGCGACGAGAACGGGGATATTGGCGTTTTGCAGCAGGGATTGTAGGAAGCCGACCAGAACGAGATCGTTGGTGCGGACGATTTCGACCATCGGCGTGAGATCCTTCCCGTGTGCTAAGCGTTTGCATTGCAGCATGGAAAGTGCCATGCCAGTCCATATTCCTACCGGCCATCCCGGCCGGCAACCCGGGTCATGACAGTGGGCGTCGTCGTTCCGTTCGAAGACAAGCATCCCGAGAAGAATGCGAGCATCGAAAAGCTTGTGTCCCTTGTGGCCTCCGACATGGAACGGGTCAATGCGATGATCCTGTCGCGCACGGGTTCCGAGGTCACGATGATCCCGGAAGTGGCCAACCACCTCATTTCCTCCGGCGGCAAGCGCCTGCGGCCCATGCTGACGCTGGCGACCGCCGGGCTCTCCGGCTACCAGGGCGACGGGCACGTGAAGCTCGCGGCCTCGGTGGAGTTCATGCACACGGCCACCCTCCTCCACGACGACGTGGTGGACGAGAGCGACATGCGCCGGGGCAAGATCGCCGCCCGAATCAAGTGGGGCAACGAGGCGAGCGTGCTCGTCGGCGACTTCCTGCTCGGCCAGGCCTTCCGCATGATGGTGGAAGTGGGGTCGCTCCGCGCCCTCGACATCCTCTCCGCCGCCGCGACCGTGATCGCCGAAGGCGAGGTGATGCAGCTCGCGGCCGCCAAGAACACCGAGACCACCGAGGACGAGTACCTCGCCGTGATCCGCGGCAAGACGGCGGAGCTCTTCGCCGCCGCCTGCGAGGTCGGGCCCGTGATCGCCGAGCGCCCCAAGGCCGAGCAGGCAGCCTGCCGCTCCTACGGCATGAACCTCGGCATCGCGTTCCAGCTCGTGGACGACGCCCTCGATTACGGCGGCAAGGCCGCGACGCTCGGCAAGAACGTGGGCGATGACTTCCGCGAGGGAAAGATCACCCTGCCCGTCGTCCTGTCGTTCCGCCGCGGCACGGACGAGGAGCGAGCCTTCTGGAAGCGCGTGCTCGAGCAGGGCGAGATCGAGGATGCGGACCTCGAACAGGCCATCGCCATCATGCGTCGCCACCGGGCTCTGGAAGACACGGTCGAGCGGGCCCGCCACTACGGCGCCATGGCCCGCGACGCGCTCGCCCTCTTCCCGTCGGGCCCCATGAAGCAGGCCCTTCTCGACACGGTCGATTTCTGCATCGCCCGCGCCTATTGAGCTGCTGCTCAATCGTTTTATCACACAGTCCGGCTCATAAACCGGCACCTTCCTAAGCCGTCATGGCCGTCCCCGGCTTGATCCGGGGATCAGTTCCTGTCCATCGCGATACGGCGATGCTTGGTGCTTCAATCCATCGGGATCACCAACACAAGGCCCGTGATGATGGAGGCGGATTGGCAGAGCCGGTTGCTCTGCCCCGTGAGCATAGCTTCGCGCCTCCCTGTCAGATGACGAAGAAATCCTTGTTGGTCATCTTCAGCTTAGGAGAGAGCGTGGCGATCTTGATCTGCGCCGCGCTGCCGGTGCCGTCGGGATCGTAATACAGAACACCCTTCTTGCTGTCGTAGATGACCCGGTCGTCCGCGTCGTGCGCCTTCACGCCCTTGTAGAAGGACTTGCTCGCCATCTGCTTAGGCTTGGACGATGTACCGGAGCCGACCTTGAAGTACTTGTTCTCAAGATAGATAGAATCGTCCGCGACATTGAAATCGACGATCTTGTCGACATTCGTTTTTACGTTCGGCTTGGTGTCGAAGACGAAGACGTCCTGACCTGAACCGCCTGCCAGAACATCCTTTCCAAGCTTGCCGTAGAGCATGTCGTTCTTGGCGCCGCCGACAAGCTTGTCGGCTTTCTTGGTGCCGATCAAAATCAGGCCGTTCGTTCCTGTGCCACCGTCTGTTCCTGTACCGCCATCTGTGGATGGGTTGAGATTTCCCGACAGCACAATTCCGTCAGAGAACTGGAACGCTTCGACTCCCGAGACGATGTCGCGCCCATCGCCACCGGCTCGCACATCCAGAAAGGTGAAGGAACCGTCCTGGTTCTTGGTCACGCTATAATCCGCACGGCGGCCGCTGAAGACAGCCTTGTCCTGATCACCCGCACCGCCATCGAGCACGTCGTCGCCGATCCCGCCGGTCAGAATGTCGTTCCCGTCGCCCCCATTGAGCCGGTCGTGCCCGGCGCCACCCCACAGCGCATCGTTACCGCCGGCTCCATTGAGCGTATCGTTGTGATAGCCGCCATCGAGCTTGTCGGCACTGGCTGTGCCGTTCCAGACGAGCCCCATCTCATAGGCCGGGCTCGAGTAATTCGCCGTCACTATGGCGTTGGCGGGCTTGTGCTGCGTGGTGTAGTCCGTCCATGGGACGTTTGCCCCTCCTGCGCTTTGAGGGTCCATGGGATTTGCGAAGGAGTAGTAGCTCCAGAGCAATGACCCGGCGAGCCATTGGCCGCCGTAATTCTCCATGACCTTGAAGAGTGCCGTATAGGCGTCGACCTGCTCCTGAAAATCCGGTGGATCGTTTTCCCTGCCGCCAAATACGCCTGGATCAACGGTCGACCCATCGAGACTCCTGTAGCCGACCTCGGTGAAGATCACCTTTTTGCCGTACTGCTCAGACAGAGCCTTGTACCACTCGACGATCGACTTGCCTCCATGCAGGTTATCCCGGACCCAAGGGTTGAAGTGCGGCTTCGTCAGTGCGTCCACCATCTGGTCGACATTGGTCGTGTACGGCGTCGAGTCATTCTCCGCATGCTTGGGAGTCATCGCCCAGTAAGCATCGACGCCGATGTAATCGACCTTGTCCCAGAACCCGACATCCTTCACCGTCCAGTAGGTCGCCGCATAGGTGATCTTGCCCGAGTAAACGGCACGCACAGCCGCTATGATCTCTTCCCACTTCTGAGTATATGTCTTGCCATCGCTGCAGACGCCCAGCGGGTTGATCATGCTGTCCATTTCGGTGCCGATGCAGAGCATCTCCGCGCCGCCAGCCTGCGCCGCCCTGGCATATTCGACCATCATGGTTTTGTAGCTGGCGAACCATTCGTTCGCTTTGAGAAATTGGCCACTTCCAGGCGTAGCTTCTCCTCCAGGCTTGATCTCTGCGCGCCAAACCCGATCCACGGTTTCGAGGTGTGGCTTAAGCACAACCTTCAGCCCCTTTTCCTTGGCCGATAGGATGGAAAGCTTAACCCGCTCGAATGTGTCGCTCTCGTCGTCCCAAATATTGGTCGGATCACCGAGCCTCAAACCGATCTCGTAGCTGAGTCGATCCGTCTGAAAGAAGTTGGGAATGATCGTGACGGTGTTGGCGCCGGTCGCCACGATCTGGGACATGGCGGCTTGGCCATTGGGCGCGAGGATCTGGTTTCCCCAGTAAGACGGTTGGGTGATACCTTCCCATTCGAATATCTCGGGCATGAAATGTCCTTTTCTCAACAGCCGTTCACGGGCGACAAGTACGTTGGCCGAATCTCATATCCTTTATAATGTTTCAAATTAGCTTCGCCATTAGACCGAACGGTCGAGGGATTTTGGGAACAATCGGCCCCCCCGAACTCACCGCATCCCCGCTGCATGACAGACCTGTTCTTTTTACAGAACAAAACGATTGACATAAAACTCAGCCCGGATAGAAAAGTCGGGTCCCAAGGCGGTCGCCACCACCTTGAGACCGCGGTGATTTGAGACGAGCAGCTTGCCCCGCGTGATCAAAGGCTAAAGCGCCACGAGCGGCTTCCGCCTCGTGGTTCACGAGGATCGAACGGCTATGACGCGCCTGACTTCCATGACGGTATTCATGTCCCGGCCCTCGCCGGCTGAGAATTGTCGACGCCTCACGGCCTGATCCTCCCCTCCTTCCGAACCACCTGTCCGGCTTCGCGCTGAAGCCCGATCCTCTTTGTCTGAAAGGTCATCCCATGTCCGTTTTCACCCGCCGCAGCTTCCTGACCGCGACCTTCGCATTCGGCGCCTTCGTGGCCGCCGCCCTACCGGCTGCCGCCCAGCAGAAGAGCATCAAGGTCGGCGTCATGTCCGGTGCCGAGGAAGAGGTCGCGCAGGTCGTCAAGAAGGTAGCGGCCGGCAAGGGTCTGAACGTCGAGCTCGTCCCCTTCTCCGATTACGCCCTCGTCAACGAGGCGCTGGAGCGTAAGGACCTCGACGCCAACGCCTTCCAGCACAAGCCCTATCTCGACGCGCAGATCGCCGCCCGCGGCTACAAGATCGTCCCCGTGGGCTTCACCTTCGTCCAGCCCATCGGCCTGTATTCCACCAAGGTGAAGGCCGTATCCGACCTCCCGAAAGGCGCCAAGATCGGCATCCCGAACGATCCGAGCAACGGCGGCCGCGCCCTCAATCTTCTCGCCGCCGAGGGCGTGATCAAGATCAAGGAGGGCCGGGGCCTGTCTCCGAGCCTGCTCGACATCGCCGAGAACCCGAAGGGCATCCAGTTCTCCGAACTCGACGCCGCGCAGCTGCCCCGTGCCTTGCCCGATCTGGACGCGGCCGTGATCAACACCGACCATGCGATCAATGCGGGTCTCGATATCCGCAAGGACACGATCGCGGTCGAGAAGCGCGAGGGCAATCCTTACGCCAACTTCGTCGCGGCCCGTCAGGGCGACGAGAACCGCCCGGAGATCAAGACCTTCGTGGCATCCTATCAGTCGCCGGAAGTCGCCAAGTTCCTGGAAGAGCGCTTCAAGGGAGCCATTATCCCGGCGTGGTGAGCTGCGGGATCAACGCCTTGTTGATTAATCCAGAGGCGGCTGCCGATTGCGGCCGCCTCTGTGCTCTACAACGTTAGATCACGAAGAAGTCCGCTGCCATCATCTTCAGATTCTTCGGCAGAGAGGCGATCTTGACGGGCGCTGCAGCGCCTTTTCCATCCGCATCGTAATAGAGCACACCCTTCTTATGGTCGTAAATGATGCGGTCATCCGCATCGTGCGCCTTCGCGCCCTTGTAGAAGGCGTTTTTGCTGAGCTTTCCGGGCTTCGAAAGCGTACCTTTGCCGATCTTGAACACTTTGTTCTCGAGCCAGATCGCATCGTCCTTCACGTTGAAGTCGGCAACCTTGTCGAAGTTGGAAGTCTTGTGCGGCTTCAGATCGAACACGAACACATCCTGGCCCTCCCCTCCTGCCAGCGTATCGTTACCCGCGCCACCCCAAAGGACGTCGCGACCCGCATCACCGGAGAGCCTATCGTTGCCGCCATTGCCCTTGATGATGCTATCGAAGGCATCGCCGACGAGGGTGTCCGCCGCCGCGCCGCCGGTCAGGCTATCGGCCATCCCGGCCGCGCTCATCTGTCCCGTGACGATATCCACCGTGTAAGGCCGCACCCAGGTGAGGGAACCTTCGCTCACGGTGACGACGGCATTCTTCGATCCGGCCGAGGCATAGGCGTGCCCGAACGACGCCTCGCCTCCCGCAGGTGTCAGAATATCGGCCGTGCCGTCGCCCCAGGCGATGCTGACATTTGAAGCCGTGCCGACCTGGAACTTGCCCTCCACATAGCGCCCTTCGAGAACCGCTTGGCGATGCGGAATGAGCGCGGTGTCGACGACGAAAATGTCGAAGACTCCATTGGTGTCGCCGGCAACGAGATTCGTCGCTGCACTGGTGAATGTGAGGTAGCGGCCATCGGCGCTAGGGCTGCCATAGCTGCTATCGCCTCCTATCGCCTCCTGACCTTGCGGCGTGATGGAGAGTCGAACGATCTCACCCGTGACAAGGTCCTTGCGGAAGAAGTCGGCTTTGCCGTTCGTGTCGCCGGCAACGAGATCGGAGGCAGTGCTTGCAAACGTGACATAGCGCCCATCCGGACTGATGGCTGCAATAGTGCTTACTCCATGAGCCTCGGTCCCGTCCGCCTTCGTCGAGACTCGGATGATCGCGCCGGTCAGCAGGTCCTTCCGGAAAATGTCCCTTGTGCCGTTGTCGTCACGGGACACCAAGTTGGCTCCGGTACTTTCAAACACGATGTAGCATCCATTGGCGCTGAAACGTGCGTTGATGCTCTGCCCGCCATTGCTTCCGTCCAGCCGAGCGTCGATCCGCGTCGTTGCACCCGTCTGGAGATCCTTCAGAAAGAGATAGCGACCGCCATCCGTGCCTCCGGCGACAAGATCTGTGGAATTGCTTTCGAAAGCCACGTGGCGTCCATCGGCGCTAATGGTCGCGTTTTCGCCACCTGAGTCCGCTTGCGCTCCGGCGGAGTTGGTCGACACGCGGCGGATGGCGCCCGTCTGAAGATCCTTCAAGAACACATCTTGGGAAGAGTTCGTGTCAGACCCGACCAGGTTTGCTTCTCTGCTAGAGAAGACCAAGAAACGGCCATCCGCGGTCAGAGATCGTCCCAGGCCCACACTCCCGCCTTGCGCGATTTGCGAGCCGTCAGCGGCGACCGAGACCCTTGTGACGGCACCCGTTACAAGATCCTTTATAAAGACGTCCACTTGGCCATTGGTATCGCCCGGGACCAGATTGGTTGCGGTGCTGAGAAGAACAAGAAAACGCCCGTTGTCACTGAATTGGGTGACGTATGTAGCACCGTCTCCCGATCCTCCTGCTGCATTCGTTGAGACCAATCGCGTGAGGCCAGTCTGCAGGTCCTTGATGAAAACTTGATAATTACTTGCGGCATCAACGTTCAGGAATGCGATGGAATGCCCATCCGGACTAAACAACGAGATGAGACTGTTACTTGTCAGCTGTCCCCCGTCCGATCCGGTCGAGACGCGGGACATCAGATTGGTGTCCGTCAAGCGCGCGAAGGATTGGAGATTGAAGGACAATGTCATGGTGTGCTCAGCCTCTTCGGATTATAATGTTATATAGATTCATATAATAAGGGAGAAGTCTGCGCAACTTCGTCTCGTCATTCTGTGAAACGGAACCTTGTTCAGCGCAAGTTAGTGTCCTTCACCCACCATTCGGGCCGTGCGCGCCTGATGTCCTTCGCCGCCTCGGCGGCGGTCTTGCAGTCCTCATAGAGCCCGAAAACCGTCGCGCCTGAACCGGACATGCGCGCCAGACGGCAACCTGCGGTCTGCCGGAGCAGATCGAGCGCTTCGCCGATCAGGGGCTGAACGCGCAGCGCGGGCGGTTCGAGATCGTTGCGCGCGGTCTTCAGCGTGTCGAGGAGCGAACCCCACTCGACGAGCGGGTGTCCAGCTCCCGAAAGACGCTCTCCGGGCTGGAGCCCGAGAGCCTTGAACACCGCTGGCGTCTCCACCGGCACACGTGGATTGACCAGTACGGCGAACAGGTGCGGCAGGTTCAGCGGTTCTCCGAGATCCTCACCTACCCCACGCATCATGCGCGCCCTCGGCTCCAGGCAGACCGGCACGTCGGCACCGGTCAGGCGGGCAGCCTCGCGCACGGCTGGATGAGACAGCGGCAGGCCGTTCAGCCGGGCCAGGAGCCGCAGGGCGGCGGCCGCATCCGAGGAGCCGCCCCCGATCCCGGCGGCCACCGGCAGGCGCTTCGTCAGGTGGAAGGTGCCGAGTTGCAGGCCCTCCACACGATCCGCCAGAAGGCGTGCGGCCTTCAGGACGAGGTTGTCGGCATCATTTCCTGCCAGAGGGGCCGTCGGACCACCGACTTCGAGCGCCAGCCCCTCCCCCGGCTCCAACCGCAGATCGTCCCCCGTGCCCGCGAAAGCCACGAGGCTTTCCAGGTCATGATAACCGTCGGCCCGGCGCCCGAGCACATGGAGCGTCAGATTGATCTTGGCGGGAGCGCGGGTGGCGAGCGGCTGGGGCATGGCGTTTCCATGCCCGAGAGCGGGGCGGTTGGGAAGGGCCGTCGTCATGGCCGCACTTGCTGCGACCATCCACGCCTTGGAACGATGGTGCTTAAGACGTGGATGCCCGGCACAAGGCCGGGCATGACGTGAGAGGGTTTTGCTAGCCGCCGTTCTGCTTCGGCGCTTCCGGCTGCGGCGGAGGCGCGTTCTCGGCGGCGGCGGGCTTAGGGTCCTCTTCGAGACCGTTGTCGATCTTCTTGAGGATCTTCACCAGCTCCTCGTGCTCGGGATCCGAGTTCTTGGCGTGGTCCCACTGGAACTTCGCCTCGAGCTTGCGGCCGACCTTCCAATAAGCATCGCCCAGGTGGTCGTTGATGGTCGGATCGCCGGGCTTCAGCTCGACGGCCTTTTCCAGCTCGCGCACGGCGTCGTCGTAACGGCCCATGCGGTAATAGGCCCAGCCGAGCGAGTCGATGATCATGCCGTCGCGGGGCGCGAGCTCGACGGCCTTCGTGAGCATCTTGAAGGCTTCGTCGATGTTCATGTTCTGGTCGACCCAGGAATAGGCGAGATAGTTCATCACCTGCGCCTTGCCGGCCGGAAGTCCGTCGGGAACGAGTTCCAGGGACTTCTTCAGGTCGGCTTCGGCCTTGTCCCACTGCTTCGCGCGCTCATAGGACGTGCCGCGATAGAAGTAGAGGATCCAGTGGCCGCGCTCCGGCTGGCCGATCAGCTTGATGGCCTTGTCGTAGGTCTCGGCGGCTTCCGCAAACTTCTTGCGCGAGCGCTGCACGTTGCCCAGCGCCATGACGACTTCCACGTCGTCCGGGCGCTCCTTCATGAGCTTTTCGAGGTGGGCGATGGCGTCATCGCCGCGCCCCATGAGCTCGAAATTATGCCCGATGGAGATATCGGCGCTCGGCCGGACGGGCGATTCCTTGGGAATGCGCTCGAAGATCACATTGGCCTTGTCGTATTGCTTCAGGCGCTCGTAGACGTCGCCGAGGGTGACGAGGGCCAGCGGATGATCGGGCTTCAGATCGAGGCCGAGCCGCAGGTAGATGATGGCGGTCAGCTCGTCCCCTTGCGTGTTGCCGACGACACCGAGGCCGTAGAGCAGCTCCGCCGCGCCGTCCTGGGCATTGGTGACGAGCGGCAGGAGAGGCTTGTCTTCCTCGAGCGACTTCATGGCGGCGCGGACGATCGGATGGCGCGGCGCCACCTCGTCGAAGGCCTTGTAGATCTTCAGCGCCTCGTCCTTGCGGCCGCGCTTGGCCAGGAAGCGGCCATAGGCGTCGACCACCTGCAGGGTGTTGCGCTCGCTCTCATAGGCCGCCTTGAAGCGCTTCTCGGCCTCGGCGGGATTGCCCACCACATCGGCGATGAGCGCCGCGTGATACTCCCTGAACTGGTCGAAAGCGCGCTCGTTCTTGAGCTTGTCGACGGTGGCGAGGGCCTGTTTGCCGTCCTTGGAGCCGGCATAGGTCCAGGCCGTGAGCAGCGTCGCCGTCAGGTCGGCCTGACGCCCGCGCGTCCCCTTCGACAGGCGGCTGCGCGCATCGGCGTATTTCTGGCTCTTCATGGAGCGGACAGCGAGAGCGAACTGCGCCAGGTTGTTGGAGGCATCCTGCGCCGAGAGCCGCTCGGCCGCGCGCACGGCCTCGCTCATGGAGCCGTTGGCCAGGAAGGCCACGAAGGCCCGCTCCAGAAGCTCCTGGTTGCGGGGATCCTCCTGGATCGCCTCGCGGAAGAAGATGGTCGCCGCCTCGGTATCCCGCGCGGACCCCGCCACGTAGGCGGACAGGAAGTTGCCCTCCAGGCTCTGGGCCGGCGTCAGGGGCTCGTCCTGGGCCGTGTTGGCCGCGACGGCCGGGGCCGTCAGAAGGCCGGCCGCCAAAAGCATCAATGCAGGCAGACCCTTACGGGCCAAAGGCAGTTTCAAAATGGGCACGAAGCGCGGCTCCAATCATCGCAGCATCTCTGGACAGCGGAGATGTGCGCCAAATCAGGCCGGAGAATGGCGTTTCCCTCCTGTGGCCGCAAGGGGAAGATTGCCGCTGGCCCCGTAAAAGCGTCGTGAAGGGGATTGGCGAATGCTATGGCGTCATCCCGGGGCTGCGCAGCATAACCCGGGATCGTCCTCAGAATATAGCGCCATAGTCGCCTTGCGATCCCGGATCTCCGCTGCGCTTCGTCCGGGATGACAGTTCAAAAGCTAAGGTCACATATTGACGTAGTTCGGCCCGCCGCCGCCTTCGGGGGTAACCCAGGTGATGTTCTGGTTCGGGTCCTTGATATCGCAGGTCTTGCAGTGGACGCAGTTCTGGGCGTTGATCTGGTAGCGCGCACCGCCCTCGCCCTCGACCCATTCGTAGACGCCCGCCGGGCAGTAGCGCTGCGACGGCCCGCCATAGACGTCGTGCTCGGAGGCCTTCTGCAGTCCCATGTCCTTGACCTTGAGATGGACCGGCTGATCCTCCTCATGGTTGGTGTTGGACAAAAACACCGAGGACAGCTTGTCGAAGGTCAGTACCCCGTCGGGCTTGTCGTACTTGATCGGCTTGACCTGATCGAGCGGCAGCAGGCACTCGTGGTCGGGCTTGCCGTGCTTCATCGTGCCGAAGGGCGACCAGCCGAAGATCTCCGTCAGCCACATGTCGAGCCCGCCCAGCGCCACGCCGGCCGCCGTGCCGTATTTGGACCAGAGCGGCTTGACGTTGCGTACGCGCTTGAGGTCGTAGCCGATCGGCGAGGCGCGCCAGGATTCCTCATAGGCCGCGACCTCGTCATGGGCGCGGCCCGCCTGCAGGGCAGCGAAGACGTGGTCGGCGCAGAGCATGCCCGACAGGACGGCGTTGTGGCTGCCCTTGATGCGCGGCACGTTCACGAAGCCGGCGGAATCGCCCACCAGACAGCCGCCAGGGAACGAGAGGCGCGGCACCGATTGCCAGCCGCCCTCCATGATGGCGCGTGCCCCGTAGCCGATGCGCTTGGCGCCCTCGAACACGTCGCGCACCATCGGGTGCGTCTTGAAGCGCTGGAACTCCTCGAAGGGCGACAGGGTCGGGTTCTTGTAGTTGAGGTGGACCACGAAGCCGACCGACACGAGGTTGTCGTCGAAATGGTAGAGCCAGGAGCCGCCGCCGGCATTGTTCGGCAAAGGCCAGCCCATGGAATGGCGCACGAGGCCCGCTTGGAACTTGTCGGGCTGGACCTGCCAGAGCTCCTTGATGCCGATGCCGTATTTCTGGTGGTCGCGGCCCTGGTTCAGGCCGAAGCGCTCGACCATCTGCTTGGTCAGCGAGCCCCGCGCCCCCTCGCCGAAGATCGTGTACTTGGCGCGCAGCTCCATGCCGCGGGTGAAGTTGGCGTTGGGCTCGCCGTTGCGGCTGATGCCCATGTCGCCGGTGGCGACGCCCACCACCTTGCCGTCCTCGACCAGCACCTCTGAGGCGGGGAAGCCGGGATAGATCTCGACGCCGAGTTCCTCCGCCTTGCGGCCGAGATAGCGGGCGACGTTACCGAGCGAACCGACGAAGTTGCCGTGGTTGTTCATGAGCTTGGGCATGAACAGGTTGGGCAGCGTCACGCCGCCGGCGTGTCCCAGATACATGAACTCGTCGGCGGTCACTTCCGTCTTGAGCGGGCGGTCGGGATCCTGGCGCCATTCCGGCAGGAGGGCATCGAGGCCGATGGGGTCGATCACCGCGCCCGAGAGGATGTGGGCTCCGACCTCGGAGCCCTTCTCGACCACGACCACCGAGATGTCCGCGCCCTGCTCCAGCGCCTGCTGCTTGAGCCGGATGGCGGTCGCCAGGCCGGCAGGACCCGCGCCCACGACGACGACGTCGAACTCCATCGATTCACGGGCGGGCAGATCGGACATGGCTTCCTCCTGATACGCAGCGGCAACGTGCGAAACGACGAAAGGTTTACATATGAACCATCCGTTCGATTTCTCAAGTCATTCTCATCGGTGTCTCTCCTAGCTTCAATGCCGCGAAGCTGAAAGTTCTCATTCCGCATAAGGTTATGCCAAAACCCGATGAAATCCGTCGCCCTCCCTGGGAGCGGGGCAGGCTGCCCGGGTTGTCCGGCCAGGATCGGAGGTTTACGATCGAGCATGCGGGATCACTCCTCAGGCCCTACGATGTTCTATACGCTCTTCGAGACCTCCATCGGGCTCTGCGGCCTCGCCTGGAACGCGCGTGGCGTGATCGGCTTCCAGCTTCCCGAGGACGATGCCTCCACAACCCGCAGACGGCTCACGAAGAGGTTTCCCGGGATCGTCGAAGTCCCGCCGCCACCGGATATCCAAGGCATCATCACGGACGTGGCCGCCCTGCTGCGGGGGGAAGCGCGCGATCTGACGGCCGTTCCTCTGGACATGGACGACGTGCCGGAGTTCGACCGCCGCGTCTATGAGGTCGCCCGTGGCATCCCGCCTGGACGTGTCCTGACTTACGGAGAGATCGCGTCCCAGCTCGGCATCAACAACGCCCGGGCGATCGGCCAGGCGCTCGGGCGCAACCCGTTCGCGGTCATCGTGCCGTGCCATCGGGTCGTCGCTGCGAACGGCGGGCTTGGCGGCTTCTCGGCCAATGGCGGCGCCACGACCAAGCGCCGCCTCCTCGCCATCGAGGGCGCCAGACGCGACGAGAGCCCGACGCTGTTCGACCTGATCTCGTAGGGTAAACCCTTGGGTTCTTTGCAGGCCCGAGTTGTTCCCCTGGCCCGGAATGCTTACATAGAGCCCATGCAGGATCTCCCTTCCGACCGCGACGCTCTCCAGGCGCTCCTCGACTTCCATGTCGAGGCGGGCGCGGACCTCGCGCTCGACGAGACCCCGCACAACCGCTTTGTCGAACCCAAGACCGAGCGCGCTCCGGCCAAGGCTACAGCTCAGGCTTCCGCTTCCAAGGCGTCTCCCGCTTCCTCCGCCCCCTCCCCCCGCGCCCTGCCGAAAGCAGCCGCGAGCGCTCCGGAAGAGGTGGCGATCATGGCCCGGGAGCAGGCGCGGCATGCGCAATCCCTGGAGGAGCTGGAGGCCATTCTCGCGGGCTTCGACGGCTGCGCCCTGAAGTTCTCGGCCAAGAACCTTGCCTTCGCGGACGGCAACCCGGAAGGGCGCGTCATGCTGGTCGGAGAGGCGCCCGGCGCGGACGAGGACCGGATCGGCAAGCCGTTCATGGGCCGCTCCGGCCAGCTGCTCGACCGCATGCTCGCGACCATCGGGCTCGACCGCACCCAGGTCTATGTCGCCAACATCGTGCCCTGGCGCCCGCCGGGCAACCGCACCCCGACCCCGCAGGAAATCGCCATCTGCAAGCCGTTCATCGCGCGGCAGATCGAGCTGGCTTCCCCCGAGATCGTGCTCTGTCTCGGCGGACCCGCCGCCCAGAACCTGCTCGGCCTCAAGGATGGGATTCTGCGCACGCGCGGCCGCTGGTATACTTACAAGACTGAGGATGGGCGGGAGATGAAGGCCTTGCCGACCCTGCATCCGGCCTATCTGCTGCGCCAGCCCCTGCAGAAGCGGCTCGGCTGGCGGGATTTCCAGGCTCTGCGCCGAGCTCTCGACGGACGGGAGTAAGAGGCTCTCGCGGCCCGGTTCGGAACCGGTCTATACGCTCAAGCCTTAAGCATCTGCGGCGAGGTACGCCGCTGCCTTGAAGGTGGATCATGCGCTGGGAAGACTTTCGAACCTCGTCCAATGTGGAAGACCGTCGCGGCATGGGCATGGGCGGTGCGGGCGGCCTCGGCATCGGGACCATCGTGATTCTCGGCCTCGTGGGCTGGGCGCTCGGAATCGACCCGCGCATCCTGATCGGCGGCGCCGAGATGATGACGGGCGGCGGCTCCGGCTATCAGCAACAGCAGCAGGGCCGCCAGGGCACGCCGCAGGACCAGGCCGGGCGCTTCGCCGCCGCCATCCTCGGCAATACGGAGGACGTGTGGAAGGAGGTTCTGCCCCAGCAGGCCAACCGGCAGTACCAGCCGCCCAAGCTCGTGCTCTTCTCGGACGCGACCCGTTCCGGCTGCGGCGGCGCGCAATCGGCCATGGGGCCGTTCTACTGCCCGCTCGACCAGACCGTTTACATCGACCTTTCCTTCTTCCAGGAGATGCAGCAGCGCTTCCGCGCGGGCGGCGACTTCGCCTATGCCTACGTGCTGGCCCACGAGGTCGGCCATCACGTGGAAAACCAGCTCGGCATCCTGCCGCGCGTCCAGGAGCGTCAGCAACAGGTCGGGCGAGCCGAGGGCAACCAGCTCTCCGTGCGCGTCGAGCTGATGGCGGATTGCCTCGCCGGCGTCTGGGCGCACCATTCCAACCAGCGCTGGCAGTCGCTCGAGCAGGGCGACATCGAGGAGGCGATCCGTGCCGCCGAGGCCATCGGCGACGACCGGCTGCAGAAGCAGAGCCAAGGCCGCGTGGTCCCCGACAGCTTCACCCACGGCTCCTCCGAGCAGCGCATGCGCTGGCTCACGACCGGCCTGAAGACCGGCTCGGTCCAGGCCTGCGACACGTTCCGGGCGGCGAAGCTCTAATTTAGTCCCAAGACGTCATCCCGGACGGCGAAAGCCGTTCCGGGATCGTTACCAGGACAAGGCGCTATTCTCATCCAGCGATCCCGGATCTCGCTTCACTCGTCCGGGATGACGCCGATGGCAGTGGATGATCCGCTGCGCTAGAAGAATGTCGATCACGCGAGAGCTTTCCATGCCCGGCATCGACGACACGCTCCCTTTCATTCCCTTGAGCATCGCCGTGCTCACCGTGTCCGACACGCGCTCCCTCGACGAGGACAAATCGGGCACGACGCTCGCCGATCGCCTGACAGCAGCGGGACACCGGCTGGCCGACCGGGCCGTCGTGACCGACGACGTGGAGGCGATCCGCGATAAGGTGCGGGGCTGGATCGCTGAGCCTTCCATCGACGTGGTCATCACCACGGGCGGCACGGGCTTCACCGGCCGCGACGTGACGCCGGAGGCCATCGAGCCCCTGTTCGACAAGCGGATGGAGGGTTTCTCGGCCGTCTTCCACCGAATCTCTTACGACAAGATCGGCACCTCGACGATCCAGTCCCGGGCGACGGCGGGCGTGATCGGAACGACCTTCGTGTTCGTGCTGCCGGGTTCGCCCGGCGCCTGCAAGGATGCCTGGGACGGCATTCTGGCGAACCAGCTCGATTACCGGCACCGGCCCTGCAATTTCGTCGAGATCATGCCGCGCCTCGACGAGCACCTGAAGCGGGGAAAGCTGAAGGGCTGATCACCCGAACACCGGGTCACGCTCGATGGTAGCCTGGAGCCGTACGGGCATGCGGGTCCTTACCTCTTTCAACAGCACCCGGCGGTGAACCAGATCGCCGGCGCGCACCTTCGAATCCGCGAACAGATTGGTGAGAGCACTCGCCACGCCGCCGCGCCGACGCCGCATTCTGGCAAGCCCCTGCTCAGGCCTCGAGAGCGCCACGAACCGGTCGAGCACCCGGATCCAGCCCTCCTGCGGAATGTCGCCGTCATCGAGGCACAACAGCCAGTCGCGCCGGGCCACCTGTGCCCCCTCGATCCAGGAACCGCGTCGGGCCATCACCAGGGTCGCCCCGGCGGCATCGGCCACTTCCGCCAGAACCTCATCCTGCTGATCGGTCAGAATGACGGCATCGCCGATCAGCCCGGCGGCGACGGCCGGGACGAGGGCGCTCAGGGTGGCAGCTAGGGCTTCGGGCCCATGGGATACGCGGACGAGAACAGTAATCATATGAACACTATAGTGGCTCCGAACCCGGGCGTCGCTAGGACATTCTTGCCGATGCGGTCTTGATTTTGTTCCTGATTTGTTCTTAAGCTCCGGCTTCCGACACAGATTCGTTCGAGCCCGCCATGAGCGTTCGCGCCAAAGATCCCGTCCGCGATCCTTTCCGCACCCGGCCTGCCAAGCGCACCCCTTTGGAAGCAGCGGAAGCCGCCCGGCGGCGCATGGACGATCCGGCCTATCGGGTCGAGGTGGAGCGACGCCGGGGCCGTGGCGCCTCGGCCAACCCGTCCGGACGCTATGAGCCGGCCCAGCGCGAAGGCTTCGACGACGGATGGGATCTCGATGAGGAGCTTCCCGCCCTGCCGACCGAGGTCATCGTCGAGAAGCCGCGCACGATCATCACCAGGAACGACTCGCCCGACATCCTGTTCGAGAAGTCGATCAACCCCTATCGCGGCTGCGAGCACGGCTGCTCCTACTGCTTCGCGCGGCCCACGCACGCTTTCCAGGGACTGTCCTCCGGGCTCGATTTCGAGACCAAAATCTTCGCCAAGCCCAATGCGGCGGAACTGTTGGAGAAGGAGCTGCGGGCGCCGAACTACCAGCCGACGACGATCGCGCTCGGCTCCAACACCGACCCGTACCAGCCGGTGGAGCGGCGCTTCCGCATCACCCGGTCCATCCTCGAAGTGCTCAACCGGATGAACCATCCCGTCGGCATCGTGACGAAATCGGCTCTCGTGACCCGCGACATCGACATCCTGAGCCAGATGGCCGAGCGGCAGCTCGCCAAGGTGGCGATCTCGGTCACGACGCTCGACCCGAAGCTCGCCCGGCGGATGGAGCCCCGCGCCGCCGCGCCGGCCAAGCGCCTGGAGACGATCCGCAAGCTGTCCGAGGCCGGCATCCCGGTGTCGGTGCTGGTCGCGCCCATCATCCCGGCCATCAACGACCACGAGATCGAGGCGATCCTGAAGGCCTGCGCGGAAGCCGGCGCCGAGGAGGCGGGCTATGTGCTCCTGCGCCTGCCCCACGACCTCAAGGACCTGATGCGCGACTGGCTCGCCGAGCATTATCCGGACAAGCTCAAGCACGTCTTCACGCTCCTGCAGGAGGCGCGCGGCGGCAAGGATTATGACGCCGAGTGGGGCACCCGCCAATCCGGCATCGGCCCCTATGCCTGGATGCTCGGCCGCCGATTCGAGACGACGGCCGAACGGCTCGGGCTGAACAAGCGGAACCTGAGATTGCGCAAGGACCTGTTCCAGGTGCCGCCGAAGGAGACGGGACAATTGAGCCTTTTCTAGGTTTCCGGGTCACGTCAGGCCCCCACGTCATGGCCGGCCTAGCAATCACTATATTGCGAAGGTGTGGCCGGGAATGACACAGGTGTCCCTGCACGTCACCACCGGTTTTGTGCCGGTGATCTCGATTGTATGAAGCGCCGAGCCTGTCCAATCGGGATGGCCGGGACGAGCCCGGCCATGACGTGGTGGATGGCATCAAAGGCGAGCGCAGCGTGGTCAAATTCTCCCGTCCCGCCTCTGTTGGGAATGACACTTCAGCACAAGGCCGGTGACGACGTGTGAAGGTGCGACTCTCATATCCACGTATGAGGGATGACAGCGCCCGGCGTTCCCGCTTTCATCCCGCGCATGACAGACGCGATTCGCCTGAAGCAGAAACCCGGCCTCGGCCTCGACCGCGAGCTCTCCGCCCGCGCGCAAGGCTTCACCTGCATCGCGGGCCTCGACGAGGTCGGGCGCGGGCCGCTGGCCGGGCCGGTGGTGTCTGCGGCGGTCGTGCTCGATCTCGACAACGTGCCGCGGGGCCTTGCCGATTCGAAGGCCCTGACGGCGGCGAAGCGCGAGGCGTTGTTTACGGAAATCCTTGCGACGTCGCATGTCGGCATCGCGTCGGTGTCGCATCGGGAGATCGACACCATCAACATCCGGCAGGCCTCCCTGCTCGCCATGTGCCGGGCGCTCGCCGCCCTTCCCTGCAAGCCCGACATGGCTTTCGTGGACGGCAACGATCCGCCGAATCTCCCCTGCGCGACGGAGGCGGTCATCAAGGGTGATTCGTCCATCGCGTCGATCGCGGCGGCGTCCATCGTGGCGAAAGTGGTCCGGGACCGCATGATGGCACGGCTCGGGAACGCTTATCCCGCCTATGGTTTTGCCGGCAACGCGGGCTACAGCACCAAGGCGCATCTCACGGTGATCGCCAGCGAGGGTCCCTGCCCGTTTCACCGCCTGAGTTTCTCGCCTCTGCGCCAAGGGTTACTGGACCTGTAACCTCCCTTAACGTTGATTAACGAAAAAACACAATATTTTCAATGCGTAGGCAAGTTTTGCCGATCCAAAATATTTGGACTTTCTCGCATTTGGAAACCTCCTCTTTACCCTATCCGATCATGATCCTGAGTGTCAGTTGCGTAACCGGTGATCACCCATGGGTACCTCGCGTACCGGGGCTGCCGGCGCCGCCTCCCGGATCCATGTCTCGCGTACCGGGCGGTCTGCGCCGGCTCCTCGGACGGGGCGTAAACCGCCCCTCTCCGTTCTGCCGCCGTCTCTTCCTCTCAATGAGATTCTTCTCGGCGACTGCATCGCCAATCTCGAGAAGCTTCCTCCTGAGAGCGTGGACGTGGTCTTCGCGGATCCGCCTTACAATCTCCAGCTCGAACAGGCGTTGACGCGCCCGGACCAGAGCCTCGTCGACGCGGTCGACGACGACTGGGACAAGTTCGCGAGCTTTGCCGATTACGACGCGTTCACCCGCGCGTGGCTTCTCGCCGTGCGCCGCGTGATGAAGAAGAACGCGACGCTCTGGGTCATCGGCTCCTATCACAACATTTTCCGCGTGGGCGCAGCCCTGCAGGATCTCGATTTCTGGATCCTCAACGACATCGTATGGCGCAAGGCCAACCCGATGCCGAACTTCAAGGGCCGCCGCTTCACCAACGCGCACGAGACCATGATCTGGGCCTCGAAGAGCGCGGAGTCGAAGGGCTACACCTTCCATTACGATGCGCTCAAAGCCGGCAACGAAGACGTGCAGATGCGCTCGGACTGGTTCCTGCCGATCTGCACCGGCGACGAGCGCCTGAAGGATGCTCAAGGCCGCAAGGTGCACCCGACGCAGAAGCCCGAGGCCCTGCTCGCGCGCATCCTGCTCGCCTCGTCCAACCCGGGCGACGTGGTGCTCGATCCCTTCTTCGGCTCCGGCACGACGGGAGCGGTCGCCAAGATGCTCGGACGCAGCTTCATCGGTCTGGAACGGGATTCGACCTATGCGAAGGCGGCGCGGGCGCGGATCGACGCCGTCGAGCCTCTCTCCGACGTCTCCATCGCGGCAGCCCCCGAGAAGCGCACGGAAGTGCGCGTGCCGTTCCTGTCGCTCATCGAGGCGGGCCTCGTGAAGGCGGGCGAGACCCTGGTGGACGAGCGCCGCCGCCACAAGGCGGTGGTGCGCGCCGACGGCACAGTGGCGCTCGGCGCCATCGTGGGCTCGATCCACAAGATCGGTGCCCTGACGCAAGGGTTCCCCTCCTGCAACGGCTGGACCTTCTGGAATGTGGAGCGAGACGGCAAGCTCGTCTCCATCGACGAGTTCCGGGCGAAGGTGCGCGCCGAATTGGCCGCTTGACCTTTATCGCGTTTTGGATTTTCCGAGAGGGCCAGCCGAAAGCTGGCCCTTTTCCTTTAGCGCACTAACCTATCGTCACAGAGGCGTCATCCAAGACCGCTAGCGCGGGACAGCCTTACCGAAAGAGAGGATCTGCCCCGTGCCCTTCAAGCGTCTCCTGCCTCTGCTTGCCGTTCTTGTGCCCGCCGTCGCGCAGGCCCAGGGGCTTTCCGGCAATCTCGTCCTCTATACGAGCCAGCCCAACACCGATGCCCAGCAGACCATCGATGCCTTCAAGGCCAAGAATCCGGGCGTCAACGTCACCTTCGTGCGCGACGGAACGCCGAAGATCCTCGCCAAGCTGAGCGCGGAGTTCGAGGCCGGACAGCCCCGGGCCGACGTGCTGCTGATCGCCGACAGCGTCACCATGGAGGGCCTGAAGAAGGAAGGCCGGCTTCTGGCGCACGAGAAGGCCGACGTCTCCGCTTACCCGGCGGGCACGCACGACAGCCAAAAATTCTGGTTCGCCACCAAGCTGATCACCACGGGCATCGCCTACAACACGAAGGCGAGTTTCAAGCCGACCTCGTGGCAGGATCTCACGCGGCCCGAGGTCAAGGGCCAACTCGTGATGCCGAGCCCGCTCACCTCGGGCGCAGCCCTCATCCATGCCGCGACGCTCACCGGCACCATGGAAGGCGGCTGGAAATACTACGAGGCGCTCAAGGACAACGATGCCGTCGCGGGCGGCGGCAACGGCGACGTGCTCAAGCAGGTGGCCGGTGGCCAGAAGCTCTACGGCGTGATCGTCGACTACATGCCGATCCGCGAGAAGGCCAAGGGTGCGCCGGTCGAATTCGTGTTCCCGAAGGAAGGCGTCTCGGCGGTGTCCGAACCTGTCGCCATTCTGAAGAGCGCGAAGAACCCGGATGCCGCCCGCGCCTTCGTCGACTTCCTGCTCTCGAAAGAAGGCCAGGAGCTGGCGCTGAAGCAAGGCTACATCGCGGCTCATCCCGCCGTCGCCCTGCCCGAAGGCTATCCAGCGCGCGAGCAGATCAAGGTCATGAGCTTCGACGCCGCCAAGGCGCTCGCGGACGAGACCAGGAACAAGGCGGCCTTCGCCGATATCTTCGGCCAGTGAGAGATCGCCTTCAGACCAAGGCATTCCTGGAGCGGGGAGGTTTCGGCCTTCTCGCTCTTGTCGCTTTGCTCGTGTTCGCCTTCGACGTCCTGCCCGCCCTGCGATTGCTGATCGCCGCGCTCTTTCCGGGTGGCGCCTTCAATCCGGATGCCATGCTCTCCGCGCTCTCCAGCCGCTCGGCATCGAGCGCGGCCCGCGCGACGCTCGAGACGGCACTCTGGTCGACGCTCCTAGCCCTGCCTCTCGGCACGGCCATGGCGCTCCTCCTCGGCATCACCGATATCCGCAGGCGTCGCATCGCGTCGTTCCTTTTCGTCCTGTCGGTGATGATCTCGCCCCAGGTGATCGCGCTCGCCTTCCTGCACCTGACGGGCCCCGCCTCCCCGATCCTGAACGCGCTCGGCCTTGCGCCTGAAGCAGGCAGCGCCAATCCGATGCTCGGGCGCGGAGGCATCATCCTGGTGCTCGGACTGCATCACGCGCCGCTCGTCTATGTGGTGATGAACGCGGGTTTGAAGCGCATTCCGCTTGCAGTCGTCGAAGCGGCCCGCATCGATGGCGCGCGGCCCGCCCGAATCCTGATCGACCACCTGATGCCGTTGCTGCGTCCGCATCTCGTCGGCGCGGCCCTGCTCGCCTTCGTGGCCGGGATCGGCAATTTCGGCATTCCGGCGCTCCTCGGCGCGCCGGTGAACTACCTGACGCTCCCGGTTCTCATCTACCGGCGTCTGTCGAGTTTCGGCACCGACATGATCGGCGACGTATCGGCCTTCGGTCTACTCGTCGCGGCGATTGCCATCGTGTGCGTTGCGGCAAGCCAGTTTCTCACGCGCAGGGACGCCGTCCATCTGGAGGACGACACGCCTCTGAAGCCGTTCTGGTTTCTCAGCCGTGCGCGCGCCACGGCAGAAATTTTCGTCGGCATTGTCCTGACCGCGACACTTCTCCTGCCGATCCTGTCGCTCATGGCATCGGCCCTCGTTCCCTCCTACGGCATGCCTCTCTCACTCGCGACGATCACCCTCGACAATTTCGTCGAAGTGCTCGCGCGCCAGGACGTCACGATCCGCGCCTTCAGGAACTCGCTGTTTTATGCCGGCGGAGCGGCGTTGCTCCTGTCGTTGATCGTCGTGCCGGTCGCCTACGCGTTGATCCGCCTGATGGGCCGATGGAGGATCCTCGCGGCCTCTCTCATCGAGATCTCCTATGTGCTGCCCGGCATCGTGCTCGCCATCGCGTGCATCCTGCTCTTCCTGAAACCGCTGCCGCTCGTGCGCGTGTCGCTCTACGCGACGCCGTGGATCATCGTCTTCGCCTATCTGGCCCGGTTCCTGTCGGTGGCGCTGAAACCGGTGCTCGCGGGCATGGCGCAGGTCGACGTCGCCCAGGAGGAAGCCGCGGCCATCGACGGGGCACGTCTGGCGCAGAGACTCTTCGAAATCGTGATGCCGTCCCTGCTTCCCGCCGCCGTCGCGGGAGGGCTGATGGCGTTCCTGCTCGCCTTCGGCGAACTCACGGTCTCGGCCCTGCTCTGGTCCGCCGGGACGGAGACCATCGGGGTCGTGCTCTACAATCTCGAGGAGGCGGGCCTCGCGAGCCAGGCCTCCGCGGTCGCCATCGTCATCGTCGCCGTGGTGACCGTCGCCATGCTCATTCTTGATGCGCTGGGAGAGCATCTCCCCGAGGGTGCCCTGCCCTGGCAATGCGAGGAAGAGGCACCCGCGCGCTCAGGCCACGGCCTGGATCGGGCAATGCTTCAAGCCAGCGGCGCTTCGCAGCTCAAGCCAAGGCCCGCGTTGAGCGCGTGAACAATCCCAGCCGGAATGGTCCGGTCAGGACGTCCCCGACCTGCCATGAGCGCCGAGCCACTCCAGCAACTCAGCATCGAACAGATCGCTCTCCTCGAGCTGCGGTGTATGCCCGCTCTTCTCGAAGACGCGCACGGTCAAATCCTTGAAGCTTCCGCGATACGGGTCCCATGTCGCATAGGGGGCAACAAGATAATCGTAGCGTCCAAGAGCCAGAAAGACCGGGATATCGACGGTCTCGAGTCCCTGGCTGATATCGAGGTCACGGAAGGTCTCGCCCCAGAGGTGATCGAAGACGGGCATGTTCACGTGGACGCCTTCCCAGAGCGGCCCCGCATCGTATTGGTAGTCGTACCAGCTCTTAGCGCCGAGGCGGATGCAGAAGGTGATGAAGCGTTTTTTCGGCTCGGCTTCGATCTCGGCGGGCAGAAGCGCGAGGTCGCTCGCGAGCTTCGCCTTCCTGTCGGGACAGACGGATTCCCGCCAGTACCGCTCCGATTCCTCCTGATGCGCAGCGCTGTGGCTCGGCCCCGTGCCGATCATCACGACGTCGGATACATGCTGGGGATAGCGCTTGGCGTATTCCAGCGCCATGTAGCCGTGACCAGAATGGCCAATGACAATGACCTTCTCGTGCCCGAAATGACGCCTCGCCAGCTCGATATCGTCAAGCACGACGTCAAGGCTGTATTCGGCGGGCTGCAAATCCTTCGCCCTCTTTGCGAAGCCGCGATGGTCGACGAAAATCATCTGAAGCGATCGGCGCAAGGTCTGCGAGAAGACGCGTGGGTAATAGACTGCGCTGCCGATCACGATGGCGGGCCTGCCCTGCCCCTCGACCACATAGGCCAACTCGAAGCCATCGGATGGAATGATGCCGTGCATGTCGCCGTTCCCGGACGCGAAAAACCTGGGTGGTTTCCCACGAAAGCTCTCGGCTTGTGAAGTCCCCCCACCCCTTCACGCGTGAACGGCACTCTTATGAGCATGTGCGGCTGCGGAAAAGGTGACTTCGAGCGATGGTGGGCTCGTCCCCAGGCCACCGGAACATCCCCCTATGCCGAACCCGGTCCAACGCTTTAGCATCCTGTCATGGCTTCTTCGTCTCTCGACCCCGTCCGCCCCGCCTTCGTCGAACCGTCCTGGGACGATTTGCGGATCTTTCTCGCCGTGGTGGCTCATGGATCGATGAACAGCGCCGCGAAGGCACTCGGCCAGAGCCAGCCGACCGTCGCTCGGCGCATCAAGGTGCTGGAGGACGCGCTGGGCCTCTCCCTCTTCCAGCGCGGGCCGAACAATCTCGAGCTGACGGAAGCAGGCCAGGCCATCCTCGAGGCGGCGAGTCCCATGGGCGACGCGGCCGCCGTCGTGTCGCGGACGGCCGCCGCCTACAGGCCCGATCCCGACGCGCCGGTGCGGATCACGGCCACCGCCTCGGTGACCCTGTTCCTGTCCCTCTACGCGGCCCAGCTGCACGAAGCGGCGGCGCCGGTGGAAATCGCCTATATCCCGACGCGCCGCCGACTCGATCTCGCCTCCGGCGAGGCCGATATCGGCCTGCGGATGCGCAACCTGCCGGAGGGGACGGACGATCTCGTGGCGCGGAAAATCGGCCAGATCGCCTTCGCCATCTATGCCCGCACGGACAATCCCACGGCGGTCATCGCGCCGCCGGAGGACCCGACGCTCTCCCGCCAGGCCGCCTACGTGGCCGAGTTCGCCCAGGGACGCACCATCGTGGCGCGGATCGGCGACATGCCGATCCGCTATCAGGCGGCCAAAGCAGGCCTCGGCGCCGCCTTCCTGCCCTGCTGGCTCGGCGATTCGGACCCCAGCCTCATCCAGATCACGAAGCCGGAGGGCGACCTGATCGAGGACGTCTTCCTCGTCATGCACCGCCGCAGCCGAAACCGTCCCAACGTGACGCGGGTGGCGAATGCCTTGGCTGCGCTGTTCAAGAAGAACCACAAGGCGCTGGTGGGCACCTGATCAATCCTTCGCGGATGCCTTCGCCTTCCCGCCCGGGATCTCCCCCAGCGCATGCACCAGCACCTTCTTCATGGCGCCGGGCAGCGCCTCCTCGTGCAGTTGGAGGCGCGGAGTCCAGCGCATGTCCTCGGGGGCCGGCGTTCCCTTGGCGACCTTGGCGAACAGAACCGTGAGCTCCAGCGGGAAATGGGTGAAGACGTGTTTCACCGTGCCCGGCAGGCGCTGCCAGCGCGCCTCGATGGGCGCGTCGAGCACGGCGCGGGAGGGTTGATAATCCGGCTCCCAGGTGCTCGTCGGCGGCTCGGCCATGCCGCCGAGAAGCCCCTGCGGCGGACGGGTGCGGAGCAGGATGGTGTCGTCGGCGCGCAGGACCACGAAGGCCGCGCCCTTGCGCAGCTGCCCGGTCTCCTTCTTCTGCTTCTTCGGAAAGGTCTCCTGCAGGCCCTCGGCCCGAGCCCTGCAGGGCACCATCCAGGGGCAGAGCGCGCAGGCCGGACGCTTGGGCGTGCAGATGGTGGCGCCGAGATCCATGACGGCTTGGGCGAAATCGCCCGGCCGGTCCGCCGGCACCAGCTCCTCGGTGAGGGAGCGGATCAGGGGCTTGGCTTTCGGCAACGCCTCCTCGACCATGAAGATGCGGGACATCACCCGCTCCACGTTGCCGTCCACGGCGGCCGCCTTCTGGTCGAACGCGATGGCAGCCACGGCCGCCGCCGTATAGGCGCCGATGCCGGGGAGTTTCAGAAGCTCCGCCTCCGTGCCCGGAAAGAGCCCGCCATGCTTCTCCACGACCGCCTTGGCGCAGGCATGAAGGTTTCGGGCCCGGGAATAATAGCCGAGCCCCGCCCAGGCCTGCATGACCGCGTCGGAAGGGGCTTCCGCGAGGGCCTCCACGGTCGGGAAGCGCTCCAGGAAATTCAGGTAATAGGGCCTGACCGCCGTCACCGTCGTCTGCTGCAACATGATCTCGGACAGCCAGACCCGGTAGGGATCCGCCGTCACGCCCGGCTTGGCGCGCCACGGCAGGTCCCGCCGGTGACGGTCGTACCAGGCGAGGAGATCCTGCGGGTCGGGCTTGGTCGCGCTCGGAGCGGGCGTTAACATGGGATTCGGAATAGCGTTCTACACGGAATATTCCAACGCGGCTTTTGGACATTCAACATGAGACGACCGAGGCGACAGTGAGACGTCCAAGACCTTTGGCCCGCCCCCTTGCCGAGTTTCTCGACGTCTGCCTGTCTCCCAGCCTGGCGGCGCAAGGCTTTGCGACCTCCGACATCATCATGGCCTGGCCCGATATCGTCGGCGAGCGGCTCTCCGCCTTCACCCAGCCGCTCAAGATCGAGTGGAAGCGCAAAGCCCCCCATGCCGACCCAGAGGCGCGGCCCGATCCGGCGACCCTCGTGATCCGGGTCGAGAGCGCCTTCGCCCTCGAACTCCAGCATCTGGCCCCGACCGTCATCGACCGGGTGAACACCTATTACGGCTGGCGCTGCATCGGAAAGCTGGTGCTGAAACAAGGGCCCGTGCGGCGGGTTGAGAAGAAGCGCCCGCCCCCCCGAGCCCTCACCCCCGCCGAGAGGGACAAGGTGGACCGGGCCGTCGGGCCGATCGAGGAGGAATCCTTGAAGGCGGCGCTCGACCGACTGGGCCAGGCGATCGTCAGCTCCGGTTCACGCACGAAAGCGTGAGATATTGGGCGCTTGCCTCCAAGGCCAAGTCATTCTACCGCAGGACGAAATCTCTTCAGGAGCTTCCCCACGATGATCACCCGGCGTCAGACGCTTCAGCTTCTCGGAACCGCAGCCGCGACCGTCTATCTCGGCATGAGCCTTCCGGCGCTTGCCCAAAACGTGTCCGCCCAGGACCTCGCGGTCCAGGGACCCATGGGCGATATCGCCCTCGGCCCCGCCGACGCCAAGGTGACGATCATCGAGTATGCCTCGATGACCTGCTCCCATTGCGCCCATTTCCATGCCACGACCTGGCCCGAGCTGAAGAAGCGGTACATCGATACCGGCAAGGTCCGCTTCGTGCTGCGCGAATTCCCGCTCGATCCCTTGGCCACGGCCGGTTTCATGCTCGCCCGCTGCGACGGCAAGGACAAGTACTACCCGATCACGGACCTGCTCTTCGACCAGCAGAAGAACTGGGCCTTCGTCGACAAACCCCTCGATGCTCTCCGGGCCATGCTGAAGCAGGCAGGTTTTTCACAGGAAAAATTTGATGCTTGCCTCAAGGACCAGAAACTATATGACGCAGTCAACGCGGTGAAGAACCGGGCTATGGAGCAGTTCAAGGTGGACTCCACGCCTACTTTCTTCATCAATGGTCAGCGCCATCCTGGAAGCCTGTCGATCGATGAGCTTGAGAAGATCATCAAGCCGATGCTGGGCGAATAAGCCCCTGAACCCTGCCTCCATGAGGCGGGACGGAAAGGCGCGTCCATGAAGCTGACGCGCCTTCGCATTGCCGGCTTCAAGACCTTCGTCGAGCCGACCGACTTCCTGATCGAGCCGGGCCTGACCGGCGTCGTCGGGCCGAATGGCTGCGGCAAGTCCAACCTCGTCGAGGCCCTGCGCTGGGTCATGGGGGAGAACTCCCACAAGAACATGCGCGCCACGGGAATGGACGACGTCATCTTCTCCGGCTCCGGCAACCGCCCGGCCCGTAACTGGGCCGAGGTGATGCTCACCATCGACAACATGGAGCGCACGGCCCCGGCCGCCTTCAACGACACCGATCTCCTGGAGATCTCGCGCAAGATCGAGCGCGAGGAAGGCTCGACCTATCGGGTCAACGGCAAGGAAGTCCGCGCCCGCGACGTGCAGATCCTGTTCGCGGATGCGGCGACCGGCGCCCGGTCTCCGGCCCTCGTCCGCCAGGGCCAGATCAGCGAGATCATTTCCGCCAAGCCCCAGGCCCGCCGCCGCATCCTGGAAGATGCCGCCGGCATCGCGGGCCTCCACGCCCGCCGGCACGAGGCGGAGCTGCGCCTCAAGGCCGCCGAGGACAACCTCGTCCGCGTCGAGGACGTGATCCGCGAGCTGGAGAGCCAGATCGAGAGCCTGAAGCGCCAGGGCCGGCAGGCCTCCCGCTACAAGAACCTCTCGTCCGAGATCCGTCGCCTCGAAGCCCTGATGTACGCCATCAGCTTCGCCGAGGCCCGCGAGCAGGCCGCCACCGCCGAACGGCAGGTCGCCGAGGATCTCAAAGCCGTCGCCGACGCCACCGAGGAGCAGACCCGGGCCGCCACCGCCCAGGCCGTCGCCGCCCATGGCCTGCCGGCCCTGCGCCAGGCGGAGGCCGCCGCCGCGGCCGCCCTGCAGCGCCTGACCCATGCCCGCAACGAGCTCGAATCGGAAGAGCGCCGCTCCAAGGAGCGCGTCGTCGAGCTGGAACGCCATATCGGCGATCTGAACCGCGATCTCGCCCGCGAGGCGGCGCAGCGCACGGATGCCCAGGCGACCATCGAGCGGCTTCAGTCCGAGGCCGACGAGATCGCGCTCACCACAGACGGGGCGGACGACGTCCGCGCCGAGGCCGAGGAGCGCCTACAGACCGCTGAAGCCGAGCTGGCGGAAGCCGAAGCGGCCTTGAGCGCCCTTCAGGCCCAGACCTCCGACCTCAATGCCCGCCGCGCCGCCCTGGAACGCGCCGTGCGCGAGGAAATGGAGCGCGCCTCCCGCTTCCGTTCCGAGAAGGAGCGGCTCGAGCGCGAGATCGCCGCCCTCTCCGGCACGCCGGAGGACGGCCTCTCCCTCGACGACCTGCGCGAGGAAGCCGCGATGGCGGAAGAGACCGCCCAGGGCGCCGAAGAGGCGGTGATCGAGGCGCGCGAGACCCTGTCCGCTGCCCGAGAGGCCGAAACCCGCCTGCGACAGCCCCTCAACGAGGCCGAGCGGACGGCCCAGCGCCTGGAAACCGAGGCGCGCACGCTCGCCAAGCTCGTCACTTCCGCGACCAGCGACCTCTGGCCTCCGGCGGTCGACCAGATCACGGTCAGGAAAGGCTACGAGACGGCTTTGGGCGCGGCCCTCGGGGACGATCTCGAAGCCTCGGTCAACCCGACCGCTCCGCACCATTGGGCCGAGACCCAAGGGGGTGCGGACGATCCGGCTCTGCCGGAGGGCGTCATGTCCCTGGCGGATCTCGCCCAGGCACCGTCCCAGCTTCAGCGCCGCCTGCGCCAGATCGGCGTGGTGAGCAAAGCCGACGGCCTGCGCCTGCGCGGCCTCCTGAAGCCCGGCCAGCGTCTCGTCACCGAAGAAGGCGATCTCTGGCGCTGGGACGGCTTCACGGCCGCCGCCGAGGCTCCCTCTCCGGCCGCCCGTCGCCTGGCGGAGAAGAATCGCCTCGGCGATCTGGAGCGCGAGGCCGCTGCGGCCCGCGAACAGGCCGAACATCTGCGCCATGAGGCGGAAGCAGCCCTCGAGGCCGTCCGCAAGGCCGCCTCCCACGAAATGCAGGCCATCGAGGCCGCGCGCCAGACCCGGCAGGCGCTCGACGCCGCCCGGACCAGGCTGACCGCCGCCGAGCGCAAGGAGGCCGAACTCGGCCAGCGCCGCTCGGCCCTGCAGGAGGGCCTCGCCCGCCTGTCCGACAGCGAGGCGGAGTCCCTGGAGCGCGTGCAGGATGCGCAAGGCGCCCTGCAGGACCTCGCCCCCGCGCCGGATCTCGAAAGTCGCCTGCTCGAAGAGCGCACCCGGGTGGCGGAACGCCGGGCTGCCGCGTCAGAGGCTCGCGCCGCCCTCCAGTCCCTCATGCACGAGGGAGAGCTGCGCCGCCGCAGGCAGGAATCGATCGCCGCCGATATCCGCCTCTGGACCGAGCGTGCCGCCCGCGCGGCCAAGGCATTCGAGGATCTGGGCGAGCGCCTGGAGCGCGCCCAGGACGAGCACCAGCGCCTGCTGGAGGCTCCCGATACCTACCTTCAGCGGCGCCGTGCCCTCCTTTCCGAGGTCGAGCAGGCCGAGGCGAAGCGCAAGGAAGCCGCCGACCACCTCGCCGATGCGGAGACGAGTCTCGCCGAGTCGGACCGGGCCGCCCGCGCGGCCCTGGAGGCTCTGTCGGCCGCCCGCGAGGCCCGCGCCGGTTCGCAGGCCCGTCACGAGGCCGCCGTCGCACGTCTCGCCGAGATCACCCGCAACATCGCCGAGAATCTGGAGACGACGCCGGCCGGCCTCATCGAACTCGCGGGCCTGAAGGAAGGATTCGAGCTGCCCTCCCATGGCGAGATCGAATCCAAGCTTCATTCCCTCAAGAACGACCGGGAACGCCTCGGCGCCGTGAACCTGCGCGCCGACGAGGAACTGACGGAACTCGAGACCAAGTACAACGGCATCGCCGGCGAGCGGGACGACCTTGTCGAGGCCATCAAGCGCCTGCGCCAGGCCATCGGCAGCCTCAACCGCGAGGGCCGCGAGCGCCTGCTCGCCGCCTTCGACGTCGTGAACAACCACTTCAAGCAGCTGTTCTCCACCCTGTTCGGCGGCGGCACGGCGGAACTGACCCTGGTCGATTCGGACGATCCGCTGGAAGCGGGCCTCGAAATCCTCGCCCGTCCGCCCGGCAAGAAGCCCCAGAGCATGACCCTGCTCTCGGGCGGTGAGCAGGCTTTGACGGCCACAGCGCTGATCTTCGCGGTATTCCTCACGAATCCCTCGCCGATCTGCGTGCTCGACGAGGTGGACGCACCGCTCGACGACGCCAATGTGGAGCGCTACTGCGCCCTCCTGGAGGACATGGCCCGTCAGACGGAGACCCGGTTCGTGGTCATCACCCACAATCCGATCACCATGGCCCGGATGGACCGCCTGTTCGGCGTCACCATGGCCGAACGGGGCGTGTCGCAGCTCGTCTCCGTCGACCTGCAGAGCGCAGAGCGCATTCTTGAGGTAGCCTAAGGCTTTCAGGGCCGCCTTGCTTCGGCCTCAAAAACATGTGCGCTTTCGGCCCGAAGCCGCCCAAAAACACGGTTATTTTAACCATTTCAGTGACTTAGATCTTTTCAGACGGTTCTTGACAGGGTGGACCCCCGCTCATATGGTGCGCCCGGCTTTCGGGGCTGGGTTTCCAAGCATTTTCCCGCATCGCTTCAAAGGAGATCGCAATGGCGGACCCCAACGAGCGGAACGGAGACAATGGGCGGAAACCGGGCAGCGCCGACGATGCCGACCTGTCAGCGAGACTGCAATCGCTCGACGCACGGATCTCCCAAGCATCCGCGCAGCGAGCCGAAGCGGAACCTCGCTCCCGCCCGACGTCAGATTCCAGCGCTCTCGGCCAAGCCTTCAGGCTCTCGGCCGAATTCGTTGCAGGAGTGGCCGCCGGCGGAATTTTGGGTTGGATAGTCGACCGTCTGTTCGGGACTTCCCCTTGGGGTCTGATCGTTTGTCTGATACTCGGCTTCTGCGCCGGGATGCTCAATCTGATGCGAGCTGCCGGGATGGTCAAATCCGCCCGGTATGACGACAAGCGGTGACGGACTTGGACTTCGAACGCCGAACGGCATTTGATAACAACGAACTTTGAGAGCGGATCATGGCGAGCCCGATCGAACAATTCCAGATCAAGCCCATCATTCCGGTCATCAATTTCACCAATTCATCCCTGTTCATGATCGGCGCAGCCGCCGTGATCGTGGGCGGCCTCCTGCTGGCGACCCGCAAGCGCGCGGTCGTTCCGGGCCGCGCCCAGTCCATGGCGGAAGTCCTGCACGATTTCGTCGCCAACACGCTGGTCGATGCGACAGGCAAGGAGGGGATGAAGTTCTTTCCCCTCGTGTTCTCCCTCTTCATGTTCGTGCTGACCGCGAACCTGCTCGGCATGATCCCGGGCTTCTTCACGGTCACCAGCCACATCATCGTCACCTTCGCCCTCGCCATGCTCGTCATCGGCACGGTGGTGGTCTACGGCTTCATGAAGCACGGCACCCACTTCCTCGGCCTCTTCGTGCCGTCGGGCGTGCCGGCATGGCTCCTGCCCTTCATCGTGGTGATCGAGCTCATCTCGTTCCTATCCCGTCCGATCTCGCTGTCGCTGCGTCTCTTCGCGAACATGCTCGCCGGACACATCGCGCTGAAAGTTTTCGCGGGCTTCGTGGTCAGCCTCCTGGCTGCCGGCGGTGCCCTGACGATCCTCGCTCCGCTGCCGCTTCTCATGGCGGTTGCCCTCATGGCGCTCGAGTTCCTCGTCGCCGCTCTGCAGGCCTACGTCTTCACGGTGTTGACCTGCATCTACCTTAACGACGCGCTGCACCCGGGCCACTAGGTCTGCGCTGAGTTACATCTTCCCTCCCGATCACAGTATTCCCAAGGAGATCACAATGGATCCGGTTGCTTTCAAGTTCCTCGGCGCGGGCCTCGCCTGCATCGGCATGGGTCTCGCCGCTATGGGCGTTGGCAACATCTTCGGTAACTTCCTCTCCGGCGCCCTGCGCAACCCGTCGGCTGCCGACGGCCAGTTCGCCCGCGCGTTCATCGGTGCGGCGCTCGCAGAAGGTCTCGGCATCTTCTGTCTCGTCGTCGCTCTCGTTCTGCTCTTCACCTAATCTCAAGACGGTGATCGGGAGGTCGAGGCGCGCTCACGCGCTTCGCCTCGACAGGGGTGACGGCGGGCTCAACCGCCGTCATTCATGTTTGTAGGACCGTATACTAGGATCTGCTCCATGGCTCAGGCTCAGACGAACCACGCCACAACAGAGGCCCCCGGCGGCGCTCACGAGGATATCGGCTTTCCGCCCTTCGAGACGGAAACCTATGCCGGTCAGCTCCTCTGGCTGGCGATCACCTTCGTGGTGCTCTACACCCTGCTCTCCAGGCTGGTTCTCCCGCGTCTGGGCGGAATCATCGAGAACCGCCGCGCGATGATCGCCAACGATCTCGACGACGCGGCCGCCATGAAATCACGCGCCGAAGACGCCGGCGCCGCCTACGAGAAGGCCCTCGCCGAAGCCAAGGGCCGCGCCCAGGCCCTCGCGCAGGAAACCCGCTCCAAGCTCGCAGCCGAGAGCGACGCGAAGCGCAAGGCGCTCGAAGCCGACCTCAACCAGCGTCTCGCCGACGCGGAGGCGACGATCTCCGCCAAGAAGTCCGAGGCCATGAGCCACGTGGACGCCATCGCCCGCGACACCGCTTCCGCCATCATCGAGCGCCTGACCGGCAAGGCTCCGGCCCCGCAGAAGGTCGAAGCCGCTCTCAACCAGATCAAGGCCTGATCGGGAGGTCCCCATGTTGCACAGCGCTGAATTCTGGGTTGCGGTCGCCTTCGTCATCTTCTGGGGCATCCTGTTCTACAAGGGCGTTCCGGGTAAGGTGCTCAACCAGCTCGATTCCCGCGGCAAGCGCATCGCCGACGAGCTGGCCGAGGCCAAGCGCCTGCGCCAGGATGCCGAACGGCTCCTCAAGGAATACGAGTCCAAGCGTGCCGCCGCCGAGCGCGAAGCCGCGGACATCGTCTCCAGCGCCCGCGACGAGGCCGAGCGTCTCGCCCGCGAAGCCCAGGAGAAGATGACCGACTTCGTGAAGCGCCGCACGGCCACCGCCGAGGCGAAGATCGCCCAGGCCGAGGCTCAGGCCTCCGCCGAAGTGCGCGCCGCCGCCGTCGACGCCGCCATCAAGGCCTCCGAGCGCGTCCTGCGCGACGAGATCACCGGCGCCACCGCCGCCTCGCTCATGACGGCGAGCCTCAACGACGTGCGGACGAAGCTGCAGTAAAGGCCTCGCGCCGGACGAACCCTCTCAAGGCCGCCCTCCGAGGCGGCCTTTTTGCTTGGAGACCGTGATGCTGATGATCTTCGACTGCGACGGCGTGCTGGTCGATTCGGAGCCGCTGAGCTGCCGGATCGACGCGGAGGTTCTGACGGCCTGCGGCGTGCCCTACACGGCCGACGCCGTGGCCCGCGAGTTTACCGGCGTCAGCATCAAGGACCAGATCAGCCGCATCGAATCGGAGCGCGGCATCCGGCTGCCCGAGGATTTCACGGAGCGGCTCAACAGGACCCTGTTCGCCCGTTTCGAAACGGACCTGAAGCCCACCGAGGGCGTACGCGAGGCAATTCTGTCCCTCCCCTACCCGCGCTGCGTCGCCTCGTCGTCCATCCCTGAACGGATCGCCCTGTCGCTACGCGTCACTGGCCTCTCAGACCTCTTCGACGACATCTTCAGCTCGACCCAGGTGGCGCGCGGGAAGCCGGCTCCCGACCTGTTTCTTCATGCGGCTCGACGCATGAGCACCGCCCCCGATCATTGCCTGGTCGTCGAGGATTCCATCGCGGGCGTTCAGGCGGCGACGGCCGCCGGGATGCGCGTGATAGGGTTCACAGGCGGCGGCCATTGCGGGCCCGACCATGGGGAGAAGCTCCGGCAAGCGGGAGCCACAAACGTCATCGGCCGGATGGTGGATTTGCAGGCTGCTGTGCAGGGCTCTCTGTAGCGGCGGGAGCAACATCTTCCCCCACGCGTCATCACGGGTCTCGTGCCGGTGATCGCAATAGTTTTGAGACCCTGTGGTGTCATTTCCGGCGGAAGCGCAGCTGAGGGGAAGGGAATCCACAGCTCATCGCTTGCTCGTAGATCCCCTTCCCGGTCCTGCGGACCACCGGGATGACAGCGTAACACCTTACCTTGTCGAGATGGCCGGGACAGGCCCGGCCATAACGTGAGAGCCATACGGCAGAGATCTGCCTCGTTACTCAGCATGGGCAGCGAAGAGCGCAAAGAAATGCCCGGCGATTGCCGGGCATTTGCATTTTTCGAGAGCCTTACTCCGCGGCCTCGGCCACCGGCTCCGGCGGCGTCCATTTCAGCACCGGGCTGCGGGCGGCGCGGGTCTCGTCGAGACGACGGCGCGGAGCGTGGTACGGGGCACCGGTGAAGCGCTCCTTGTCGCCGTTCTTCGCGGCCATCGCGAGATCGCGCAGCGTCGCAATGAACAAGTCGAGAGACGACTTCGATTCGGATTCCGTCGGCTCGATCAGCATGGCGCCATGCACCACCAGCGGGAAGTACATGGTCATCGGGTGATAGCCCTCGTCGATCATGGCCTTGGCCACATCGAGCGTGGTCACGCCCGTGTCCTTCAACCACGCATCGTCGAACAGCACCTCGTGCATGCACGGTTTGTTGCCGAAGGGCAGCGAGAGGAGGTCCGACAGTCCGGCCCGGATGTAATTGGCATTGAGCACGGCGTCCTCGGAAGCCTGCTTCATGCCGTCGGCCCCATGCGAGAGCATGTAGGACAGGGCGCGCACATACATGCCCATCTGGCCGTGGAACGCGGTCATGCGGCCGAAGGGCTTCTCGGCGGCATCGCTTTCCTGCTCCACCAGCTCGAACCCGCCATCCCGACCGGCGCGCACGAACGGCACCGGAGCGAAGGGCGCAAGGCGCGCGGAGAGCACCACCGGACCCGAGCCCGGGCCGCCGCCGCCGTGAGGCGTCGAGAAGGTCTTGTGCAGGTTGATGTGCATGGCGTCGACGCCGAGGTCGCCCGGCTTCGCCTTGCCTACGATGGCGTTGAAGTTCGCGCCGTCGCAGTAGAAATAGGCGCCCGCATCGTGGATCGCCTTGGCGATTTCCGCCACCTGCGGCTCGAAGAGCCCGCAGGTATTGGGGTTCGTCAGCATGATCGCCGCCACATCGGGGCCGAGCAGCTTCTTCACGTCCTCCACATGCACGGAGCCGTCCTCGCGCGCCGGCACCGCCTTCACCTTGAAGCCGATGAGAGCGGCGGTCGCCGGGTTCGTGCCGTGGGCCGAATCGGGCACCAGCACCACGTTGCGGGTAGCCCCCTCGCCCTTCGCCTCGATGGCGGCCTTGATCGCCATCATGCCGCATAGCTCACCATGAGCACCGGCCTTCGGCGACAGCGCGACGGCCGTCATGTTGGTGAGCGTGACCAGATAGCGCCCGAGCTCGTTCATGAGCTCCAGCGCACCCTGCACGGTCGAGACCGGCTGCAGCGGATGCACGTCGGCAAAGCCCGGCAGACGGGCCATGCGCTCATTGAGACGCGCATTGTGCTTCATTGTGCAGGAACCGAGCGGGAAGAGGCCCGTGTCGATGCCGTAGTTCTGCTGGCTGAGGCGCACGTAATGGCGCATGGTCTCGGGCTCGGAGAGACCCGGCAGACCGATCGCCTCCTTGCGCTCCAGGCCGCCGAGGCGCGGCTGGAAGTCCTCCGGCTCGTCGAAGTCGACGCCGGTCGTGTCGTGACGGCCGATCTCGAAGAGCAGCGGCTCGATCTGCGCCAGCGCCTTGTTGCCTGTGAAGGTCGGATGCGCGGTGGTGCCGGCTTCTCCGGCGGAAGAGGGACGTCCCTGGCGGTTCAACATCACAGAACCTCCTTCAAGGCGGCGACAAGGGCCGCGCGGTCATCATCGGTGTTCACTTCGGTCGAAGCGACGAGGAGCAGATTGTCGAGGCCGGCACCCGGCATGAGGCGCGACACGGGCACACCCGCGAGCACGCCTTTTTCGGCAAGACGCTCGACCACTTCGGCGGCAGGCTTGGCGAGCTTCACGGTGAACTCGTTGAAGAACGTCTCGTTGAGAACCTCGACGCCCTTCACTTGGCTCAATTGGTCGGCCAGTTTCACCGCGTTCGCATGATTGATGCGGGCGAGACGCGACAATCCCTTCTCGCCGAGCAGGGTCATGTGAATGGTGAAGGCGAGCGAGCAAAGCCCTGAATTCGTGCAGATATTCGACGTCGCCTTATCGCGGCGGATGTGCTGCTCGCGGGTCGAGAGCGTCAGCACGAAGCCACGGTTGCCGTCCGCGTCCACGGTCTCGCCGCAGAGGCGGCCCGGCATCTGGCGGATGTATTTCGACTGCGTGGCGAAGAGGCCCACATAGGGGCCGCCGAAGTTCAGCGCGTTGCCGATGGACTGGCCTTCGCCGACGACGATGTCGGCTCCCATGCTTCCGGGCGATTTCAACAGGCCGAGCGACACCACTTCGGTGAACACGGCGATCAGCAGCGCGCCGTGCTGGTGCGCCTTGTCGGCGATGGGCTTCAGGTCGCGTACGTTGCCGAACACGTCCGGCGACTGCACGACGACGCAGGAGGTCGTGTCGTCGATCTGCGAAAGGATGTCCTCGGTGCCGCGCACATCCGGCGCCAGGATGATTGTTTCGTCGCTCGCCATGTCGGAAAGCGTCTTCACCACATCCGTGTAATGCGGATGCAGGCCGCCGGAGAGCACGGCCTTGCGGCGCTTGGTGACGCGATGCGCCATGAGCACCGCCTCGCCCGTTCCGGTAGAGCCGTCATACATGGAGGCATTCGCCACATCCATGCCGGTGAGCGCCGCGACCTGCGTCTGGAACTCGAAGAGATATTGCAAGGTGCCCTGCGCGATCTCCGGCTGATACGGCGTGTAGCTCGTCAGGAACTCGGAGCGCTGGATCAGGTGATCGACCGTCGCCGGCACATGGTGCTTGTAGGCGCCGGCGCCCACGAAGAACGGCACGGAAGAGGCCGAGATGTTCTTCGAAGACATACGGGAGAGGATGCGTTCCACCTCCAACTCGCCCTTGCGGCGCGGCAGATCCACCGGCTCCTTGAGGAGCAGGTTCTTCGGCACGTCGGCGAACAGCTCATCGACATGGTTGACGCCGATCCGGGCGAGCATCTCGCTACGGTCGGTATCGGACAAAGGCAAATAGCGCATCGGCAAAAAACCTTGAGGCGTTAGTGCGAGGGAAGGTCCGCCACCACGATCTCCGTGAGAACGGAGTTGGCGATGAAGCATTCCTTGTGGGCGAGGTGGTGCATGTCGGCGATCTGCTCCGGCGTCGGAACCTTCTCGCCCGAGAATTCGATTGTCGGATCCAGGGTGACCTTGGACACGAAGAGCTTTCCGTTCTCGTTCTTGGTCATGACCCCGAGCGCTTCGTCCTCATAACGGTCGACGACGAAGCGCTTCTTGGCGGCGATCGACAGGAAGGTCAGCATGTGGCAGCTGGAAATTGCTGCCACGAACGCCTCCTCCGGATCGACGGCGTCCTCACGGGAGAGGGGCAAAGGCACGACGGAAGGCGATGCGGAGCCCGGCACTTCGATGCCGCCATCGAAGATCCAGCTATGGCCGCGGCTGTAGCGGTTGTCGGAGAAGATTTCGTCCTCTCCCCGCGTCCAGCGGATCGTCGCCTTGTATTCGTGCGCCATTGCCACGTCGCTCCTGGTTAGGAAATCGACTTCACGAATTCCTGGTACTGCTCCTCGGTCATGAGGCCATCGAGTTCGCTCTGGTTCGTGAGGCGGAGCTTCATGAACCAGCCGCGGCCGGCGGGATCCTCGTTCACGGTGCCGGGCGAGGCTTCGAGATCGCTGTTGACTTCGACCACTTCGCCGGAGACGGGCGCATAGACTTCGCTTGCGGCCTTCACGCTCTCGACGACGGCGGCTTCATCGCCCTTCGACAGATTCTTGCCGACGCTCGGCAGCTCCACGAAGACGACGTCGCCGAGCTGGCTCTGCGCGTAGTCGGAGATGCCGACGATGCCGGCATCGCCCTCGACGCGGATGTATTCGTGATCTTTGGTGTAGCGCGTGGTCATGATGATTTCCCTCTTTGAGTGTCAGCGCTTGTAGCGATGGGGCGCGAACGGCATGGCCGCGACCTTGGCGGGCAGCGGCTTGCCGCGAACGATGAGATGAAGGTCCGTGCCGACGGCGGACACGTCCTTCGCGACGTATCCCATGGCGACCGGGCCGTTGACCGTGGGGCCGAAGCCGCCGGAGGTCACGATGCCGACCTCGCGGCCGTCGGGCGTGGTGATGACGGTGCCCTCGCGGGCCGGAGCGCGGCCCTCGGGCCTGATGCCGACGCGCACGCGGGCGGCGCCGTCCTTGATCTCGCGCTGGACGCGCTCGGCGCCGGGGAAGCCCCCCTCCTCGCGGCGGCGCTTCTGGATCGACCAGATCAGGCCGGCCTCGATGGGCGAGGTCGTGGGATCGATATCGTGGCCGTAGAGGCACAGGCCCGCTTCGAGACGCAGCGAATCGCGCGCGCCGAGTCCGATGGCCTTCACTTCCGGGTCGGCGAGCAGCTTGTCCCAGAGCGCGGGCGCGTCCTTGCCCTGGCAGGAGATCTCGAAGCCGTCCTCGCCGGTGTAGCCGGAGCGGGAGACGTGGCACCAGATGCCGTCGATCTGCACGTCGGCCGACATCATGAAGGCGATGCCGGCGGCCTCGGGCGCCAGCTTGGCGAGCACGGCCTCGGCGGAGGGGCCCTGGAGGGCCATGAGGCCCAGATCGTCCTTGCGGCGCAATTCGACGCCCCTCGGCAGGCGGGCCTCGATATGAGCGTAGTCCTGCTCCTTCATCGAGGCGTTGACCACCAGATAGAGCCAGCCCTCATGGCCGGGCGCCCCGACGCGGGTGACCATCAGGTCGTCGAGGATGCCCCCATCGTCCGCCAGGAGCTGCGAATAGCGCTGCTGGTTGGGCTTGAGGTTCACGACGTCGGCGGGAATCAGCGCCTCGATCGCCCGGGCCACGGTCTCGTGGGACTTGTCCTCGGCGACAAGGAAGGCCTGGCCCATATGCGAAACGTCGAACAGGCCCGCATGCTCGCGGGTCCAGTTGTGCTCGGTCAGGATGCCGGTGGGATACTGCACAGGCATGTCGTAGCCGGCGAAGGGCACCATGCGGGCGCCAAGGGCCACATGCTGGGCATGAAGCGGGGTCTGCAGGAGCGGCTCGTCGCTATGCGCTGGCTCGGCCATGGGGTTTCCTCAAAGGTGCGCGTTCCATCGAGCCTTGCGGCCCGTTGCTGTGCGCCCCCTCTGTCCCGAGACCTGAGAGATTTCCCTCGCCGCTTGCGCGGCGGGTTACGCCCGTCGGTGGGCGACGCTTGTTCGGGCGTCGCCGCTTTCCAGAGTGCCAGCTCCCGCGCGGTCCTTTGGCCTGAGCGTTTCCGGGGCGGTTGCGCCTTCGGCGCCGGACCTGAGGTCCGGTCTCTTCCGCGGGGATCATCGGCTGGATTTAGCTCTGAAGAGGAAATGCGTTCCTGTCAACAAAGCAGGCCGCCGCATCGAATATCTCCCTGCCTTAATTGACGGCAGGGCATCGACACTCCATTTTAGGGGCCATCTGTCACAGAAGGGGAGAAGCGCGGCCTGGTCCGGTCAGCAGCTCCACGCATCGTTGCTCGAACTGATCATCGCCCTTGCTCTCGTCGCCCTCAACGGCGTCTTTGCTCTTTCCGAACTTGCCATCGTTTCCGCCCGCCGCGCCCGCCTCAAGACCATGGCCGAGCAGGGCCGCTCGGGAGCCAATACGGCCCTGACCCTCATGGAGGATTCGGGCCGCTTCCTGTCCACGGTCCAGATCGGCATCACCCTCGTGGGCATCCTGGCCGGCGCCTTCTCGGGCGCCGCTCTCGGCGACCGCCTGACCCAGATCTTCCTGGCCCAGGGCATGCCCGAAGGGTTGGCCCAGCCCTTAGGCTACGGCCTCGTGATCGGCATCATCACGTATCTCTCCATCGTCATCGGCGAGCTCGTGCCCAAGCAGCTGGCCCTGCGCCATCCTGAGGGCATCGCCTGCACCATGGCCCCGTTCATGCTGGTGGTCTCGAAAGTCGCGGCCCCGGCCGTCTGGCTTCTGAACGCCTCGACCGGCCTGATCTTCCGGCTCCTGGGGACCAAGTCCGACGATTCGTCGACGGTCACGGAAGAGGAAATCAAGATGCTCGTCGGCGAGGCCGAGAGCGCCGGCGTGATCGAGGAGGAGGAGCGTCGCATGATCTCGGGCGTGCTGCGCCTCGGGGACAGGACGGTGCGCGGCCTCATGACCCCGCGCACGGACGTGGACTGGATCGACCTGGGCGACGACGAGGCGACGATCCGCGCCCTGCTGATCGAAACCCCGCATTCCCGCCTGCCCGTGAGCGAGGGGACGCCCGACAACGTGATCGGCGTCGTCCAGTCCCGCGAGCTTCTCGCGACCATGCTGTCGGGCCAGCCCCTGGACATCCGGGACCATATCCAGGCGGCCCCGGTCATTCCGGACACGCTCTATGCCCTCGATGCGCTGGCCACGTTGCGCGATGCGGAAGTGCCGATGGCGATCGTCCATGACGAATACGGGCATTTCGAGGGAGTCGTGACTCCGGCCGACGCCCTGGAGGCCATCGTCGGCGCCTTCCGATCCGACGGCGAGGCTCCGGAGCCCGATGCCATCAGGCGCGAGGACGGCTCCTGGCTGCTCGCGGGCTCCATGCCGGTCGACGAGATGGCCGAGGTCCTGGGCGTCACCCTGCCCGAAACCCGCAGCTATCACACCGTCGGCGGCCTGGTGATCAGCGAGCTGCAGCACCTGCCCAGCACGGGCGAGCACGTGGACACCCTGGGCTGGCGCTTCGAGGTGATCGACCTGGACGAGCGCCGGATCGACAAGGTCCTGGCCGCGCCCCTCAACCAGAGAGCGGGCGCCGCCGCTCTCTATTGAGACTTCGAAGCTTAGAGCATCGAGCGTGAATTCGAGCTTACGTCAGATGCTCCAACTTCATGATTTTCCGCATCTTTCCACGCAAAGCCGATTTCCACTGTTGCGTTCGATGCTTTAACCGCGGCGCCGGCCCGAAGCGGCGCGGCCACCGCCGAGGCCGACCTCGATCTCGAAGCTGTTGGCGTAGGATGGCGGCACGATGATGCCGTCCTCGATTACCGATACGGTCGTCTGGGTCTGGCCGGCCGGGATGGAGGCCGCCAGACGGCGCGACCGGTCGGCGAATATGGTCGAGCCGTCCTTCACGACGATGTGGACCGGCACGTCGTAGCGGCCAGCCGATCCGCCGACGCCCAGGAGCGCCCGCGCCTCGACGCCGACCTTGACCAGGGTCGAGCCGTCCGGCTGCCCGATGCATTCGCGGGCGATCTCGCCCAGGGTCACTTGGCTTCGGATCGAGCCTTCCTCGCCGCTCCCGCGAACCCGGAGGGCGGAACCGCCGTCCACCACGTCGACGGTCGGGCAATACACGTCCCGGATCTCGGCCGATTGGGCCGGCGCCTGGGTCGTTCCCGCCGTCAGGAGCATGTCGCCCACGCCGAAGCCGCGTTCTCCCGGCGCGCCGCAGCCCGTCAGGGCCGACAGGCCGAGCACCGCGAGCGTCCATCCGGCCTTCCGGCTCAATCCGTCTCTCATGATTGCCCCCACTTCTTGTTCATCTGTTACGGAAGGGCATCGAACCCGGCCGCAAATCCGTTCAGGGACACGGGAATCCCGATCCCTTCCTCAGGCGTCTGGAACACGATGAAGGTGGCCGCCTGACCCGTCTTCATCTGGTTGACCAGGTTGTCCTCCATCACGACCTCGGCCACGCAGCCGGTGGCGAGGCAACGCACGAACCCGGCCCGGCCGATATCCGTCTGGTCGATCTTGAGGCCCAGGCCCGACGGCAACAGAATACCAAGAGGCGCGACCACGCGCAGGAGGCGGCTTTTGCCGTCGGCGGTTTTCAACACAATAATGACGAGAGTGACGTTCGGACGGTCCTCGGCGACGACGTTCTGCACGAGAGCGCATTGCTCGGCCGTGGCACCCGCCGGAGTCTCGCAGCGCATCTGCCACTCGCCGTAGGTGTTCTTGACCATGCCTTGAGCGCCGGCGCCGCTGGCCCCGAACAGGGCCGAGAGCCCCAGGATTGCCGCCGCACCATGGCGAGCCCATCGCGATGCGCCCATCGGTTTCTCCATTCATTAACCCTGGTAAGGGGTCGCGGCCTGCCGCCGCTTCAGGTCCATCTTTGGCCCGTTGGGACCATGGCAGAGGGCGCGATGTCAAGCGAGAGAGGCCGTTTGAGGGGCTGAAATGATTTTTGGCGGTTATGACGCACAGTTTGGAACGCTTCTACCGTTGCGCTTGAGCGCGTCCTGTGATCTTTGACGCAGATCAAAGGTGATGGCGCAAGCCGGGCGCCGCTTTCCGCACGCCCGCGCCTTCCCCGATGCTTTCATGGCCCTGGGCCATCACATCTTTAGGAGCTTAGGAACGCCGATGCGGATCGAGACTGGACGTCGATCGGTGACCGCCCTCTCCACGGCAGCGGTCGCACTTGTGTTGGGCATAAGTGAGGCGTGGGCCGCCGCCGGCCGGCCCTCCCCATGGGAAATGGGCATGCAGGAGATGGTGACCGAGTTGGGACACAGCGTGTCCAACTTCCACACCTACCTGGTTTGGCTGATCGCCGCGATCTGCCTTTTCGTTCTGGCGCTGCTCCTCGTGATCGTTGCCCGCTTCAACGAGAGCAAGAACCCGGTTCCCTCGAAGACCACCCACAACACCCTTCTCGAGGTGGCCTGGACCATCGTTCCGGTCCTCATCCTCGTGGCGATCGCCATTCCGTCCTTCCGCCTCCTGCGCCAGCAGCTCGTTCCGCCGCAGGCCGATCTCGTGGTGAAGGCGACGGGCTATTCCTGGTACTGGGGCTATGAGTACCCGGCCGACCAGGGCGGCTTCAAATTCGATTCGAACATGATCACCGAGGCCAAGGACCTGAAGCCCGACCAGCCCCGTCTGCTCGGCGCCGACAACGCCATGGTGGTTCCGGTGGGCAAGGTCGTGAAGATTCAGACCACTTCCGCCGACGTGATCCACTCCTTCGCCCTGCCGTCCTTCTACATCAAGGTGGATGCGATCCCGGGCCGCCTGAACGAGACCTGGTTCAAGGCCGAGAAGGAAGGCGTGTATTACGGCCAGTGCTCCGAGCTCTGCGGCAACGGCCACCCCTACATGCCGATCGAAATTCGCGTCGTCAGCGAGCAGCAATTTGCCGCTTGGCTAACCGAGGCGAAGCAGAAGTATGCTTCGACCGAGAGCGACGCCCCGCTCAAGTTCGCGACCGCTCAGTAATTGTAAGAAGGACCACAGAGGTCTCATCATGGCACATGCAGCTGATGCCGCTCACGCGGATCACCACGATCATTATCCGAGCTTCTGGCGCCGGTGGTTCTATTCCACGAACCACAAGGATATCGGCACGCTCTATCTCATCTTCGGCTTCACGGCCGGCATCGTCGGCGGCCTTCTGTCCATCGGCATGCGCCTGGAGCTCCAGGAGCCGGGTCTCCAGTATTTCTCCAATCCGCAGGCCTTCAACGTCTTCGTGACCGGCCACGGCCTCATCATGGTCTTCTTCATGGTGATGCCCACCCTCATCGGCGGCTTCGGCAACTGGTTCATCCCGATCATGATCGGCGCGCCTGACATGGCGTTCCCGCGGATGAACAACATCTCGTACTGGCTCACCGTCTCGGCCTTCTGCCTGATGCTGCTCTCGCTCTTCGTCGAAGGCGCGCCGGGCTCCCTCGGCTTCGGCGGCGGCTGGACCGTGTACCCGCCGCTCTCGACCGTCGGCCATCCCGGCCCGGCGCTCGACTTCGGCATCCTGGCCCTGCACCTTGCCGGCGCGGCCTCGATCCTGGGTGCGATCAACTTCATCACCACGATCCTCAACATGCGCGCTCCGGGCATGACGCTGCACAAGATGCCGCTCTTCGCCTGGTCGATGCTGGTGACCGCGTTCCTGCTGCTCCTGTCGCTGCCGGTCCTCGCGGGCGCGATCACGATGCTGCTCACCGACCGCAACTTCGGCACGACCTTCTTCGAGCCGGCGGGCGGTGGTGACCCGGTGCTCTACCAGCACCTGTTCTGGTTCTTCGGCCATCCCGAAGTGTACATCATGATCCTGCCGGCCTTCGGCATCGTGTCCCACATCATCTCCACCTTCTCCAAGAAGCCGATCTTCGGCTATCTCGGCATGGCCTACGCCATGGTGGCGATCGGCGTGGTCGGCTTCGTCGTGTGGGCGCACCACATGTACACGGTCGGTCTCTCGCTCCAGACGCAGGCCTATTTCGTGTTCGCCACGATGGTGATCGCGGTTCCCACCGGCGTGAAGATCTTCTCGTGGATCGCCACCATGTGGGGCGGCTCCATCCGCTTCACGGCGGCCATGCAGTGGGCCGTGGGCTTCGTGTTCCTGTTCACGGTCGGCGGCGTCACCGGCGTCGTGCTGGCGAATGCTCCCGTCGACCGCTACATGCACGACACCTACTACGTGGTGGCTCACTTCCACTACGTGCTGTCGCTCGGCGCCGTGTTCGTGATCTTCGCCGGTATCTACTACTGGTTCCCCAAGATCACCGGCTACGTGATGCCCGACTGGATCGGCAAGCTGCACTTCTGGATCGCCTTCATCGGCGCCAACGTGCTGTTCTTCCCGATGCACTTCCTCGGCCTCTCCGGCATGCCGCGCCGCTATGCGGATTATCCGGACGCCTTCGCGGGCTGGAACCTCGTCTCGTCGATCGGTTCCTACATCTTCTTCGCCGGTCTCTTCGTCTTCATCGGCGGCGTGGTCTATGCCTTCGTCCGCAAGGAGAAGGCAGCCGACAACCCGTGGGGCGAAGGTGCGACGACGCTGGAATGGACCCTGTCCTCTCCGCCTCCGTTCCACCAGTTCGAGACGCTTCCCCGCGTCGTCGACACCGGACACTAAAGCAATCGAGTGGGCGGCACCGCGCCGCCCGCTCCTCCCCAGAGGGCTTGCGCAGACAAGCCTTCCGGCGAGGAGCCGACTTTCAGGAGGCCTTTTCGGCCTCGTCACGGCATTTCGGAAGATCAATCAGTTATGAGCACCATGTCGAACAGTTTGACCGAAACCCAAGCAGAGAACCTTGCCACGGCAGGCCTCTCGCAGGGCGACGTGTCCGACTTCTTCGCCCTTCTCAAGCCGCGCGTGATGTTTCTCGTCGTGTTCACGGCGCTGGTCGGCATGGTCGTGAGCCATTCGGACGTTCATCCCGTCCTGGCTTTCATATCGCTTCTGATGATCGCCATCGGCGGCGGCGCGTCCGGCTGTCTGAACATGTGGTGGGATGCGGATATCGACGCCGTCATGACCCGCACCCGCAAGCGCCCGATCCCGGCCGGCAAGATCCAGCCGGGCGAGGCACTTGCCTTCGGCGTGACGCTCTCCGTCGGCTCCGTGATCATCCTGGGCCTTGCAAGCAACTGGCTGGCCGCCGGTCTTCTGGCTTTCACCATCTTCTTCTACGTGGTCGTCTATTCCATGTGGCTGAAGCGCTCGACGCCGCAGAACATCGTCATCGGCGGCGCGGCGGGCGCCCTCCCCCCGATCGTCGCTCAGGCCGCCGTCACGGGCCACGTCGCGTGGGACAGCATCGTGCTGTTCGCCATCATCTTCATGTGGACGCCGCCGCACTTCTGGGCGCTCGCCCTGGTGAAGTCCGGCGATTACGAGCGCGCGGGCATTCCCATGATGCCGAACGTGGCCGGTCCCGATTCCACGCGCTTCCAGATCCTGGCCTATACGATTCTCCTGGCGCCCCTCGGCCTCGCTCCGGTGGCGCTCGGCTTCGGCGGGCTGGCCCATGCGATCATCGCGCTGATCGGCGGGCTCGGCATGCTGGCGCTCGCCGTGCAGGTCTATCGCCTGCGCCAGGGCGAGCCGGCCATGCGTGTCGCCCAGCATCTCTTCGGCTTCTCGATTCTCTATCTCTTCCTGCTCTTCGCGACCCTTCTCGCGGAGCACGGCTTCGGCTTGTTCCGGCCGGTTTTCGGGTGATCGAATGGCAGACCGCACCGACTACGTTCGCCTGACTCCCGAGGAACAGAAGCGCCGCCGCCGGCGTTCGGTGGCTTTGGCCCTGACCCTCGCGGCCTTCTGCATCATTCTCTTCGCGATCACTCTTGTGAAGCTTGGACCGGGCGTCCTGCAGCGCCCCCTGTGAGGCTCAAATGGCTGAAAGATCCCCCACCGAACGCAAGATGAACCGCACGGCCTTCGCCTGCGCGGGCGTTGTCGTGGGGATGGTCGGCCTGGCTTACGCCTCCGTGCCGCTCTACGATCTCTTCTGCAAGGTCACCGGCTTCGGCGGCACCCCGATCATCCGCGACGCCAACGGCTCCGAGGTGATGGACCGGACGATCGCCGTCCGCTTCGATTCCAACGTGGCGCCCGGCCTCAACTGGCGCTTCTCCCCGGAGAAGCCCGAGGTCAAGGTGAAGCTCGGCGAGACCACGACGGTCTATTACAAGGTCACCAATACGGGCGACAAGCCGAGCACCGGCATCGCCACCTACAACGTGCAGCCGGACCTGGCGGGCACCTATTTCTCCAAGCTCGAATGCTTCTGCTTCACCGAGCAGACCCTGCAGCCGGGAGAAACCCTGGAATCAGCCGTCGTCTTCTACGTCGATCCCCGCCTCGTGCAGGACAGCGACGTGAAGGACCTGACCTCTCTCACCCTCTCCTACACCTACTTCCCCTCCAAGGGGGGCAAGCCGGTGGCGGAGGTGACATCATCCACCAAACCCATTGCTCAATAAGGGACGTGACAAGCTAGGCGGAAACGTCCTAAAGCGAGTTCACATTCGAGGCACGGAGACGACACGAAATGGCCGAGGCCCACGCCAAGAACCACGACTACCACATTCTTGAACCGAGCCCGTGGCCGCTCATCGGCTCGGTCAGCGCCTTCCTGATGGCATCCGGGTTCGTGACCTGGTGGAAGGCCATCACCATCGCGGGCATGCATCTGGGCCCGTTCATCTTCGGCGCCGGCATCATCGGCGTGCTCTACACCATGCTCAGCTGGTGGACCGATGTCGTTAAGGAAGCCAACACCGGCTACCATACCCGCGTCGTCCAGCTTCACCACCGCTACGGCATGATGATGTTCATCGCCTCCGAGGTGATGTTCTTCGCCGCCTGGTTCTGGGCCTATTTCGATGCGGCCCTCTACGCCGGCGACCCGCAGCTCTACTCCCGCGTCGAGGCTCTCGGCGGCGTGTGGCCGCCCAAGGGCATCGAGACCTTCGATCCCTGGCACCTGCCGCTGCTCAACACCCTGATCCTGCTCACCTCCGGCACCACGGTCACCTGGGCGCACCACGCGCTCCTGGAGAACGACCGCCAGGGCCTCAAGGCTGGCCTGTGGCTCACGGTGATCCTCGGCCTGATCTTCTCCTGCGTTCAGGCCTACGAGTACAGCCACGCCACCTTCGGCTTCTCGGGCAACATCTACGGCGCCACCTTCTTCATGGCGACGGGCTTCCACGGCGCGCACGTGATCATCGGCACGGTCTTCCTGGCCGTCTGCCTCCTGCGCGCCTATCGCGGCGACTTCACGCCCAAGCAGCACCTCGGCTTCGAGTTCGCCGCCTGGTACTGGCACTTCGTGGACGTGGTGTGGCTCTTCCTCTTCGCCGCCATCTACGTCTGGGGATACGGCGGGCACGCAGCCGCCGGGCACTAAGCCGCCAGTGACATCAAACTCAGCAAGGGCGGCTCAAAAGCCGCCCTTCGCTTTTTGGCTCCCGGCACCATCCGGCTTGGAGTTCGTTGACCGGCAACCCATCTGGAGAAAAGCCGTGGCCATTGACCCTTCCGCCCCCTCCCCCATCGTCACTGGCCTTAAGGGCCTGTGCCCCCGCTGCGGCAAGGGACACCTTTTCCAGGGCTATCTGAAGGTTCGGCCGACATGCGAGGTCTGCGGCCTCGATCTCGCCTTCGCCGACACCGGCGACGGTCCGGCCTTCTTCGTCATGTCCATCGTGGGCATCGTGGTCGTGGCCCTCGCCCTCTGGGCCGAGTTCGCCTATTCCCCGCCGATCTGGCTCCACCTCGTCATGTGGACGGCCCTGAGCATCGTCATGAGCCTCGCCCTCGTGCGGCCGCTGAAAGGGGTCCTGGTGAACCTGCAATACCACCACAAGGCCGAGGAAGGACGCTTCCGGTAGTGCCTGCCTCGTCCCGCAAAATTCGCTCGCTGATCGTCCCGGGCCTCGCGGCGCTCGTCGCGCTCGCGATCCTGATCGGGCTCGGCACCTGGCAGCTCCAGCGCAAGGCCTGGAAGGAAGGCCTCATCGGGCAGATCGAGGCCCGGGCCTATGGTCAGCCTGGGGCCATCGTCCCCGAAGCCGACTGGGCCTCATGGCGGGCCGATCAGGACGAGTTCCGCAAGGTGCGGGTGACCGGCACCTTTCTGAATGCCTTCGAAGCTCCCGTTTACGGCCTCCTTCCCGGCGAGCGGCAGGGGGCCCCGATCCAGGGCTATTACCTGATCACGCCCCTGAAGCTCGCGAACGGCGCCATCGTGATGGTCAACCGGGGCTTCGTGCCCATGGACCTGCGCGATCCAGCCCGCCGCCCCGAGAGCCAGCCTCAAGGCGAGGTGACGATCACCGGCCTCGTGCGGGCGCCCGAGGCCCGCAACCCCTTCACGCCGAACGACGACCCCGCCAAGAATCAGTGGTTCGCCCGCGACCCGCAGGCCATTGCCGCCGCCCACAAGCTCGAGCGTGTGGCGCCCTTCCTGATCGACGCGGATGCCACGCCGAACCCGGGCGGCTGGCCCAAGGGCGGCCAGACCCCGCTCACCCTGCCGAACAACCACCTGCAATACGCGGCCACCTGGTTCGGCATCGCCCTCACGCTGATCGGCGTCTTCACTGCCTTCGCGTGGCGGCGGGTAAAGGAATAACGCAGCCATAGAACCGGCTTGCCGTCGCCGGTCGCGACACCTAATGTCCGGCCGAATTTCCAGGAGATCCACCGTGCTCCACGTCTCGACCCGGGGGGAAGCCCCGGCGCTCGGTTTCGCCGATGCCCTGCTGACCGGCCTTGCCCGCGACGGCGGCCTCTACCTGCCGGAGAGCTGGCCGAACCTGCCCCAGGACACGATCCGGGACTTCGCCGGAAAACCCTATGCGGAGGTGGCGAAGGCCGTCCTCGGCCCGCTGGTGGACGGCGACATCCCGGACGCCGCGCTCGGCCGCATGATCGACGAGTCCTACGCCTCCTTCCGCCACGCGGCCGTCTGTCCGCTGACCCAGCTCGGCGACAATCTCTTCGTGCTGGAACTCTTCCACGGCCCGACGCTCGCCTTCAAGGACGTGGCGATGCAACTGCTCGGCCGCCTCATGGATCACGTGCTCAAAGCCCGTGGCGCCCGCGCGACCATCGTGGGCGCGACCTCGGGCGATACGGGCAGCGCCGCGGTCGAGGCGTTCAAGGGGCTCGATCAGGTCGATATCTTCATCCTCTACCCGCACGGGCGCGTCTCGGACGTGCAGCGGCGGCAGATGACCACGGTGGCCTCGCCCAACGTCCATGCGCTCGCCGTCGAGGGCACCTTCGACGATTGCCAATCCATGGTGAAGGGCATGTTCAACCATGCCCGCTTCCGCGACGAGCTGCAGCTTTCGGGCGTGAATTCCATCAACTGGGCCCGCGTCGCCGCCCAGGCGGTCTATTACTTCACCGTCGCCGTGACCCTGGGCGCTCCCCATCGCCCCGTCTCGTTCTCCGTGCCGACCGGCAATTTCGGCGACATCCTCGCCGGCTGGGTCGCCAAGCGCATGGGCCTCCCCATCGAGCGGCTGATGATCGGCACCAACGCCAACGACATCCTGGCCCGCACGCTCGGCTCCGGTTCCTATGAGATCAAGGGCGTGCAGCCCACGACCTCGCCGTCCATGGACATCCAGATCTCGTCCAATTTCGAGCGCCTGCTGTTCGAATCTTACGGTCGCGACGGCGAGGCGATCCGCCGCCTCATGGCGAATCTCGGCCAGTCGCGGGCCTTCACGATCGACGCCGGGCCCCTCGCCCGCATCCGCGAGGAATTCTCGGCCGAGGCCGTGAACGAAGACAACGTGCTCGCCGAGATGGCCGAGACCTATCGCACGACCGGCTACGTGCTCGATCCGCACAGCGCCGTCGGCACCCGCGCCGGACGCGCCCTTCTCAGGGCGAAGCCGGAAACGCCCGTGGTCGCCCTGTCCACCGCTCATCCGGCCAAGTTCCCCGATGCGGTCGAGCGCGCGACGGGCGTTCGCCCCGCACTTCCGCCGCACATGGCTGATCTGATGGAGCGCAGGGAGAGCTTCACGGTTCTTCCCAACGACCAGGCTGCGATCGAGCGCTTCATCCGCGAGCGCGCGCGGGCGGTCAAAGGCGCGGCCGCATGAACCAGCACTTCGTCCACGAGAAGCGGATCGAGATCACGACCCTGTCCAACGGCCTGATGGTGGCCACGGAGCGGATGCCGGCGATCGCCACGGCGACGCTCGGCGTCTGGGTCGGCACTGGCTCCAGGCATGAGCGGGCGCACGAGCACGGCCTGTCGCATCTCATCGAGCACATGGCCTTCAAGGGCACGGCCCGCCGCTCGGCGCGCCAGATCGCCGAGGACATCGAGAATGTCGGCGGCGACATCAACGCCGCCACCAGCGTCGAATACACGAGCTACACGGCCCGCGTTCTCGGCGAGAACGTGGATGTCGCCCTCGACGTCCTGGGCGACATCCTGATCCATTCGGCATTCGACGCGGGCGAACTCGCCCGTGAGAAGGGCGTGATCCTGCAGGAATACGCCGCCGTCGAGGACACGCCCGACGACCTGATCTACGACGCCTTCATGGAGACCGCTTTCTCGCGCCAGGCTGTCGGCCGGCCGATCCTCGGCACGCCGGAGACGATCAAGAGCTTCGACGAGGCGACGATCCGCGCTTTCCTGGCGCGGGAATACACGCCGGGCAAGATGGTGCTCGCCGCCGCGGGCGACGTGGACCATGCCCGGATCGTCGACATGGCTGACCGGCTCTTCGGCGGGATGCCGAGCGTCGCCCCCCAGGCACCTGAACCGGGGCACTACACGGGCGGCGAGAGGCGGATTTCGCGCAAGCTCGAACAGGCCAATCTGGTGCTCGGCTTGCCGGGTCTCTCGTTCAAAGACCCGGGCTATTACGCCGTCCACCTCTTCGCCCATATGCTCGGCGGCGGATTGACGTCACGCCTCTGGCATGAAGTCCGCGAAACCCGGGGCCTCGCCTATTCCATCGATTCTTTCCACTGGCCCTTCTCCGATTGCGGGCTCTTCGGCATCGGGGCCGGAACGGCCGGCTCGGATGTCCCCGAGCTGATGGACGTAACGCTCGCCTGCATGGCCCAGGCGACCCGCGACATCAGCGAGATCGAGCTGGTGCGTGCCAAGGCCCAGATGAAGGTCGCGCTCCTCACCGCCCTGGAGACGCCCGGCGGCCGGATCGAGCGCGTCGCGCGCCAGCTCCTGTCCTGGGGCCGGGTCGTGGCGAGCGAGGAGATCATCAGGAAGGTCGATGCCCTCGAGGTGGAGCACGTTCGCGAGGCGGGACGGCGGCTCCTGCAGGGCGCTCCGACGCTTGCGGCCATTGGGCCGATCAAGGGCGTGCAGTCTCTGGACGACATAGCCGCGGGATTGCGGGGCTGATTTTTTCTGCCCTAGCTTCCCCAACGTCACGTCTGATTCTCCTCAATCCCGCCGCAAAGTGACCTCATCGCCACTGGTAACAATAACCAACGAGTCCTGCGGACAAGTGGGGAGCGTCTCCGCCCCCACCTTGCCCTCAAGCCTCCTGACCGGTACCAATCCTGTTCCATTGTTTTAGTACCGGACGAAAGACCGAAGCATTGCGGATCGTATCTTTCGCCATAACCCTTCTTTTGGCGACTTTCCTGGGGCTGGCTTTGCCGTCCACCGGCTGGGCGGTGGAATCCGTCCGCGTCGACCCCAAGATGAAGGCCATCGACCTCACGCCGGCGATCGAGCGCTACAACTCGGACGGTGACGAAATCAGGATCTCGACCGCGCCGGGGCGCGACGGCATCGTCCGCCGCATCGCCGTGAAGGCGCGCGAGGCCGGCACCAGGCCCGATTGGATCGTCTTCGCGCTCACGAACGACACGGACGAGCAGGTGGACCGCCTCCTCGTCGCTCCGCATTTTCGCCTGACAGGGTCTGGCGTTCTGTGGCCCGACCTGGGCGCGACCCGCATCGCGGCGATCACGGCCAGCCAGGGCATCCGGCCCGACCGGGACGACAGCGAGGATGCGGATATTTTCCTCATCACCCTCGATCCGGGCACGACCGTCACCTTCGTGGCGGAGCTGCGCTCCCACAACCTGCCCCAGCTCCATCTGTGGGACGCGAACGCCTACAAGGACCGCGTCAACGGGCTGACCCTCTACAAGGGCATCATCATCGGCATCGCGGGCCTTCTGGCCCTGTTCCTCACCATCGTCTTCGTGGTGAAGGGAGCCCTGATCTTCCCGGCCGCCGCGGCTTTGGCCTGGGCGGTGCTGGCCTATGCCTGCATCGATTTCGGGTTCTTCCAGCGAGTCTTCCCGATCAGCGAGGCGACGGAGCAGATCTACCGCGCCGGCGCGGAGGCGGTGCTGTCGGCGACGCTCCTCGTCTTCCTCTTCGCCTATCTCAACCTCAACCGCTGGCACGTGCGCTACAGCCACGTCACTGCCTTCTGGCTGCTGTTTCTCGGAGCCATGGTGGCACTCGCCATCGTGGATCCACCGGTGGCCTCGGGCGTGGCGCGCATGTCCATCGCGGCCGTGGCCGGCATCGGCTTCGTGCTCGTGATCCATCTGGCGACCCACGGCTATGACCGCGCCGTGATGCTCGTTCCCACCTGGCTCCTTCTGGTGGCCTGGGTGACGGCCGCGAGCTTCACGGTCGTGGGGCAGCTGTCCTCCGACCTCGTCCCCCCGGCCCTCGTGGGCGGCCTCGTCCTGGTGGTCATGCTCATCGGCTTTACGGTGATGCAGCACGCCTTTGCCGGCGGCGCCTTCACGCGCGGCTTCGTGAACGACACGGAGCGCCGGGCCCTGGCCCTGACCGGTGCCGGCGACATCGTGTTCGACTGGGACGTGGTGTCAGACAACATCTTCGTCAGCCCCGAGGTCGAGCATCAGCTCGGACTCAAGCGCGGCTCGCTGGAAGGCCCGGCCTCGGCCTGGCTCGACCTGATCCACCCCTTCGACAAGGACCGCTACCGCCTCGCCCTCGACGCGGTGATCGAGCAGCGCCGTGGCCGCCTGACCCAGGATTTCCGCCTGCGCTCGTCGTCCGGCGCCCACCATTGGTTCCGCCTCAAGGCACGGCCGGTCATCGGCTCGGACGGCGAGGTGCTGCGCATCGTCGGCACGCTCGCCGACGTCATGGACAGCAAGACCGCCGAGGAGCGCCTGCTGTACGATGCGGTGCACGACAACCTGACGAGCCTGCCGAACCGGCAGCTCTTCTACGACCGCCTGGAAGCGGCTCTCACCTTCGCCAGCCAGGACGATGCCCTGCGCCCCACCGTGCTCGTCATCGACATCGACAAGCTGAAGGACGTGAATGCCTCGGCAGGCTATGCGGCCGGCGACTCCGTTCTGCTCACCCTGTCCCGCCGCCTGAGCCGCCTGCTCAAGCCGCAGGATACCCTGGCGCGCATCTCGGGCGACGAATTCGCCATCATCCTGCTCTCCGAGCGCGAGCCGGATCGCATCATCTCCTTCGCCGACATGGTCCGTCGGGTCGTGACGACCCCCTTCACCTATGCCGACCGTGAGATCTTCCTGACCGCCTCCATCGGCATCGCCCTTCACGATCCGCAGATCGCCGCGCGACGCGAGGAAGTGCTGCGCAACGCCGAGATCGCCATGGCCCATGCCCGGCGTCACGGGGGCGACCGGATCGAGGTGTTCCGCCCGACCATGCGCTCGGACCGCAGCGATCATTTCACCATGGAAACCGACCTTCGCCACGCCCTCGAGCGCAACGAGATGAAGGTGCTGTTCAAGCCCATCGTGCGCCTGGAAGACCGGACCATTGCCGGGTTCGAATCCATGCTGCGCTGGGATCACCCGCGCCTTGGCCGCATCGGGCCCGAAGACTTCATGTCGATTGCCGAGGAAACCGGCCTCATCATCAAGCTCAGCGTCTTCCTGCTGGAACAGACGGGCTATGAACTCGCCGCCTGGCAGAACGCGCTCGAGGTCGAGCCGCCGATCTTCGCCAGCGTCAACATGTCGAGCCATCACCTCCTGCGCCACGACCTGCTGCAGGACGTGAAGTCGGTCATCGCCCGCACGGGCGTCATCCCGGGCACGCTCAAGATCGAGATGACCGAGAGCCTCGTGATGGAGAATCCGGAATACTCGGCTCAGATGCTCGCGCGCCTGCGGGATCTCGGGGCGGGCCTCTCGCTGGACGATTTCGGCACGGGCTATTCCGCCCTCTCCTACCTGCAGCGGTTCCCGTTCGACACGATCAAGGTGGACGAATCCTTCGTGCGCCTGATGGCCTCCGGCAAGCCGGTCATCCTGCGCTCCATCGTCAAGATGGCCCATGAACTCGGCATGGAGATCGTCGCGGAGGGTGCTGAGAGCGAGTCCGAGGCCATCGAGCTCTATCAGCTCGGCTGCGAGTATGCGCAGGGGCCCGTCTTCGGAGAGCCGATGTCGACGCTGCAGGCCCGCCAGCTCGTAGGGGCCACTCCGGCTGCCGCCTGATCAGGCGTGGCCGGTTTCCATCGACAGCATGGCCGGTTCGATTCCGATCCGGCGCAGGGCCATCTCGTAGCGAAGGTCGGCGGCGGTGCTGAAGATCAGCTCCGCATCGGCCGGGCAGTTGAGCCAGCCATTGGACTGGAGTTCCAGTTCGAGCTGCCCTGCGCCCCAGCCGGCATAGCCCAGCGCCAGCACGGCGTTCTCCGGCCCGTCTCCACGGGCGATGGCGCGCAGGATGTCGATGGTCGCGGTCAGGCAGATGTGATCGTCAATCGGCAGCGTCGATTGGGCGAGGTGAAAATCCGGGGAATGGAGCACGAAGCCCCGGCTCGTCTCCACGGGTCCGCCCATCAGCACCTGCATGCTGCCCACTTTCTGCGGCAGTCTGATCCGCTCGGGCTTGGGAAGGATTTCGAGCTGGACCAGCAGGTCCGGCATGTTCAGATTGGCGGCGGGCCGGTTGAGGACGATCCCCATGGCCCCTTCGGCCGAATGGGCACAGATATAGATCACGGACCGCGCAAAGCGCTCATCCATCATGCCCGGCATGGCCACGAGGATCTGGCCGTCCAGGTAGGGGGATTCGATATCGTACAAAGGAAGCTGCGAGCCCATATCCTAAATCTGCCTTGCCGGACTTGGCCGGATCACAGGATCGTGGATGGCAAGCCCGAAGATAAATGCATAAGGGAAGCGCGTCAGGGAGGTGTCAGTTCCATGGCATTCATGCTCCGGGTCGCATCGATTGCGATTTTTTCGATTTTGTCCATTACAGCGGTCGTTGCGCAGCCCGTCAAATCACCCGCCTCCGCCCAGGGCTTCCACTCCCGCGCCCGCCTGGTCTCGGGAGGGCAGCAGGGCGATTCCTGGCTGGCTGGGATCGAGATCTCCCTCGATCCGGGCTTCAAGACCTATTGGCGCAATCCGGGCGATTCCGGCCTGCCACCCCGGTTCGACTGGTCGGCATCCGAGAACGTGGCGGATGTCGAGATCCGTTATCCCGCCCCGTACCGGCAGGAGGATGCGGCGGGCGTCGCCTATGTCTACGGCAAACGGGTTGTGCTGCCGGTTCTCGTCAAGGCCCGGGACAGGGCCAAGCCGGTCAGGCTCGCCATGTCGGCCGAATACGGGGTGTGCAAGGACATCTGCATCCCGGCCCGGGCCGACATGAGCGTGGATCTGACAGCGGACGGCCCGGACCGCAGCGCCATCGAGGCCGCTTTGGCGAAGGTGCCGCGCCCGCAGGTTCTTGGAGCGCAGTCGGAGCTGTCCGTGCTTTCCGTCGAGCCGGTAACACAGGACAAGCCGACCCTCTCCGTCACGGTCCGCGCGCCGGACGGGGCCAAGCCATCCCTTTTCGCCGAGGGGCCGGAGAACTGGTATCTCTCGACCTCCCAGCCCGACGATGCCAATCGCTTCACCGTGACGGTCGAGGAGAAACCCAAGGACGCCTCGGGCCTGATTCCCGTGCGTCTGACCCTGGTGGCAGGGGGTAAGTCCATCGAGACGGAAGTCAGCCTCGACGGCAACGGGCAGCCGCGCTAGGGATGAGCACCTATCGGTTTCAGTTCGGAGATCAGCCCATGCCCATCCAGGTTGGAGAACGCCTTCCCCAGGTCACCTTCCGCGTCATGACACCGGACGGCCCCGTGGCCAAAACGACGGACGATCTGTTCAAGGGCCGCAAGGTGGTTCTCGTCGCCGTGCCCGGCGCCTTCACGCCGACCTGCCACCGCAACCACCTGCCCGGCTACGTGCAGAAGAAGGACGAGATCAAGGCCAAGGGCGTCGACGCGATCCTGGTGACCTCGGTCAACGACGTCTTCGTCCTCGAAGCCTGGGGCAAGGCCTCCGACGCCGAGGGCATCGAGTTCCTGTCGGACGGCAATGCCGATTTCGCCAAGGCCATCGGCCTGTCCATGGACGGAACGGGCTTCGGACTCGGCATGCGCTCGCAGCGCTATTCCATGGTCGTCGACGACGGCGTCGTGAAGGCGATCAACGTGGAGGACGCGCCCTCCAAGGCGCAGCATTCCGGCGCCGACAACATCATGAAGGATCTCTGATCCTTCGCGCCTAAGAAGCCGGAGGGTCAGGCGCCCACTCTCCGGCCGCTCTTCTTGAAGGGCTTCATGGCCGCGACGGCCAGCTCGTCGACGCGGATATTGGTCGGATCGTCCGCGTGGCCCTTCACCCAATGCCAGGCGACGTCGTGCCGGGCGGCGGCTTCGTCGAGCTCGCGCCAGAGGTCCTCGTTCTTCACCGGCTTGTTGTCGGCCGTGCGCCAGCCGCGCCGTTTCCAGTTGTGCATCCATTGGGTGATGCCCTGGCGCACATATTGCGAATCCGTGAACAGATCCACCGCGCAGGACCGCTTGAGGGCGTTCAAGCCCTCGATGGCCGCACGGATTTCCATGCGGTTGTTGGTGGTGTGAGCCTCCCCGCCGGAGATCTCCTTCTCGCTGCCCTTGAAGATCAGGATCGCCCCCCAGCCGCCCGGCCCGGGATTCCCCGAGCAGGCGCCGTCCGTGTAGATCGTTATGCGTTCCGGGGCGCTCATGCTTCGAGTCCGTATTCGCGCGCATGCTTCACATGGCGATGGAAGTTGAGTTTTCGGTCGTATTCCAGCGGGTCCTTCGGCTTGACCAGCGCCCCCGGGGGCACGTTGAGCCAGTCCACCAGGCGGGTCAGCATGAAGCGCATGGCCGAGCCGCGACAGAGGACCGGCAGGGCCTCGACCTCGTCCGCATCGAGCCTGCGGACGCTCTGATAACCCGCCAGCATCGCCCGGCCCTTGGTGAGGTTGAACGAGGCATCGATCTCGAAGCACCAGGCGTTGAGGCAGATCGCGACGTCGTAAGCGAAAGCATCCGTGCAGGCGAAGTAGAAGTCGATCAGCCCGGAAACCTCCGAGCCGATGAAGAACACGTTGTCGGTGAACAGGTCCGCATGGATGATGCCCGACGGCAGGTTGCGGGGCCAGGCCTCAGCCAGGTTCGCGAGCTCCCGGCGCGTCCGTTCGGCAAGCCCCGCCGATACCGTGTCGGCCTGGGCCTCGGCCTGTGCGAAGAGCGGCGCCCAGGCGTTCAGGGACAGGGCATTGGGCCGCCGCATGGAAAAGTCCTGGCCGGCCAGATGCAGCTTCGCCAGGGCCGCGCCGAGGGCGCCGCAATGCTGCGCCGTCGGGCGGCGGACCGCGATGCCTTCTAGGAAGGTGATGATGACCGCCGGCCGGCCAGCGACCCGGCCCAGGGCCTCGCCCCGGCGGTTGTTGACCGGCAGCGGACAGTTGAGCCCCTTGAGCGCCAGATGCTGCATCAATCCGAGGAAGAAGGGCAAATCATCCTCCCGCACCCGCTTCTCGTAGAGGGTGAGGATGTACGAGCCCTTCGTGGTGTGGAGGAAATAGTTCGTGTTCTCCACGCCCTCGGCGATGCCCTTGTAGGACAGGACCGTGCCGATATCGTAGGTTTCGAGGAAACCCGAGAGCTCCTCGTCGCTGACTTCCGTATAGACTGCCACCGCTTACTCCGCCGCCTGCTCACGAAGCTCGCGAGGCAAAGGAAAGAACACGCTCTCATCCGCCGTCGACACGCTCTCGACCGAGACGTCGTAGCGCTCGGCAAAGGCGTCGATGATCTCCTCGACCAGGATCTCGGGAGCGGAGGCCCCGGCCGTGATGCCGAGGCTACGAATATCGCCGAACAGGCTCCAATCGATGTCCTCGGCCCGCAGGATCAGCCGGACCAGGGGGCAGCCCTCCCGCTCGGCGACCTCGCGCAGGCGCTGGGAATTGGACGAATTGGGCGAGCCCACCACGATCATGGCATCGACCTGGGGCGCCACGCGCTTGACCGCACCCTGGCGGTTCGTCGTGGCGTAGCAGATGTCTTCCTTGTGCGGGCCGACGATGGCCGGGAAACGGGCCTTCAGGGCGTCCACCATGTCCTGGGTGTCGTCGACCGACAGGGTCGTCTGGGTGACGAAGGCGAGATTGTCCGCATCCGCCGGGTCGAGCCGGGCAATGTCGTCCACATTCTCCACCAGGGTGGTGGCCCCCTCGGGCAGCTGGCCCATGGTGCCGACCACCTCCGGGTGGCCCGCATGGCCGATCAGGATGATGTGCCGGCCGCGCTTGTGGTGAACCTGCGCCTCCCGGTGCACCTTCGTCACCAGCGGACAGGTGGCGTCGATCCCGAAAAGGTTGCGGGCCTGCGCGGCCTCCGGCACCGATTTGGGAACCCCGTGGGCCGAGAAGATGACCGGAGCCTTCGTGTCGGGCACCTCGTCGAGTTCCCGGACGAAGACCGCGCCCTTCCGCCTCAGGTTTTCCACGACATATTTGTTGTGCACGATCTCATGGCGCACATAGACCGGCGCCCCATGGATGGCGAGCGCCTTCTCGACCGCATCGATGGCACGGACGACCCCGGCGCAGAAGCCGCGCGGGGCACAGAGCAGAATGTCGAGAGAGGGCTTCGTCATGATCCGGCGATGTGGCGAGACGAAGCCCCTCCTGTCAAGCGGGAGCGACGCTTATTCGCGGCGGAGGCTTGGCGTTCCATCCCCGTGCCCGAACGGGAGAGGGACAAAAAGGGAGGCTTCTTCACCACCCTGTGCGGCAAGGCACGAAACACGGCATTCCGGGCCAAGAAACGCTCGCCCTCGCCGCTCATAATCCCTAGAAAGGTGAGGCAGCCCCTCAAGTCCCCCTGATCGTCCATGGCCTCCACCGCTTCCCATGTCAGCTTCCTGCCGCCCGTCCTGACCTTCTGCGGGGCGGCCGTCGTGGCCGTGCCCGTGTTCCGGCTTCTGGGCTTGAGCGCCGTCCTGGGCTATCTCGCGGCCGGCGTGGCCATCGGTCCGTCGGGCCTGAGCCTCGTGGAGGATCCGCAGACCATCGCCACCGTCGCGGAACTGGGCGTGGTGCTGCTCCTGTTCATCATCGGCCTGGAGCTGAAGCTGTCCCATCTCTGGGAGATGAAGCGGGACATCTTCGGCCTCGGCTTTGCCCAATTGGCCGTGACCACCCTCTGCCTCGGCGGCGCGGCCTATGCGGTCGGCTTCACGCCCAAGGCCTCGTTCGTGACCGGCGCGGCCGTGGCACTCTCGGCAACGGCCATCGCCCTGCAGATGCTGGGCGAGCGGAACGACCTGCAGACGCCTTACGGCCAGCGCTCCTTCGCGATCCTGCTGTTCCAGGACCTGTCGGTCGTTCCGCTCCTGGCTGTTCTGCCCCTTCTCGCCTCCGGCGCGGCCGCGGAGCACGGCTCGCTGATGGACCGCCTTCTCGCTGTCGGCGAAGCCCTGCTCGGCATCGGCGCAGTCGTGCTGATCGGCCGCTATGGACTCAATCCTTTCTTTCGCATTCTCGCCCGCAGCGGCGCCCGCGAGGTCATGACCGCCTCGGCCCTGCTCGTCGTGCTCGGTGCCGCCCTGCTCATGCAGGAGGTCGGGCTCTCCATGGCGATGGGTGCGTTTCTCGCGGGACTCCTGCTCGCAGAATCGAACTTCCGGCATCAGCTCGAGGCCGATATCGAACCCTTCCGCGGCATGCTGCTCGGCCTGTTCTTCATGAGCGTGGGCATGTCGATCGATCTCGCTCTGGTCCGCGAGCAATGGCTCCTGCTCGCCATTGCGACGCCCGTCGTCATCATCGGCAAGAGCCTTCTCATCGCCATCCTGTCGCGGCTGTTCGGCGCAAGCTGGCGCGATGGACTGCGCTCGGGAGCGCTGCTGTGCACGGCGGGCGAGTTCGCCTTCGTCCTGCTCCCCGTCGCGACGGGCCTCGGCCTCATGTCCATGGCCGAGGCGCAGCCCGTCACGGCGCTGGCCGCCATCACCATGCTGCTGGGCCCGCTCCTGTCGACCTTCGTGGAGAGAGTGTTCGCCAAGACTAGCGAGAGCGAGGAGCAGCCCGATGAATCAGGCCTTCTCGGCCAGGAAGGCGAACTCGAAAGCCGCGTGCTCGTGATCGGCTTCGGCCGCTTCGGCCAGATCGTGAACCAGGTTCTTCTGGCACAGGGCATCGAAGCAACCGTGATCGACAAGGATGTGGAACGCATTCGCGATGCGGGACGTTTCGGGCTTCAGGTCTATTACGGGGATGGGACCCGCCTCGACGTGCTGCGCGCCGCCGGGGCCGAAAAGGCCGAGATGATCTGCATCTGCATCGACGATCACGATGCCATCCTGAAGATTATCGAGATCATCCACGAGAACTTCCAGAATGCACGGAGCTTCGTGCGCGCCTTCGATCGCATCCACGCCATCGAACTCATGAACCGGGACGTGGATTACCAGATCCGTGAGGTGTTCGAATCCGCAATCGTGTTCGGGCGGGCGGCGCTCGAGGAACTCGGGACCGAGCCCGAGGCAGCCGCAGCCGCGGCCAACGACGTGCGCAAGCGCGATATCGCGCGCCTCGTGCTGCAGAAGGAAGTCGGCTCCATGGGCGGCGCCGAGCTGGTTGTCGGCTCCAAGATCACGCCCGAGCCTCTCACCGTTCCCACGAGCCGGGCCAGGGCTCTCAGTCCCGAGACGCGGGATATTCTCGGCGAAGGCGTGTTGTGATGGATTCCAGTCCCTCCCTGAAACCGGCCGATCCGCCGAACGAGCCCCCACGCTTCGTCGTCGGCTCGACCATGCGTCACGTTCTCGTCATGACGGGAACGGGGGCGGCCGGCCTCGTGGCCATCTTCATCGTCGACCTCGTGTCGCTTCTCTACATATCCTGGCTGAACGACCCGAGCCTGACGGCCGGCGTCGGCCTCGCCACGGTCGTGATGTTCTTCACGATCTCGATCAATGTGGGCCTGATGATTCCCATCGGCGCGCTCGTCTCCCGGGCTCTCGGGGCGCGCAGGCCGAGCGATGCGCGTCGATTGGCGACTTCGTGCAGCATCCTCATGGCGGCCGTCGCGGCTTTGGTCAGCCTCATCATCCTGCCCCTGCTGCCCATGATCCTGACCATGATCGGCGCCAGCGAGCAGACCTACGAGGTGGCGCGGAACTTCCTCTGGATAGCGCTGCCGACGAACGTACTCATGGCCATCGGCATGGCGTTCTCCACCGTCCTGCGCGCGGCGGGCGACGCCAAGCGCAGCATGTACGCCACTTTGTCCGTGGCTGCCGTCACCGTCGTCCTCGATCCGATCCTCATCTTCGGACTGGGCCTGAAAACCAACGGCGCGGCGATCACCATCAACATCGCGCGCGTCGCCTATGTCTATGTGGCCTTTCTCTATCTCACGCGCGCTCACGATCTGCTGAAGCGGCCCAACTGGGCTGAACTCATCGCCGATGCACGACCGTTCTTCGCCATTGCGATCCCGGCCATTCTCACCAACATCGCGGCGCCTGCGGCCAACGCGTTCTTCACGGGCGTCATGGCACGGTTCGGCGATCAGGCGATCGCCGCTTCCGCGATCATCGACCGCGTCACTCCCGTGGCCTTCGCCGGGGTCTTCGCGCTCGCCGGCGCCATCGGTCCCGTGCTCGGACAGAACTGGGGAGCGCAGCGATACGACCGGATGAAGCAGACGCTCAGGGACTCACTGACCTTCACGATCGTCTATGTGGGCAGCGTGTGGCTGCTCCTCGTCCTCGTGCAGGTTCCGATCACACGGGCCTTCAATGCGCCTCCGGCGACCGCCGAGATCGTCCAGGTCTTTTGCCAGCTCAGCGGCTTCATCTGGTTCTTCGTCAGCCTCGTTTTCATGGCGAATGCCTCTTTCAACAATCTTGGCTATCCGCTGCTTTCAACCTTCTTCAACTGGGGCCGGGCCACGCTGGGGATGATCCCCTTCGCCTATTTGGGCGCGGAAATCGGCGGGCCCAAGGGCGCCCTCGTGGGGATCGGGGCGGGATCCGTGGTCTTTGGGATCGCCGCCGTCATCACTGCGTTCTGGACAATCCGGCGTTTGGAGAGGCAAGCTGTTCTCGCGATGTGATATCCTGAAGATCGTTTCGCATTCGAGGAGGCTGCCATGTTCAACTGGTTCGATCTGATGCGCCAAGCCCAGACCAGTGCAGCCCTGGCCTCCCTCGCGCAGCAATTCAACCTGTCGGGCGATCAGACCCAGAAAACCATGGCGGCCTTTATGCCGGCCTTTGCCATGGCGCTGCAGCATGCCACCGCCCAAAGCGACCCGGCCCGCCTCTTCCAGCCGATGATGAGCGGCGCCTTCCAGAATTTCTGGCAGGCTGCCGGGAACCCCTTCACGCCACAGGCGCAGCAGGAGGGCAGACGGCTGCTGGACCAGCTCTTCGGCTCCGATGAAGTCAGCCGCCGTGTGGCGCATCAAGCTGCCGATTTTGCGGGGATCAGCACCGAGACCATGCAGCAATTGCTGCCGCTTCTGGCCGGCATCATGGCTGGGGGCATGTCGCACTGGATGGCCGCGCACGCACAGGCCCTGCAATCCTTCGCCTCCTCAAAAGACAAGCCAGGCAGCGCCAACCCCTGGTCCGATCTCTGGGCCGGATGGATGACGGCGACGAATCCTGAAAAGAAGCATGCCAACCCGTTCGAGGACATGATGGCAAGCGTTCTCAAGGCGCCACCGCCGAAAGCCCCGCAGGAGGAGCCGCCCTCCACCCCGTCCTTCGACGAGATGATGGAAAAAGGACGCGAGATGCAGTTGCAATATCTCGCGTCCCTCCAGTCGATTTTCACCGATGCCTGGCACGGCCAGGACAAGAAGGGTTAGGCGCAGCGCTTGACCGGCCTCACCATGGGAACCACGGGTCGGACCGGCTTCGCCGAATGATCGGGTCTCTCGGCGCGGGAGTGTCGCTCCGCGCTTCGAACCAACACCCATGACGGATTGCGGATGAGAGGCTCGTCGAGCGCACTCGTCACATCGCTGCGGGTCAGGCCGATATCCGCGAGCATCCGGTCGTCGAACTCGGCGAGATGCCGGACCTCCCGGCGATGCTTCAGAGCGACGGCGAGATTCGTGAGCGCACGGGCCAACAGCCCGAGAGCCGCCGTTCCCGAGAAGGCCATGGACGGAAATGCAGACCGTTTCATCGGAGGTCTCCTTGTTCTCACGTTGGATTCGTCGGCTTTAGAACGCTGTGGAATGGGCGTTCCAGGCGTTCGAGGCGTTTCAGGGTGTTTCAACGGCCGTTCCAGGAGCGTTCCAGGGAGTTAGGCTGGAACGTTTCAACGCGTTCCAGCATCCGTTCCAGGTTAATATTCCACGACGTTCCACGAATTTTCATGGAAGCTCCTGCCAGTGACCTTCCATTCAACCCATTGATTTTCCTGATTTTCCCTCAGAATTTGGGAGATCGTATCAGACGAATATCATCACTTGAAACGATTGTTTGAGATATGTATCATCAACATGATTGATGATGAGGGATTGCCATGCATCTGCTTGATATCGACCAGCTCCGGACCTTCGTGGCCATTGCCGATACGGGGTCGTTCACCCGCGCGGCGGAGATCGTGCACAAGACGCAGAGCGCGGTGTCCATGCAGATGAAGCGGCTGGAGGACCGGGTCGGCAAGGCGATCTTCGAGCGCGACGGGCGCCTGTCGAAGCTCACCGACGAGGGCGAGCGCCTGCTCGACTACGCGCGCCGGATCGTGCGGCTGAACGCGGAATGCATGGCCTCCTTCAACGAGCACGAGCTGACCGGCCGGGTGCGCTTAGGCCTTCCCGACGATTACGCCGACCGCTACCTGCCGGAGATCCTGGCCCGCTTCTCGCGCTCGAACCCGAAGGCCGAGGTGACGGTGGTGTGCGAGCCGAGCCACAACCTGATCGAGCGCGTGCAGCACGGGGACCTCGACCTCGCGATCATCACCCATGTGGACCGGCGCGGCCCGTCCGAGATCGTGCGCATCGAGCAGCTGCTCTGGGTGACCTCGGCCCGGCACGGGGTGCATGAGGAGACCCCCGTCCCCCTGGCGCTCGGCCGTCCGAACTGCGACTGGCGCCATTCCGCCACGGAGGCCCTGGAAAGCGCCGACCGCGCCTTCCGCGTCGCCTATGTGAGCTACCACTCGACCGCCGTGGGCGCGGCGGTCCTGGCAGGCCTCGCGGTCTCGGTGCTGCCGGAGAGCGCCGTGCGCCCCGGCATGCGCATCCTCGGGCCGTCCGACGGCTTCCCGGCCCTGCCCTCGTGCAAGATCGGCCTGATCCGCGCCCGGGGCGAGGAGAACCCGCTCGCCGACGCGCTCGGCTTCCACATCAAGCAGTCTCTCGACAATCTCGGCTCGACCCGCCCGATGGCTCCGCTCGCCGCCGAGTAACCCCGCTCACTTCGCCACGGGCCTGCGCAGCACGAGCACGTTGCCGAGAAGCGCCAGCACGACGCCGATCACGGCGAGCGGCGTCCACACATAGCCCTCGATCAGGGTCGAGACCGTGAGCGCCACGATGGGAAACAGCACCGTGGCGTAGCCCGCCCGCGCGGCCCCGAGCCGCCGCAGCAGGGTGAGGTACGACATGAAGGCCAGCACCGAGGCGCCGATGGAGAGATAGATGAGCGAGCCGATGTACTTCACCGTGGGCTCGATGATGAAGGCGTTGCCGCGCAACAGGTTCAGCGCCAGCAGCACGGCGCAGCCATAGGTCATGCCCCAGGCGGTGGCGGACAGAAGCGGCACGCCCCGGCGCTGCACGACCGTCGAGATCATGTTGCCCGAGCAGAAGAACAGGGTGCCCATCACGCAGAGCGCCAGGCCTTTCAGCGCCGCCGCGTTGAAGCCCGCGCCGGTGATCTCCGGCCAGAACAGGAACAGGATACCCAGAACCCCGATCACGCCGCCGAGCGCCACCCTCGGCTCGACCCTCTGCCGGAACACGAGGAAGCCGAGCACGAGGTTGAACACGGAGGCAAGCGAGAACACCACCGAGAGCAGCCCGGACGGCACGCTCAGCCCCCCGTAATAGAACGAGATGAAGTTGAACGAGAACAGGCAGCACCCGACCGCCGCGAAGCGCAGGTGATCGGCGAGCGCGAAGCGCACCCGGTGCCCGGTGGCGAGCACCCAGCCCCACATGAGCGCGGCCGCGAGCAGGAAGCGCCACAGCACGGACATCTCCGGGGCCACCACCCCGAGCTGCGCCCGGATCCCGATCCAGCTCACGCCCCACAGGAACACGGTGGCGGCATAGAGCCCCAGGGTCGTCCCGTCGAGCCCTTTCAGGCTTTGACCCGGCATGGCGGCGCTCGCATGACTCATGACATTCCCGTCCCACTCGAAGCCACCGGAATACGCTCGGGAAAGCATCAGCACAAATGATGATAACTGATCGATCACCCTTGGAACGGTGATGAAACGTTCCAGGATCTTCCCCAAGGGAAATCCCTGGAACGCCCCGTTGGAACGGCGCTGGAACGGTTGGAACGGCTGAAACGGGCGTTCCAGCGGGATATTGCCCTAGCGGGAGGTCGACCCGGATGGGAGGTTTCAGACATTGCAGGAGCCATGAAACTTCCTATCATGGCGTCGCCATGTGAGAAGCCCATGCCCTACTATGTCTATCTCCTTGCGAGCCGCCGCCACGGCACGCTCTACCTGGGTTTGACGAACGATCTTGCGCGACGAGTCGACGGGCACAAACGCAAGATCGTTCCCGGCTTTTCCGCCACCTACGACGTCTCCCGTCTCGTCTGGTACGAGGTCTAGGACCGGATCGACGAGGCCATCGCCCGCGAGAAAAGCCTCAGGAAGTGGCGCCGCGACTGGAAGATCACCCTGATCGAGGAGATGAACCCCGATTGGTCGGACCTTCATGCCAGCTTGAATCGGTGAAGAACTCACGCCCGCTCTTGTCATTCCGGCGCGCGCCTGCGGCGCGAACCTGGAATGACGACTCTGGCCGACCTTGACCGGGCTCTGTGCCATACTATATTGTTCATGTTTTGTTCTTTCATCATGAAGACCGATTGCCATGACGTCCCCCTCTTCTCCCACCCCGGATCACGCGAGTTCCTCGGGGTTCCGCCAAAAACTCCCGCCGGAGCGGATCGCCCTTTTGCGCGAATGGGTGGAATGCACCACCCGTTCCTTCAAGAAGATCGGCCAGGAACTCGGCATCTCGCCCGCGACCATCTCGCGCTATGCCAAGGAAGGCGGCTGGAAGCGCCCCGCAGGGCCCCTCCCCCGCCCGCCATCGTCCGACGCAACCCGGCGCCCGCGAGCCGCCGCAACGCCGCCCGCCATCCGCCCCGGCCCTCGGCGCCGGCCTGTCCCCTCGACCCATGCGCGCGAGCACCTCGTCGAGCGGCTCTGGAGCCTCGCGGAGCGCCATGCCGAGAGCCTGGAGACCCAGCCCATCGAGCGCACGGAGCGCTCCCTCCAGCCGCTGGCCCGCCTCACCCGCACCCTCGGCGAGATCGACAAGCACGTCCGCCCGCCCCTGCCCGCCCGCGAATACGAGGCGGATTACGAGATCGACGCCCCCAAACCCCGCCGCACGCTGCACGAGCTGCGCGACGAACTCGCCGCCCATCTGGAGCGCATCAACCGCGAGGAAGGCGACGGCTGGGAGGTGCGGGAATGGTGGTTCAAGGATGGTGCGGGGATTTGAGGGATGTGCCTCACGTCCGGAAGAGATCGCCGGCGGACATTGAGCAAGCCGCAACCGTCTTCAGCTTTTGACCCAAAGGCGACGTTTCGAGCGTGCCTCTAGGCCTGATACGTCAGTCCATCACAAGCCGAATTGAAGATCTCGTTGGAGCAATTAGCAATTTCAACGTCTTCGCTGCCGCACGGTGAACCTAATAGCCCTCTCTCAACTTCACGATAGGATGGACGGACAGGCTAGCGTAACAGGCCACGCGCCATCGCGTTGATCGTGAGGTCAATAGCAGCGCCTTTGTCGTCGCCGTCGCCGATGAACCAAGCCGCCGACAACCCCGTCCATGCGACGATCCAGCGAAGGAGTCGCGCGGGCTCGCTCCCTGTCGCGCGGATCACGATCGCCAGCCGGGTCTCCAGTCGACCCGGCAAGGTGGAAAGCGGCCGGCTGGGATCGCTGAGATCGGGGTTTGTGAAGATGTTGGCATAGTCGAAGGTTCGTTCGCCCAGGAGCCCATGGGGGTCGATCGCCAACCACCCTCGCTCGCCGAAATCGAGCACGTTCTCGTGGTGCAGATCGCCATGGAGCGGACCGACCGCGTACGGAGCGGCCAGAAGCTGGCGTGCGGTCTCGGCCGCTGGGGCAAGTACCGCGTGTTCCGGCGCGAGTTGAAAGAGTGGCTGGAACCAGACCTCCAGCGGGTGCAGCACGGGAGGTGGGCTGCGCCGTGGCATGTGTAATCGGGCCGCCGTATCACAAAGGATCCGGCAGGCTTCGTCATCCTGGCCTGACCAAGCCATCTGTGCCAGATTGCGGGTCTCTATGGCCCGTTCCATGAGCAGGGCGCCTGGAGAAGAGGCGAAGACCTTGGCAGCGCCCTGACCATCCCACCACGACATAAGATGATAACCCGACTGCTCGTCAGGGATGCGGGCGACTTTCAGCATAGCGGATGATCCCTCGTGTCGAACCGGAAGGACCCAACTGGAACGCGTAGTCAGTAGGGGCCCATCAGGGACCAAGTGCCACGCGTTCAGGAACTCTCCGACCTTCGGCGGAAAGGCGGCATGCACGCCCATTAGAACTCTCCTCAAATCGTCCATCGGATCCGACGCCGATCTGGACGGCCGCTTTGGGCAGTTACGGTATTTTCGCCAATCATGCGCGCCCTTGTTCACCACGATGAAGGACCTTGGAGTAGGTTGCATCCTAGAATCGGTAGTGCAGCCGCACGCAGCCCTTGTCGATCGCCTGAGCGCTGACGAGGGTCGGACTCGCGCGGACGCCATTCCCTGCATCGACTATGCCCTCGGACTGAGCCCGCGCGAGGCATTTCTCGGCGACTTTCAGTTCTACTACGCCAAGGCTTACTTTCCAGGGTGCAAAGTACGAGCTTGGATTGAGTTATGCGCGGGAGGCGCATCGCTTGCGGTCCGGGCACGTACATCCGCTGATCATCGGCGCGGCCTGTGCCGGCCTTCTGGACGACCAGGAGGCTGCCAAGGACTTGCTCGGACGGCTCAAGTCGCTCGTCCCCGATATCTCGCGAGTCTCGGTCGAGGCAACATCCGCTTTCGTCCGCGCCGAGGATCGGGCACGCCTGATCGAGGGCCTTGCCCGTGCCGGCCTGGAGTGACCGGTTGGATTGACCTTGTGAACCAGGATCGTCCACTCATGGCACCCGCCGGACCTTAGCCTTATTGCCGAAGCACGCCTGCCTCATGCGGAGCAGATGTTCGCCCGGCCGATCGCCCCACGTAGATCGTGTAACGGCCGGAACCTCTTTCCGCAGCTGATAACCCTCAAGACCGGAGTCCAAAGAGCCGGTGATCGGTCCGGTTCTGTCAAAAGGATGTCTCACCCGGTCAAGCAGCTCTCACGGTCAAGCGTAGAGTGCCGGCTTCATGGCAGCACCGGGGCCAGGAGGGCCGTCGGCTGTGGGCGTGCACCGAGCATCGGAGCGTGGACATGCGAGCGGTAACTCTCACCCTTTCCCTGGTCACCGCCAGCGTTCTGGCCCTCTCCGCGGCTCAGGCCCAGCAGGTGACCGGAACCCCGGGCTCCCCCGGCTCCACGACGACCATCGACGGCAAGCAACTGCCGCCGCCCGATCCGGCCTTCGGCGGGATCATCAAGGAGAGGGCCGCCGAGTCGCAGCCCTGGTGGCCGCCGCGCGTCGTGCCGCCGAAAGGCGCGCCCAACGTGCTGCTGATCATGACGGACGATCAGGGGTTCGGCGCCCCCAGCACCTTCGGCGGCGTCATTCCCACGCCCAACATGGACCGGATCGCCCAGGCCGGGTTGCGCTATACCAATTTCCACTCGACGTCGCTCTGCTCGCCGACCCGGGCGGCGTTGATCACCGGGCGCAATCATCATTCGGTGGGGTTCGGCGTGGTCGGTGAAATCGCAACCGGCTTCCCCGGCTACGACTCGATCATCCCGATCGAGAAAGGCACGGTCGGCACGATCCTGAAGGCCAACGGCTACGCGACCTCATGGTTCGGCAAGGACCACAACACGCCGTCCTATCAGTCGAGCCAGGCAGGCCCCTTCGATCAATGGCCGAACGGCATGGGCTTCGAGTACTTCTACGGCTTCGTCGGCGGGGACGCGAGCCAGTGGCAGCCCAACCTCTTCCGCAATACGACGGCCATCTATCCCTTCCAGGGCAATCCGGGCTGGAACCTGGAGACGGCGATGGCCGACGAGGCGATCCAGTACATGAAACAACTCAAGGAGGTCGCCCCCGGCAAGCCGTGGTTCGTTTACTACGTTCCGGGCGCCACCCATGCGCCGCATCATCCGACGCCCGAGTGGGTCAAGACGATCAGCGATATGCATCTCTTCGACGAGGGCTGGAACAAGCTGCGCGAGACCATCTTCGCCAATCAGAAGCGGCTCGGCATCATGCCCGCCACCGCGAAACTGACGCCCTGGCCGAAGGAGCTGCCGGAATGGGATTCGCTCAGTTTCGACGAGAAGAAGCTCTTCATCAGGCAGGCGGATATCTATGGGGCCTATCTGGCCTATGCCGACCATGAAATCGGCCGCGTGATCCAGGCCGTGGAGGATATGGGCCAGCTCGACAACACCTTGATCATCTATATCGGCGGCGACAACGGCGCGAGCGCCGAGGGCATGCTCAACGGCACGCCGAACGAGTTCACCACCTTCAACGGCATCCCCGTGCCGGTCAAGGATCAGTTCCTCTGGTATCCGTTCTGGGGATCGGAACGCACGTTCCCGCATTTCGCGGCCGAATGGGCGTGGGCGATGGATACGCCGTTCAAGTGGGTGAAGCAGGTGCCGTCCCATTTCGGCGGAACGGCTCAGGGCGTGGCGATGGCCTGGCCGGGCCACATCGCGGATGTGGGCGGCATCCGCCGCCAGTTCCACCATGTCATCGATATCGTGCCGACCATTCTCGAAGCGACGGGCATTCCGCAACCCGACACGATCAACGGGATCAGGCAGATCCCGATCGAGGGCGTGAGCATGGCCTACACCTGGGACAAGGCGAACGCCGAGGCTCCGACGCGGCACACCACGCAGTATTTCGAGATGCTCGGCAACCGCGCCATCTATCACGACGGCTGGGTGGCTTGCACGACCCCGGCGACGCTGCCGTGGGAGCTGAGCACCAAGACGCCGCCCGACGTGATCACCGGCTACAACTGGGAGCTCTACAACGTCCAGGAGGATCCCACGCAGTCCAACGATCTGGCCGCCAAGATGCCCGACAAGCTCAAACAGATGCAGGACCTGTTCTATGCCGAGGCGAAGAAGTACAATGTGCTGCCGCTCGACAATTCGACGCTCACCCGTTGGAACACGCTGCGCCCAAGCCTGACCGCGGGCCGCACGGAGTTCACATATTCGGGTGAACTGATCGGCACGCCGGCCAGCGCCGCGCCGAGCATCCTCGACAAGTCCTACAGCATCACGGCCGAAGTCGAGATCCCCGACGGCGGCGCGGAGGGCATGATCGTGACCCAGGGCGGGCGCTTCGGCGGCTACGGCCTGTTCCTGAGCAAGGGCGAGTTCGGCGTCGGGCGGGGCAAGGTGGTGTTCATGTACAACCTGCTCGACCTGAAGCGCACGACCTGGGAGGGGCCGGAGCTGGAGCCGGGCAAGCACATCATCGTGTTCGACTTCACGGCTGCCGGGCCCGGCTTGGGCAAGGGCGGCACGGGGGTACTGTCGGTGGACGGTAAGGAGGTGGCGCGGAATTCCATGGACCACACCACGCCGGTGACCTTCCCGGAGGACGAGACCTTCGACATCGGCCAGGACACGCGCACACCGCTGGCCCTGCTCGAATACCGCTACGACGTCCCGTTCAAATTCACGGGCAAGATCGACCGGCTGACCTTCAAGCTCGAACCGGAAAAGCGGGCGGAGGCCACGCCCTAGCGGTCCAGTCAATCGCAACCGGGCGCGGGCATGAGGGACCAGGCATGATCGGTACGAGGAACAGACCGCTCATGGTCGCCGCCGTCGCTGAAGCGGCGACCGGCTTGGCATTGCTGCTGGTTCCGTCCCTCGTCGGGCAATGGCTGCTCGGGGAGGCGCTCGTCGGCGTCGCCATGCCGGTGGCACGGGTAGCCGGCATCGCGCTGATCGGACTGGGGATCGGCGTGCTGCTGTGGCCGGCGGTTGCCGTGTACGCGGTCCTGTCGGTCCTTCTTGGACATGCTTGGCTGGTCAGCCCCCAACAGCCGAAGCGAAGCGGCATTTGACGTCCCGAACGGGCGGAAACTCTCGGCTCATGATCCGGAACAGCCCTTCCAATCCGCTGGTGCCCCTGACCAGATTCACAGCCGGTGGAAAGACGCCATGCTGCGGTCCCTGGAGACGCTTTGCGCCTGTCCTGGCGCTTGAGATTGCCGTTGGCCTCGTCACGAACCTTGGCGCGGACGACATTCCGCCCTGGAGGGCGCCGGTTCTTGTCGTCCCCTCCTGGCCGCCTAAGTCATAACATAAGTAAAATGTCCTGCGTCCGACCTTGGCTCCGGCGAGCCACGTTTGATCGGCGGCTTCGTCGACGTCGCTCCTGAACCGCGTGGTTGCGTCAACCCAGAGGAGGAGCCTATGGACCTGCGCAACGAGCCGTCCGGGACACCCGTACGATGGCCGTGATCGACATCTTCGCCTGGATCGTGCTGCTCGTGCTCGTCGGCACGCTCGTGGCCATCGTCGCGGCGCTCGGCATGATGCCGGGCCGCATCGCCCGCAAGCGCGGACATCCCTGGGCGGAGGCGGTGGCGGTCGGAAGCTGGGCCACGCTGGTGTTCGGCTTCGTGTTCTGGCCGCTGGTCCTGATCTGGGCCTATGTCGACGTGCCGACCAGGCGGGAGACGCCGCGATGATCGTCGTCCTGCTCAATGCCTACATCGCGCTGCTCGCCCTGTTCGTCTGGCTCCGGTTCATCCCGTTCAACACCTTCTGGAAGCTCTCGCCGGTCCTGGTGCTGCTTGCCCTCCTTGTCGGCCTGTTCATCCCCATGGGCTGGGGCGCTCCCTCCGGACCCGCGGCGGTGATCCGCAACTCGGTTCAGATCATCCCCTCCGTGGCAGGGGAAGTCGTCGACGTGCCGATCGCGGCCAACGCGCCGATCAAGGCAGGCGATGTGCTGTTCCGGATCGACCCGACCACCTACCAGGCCCAGGTCGACACCATTCAAGCCCAGCTCAAGTTCGCCCAACTGCGTCTCGGTCAGTTCTCGGAACTCCAGAGCCGTGACACCGGACGCGCGTTCGACGTGCAGCAGCGCGAGGCCGAGGTCGAGCAGTTGCGCGCCGAGCTCGAAGGCGCCAAGTGGAACCTCGACAAGACCACCGTGCGGGCTCCGGCCGACGGCTACGTCACCAATCTGGCGCTGCGCAAAGGGGCGCGGGTCACCACACAGTCGCCGGTGATGGCCTTCATCGACACGTCGGAGACCATCTTCGGCGTCGAGATCCCGCAGATCTACGCCCGCTACATCGAGGTCGGACAGCCGGTGGAGGTCACGTTCAAGCCGCTCCCGGGCGAGGTCTTCCCTGGGCGTATCGAGACGGTGTTGCAGGCCATCGCCACCGGACAGACGCAGGTCGGCGGCCTGGCCGTCGTTCCGTCAGAAATCCAGGCGCCGCCGTTCGTCGTCCGCATCAGGCTCGATGATCAGGAATTGGCGAAGCGCCTGCCGGCGGGGAGCACGGGACTGGCGGCGATCTATACAAACCACGTCACGGCCGCGCACGTCATCCGCAAGGTCGTGCTGCGGCAGACGGCGATCGTCAATTACATCAATCCCTTCTGATCGCGATCGCGGCACACGGGAGAAGACAATGAAAGTGATGATCCTTGCAACGCTCGCGGCTATCGCCTTCGCGGCACCCGTACGGGCGCAGACGGCGGCGATTTCCGACCAGGACATCAGCGACGCCTACATCTATCTGCTCGGCCGCCTGATGGTGACGCGCCAGCAGCAGCTCGACTTCCAGGAGGGCTTCCAGTGGAACGAGATCCGGCACCGCAAGCCCGGAGCCGTCGATTGGCCCAACCCGAACCTCGACGTCGCCTATTCCGAAGCCTGGGTCGCCGTCGACGAGGCCAGTTGCACCATCGTCTCCGTGCCGAGGATCGAGGATCGTTACTACACGGTGCAGTTCCTGAACGGCTGGGGCGAGACGCTGGCCAACATCAACGAGCGCCTCTTCCCCAAGCGGCCATCCGGTGACTTCGCCATCTGCCTTCGGGGATCAACCGTCCCCGTGCCTGCCGATGCGCAGCGCATCGACCTTCCCGTGAAGTACGCGCGCGTGCTCGCCCGCGTCGCGTTGGGTGACGACTGGGACAAGGCGGTCGCCTTGCAGCAGCAGTTCACGCTCAGGGCCACCGGAACCCCGAAGCTGCCGGACATCCCGAAGACGCCGATCTTCGCGCTCGAGAACCTGCCCGGCGTGGAGGCCTTCGAGGCGGCGGAGATTGCCCTCGACAGCGAGCCTGACCTCAATCCCGGCCTGGAGCCGTTGCAGGACAAGACCCGCGCCATTGCGAAGGCGGTCAAGGATCCCGAGCAGCGGGCGCGGGTCGACAGGGTCATCCGCACGGTCGGGTTCGCCGATTTCGCCAAGGGCGGGCCGCCCATCGGGCACGGCACCATCCGCAACGGATGGGCCCGTCCCGCCGTGGTCGGTGCCTACAACATCGACTACCTGGCGCGCACCCTGATCAACTACGGCGGCATCTGGGCCAACATCGCCCCGGAGGTGATGTACTACCGGGCCAGCACCGATGGCTCCGGGGCTCCCCTGTCCGGTGACAATGCCTACACGATGACCTTCACCAGGGATCAGCTCCCGGCCAACTACGCGAACTACTTCTGGTCCGTGATCGCCGTGGACACCAAGCACTTCCGTGTCCTGCCCAACCCGCTCAACCGCTTCCTGATCAACGAGCAGTCCAAGCCCGTCTATGGTCCGGACGGATCGCTGAAGCTCTACTTCGCGGCCGAGAAGCCCGCCGACGCGCCGGACGGCAACTGGCTGCCGACGCCGAAAGGATCGGTCTATCGCCTGACCTTCCGCTTCTATGGCCCGATCAGCGGCGTGGCGAACGGCACCTATTACCCGCCGCCGATGCAGCGCATGAACTGAGCCCATCCGAAACGCGGGCGATGCCGCTATCCATGGAGGCTGAGCCATGACGACCCAGCGAACCTGGCAGGCCCGCTTCCCCTGTTGGCCCCTTGGAGCCGGTCTGCCTGCGCCGAAAGGAGTCGGCTTCACCCTGTATCCTGCGGGCCTGCTGGTCGAAGGCCCGCACCCTTCGACGACTCTTGGACAGCGCCGCCGTGCACCGGGCGGTGCGATGTTTGATCGTGATTGGGAATGGCACGAGGCCGACCTTAGCCTTACTTCCGAAGCGCAGGATTAAGCGGGCTTTCGTTCAGGCTCACGGTGCCACCGAGGTAGACCCGGTGCAGACATTCGCATTTTTTGAGGAACGAAGACCCAGGTCCAACAGACGACCTTTGCGCTTGCAACAGCCTCACTGGGTTTGATATAGCCACCCTGCCTCGGGACGACCCTTGGCCTTCGCATCATCGGGGACGGCCCCACCGTCGCGGCATCGCATGCCGTTTCTGTGGCTTCGACCTGAAAGCGGAGGCGTCCCGGTGGCCAGCCCTATTGAACAATTCGTCATCAAGACCATCGTCCCTCTCGGAAGCGTGGGCGGGATAGAGCTCGGACTGACGAATGCGGCCGCGTTCATGATCCTGGCCGTCACGCTGATCATCGGCGGGCTGCTTTGGGCCACACGTGAGAAGGCCGTCGTGCCCGGCCGCGCCCAGGCCGTGGCCGAGATGCTGCACGAGTTTATCTCCGGAACCCTTCAGGATGCGGCGGGCAGAGAGGGAATGAAATTCTTCCCCCTGGTGTTCTCGCTGTTCATCTTTGTCCTGACCCTCAACCTGCTGGGCATGATCCCTGGAGGCTTTACGGTCACAAGCCAGATCGTTGTGACGTTCGCTCTCGCCTTACTCGTGATCGGGACCGTGCTCGGTTACGGCTTCATGAGGCACGGCTTTCATTTCCTGGGGCTGTTCGTGCCCTCAGGCGTCCCGAAATGGCTCCTTCCGGTGCTGGTGGTCATCGAGATCATCTCGTTCCTGTCGCGGCCGATCAGTCTTAGCCTGCGTCTGTTCGCCAACATGCTGGGCGGGCACATTGCCCTGAAGGTCTTTGCCAGCTTCGTCGTCTCGCTTGGGACAGCCGGGATCGGCTTTGCCCTGTTGTCCCCGCTTCCACTGGCGATGGCCGTGGCGCTCACCGCCTTCGAGTTCCTGGTCGCGGTCCTTCAGGCCTACGTGTTCACGGTGCTGACTTGCATCTACCTCAACGATGCAATCCATCCGGGGCACTGACGCCACCCGGCCCAGGAAGAACCAGAGGACGACCTCTCCCATCATGGGTGAACCCCGCCAGGACGGCTTGGCTTGAAGCAAGAGAGGTTTGACAATGGCTTGGATTTATCTGTTGGTGGCGGGTCTGCTGGAGGTTCTGTGGGCCTACACGATGAAGCAGTCGATGGGGTTCACGAGGCTGGTGCCGAGTGTCGTGACCATCGTGGCGATGATCTTCAGCTTCGGGCTCCTGTCGTTCGCCATGCGGGTGCTTCCGCTGGGCACCGCCTATGTCATATGGACGGGGATCGGCGCCATCGGCGCCTTCATCGTCGGCATCGCGGTGCTCGGGGAGCAGGTCACGGCCCTGCGGGTCGGCAGCGCCGTCTTCATCCTGATCGGTCTCATCGGCCTCAAGATGGCATCAGACCACTAGGGTCGGGCGAACAGGGATCGAGGCTCCGGGTTCTCTTCTGAAGTCAACCAAGCGTCGGCTTCAGAAGAGAACCCGGAACATATCAACACGACGATCCCGGAAAGAGCGATTGAGTCTAAGAGGACAGACACCGCTGCTCCTGATGGAACTCTCATCGCGAAGGGCACTTGGCTCTCTAGCGCCGCCCATGCAGAGAGAAGCCATGCCAAAGTACTTCTTCAATATCCATATCGGCGGGGGCGTTCTCAGTGACCCTGAAGGGCAATCCCTGCGCGATCCCGATCAGGCGTGGGAAGTCGCGAGCGCCATGGCTCGGAACCTGATGGACACCCAGTTCGACAAGCCGATCAATTGGGCTTCATCCCACATCGAGGTGAAGGATGACCTGGATGAGATCGTCCTGGAATTTCCGTTTTTGGAGGCTCTTCAGCTCAGTCCGAAATCCCACTGAAGGGCTCGGCAGAACAAAGCTTAGGTCAACCGGGAGCCGTCGTCCGAACCTTTCTTATCCACGCTCTCCACAGGCCCCTCTTCAGCCTATCGACGAACCTGAAGGCTCATGACATGTTCACTATATGTTCTTCAAGGAGATTCGTCGTGACCGCCACAAACCAAAAGCTGACCACCGAGCAGGTTCTCGAGGCTCGTCTGAGGTTTGCATCCGGGGAACGGGAATGGAGCAAGCTCTCAAAGGATTACGGCGTGAGCCGGGAGACCATCAAAAGCGCCGTCGTGGGCGAAACCTTCAAGGAGCTCCCGATGCCGCCCAAGAGGGTCCTGGATCTTCGACCCTTTCCCTATGGCTAAAGCATCGGACCCAAAGGTGGATTCCACTTTTGGGATCAATCCGATACTCCACTCTTGGAAGAGCGCATCGTTCGGTGCGATAGGCAATTCCCGCCGATCCTGGCCCGGCCATCCGGCCTCCGGCATCGGCTGCCCGGGCGCGGACCGTACTCTCGATGGCGACTTCGTGGCCGCGCGGCGATGGGATGAAACCGGGCACGCGCCGCGGCTTGTTTCTTAACGAACGACGGCAAGAATGGCCGGAAGACCGGCATCAAAGGGAGAGGAACACGCGCATGGCCAAGAATACGATCTGCCTCTGGTACGACAAGGATGCCGAGGCGGCCGCCCGCTTCTACGCGGAGGTCTTTCCCGACAGCGCGGTGCATGCCGTGCACCGGGCGCCCGGCGATTACCCGTCCGGCCAGGAGGGCGACGTGCTGACGGTCGAGTTCACCGTTGCGGGAGTCGCCTGTCTGGGCCTCAACGGCGGGCCTGCGTTCAAGCACAGCGAAGCCCTCTCGTTCCAGATCTCGACCGCCGACCAGGAGGAGACCGACCGCTACTGGAACGCCATCGTCGGCAACGGCGGCCATGAGAGCGATTGCGGCTGGTGCAAGGACAAATGGGGCGTGTCCTGGCAGATCACCCCGCGCGTCCTGATGGACGCGCTCGCGGCGGGCGGCGACGAGGCCAAGCGCGCCTTCGCGGCGATGATGACCATGCAGAAGATCGACGTCGCCGCCATCGAGGCCGCGCGGCGTGGGTGAAGCGCCGTCGCGCTGGCGGCGACGTTTCCGCCAGCGCTTGGCCGTTCGTGGCTCCGGAGCGATGCATCCACGAGCCTAATTCTGCTCTAACTCTCGGGACCTACGATCACCGGCCCGACAGGCGTCATGCCGATCCCTGACCCTGATGTCGGGAAGTGGGGGCTTCTCTCAAGCCATGGAGGCGTTGATGAGCGCCTATTCCTTCGATCCGCTCGGACAGACTTCTCGATCCGCACACCATCCTGGGCAGCAGGCGAACTCCTACACTCAGACGAATCTCGTCTCCGACGGCTTTCTGCCTGCCGCGCATACCGACCCGAACCTGATCAATCCCTGGGGCGTCGCCAGCAGCCGCACCGGTCCGTTCTGGGTCTCGGACAACGGGACCGGCGTCACCACGGTCTACGACGGCAAGGGATCCCCGGTCTCGATCGGCGGCCATTCGTCGATCACGATCGCGGCCCCTCCCGGGCAGACGGATCCTTCCGCCCCGACGGGCCAGGTCTTCAATTCCACGCATAAGGGATTCAAGATCACCAGCAACGGGCACACGGCGTCGGCCGATTTCCTGTTCGCGACGGAAGACGGCACCATCTCCGGGTGGAACCCGAACGTGGACAGCGGCAGCTCCGTGATCGCCGTCGACAAGTCCGCATCCGGCGCCGTGTTCAAGGGCCTGGCCATCGGCACGACGCATGGACACACCTATCTGTATGCTGCGGATTTCCATAACGGCGCCGTCGACGTCTTCAACAGCCAGTTCCATCAGGTGAAACACTTCACCGATCCGAACCTGCCGGACGGCTATGCGCCGTTCAACGTGCAGGCGCTCAACGGCCATCTGTTCGTGACCTTCGCCCTCCAGGATGCGGACAAGAAGGACGATGTCGCCGGCGCGGGCCACGGCTATGTCGACGAGTTCGATTTCTCCGGCCATCTTCTTCACAGGGTCGCCTCGCAGGGCCCGCTGGACTCGCCCTGGGGCCTGGCCATCGCACCCTCCGGCTTCGGGGAATTCTCCCATGACCTGCTGGTGGGAAACTTCGGAGACGGGAGGATCAACGCCTACGATCCTCACGATTTCCATTTCCTCGGCACCGTGGACGATCCCAGCGGCAATCAGGTCGTGATCGGCGACCTCTGGGCGCTCGTACCCGGCAACCATGGTCCCAACAGCGATCCGCACAGCGTCTATTTCACGGCGGGCGTGCAGGATGAAGCGCATGGCCTGTTCGGAAAGCTCACGGTCGCTCCGGCGCAGGCGCCTCAGCATGCTGCGGCAACGGATTGGCTCATCTGATCCGTCCCGAGCGGTTCCTGCGCGCGAGTGGCTGAGAGACGTGCGCCCTAGAGCATCGTGCGGAAAAGTGGACCTCCTTTTGGGTCCGATGCTGTAGCCTCCCCGGACGTGATCCGGGGAGGCGACGATGTCGAGTTATCCGCGACAGGGTTCCGGCGCGGCATCCTCCCCTACCGATACCGGCCGGGCTTTCAGCCTTGGACGAAGGCCAGCATGTCGGCATTGAGCCTATCGGCATTGACGGTCAGCATGCCGTGGGACAGACCGGGATAGGTCTTGAGCGTGCCGTTCTTGAGCAGCTTGATCGACTTCAGCGCCGAGTCCGCGATCGGGACGATCTGATCGTCCTCGCCATGCAGGACGAGGGTCGGCACGGAGATCGCCTTGAGATCCTCCGTCTGGTCGGTTTCCGAGAAGGCCTTGATGCCGTCGTAATGCGCCTTGGCGGAGCCCATCATGCCCTGCCGCCACCAGTTCTGGATGACGCCCTCGTGCGCGGCCGCGCCGGCGCGGTTGAAGCCGTAGAACGGACCGGCGGGAACATCGCGGAAGAACTGCGCCCGATTGGCCGCCAGTGCCGTGCGGAAGCCGTCGAACACCTCCATCGGCAGGCCTTCCGGGTTGCTCTGGGTCTTGAGCATCAGCGGCGGAACCGCCGAGACCAGGATCGCCTTGGTCACGCGGCCCGCGGGCTCGCCGTGCCTTGCCACGTAGCGGGCGACCTCGCCGCCGCCGGTGGAGTGGCCGATCTGGACGGCGTTCCTCAGGTCGAGGGCTTCGACCACCGCGAAGGCGTCGGCGGCATAGTGATCCATGTCGTGCCCCCCGGCGACCTGCTCCGAGCGGCCGTGCCCGCGCCGATCATGGGCGACGACACGGTAGCCCTTCGAGAGGAAGAAGAGCATCTGCGCGTCCCAATCATCGGAACTGAGGGGCCAGCCGTGGTGGAACATGACCGGCTGGGCATCCTTCGGGCCCCAGTCCTTGTAGAAGATGCGCGTGCCGTCCTGCGTGGTGATCGTATCCATGAAAGGCTCCCTTGCGCGTCGGCTGGTCTGTCCCTGCCGCGCCCTGCCCAACCGACGGGGCAGAACGGACGGTCGTGATCGTATCACCCTGATCATGACCGGCCTGCGATCATTGGCAACCGGTTCAACGACGGCAGGATGACCTGCATCGTGTTCCATGCCGTCCCGAACACTCGGGCATCGGGCGCGAATTCGAGCTCGCATCCGCTGCTCCGAGCCTTTGTCTTGTCGCATCCCCATGCCGGCGTCGGCTACGGATCCGGCAGGAAAGTCGCCGCCGTCTCGTGAATGTCCGATGTGACCGCCTTATGCGGACCTTCGGCCCATCTCGCGTCGGTGCCATTGTGAGGCATTCCAGGGGCTCTTCGGAACCACCGGCCAAGTGTCCGTTCAGACCGTCACCTGGGTGCCCACCTCGACCACGCGCCCGGTGGGGATCTGGAAGAAGTCCGTGGCGTCGCTGGCGGACTTGGCGAGGCTGATGAAGAGTTTGTCCTGCCAGAATGGCATCCCGCCATGCACCGAGGGCCGGATCGAGCGGCGCGAGACGAAGAACGACGTCGTCATGATGTCGAACTTGAAGCCTTGCTTGCGCAGGAGGGCCAACCCGCGCGGGATGTTCGGAGCTTCCATGTAGCCATAGGTCATGGTCACCCGCCAGAACGAGTCCTCGAGAGGCTCGATCCGGACACGTTCGTCGTTCGCCACGCGCGGTGCGTCCGCGGTCTTTACCGTCAGCACCACGTTCTTCTCATGCAGGATCTTGTTGTGCTTGAGGTTATGCAGGAGGGCCGCGGGCGCAACTTCTGGATCGCTCGTCATGAACACCGCGGTGCCCTTCACCCGATGCGGCTGGCTCTTCTGCAACATGCCGATGAGCTCGAGCAGCGGCACGTCCACCTTCCGGGTCTTCTCAAACAGGATGCGCGTCCCGCGCCGCCACGTCATCATGAGCATGACCAGCAGCGCACCGACCAGGAGCGGCATCCAGCCGCCCTGCGGGATCTTCAGGGCATTCGCCGCAAGGAAGATCGTGTCGACCAGCAGGAAGGGCGCAATCACCGCCACCGAGGCCCAGAGTGGCCACTTCCAGAACCGCCACACCACGAAGAAGGCCATGATGGCGGTGACCACCATCGTTCCGGTGACCGCCAGCCCATAGGCATGAGCCAGGGCGCTCGAACTCCGGAACATGACGACCAGGATCAACACGGCGCCGAGAAGCAGAAAGTTCATCTTCGGCACGTAGATCTGGCCCTTCTCCGTCTCGGAGGTCCAACGAATCTCCATTCGTGGCAGCAGGCCCAGCTGGATGGCCTGCTGCGTGATGGAGAACGCACCGGTGATCACCGCCTGGCTGGCGATGATGGTGGCGACGGTCGCCATGCCGACCATCGGGAGAAGCGCCCAATCGGGATAGAGGAGGAAGAACGGGTTTTCGATCTTGGCCGGGTCGGCCAGCAGCAGCGCGCCCTGGCCCATGTAGTTCAGGGCCAGGCATGGCAGGACGAAGCTGAGCCACGCGAGCTGGATCGGACGTCGTCCGAAATGGCCCATGTCGGCATACAACGCCTCGGCTCCAGTGACGGCCAGGAATACCGCCCCGAGGGCGAACAGGCCCGCCGTACCGTGTGTGGCGAGGAACACGATGCCGTAGGTCGGGCTGATCGCCGCCACGATGCCGGGTGCGTCCGAAATGTGGAGGATGCCGCCGAGCGCCATCAGAACGAACCACAGCGCCATGATGGGGCCGAAGAACGCGGCCACGCGTGCCGTTCCATGGCTCTGCACCGAGAACAGGGCGATCATGATCACAAGGCTGAGCGGCAGGATGTAACGATCGAGAGCCGGAGTGACGAGCTTCAGACCTTCGACGGCCGAGAGCACCGAGATCGCCGGAGTGATGATGGCATCGCCGTAGAATAGCGCCGCTCCGACCATGCCGAGCACGGTAATCACGAGCACGTTGTGGCCCATGGCTCTCTGAGCGAGCGCCATCAGGGTCAGCGTGCCGCCCTCGCCGTTGTTGTCGGCGCGCAGGATGAACAGCACGTATTTGATCGTGACGATGACGATCAGCGCCCACAGGATCAGCGACACGATGCCGAACACCATCTCGCGGGTGACGGTGCCGCCCGCGGCCGCGGCCGAGAGGGATTCCTTGAGCGCATAAAGGGGGCTTGTGCCGATGTCGCCGTAGACGACGCCCAGCGTGCCCAGGGTCAGCAGCCAGAAGCTGGACGCATGAGGGGGGCCCGCATGGGCGGACGGCTCTGCGGGGCGAGGCTGGCTTGAGGCCGTTGCAGTCATTTATCTCTCCACCTCGCGGCCGATGGAGGTCGCTCCGGCCCGGTCCATCCGCCTGAACACCGTGACATTGCTGGGACAGCGGCCCTGAGCCTTCTGGACCTGAGCCTGGACGAAGGCCCCGAGGATCGCGAGAGCCGGGTTGCCGTGCTGGAACTCGGCCACGTCCTCGACCCAGTTGATCGCCAGTCCGCGGACGCAGATCGCGCAGTTCCAGCGGCTGTCGTCGCAGGACAGGTGGTGGATCACCCAGTCCGGCAATTCCCAGCCGACCAGCCAGAAGCCCAGATCAACCCAAGCCTCGGCTTCGATCAGGCGCCGTACGGGAGCGGTGGGGCCGAGAGCCGATCTGAGCCGGGGACAGGCATGTTCCAATACGTCGGCCACGAGTCCGACCTGCGGTTGGGAGGCCGTCTCGATGCGAGACAGGAGGGAACGGAGATCCCGCTCCGGATTTTGCTTCGGCCACATCTTGGCTGTCCAAACTGATCACGGCGGATCCCCCGCCCCGACCTCTGGCTCTGACATGGCCGGTCTCGCATAAAAAATCGATCCGGATGTGACGGGCCCGATATAAAGGCCGCATAAAAGCGCGTGCCTGGACCGGACCTGGAACACTTTTCGGTGAAGGCGTTCCGGCTCGCCGCCAAAACCGCGGCAACGCAAGAAAGAGAGCTGTTTCCAAGCAAGTGGAACGGCTCTCGCGCATCGTGCGGACCTAAAACGGGATCGGCGCCCTAGGCGACATCCATCAGGCGGTAGCCGATGCCCGGCTCGGTGAGGATGAAGCGCGGGTCGGAGGGGTTCGGCTCGATCTTCTGCCGGAGCTGGCCGACATAGACGCGCAGGTACTGGGTATCGTTCTCGTGGGCTGCGCCCCAGACGGCGGTAAGGACCTGCTTGTGGGTGACCACCTTGCCCGCATGGGCCGCCAGGAAGGCGAGAAGATCGAACTCCTTGGGACTGAGGCTTACATCGGCTCCCTGGAACGTCACGCGGCGCCGGGGGATGTCGATCTCCAATCCTCCGACGCTGACGACCGGCGTCTCGCCCTTGCGCTGCATGCGATGGCGCAAGGCCGTGCGCAGCCGGGCCATGAGCTCGCCCATGCCGAACGGCTTGTTGACGAAATCGTCCGCGCCGAGATCGAGGGCGGCGATCTTCTCGGCCTCGCGATCACGGGCCGAGAGTACGATGATCGGCACGTCCGACCATTCGCGCACCCGGGCGATCACGTCCTTGCCGTCCATATCGGGCAGGCCGAGATCGAGCACCACCACGTCGGGAGCCTCGGTGGCGATGCGCTTCAAGCCCTCGGCGGCCGTTCCGGCGCTTACCGCCTCGTATTCGTTCGCCTCCAGAGCCGGCTTGAGGAAACGGAAGATCGCCGGCTCGTCGTCGATGACGAGCACGCGCGTCAGGTTGGTCATGCCTTCTTCTCCTCCAGCGGCAGCCTGATCGCGATGCGGGTGCCGTGCGCGTCCGCGACGGGACTCTCCGCGACGATCGCTCCACCATGCGCGTCGACGATCCCTTTGGCGATGGCCAGACCCAGCCCGGTGCCCTCGCCCCCGTCGCCATCATGCTCCCGGCCACGGGCGAATTTCTCGAAAACCTTCGGAAGCAGGGCCGGAGGGATCCCTGGCCCATCGTCCGTGACTGACAGCACGACGTCCCGGCCATCCCGGCGAGCCGCGAGTTCCACCTTCGCATCCGGCCCCGCATAGCGAACCGCATTGCCAATGATGTTGGCGAGCGCCTGATCGAGCAGGGAGGCATCCGCCTCGACAAAGGGCAGATCCGGGTCGACGTCAAGACGGAAGGCCTGTGTTGCCCCTCGTCGCCGGGCGACGGCCACGACCCGGTCGAACGCTTCCCGGATGTCGACCCAGTCACGGCGCAGCTCGAGGGCGCCGGCCTCCACCCGGGTCATCGACAGCAGGTTGCGGACCATCCGGTCGAGGTGCTCCGCCTCGTGCTTGACCTGGTCCAGCAGGTCTTGGCGGGCAGGCTCCGACAGCTTGGGTCCATAATCGATCAGGCCGGTCGCCGCTCCGAGAATGGACGCGAGGGGCGTCCGGAAGTCGTGGCTGATCGAGGCCAGGAGGGTGTTGCGCACCCGCTCCGACTCGGCGGCCGTGTTGGCCGCCACGATCGCCCGCGTCAGCCGTGCCCGTTCCAGGGCCGCCGCCGTGAGCTCCGCCACCGTCTCGGCAAGCGTGCGCATCTCAGAGTCCAGGGCGGCCCCGTCGAGCGCGACACCCATCACCCCGACCCGGCCATCGGACGAGCGCAAGGGCAGGAAGAGCCAGCGCGCCGACGGCAGGGTTCCTGTCCCGGCGCCGGCCGTTTCGTCCTTGTCATAGGCCCAGCGGGCCGCAGAGGCCGAGGCGGTGTCGAGCCGGTCCTCCGGTGGCCAGGAGGCTGCAAGCTCAAGGCTGTCGCCCTGGGACAGGAGGATTGCCACGGGCCGGTTGAGGTAGCCGTTGAGCTCCACGACGGCGCCTTCGGCGACCGCATTGGCATCGGGGAAGCTCGAGAGCCGGCGGGTGAACTCGTAAAGCCGCCGCGTCGCCCGCGCCCGGCTGACCGCCGCCGCGGCCTGCTCCCGCGCCCGCCCGGCCAGGGCGGAGGTCAGGACCGCTGCGCCGAGGAAGATGAACAGGGCGAGCAGCTCGTGCGGACGCGCCACCGTGAAGGTGTAGACCGGGTCGATGAAGAAGAAGTTGTAGCCGAGGAACGACAGGATCGAACTGACGACCGCAGGCCAGATCCCGAACCGGACGGCGGCGAACAGCACGGCCACCAGGAAGATCATGGAGACGTTCGGCAGCGGAACAATGGAGGCCATCGCCAGCGCAACGACAATAGCCGTGGCAACCGCCAATGCGGACCAGAGGAAAGGAGCCCACGGCCGGCTGACCTTCATCCGTGGGAGACGGCCCCACCATCGCACCTTCCGGGCCTGCCCGTCCTTGGCGGTCACGACGTGAATGGCGATATCCTCGGCATGGTGAACCAACTGGTGGGGCAAGGAACGCCCGACCAGTTCGGACAGAAAGCCGCCACGGGATCGTCCTACCACGATCTGGGTGACGTTCTCAAACCGGGCGAACCGCAGGAGTTCCTGAACCATATCGCCTGCGACGAGCGTCTTAGCCTCTTCGGCGCCCAGGCGCTCGGCAAGCTGGAGCGTCTCGTCGATGCGCCGCCGCTCCTCGCTCCCGAGCAGCGCGCTCGGTCGCTCCACGGTCACGGCGAGCCAGGGAGCGCCGATGGCCTCGGCCAACCGCTTGGCGTGTCGCACGACCACCGGTGAGGCCTCGTCCGTGCCGACGCAGACGAGGATGCGCTCCCCTGCTGCCCAGGGGCCTTCAAGTCCACTGCTCTGCATCCGTTCGAGCAGGTCGCTGTCGATGCGCTCGGCGGCCCGGCGAAGGGTCAGCTCACGCAGGGCGACCAGGTTGTTGGGACGGAAGAAATTGTCGACCGCGCGGGCCGCCGTATCCTGGACGTAGACCTTGCCCTCGGCCAGCCGCTTGAGAAGCTCGTCCGGCGGCAGGTCGACGAGGACCAGCTCATCCGTTTCGTCGAAAGCCGCATCCGGCACGGTCTCACGCACGCGAACACGCGTGATGCGCTGAACGACGTCGTTGAGGCTTTCGAGATGCTGGATGTTCAGCGTCGTCCAGACGTCAATTCCCGCCGCCAGCAGTTCCTCGACATCCTGCCATCGTTTCGGATGACGGCTGCCCGGAGCGTTGGTGTGAGCATATTCGTCGACGAGAATGAGTTGAGGATGGCGCTGCAGCGCGGCGTCGAGATCGAACTCCTGCACCATCCGGCCCCGATAGGGAACCGACAGGCGCGGCAGGATCTCGAAACCTCCCAGAAGCTCCTCCGTTTCCTGGCGCCCGTGGGTTTCGACGAGGCCGATCACCACGTCTGTCCCACCGTCTCGGGCCGTCCGGGCGGCCTGGAGCATGGCATAGGTCTTCCCGACGCCAGGAGCCGCCCCAAGAAAGATCTTGAGGCGGCCGCGACCTTCGCGGTTGGCGAGGGTGAGAAGCGCGTCCGGGCACGCGCGGGGCGTCTCGGTCGAAGCCATGAGGGCTTATGCCTCCAGTGCGTCAGGATACATCGCGCGTTCCCTGAGAGCTCAGCCGGTCGAGGGCTCGGTTGACCAGCAGGACATTGACGCGGGGCTCCCCGAAGATGCCGAAGGTTCGCCCTTCGGTCGAGGTCTCGATCACGTGCCTGATCTGCTCTTCCGGAAGGTTCCGGGCCGCAGCGATGCGGGGGGCCTGCGCCAGCGCAAAGGCCGGGGAGATGTGCGGGTCGAGGCCACTGGCGGAGGTGGTCACGGCGTCGCCTGGAATCGGCTGCGCCAGGCCAGATGCCTGCCAGGCCTCGGAGGATGCGGTCAGGCGATCCGCCAGCTTCGCGGAGGTCGGCCCGAGATTGGAGCCGGTCGAGGCCGCCGCGTTGTAGGGCGCATCCACCGTCCTCGACGGATCCGCGGGGTCGGCGGCGCTCGTAGCCGAGGGGCGCGGCCAGAGATAGCGGTCCGACGTGAATGCCTGACCGATCAGCTCGGAGCCGACAACGCGGCCATCCTGCACGATCAGGCTGCCATTGGCCTGCGCCGGGAAGACGAGCTGTCCGATCCCCGTGACGGCAAAGGGATAGACGAGTCCCGTCAAGGCCGTGAACAGGACAAGCAGGACGAGCGAGGGACGAAGATATGACATGTCGGACTCCTTTCAGGCCCAGCCGATCGCCGTGACGGCGAGGTCGATGATCTTGATGCCGACGAAGGGCACGACGAGCCCTCCGAGGCCGTAGACGAGCAGGTTTCGGCGCAGCAGGGTTGCCGCCCCGAGGGGACGATAGGGAATGCCGCGCAGGGCCAGCGGGATCAGCGCGACGATGATCAGCGCGTTGAAGATCACCGCCGACAGGATCGCGCTCTGGGGCGTCGACAGGCCCATGACATTGAGCGCTCCGAGTTGCGGGATCGCAGCCACGAACAGCGCCGGGATGATGGCGAAGTACTTGGCCACGTCGTTGGCGATGGAGAACGTCGTCAGGGATCCTCGCGTCATCAGGAGCTGCTTGCCGATCCCGACGATCTCGATGAGCTTTGTCGGATTCGAGTCGAGGTCCACCATGTTGCCGGCCTCGCGGGCGGCCTGCGTGCCGGACTGCATCGCCACGCCGACATCGGCCTGCGCCAGTGCCGGTGCGTCGTTCGTGCCGTCGCCGCACATGGCCACGAGACGTCCTTCCGTTTGCGCGCGGCGAATGTAGTCAAGCTTGTCCTGCGGGGTCGCCTCGGCGATGAAGTCATCGACTCCCGCCTCCGAGGCAATCGCCGCCGCCGTCACGGGATTGTCGCCGGTCACCATGACGGTGCGGATGCCCATGCGCCGCAGCTCGGAGAAGCGCTCCTTGATGTCGGGTTTCACCACATCCTTGAGGTGGATGACGCCCAGCAGCCGGCTTCCGTCCGCCAGTCCGAGAGGCGTACCGCCCGAGCGCGCGATGCGATCCACGGCGGCGGCGAAGGTCTGGTCCGACACGGTTCGGCCGCTGGCGTCCCGCACGAAGCGGAGAACGGCATCCACCGCTCCCTTGCGCAGGTTCCGCTTGCCGAGATCGACGCCGGACAGGCGCGTCGTGGCGGAGAACTCGATGAAGCGGGCATCGTCCGGAGACTGCCCGGGGGCTTCCATGCCGTACTTCTCCTGAACCAGCGTCACGATGGAGCGGCCCTCCGCCGTCTCGTCCGCAAGGCTCGCCAGGAGAGCGGCCTCCGCCGCCTCGCGCTCCGTGACGCCGGAGACCGGAATGATCTCGGACGCCATGCGGTTGCCGAAGGTGATGGTGCCCGTCTTGTCGAGCAGCAGCGTGTCAACGTCTCCCGCCGCCTCCACGGCCCGTCCCGACATGGCGAGCACGTTGAAGCGGATGAGACGGTCCATGCCGGCGATGCCGATGGCGGAGAGCAGGCCGCCGATGGTCGTCGGGATCAGCGTCACGAGAAGCGCCACGAGCACCGGGACCGGAACGTCGGCTCCGGAGTAGCGCCCCAATCCGGACAGCGTCACCACGGCGATCAGGAACACGATCGTCATGCCCGCCAGCAGGACGTTGAGGGCGATCTCGTTCGGCGTCTTCTGCCGCTCGGCCCCCTCCACAAGAGCGATCATCCGGTCGAGGAACGAGGAGCCCGGCGCCGCCGTGATCCGGACCACGAGCCAATCCGAGATCACCGTGGTGCCGCCGGTAACGGCGGAGCGGTCGCCGCCCGACTCGCGGATGACCGGTGCGGACTCGCCCGTGATGGCCGCCTCGTTGACCGAGGCAATGCCTTCCACCACCTCGCCGTCGCCCGGGATCAGATCTCCCGCCTCGACGAGAACGAGATCGCCGATATCCAGCTCGAGCGCCGACACGTTGGCGTGGAGCTCCCTGCGCTCGGGATCGTACAGCCGCTTGGCGACGGTCTGCGTGCGGGCCTGGCGCAAGGTGTCAGCCTGTGCACGCCCACGGCCTTCGGCAACGGCTTCTGCGAAATTGGCGAAAATCACCGTGAACCACAGCCAGGCGGCGATCTGCCCCGTGAAGAAGGCGGAGGCGCCGGTGGCGAGATCCCGGATGAAGAGGATGGTCACCAGCAGAGCCACCACCTCCGTCACGAAGATCACGGGATTGCGGACAAGAACTGCAGGATTGAGTTTTCTGAAAGAGTCGAGGACCGACTGGCGCAGGATCGTTCCGTCGAACATCGAGATGGTCGCTTGAATGTGTTTGCTCATGGAGCACCTGTCAGAATGTTTTGCCGGTCAGCATCATCACCTGCTCGGCGATGGGGCCGAGGGCGAGGGCCGGGAAGAACTGGAGGCCGCCGAGGATCAGGATCACGCCGATCAGAAGACCTATGAACAGCGGGCCATGGGTCGGAAATGTGCCTGTCGAGGATTCAAGCTTCGTCTTGGCAGCCAAAGAGCCCGCGATCGCCAGCATCGGCACGATGTAGGCGAACCGGCCCAAGAGCATCGCAAGCCCGAGAGTCGTGTTGTACCAGGGCGAATTCGCCGTGAGCCCAGCAAAGGCGGAGCCGTTGTTTCCGGCCGCCGACGAGTAGGCGTACAGGATCTCCGAAAGGCCATGCGGCCCGGCATTGAGCAAGCCGGCCAGGCCCTGCGGGATCACGGCGGCGATGGCCGAGAAGCCGAGGATCGCGGTCGGCAGGATCAGGACGGCGAGCATCGCCATCTTGACCTCCTTCGCCTCGATCCTCTTGCCGAGATACTCGGGCGTGCGGCCCACCATGAGACCTGCCACGAACACTGCGATGATCGCCATGACGAGAATGCCGTAGAGGCCGGAGCCGACACCGCCCGGCAGGATCTCGCCGAGCTGCATGAGGAACATCGGGATCATTCCGCCGATGGGCGTGAAACTCGCATGCATGGCATTCACCGCCCCGCACGACAGGCCTGTGGTCACGGCGGCCCAGAGAGCCGACAGGGCAAGCCCGAAGCGGACCTCCTTGCCTTCCATGTTGCCCGCGAGCGTGTCGATGCCGGCCGCGTGCAGAATGGGCGTTCCAGCCGCTTCCGCCACATAGGTGACGGCGATGCCGGTCGTGAGCAGAATGCCCATCACCCAGACAAGGGCCCGGGCCTGCCGTCCGTCGCCGATGAGACGACCGAAGGCGAAAACGACGGCGACCGAGATCACCAGCATCTGCCACACCTGGACGAAGTTCGTCAGCGCCGTCGGGTTCTCGAACGGATGAGCGGCGTTCGCATTGAAGAATCCGCCGCCATTGGTGCCAAGCTGCTTGATGGCAACCTGACTTGCCGCGGGTCCGACCGCGATGGTCTGCTTCGCGCCCTCCAGCGTCGTCGCGTCCACCGAAGCCAGCATGGTCTGCGGCATGCCGAGGGCCACGAGCAGGATGGCCGTGACGAGGGACAGCGGCAGGAGGACGTAGAGAGTCGAGCGGGTCATGTCGACCCAGAAGTTTCCGACGGTGCTCGCCTTCGACCGGGCGAAGCCCCGGACCAGCGCCATCGCGAGGGCAAGCCCCGTGGCGGCGGAGAGGAAATTCTGCACCGTCAGCCCGGCCATCTGCGAGAAGTGGCTCATCGTGGTCTCACCGCCATAGGACTGCCAGTTCGTGTTGGTGACGAACGAGACGGCGGTGTTGAAGGCGAGATCAGGAGAGAGGGCGCCGAAGCCCTGCGGATTGAACGGCAGAAAACCTTGCAGCCTGAGGATTGCGTAGAGCAGCGCGAAACCGGCCGCATTGAACAGGAGCATCGCAAGAGCGTAGCTCCGCCAGCCCTGCTCGCGGGCGGGATCGACGCCCGCGAGGACGTAGAATCCGCGCTCGACAGGCACGAGCACCGGAGACAGGACAGTACGCTTGCCGGCATAAACCTTGGCCATGAAGGCGCCAAGCGGAACCGCCGCCAGCAAGACGGCTGCGAGGATGATAGCGATCTGGAGCCAGCCGCTGAGAGTCATGGGAGCCTCCTGGAGCATTTCCCGGTGAAGTGGATCCGGTTCACCGTCACGAAATGCGGCAAAGAAAAGAGGGGAGATGGTTCCACGCGAGTGGAAGCAGCTCTAGAAACGTTCGGGCTTGAGGAGCGCCAGGACGAGGTAGACGGCGAGGCCAAGTGCGACGAGGCCGCCGAGGAACAGATCGAGGGACATGGATGAGCCTCCCTCAGAGCCGTTCGGCCGCGCGGGCATACAGCGCCATCAGCGCAAAGAACCCGAGACCGATGAGGAGATAGACAAGATCGGACATGACAACACCTATTGCGAGTGCTGAACGCTACGCCCGGTGACCATCAAATCTCGATTGGGAAGTGCGGCCTCGAAAATAAAGGCGGCATAAAGAACGGCTGCCACCTGATCATCCGGATGGGTGGCGGCTTAGGCGCAACGCCGATGCCGTGGAAACCGGGCCAAGAGCATCTCTCGGCGAACCGGATCCGGTTCGCCGAAAAATCGCGCTGGCCTCAAGTCCTGATGAACCGGATGCGGACGAAAGAGTATCGCGAGCGCCGGTTCGGGACGAAACTAACGGGCTTGAGCGGGATGTCTATCCGCACAGCACGATGATGCCGGCTGGAGCTGAACCCCATCGGGATCTGTCCGATTTCTGCTCACGATCGAGACCACTTGAACGAATGATCCGGCAGACCTCTCACACCTGCATCGAGAGCGAACACGCTTCCGGACAGAGGAGCCTCCTGGAGCTGTTGGCTCGAGAGGCGTATTCTGGCCGATGTGATATAGAGCGTCGACAGATCGGGGCCGCCGAATGTGCAGCTCGTTGGGCGCGGCACGGGAACGCTGATGGTCCTGTCCACCGTCCCGTCGGGAGCATAGCGGATGATCCGCCATCCATCCCATTGCGCGCTCCAGACGAAACCTTCCGCATCAACCGTCAAGCCGTCCGGAACGCCCATGTTCTCGGGCGTTTGAGCGAAGACCCGTCGGTGCGAGATCGTGCCCCTGTCAGGATCGAAATCGTAGACGAAGATGGTTCGGGCCATCGAGTCGGTGAAGTACATGAGCCGGTCGTCCGGGCTCCAGCCGAGCCCGTTCGAGATCCCGATCCCCGATTCCATTTTGTCGATCCGGCCGTGCGCATCCAGGCGATAAAGGCTCCCTGCGCCGGGGGTGACGGCCATATCCATCGTGCCGGCCCAGAAGCGGCCGCGGCTGTCGCATTTGCCGTCGTTGAATCGGTTTCCGGGTTTGTCGATTTCCGGGTCGCCGATCGGCGTCTTGCGGCCCGTCGTCGGATCGAGGAGGAAAAAGCCCGTTTGCGATGCGATGACGAGGCCGCCCGCCGTGCATTCGGCGAATGCGCCGACGATCTCCGGCATCGGGATCACCAAGTCGCTCCCTTGGGCCGGATCCGATATGTGAATGGCCGGAGCGAGAATATCGATCCATTTGAGTGTCTTGTCCTTCTCGCTCCAGAACGGCCCCTCGCCAAGGAAGGCATTGGATCGAACGACACAGGAGACGGAGGGCTGGGTTATCATGTTGGCCTTCGGAGACTGGCTTGGTTGCGTGAAGGCGGCTTGCCCTGTGATGCGCTGCGCCGAGCGAAGAATGTCAGGTCCAAGCTCATGCAGGCGTTCGACGCTCATGCGAAACGCCGGGCCCATGATGGCGATCACCCCGATGGGACGATTGGCGCGATCCAAAACGGGAGCCGCGACGGAGCGAACGCCGTTCTGCCATTCCTGGTCCTCGATGGCGTAGCGCCTTGCCTTCGTGACATCGAGCTGCGCCCGGAAGGTCTGCCGATCCTCGATCGTCGAGGGCGTCAGCGCCTCGAATGATGTCGACTCGATCAGCGCGTCGAGCCGGTGAGGTTCCGTGAAGGCCAGCATCGCCTTTCCGGCCGCCGTGCAATAGGCCGGAAGCCGGACGCCTTCCGCGAGGCCGTGCGGATAGGATTGAGGGTTGCTGATGACCTGCTCGCAGATCAGCTGCGCTCTCTCGCCGACCGCAAAGAGAACCAGTTCCCCCGTGAGGGCATGAAGGCGGATGAGTTCGGGTTCGGCCAGGGCCTTGAGGTCCAGCTCCGCCGTCGACCACCGCGCGTATTCGACGAGGCGCCATCCGAAACGGTAGCGCGAATCCTTGCTCTCGAAGCGGATCGTTCCGTGATCGGTCAGCGCCGCAAGGATGCGATGCAGGGTCCCCTTGGGCAGTCCCGTGGCTTTCCCGATTTCCGAAAAGGTCATGCTGCCGCCGCCATCGGCAAGCGCATCCAGGATGCTGAGCCCCTTCTGGAGAGCGGCTGTCCCGCGCGCCGCCGGGCTTTCCTCGGATTCCGACAAATCAAAACCTCCGCTTGACACGGTTACAGTGCACAACCATTATCAGTTCCACAATATAAAACAAGTTCTACATTATAGAACTAACTGATTTCCGGACGAGGAAGCAAGGAGGGTGGTCATGAACCGTGTAACGAGACGTATATTACTGGTAACCGCGTCGGCATTCGCCATTGCGGGTGCCGCAGCCGCGCAGGCCAAGACCAAGATCACCTATTGGGCCTGGACGGAACACGTCGCCGCGGCCAATGCGGTTAAGGCGGAATTCGAGAAGCAGAACCCGGACATCGAGGTCGAAATCTCGAACCTCAACCCGTTCGACCTGCAGGACAAGTTCCTGGTCGCGATGGCGGCGGGCGTCGGCGGTCCGGATGTCGCCCTCATCCTGCAGCGCCGTTTTGACGTCTACATTTCGACGGGCGGACTGCTCGATACCACCAAGGAGATGAGTCCGCTGAAGGGGCAATATCCCGCCGCCGTGTGGTCATCCATCGAGCGTGACGGCAAGACATACGGCGTCCCCTACGACCAGAACCCCTCCGCATTCTTCTACAGAAGCGACATCTTCGAGCAGAACAACATCAAGGTTCCGTTCGAGACCTGGGACGAGTTCGTGGCCGCCGGCAAAGTGCTGGCCCAAAAGGGAATCTTCATCACCCACGTGTCCGCTCCGAGCGGCGTCCCCGGCGTGGCGAACCTGGTGGAATACCTTCAATCCCGCAACGCGCAGATCTTTGACGACAACGGCAAGGTCATCAGGAACAACGAGATCGCCCGAGAGACGGTCCGTTTCTACTACGACCTCGTGAGAACGCATAAGATCGCCTTCGAATCCCGCAACAATGCTCCGGAGTTCTTCCAGGCCATCAAGGACGGGCGCATCGCCGGCTATGCTGTGCCGTCATGGGCTCTCTTCCGTCTGCAGAAGGAAGCGCCCGAGCAGAGCGGGAAATGGCGTGCGATGCCCTGGCCGAAATGGGGCGCCAATGCACCCGCCACCACGGGCGCCTGGGGCGGCAACGTTCTCGCGATCCCCAAATCCTCGAAGAACAAGGAAGCGGCCCTGAAATGGGCTCAGTTCATCGGGGCCAACGAACTCACGCAGGTTCGGATATGGGAGGAAGGACATCTGCTCCCGGCTTTCGAACCAGCGCTGAAATCCGAAGCGCTTCTGAAAGGTGAGGCCTATCTGGGCGGGCAATCGATCTACGAGAGCGCCCTGAAGCCCCGCACGCTCAACAACTTCAACTATTTCGACTGGGCCAAGACCGAAGTGATCGTCGGCAATGAGCTGGATTTGATGTTCGGCAACAAAAAGACGCCCGAGCAAGCCTGGGACGATATCGAGAAGCAGTTGGCCAGCCAGTTGCGCCGCTGAACGTGCGCGGCAGGGCCCCTCCCTGCCGCCCTCCCTCCAAAGACAAGGACATGGTGATGAGCGCTGCAAATGTGCTGGCGAGGCGGAGCCCTGCGCCCTGGCGACGGAAGTTTCGCCGGGCCTTCATACCCTATCTTTTCCTGGCGCCGTTCTTCATCACATTCTTGGCCTTCTGGCTTGGGCCGATCATCGCGTCCTTTCTCTACTCCTTTACCGATTGGCGCGGCGTGCTGGACGCGCAGTTCATCGGAACCGCGAACTACGAGCGCATCTACAATGACCCTCGTTTCTGGCTGGCGCTTCGGAACACGGCATTCTACGGCCTTGTCTACGTGACGCTCCTCAATGTTCTGGCCCTGGCCCTGGCTCTGGCCCTCGACAGCACGTGGCTCCGGTTCAAGAACGGCCTGAAGATCGGCTTCTTCCTCCCGGTGACGATCAGCCTCGTCGTTGCCGCTGTCATCTTCGAGATGGTGTTTGCGAACGGGGTTGGCCTTCTCAACATCATTCTCGGCGCCCTGGGCCTGCCTCAACCCGATTGGCTGGGAGACCCCGAGGTCGCCATCTGGTCAATCATCATCCTCAGGGTCTGGCGCGCCCTGGGCTACTACGCAGTGATCTACTTCGCCGGGCTGCAAGCAATCCCGGGCGACGTCAAGGAAGCGGCGCGCCTCGACGGTTGTCGCCCCTGGCAGGTGACGTGGTACATGACGCTGCCGCTTCTGAAACCCGTCATCCTGTTCGGCGTCATCATGTCGACGATCTGGGCGCTCGAGCTGTTCGACGAGCCTTGGGTCCTCACCAAAGGCGGCCCGGCCGACAGCACGCTGACCATCGTGATCTACCTCTATCAGGCCGGCTTCCAATACATCGAGCTCGGCTACGCCGCCGCCGTCTCCTATGTCCTGACCTTCCTCATCGTGGTCGCCGCCATCGTCCAGAAGCTTCTCATCGGGAGGGAGCAGCAATGACCATGCAAGCCGTGAGCCCTGCGGGATCCCAGGTGGAAGAAGGCAGAAGAGCCGTCCCGTTCGTGTCCTATTTCGGCACTCTTTTGATGCTGATGCTCCTCGCGATCGTGATGACGCCCGTGCTGTGGGCCGTCTTGTCCGCATTCAAGACGCGAAGCGACATTTTCGCCGGTGACGTCTGGCCTCGGAACTGGTCGGTGGAAAGCTTCCGCGACCTCCTGTCAAAAACCCTGTACATCAGGTGGATGGTCAACAGCCTGTTCGTTGCCTTCTGCAGTACCGCACTCGGCCTGTTCTTCTGCTCCCTCGGCGGATACGCCTTCGCCAAGTTCGATTTCCCCGGCAAGACGGTCCTGTTCTGGATTGTGATCGCGTCGGTCTCCATTCCGCCCTTCACCACAGTCATCCCTCTCTTCGGCTGGTTGGCCCGGCTCGGCCTCCTGGATACCTACCTGGTTCTCATTCTGCCGTTCGCCGCGAACGCTTTCGGGATCTTCCTCATGCGCCAGTATGCGATGGGCGTTCCCAACGAGCTGCTCGATGCGGGCCGCATGGACGGGTGCGGCGAGTTCCGCCTGTACTGGAGCGTCGTCCTGCCCTTGCTCCGGCCTGCCCTGGGAACCGTCGGGATCCTCATCTTCATCTCTTCCTGGAACAGCTACATCTGGCCACTCGTCATGATGCGCTCCGACGAGATGCTCACATTGCCTGTCGGAGTTGCGTCCCTGAAGGGCGACCAGCTTCCGGAATATGGGATGCTGATGGCCGCCTCCGTCCTCTCCAGCCTTCCCATCGTCGTCGCGTTCTTCGCGATGCAAAGGCAATTCATCGCCGGCCTCACGCAGGGCGCGGTCAAATAATCTCCTTCCGGAGTCGACGAACATGCAACTGGATTTGGAAGACAAGGTCGTTCTGATCACTGGGGCGGCGCGCGGGATCGGCCTGGAGACGGCTCGCTGCTTTGCGGCTGAAGGCGCCAGAGTGATGCTCGTGGATCGGGACGCGGCGGCGCTTGCCGACGCCGCGTCGCAAATCGGCAATTCGGAAAGCATGGCGGCTGACTTGACCGTCGACGGAGCGGCCGACCAGATCGTTTCCAAAGCACTCGATGCCTTCGGTCGTCTCGATGTCCTCGTCAACAATGCGGGGATTAGCGAGCCGGCGCCCATCGCGGGAACAAGCCCGGAATCCTGGCGCAGAGTCATGGCGATCAACCTCGATGCCATTTACCTCTTGTCCCGCGCGGCCATGCCAGCCCTCGGGACCTCAAAGGGCTCCGTCGTGTCCCTGGCGTCCTTCGCCGGAAAACGGGGAACTCTGTTCGGCGACAACACGTCCTATTCGACTTCCAAGGCCGGCGTCATCGGGTTCACCCGCGCGCTCGCCATCGAAGCCGCCAAGGTCGGGGTCCGCGTGAATGCCGTCGCGCCGGGCCCTGTCGCGACCGAACTCATCAAGGCGCTCACACCCGATCAGCTCAAGCGCGTAACCGATTTCGTTCCCCTCGGACGCATGGCCGAGACCCGGGAAATTGCCGAGTTGATCGTTTTTCTGTCCTCCGCCCGCGCCGCGTACATCACTGGAGAAGTGGTGAACGTGAACGGCGGCTTGTACATGGATTAAATGCATGACGTCTGCCGCTTCGCCCCTCACGATCGTGAATGTCAGGCACTGGCTGATCTATATCCCATTCGAGCACCCGATCGTCTGGGGGTCCGGTAAGCGCCTGGGAAGCACGCGGCTCGTGGTGGAAGTGACCACCGCCGGAGGCGTCAAAGGGTATGGCGAAACCATCTCCCTGCTCGATTTCGTGCCGGCTGTCTTCGAGAAGGTTGTCGCGCCGCTCCTGATCGGCAGGAGCGTCTCCGACGTCGAAAGATTTCACAGGCACGTCCTCGGGGCCGGCTATTACCATCATCAGCGCGCAGCCGTCATGGCCATGGCGGCTGCCGAAATGGCCATGTGGGATGCACTCGGCCGTCACGCGGGCCTTCCTCTCCACGCCCTGTGGGGCGGCGCGTACCGCACGGATATCGAGTTGTCCGCGTACCTGTTCGTCGCGGACCCGCAGGGTTGCGCCGACATGGCTGCGCGCTTTCTCGATCAAGGCTACACGACATTCAAGCTCAAGATCGGTCATGACTTGGCGTCGGACCTGAGCTTGGTCGAGGCCGTTCGACGGACCATCGGCGACGATCCTCCTTTGCGGGCCGATGTCAACGGTGCTTGGACCCCTGGAACCGCCAGACGCCAGTTGGATCGCCTGAAAGCCTATGATCTGGCCTATATCGAGCAGCCGCTCGTTCTTGACGACCTGATCGGGCACGCGGAGCTTCGGAAGGTCCAAACGGTGCCGGTCGCGTTGGACGAGTCGGCCTACACCCTGAACGACGTCGGAAACATCGTCCGAATGGGCGCGGCGGATGTCATCCTGCTCGATCCCCATGAGCAGGGCGGCCTGTGGCAGTGCCTGAAGGCCGCAGCCATCGCGGAAGCGGCCGGATTGCCCGTAACGCTCCACAGCGGCGGGGAACTGGGCCTCTCCCAGGCCGCCTATCTTCACCTCGCGGCGGCCATTCCGAACATGTCGATCGCCATCGACACGGAGTATTATTATCATACCGTCGACATCATCAAGGACCCGCACGAGATCAAGGCCGGTCGCCTTCCCGTCCCGACCGGGCCGGGCCTCGGCGTAACCCCCGATATCGACAGGCTCGACAGCCTGCGCACCACGAAGGTCATCGGGGCCTATCTCGATGCGGACCGGCCCGGCTGGTTTGCCGAGAAACCCAAATACTAGGTGCATCATGAGCAGGTTTCAGGGACGCATCGCCGTGGTGACAGGTGCCGGCCAAGGCATTGGCCAGGCGGTGGCTCAACGGCTCTCGGATGATGGAGCGACCGTGTATGCGGTGGATATGGCCGCACCATCGGAAAGCGACGCAAGGCTGCGGGAAAGACGCGTCGATGTGACGGACCAGGAGCAGATCCAAACTCTCTTCGCCGAGATCGGCGAGGTTCATGGCCGCCTCGACATGCTCGTCAACAACGCCGGAATTCCCGGAGAGGGCGCCCTTGCCGGGCTCACCGTCGAGGCGTGGAACAAGGTCTTCGCCGTCAACGTCACCGGGCAGATGCTCATGTGCCAGGCGGCCCTGCCCCTGCTCCGTTCCGGTTCAAGCATCGTGAACGTCTCGTCGGTCGCAGCTCATATCGGGTTTGCCGACAGGGCGCCCTATTGCGCCTCGAAGGCGGCCGTGCTCGGCCTTACCCGTGCTCTCGCGGTGGAACTCGCCTCCAGCAACATTCGCGTCAACTGCGTGTGCCCCGGAACCGTCCAGACGCCCTGGATCGGCCGCCTCGTCGGCACCGACGAATTGTCGGACGCCAGACTTGCGAGCATGCGGTCCCGTCAGATCCTCAACCGGATCGGCGAACCGTCCGAGATCGCCTCCGTGATTGCTTTTCTTTTGTCGGACGACGCGTCCTTCGTCACAGGCAGCATTTTCATGGCGGACGGCGGAATGCTGACCGCCCGATAAATCTTGGAGTTCAAAATGGCTAAAGTCAGACTCGACCGCGTTCGCAAGACTTTCGGCGATGTGGTCGTCCTTCCGGGGATTGATCTCACGATCGAGAACGAGGAATTCGTCGTACTCGTCGGGCCGTCAGGCTGTGGAAAGTCGACCCTCCTGAGAATGATTGCCGGTCTGGACGACATGACAAGCGGGACGATCAGCATCGGCGACCGCATTGTGAATGACGTCGATGCCCGCGATCGCGATATCGCGATGGTGTTCCAGAGCTACGCGCTCTACCCGCACAAGACGGTCTTCGAGAACATGTCGTTTGCCCTGAAGCTCCAGGGTGTCGAGAAGGCCGTGCTGCGACGCAAGGTCGATGAGGCGGCAAGCATACTGGGCTTAACGAATCTTCTCGATCGCTATCCTCGGCAGCTGTCGGGCGGACAGCGACAGCGGGTCGCCATGGGACGCGCCATCGTGCGCGATCCTCAGGTTTTTCTGTTCGACGAACCGCTTTCGAACCTTGATGCCAAACTCCGCGTCGCGATGCGCACAGAGATCCGGTCCTTGCATCAGAGGCTCAGGGCAACATCCATCTATGTCACCCACGATCAGGTCGAAGCCATGACCATGGCGGATCGGATCGTCGTGATGAATGCCGGACGCATCGAGCAGGTCGGCACGCCGATGGAGCTGTATGACCGGCCCGCCAATGTGTTCGTGGCGAACTTCATCGGTTCTCCAGCGATCAATCTCCTTCCGGGCCGCATGGGGCAGAACGGCCGGTTCACGACCTCCGGCGGCGCAAGCCTGCCCGTCCAGAGCGCTGTTGGAGCGACGCCGAGGCCGCTCCTTTATGGCATTCGGCCCGAGCATCTGGAGATCGACCACGAGAGCGGCCTGCCGTTTCGCGTCGAGATCGTCGAACCGACCGGGTCGCAGGTCATTCTGTATGGCGACCTTGCTGGAAACCCCGTCTACGCTCTCTTCGGCGACCTCCGAGGGGTCACGGTCGGCGATACGCTCAAGCTATCCCCTCGATCCAGCGCGGCTCATCTTTTCGATGAGCACACTGGCACAAGATTGAACTCTTGATCCCACACGCGCCGCCTCGAATGCGTTACCCGGAGCGTTGGATCTCAGCGGGAAGCGTTAGAGCTGTTTCCACTTGCGTGGAATCAGCTCTCTTCTTTGTTTGACCGCATTTTTGACGGTGAACCGGATCCACTTCACCGAAAAATGCTCTAGGCCCTGTTAGGCCTTGAAAGCGTTCTCCCTTTGCTGGATGCCGAGGGAGGCCATCATGCAAGTTCTAGACGATGCTGAGTGGGCGGTCTGGGAGCCGCTGATTGCGGCCTGCCGCCCGCATGGCAAGACCCAACCGCTCGATCTGCGCCAAACCTTCGAAGCCATTGTCTGGCGTCACCGCAACGGCGCCAAGTGGCGCTCCATTCCGGCGGAACTCGGGCCATGGTGGCGTGCCGCGCAGATGTTCATCCGCTGGGCCGAACTGGGAGTGTGGGAAGCCATTTTCGAGCTGGCGCAAGAGCGCAAGGTCGAACTGGGCATGGTGTTCCTCGACGGCAGCAGCATCCGGGCGCATGCCAAGGCGGCGGGCGCGGCTAAAAAGGGGGGAGTGCGGCAAGCCGCGATCAGCATGAGGCACTTGGACGAAGCCGTGGCGGCTTCGGTACGAAGGCCTGCGTGATTGCCGATGCGCTCGGGCGGGCGGTGACGTTCCTCCTTGCCCCAGGCTAGGCGCACGAACTGCGCTTGGCGCTGCCCCTGCTCGACAGCTTGCCGGGCGTGCCGCTGTGGGTGGTGGGCGATCGCATCTACTCGTCGCATGGCTTGCGTCAAGCCGTCTGGGACAGAGGTGCACGACCGGCGATCCCCACCAATCCCACCGAGGGCCCGTTGGCCTGTCCCGCCTGGATCTACGCCAACCGTTCCCGTGTCGAGCAGCTCTGGGGGCGGCTGAAGGAATGGCGCGCCATCGCCACTCGCTACGAGAAGACGGCACGCTGCTTCATGGCGGTGCTGTGCATCGCCGCAACTCACGACTGGATCAAGAGCTAACAGAGCCTAGGTGGAGGCCCTATGGAAGTTACCGGCGCAGTCCAGGTTCATCCCGCTTGATAGGGGCTGGTGATCGGCTCGGGCAAGCCGCTCCCATGCTTGTAAAAAGCTGGCCCATCAACCGCGCTGCCAACCTTAGTCAATGGAGCGGCCTTCGCGACATCGAGCCCCTGCAAGCTAGACGACAAAGAAGTCGTGATGGGTAAGTTTGGCCTTGTTGGAGATCGTAGCGAACTTAACTTGAGCGGCCGACCCTGTGCCATCGGGATCATAGTAGAGTGAGCCCGAAGCTCGGTCATAGATGATACGATCCTGCGCATCCTGCGCCTGCAGGCCGGCCACGAAGCTCCCGCTCTTGAGCGCGACAGGCTTGGTTATCGTACCGATCCCGAGCCCGGCAAAGACTGAGTTGTCGAGCCAGAGACTGTCGCGTACGACATTGAAGTCCTTTATGATGTCGACATTGCCGCCCTTGTTCAGCCTAGTATCGAACAGGAACACGTCGCGCCCCGCATTGCCGAAGAGGATGTCATTGCCGGCGCCGCCATTGATCGTATCGTTGCCCCTGCCGCCATAGACCGTGTCCCGCCCCGCATCGCCATAGACACGGTCATGGCCCGAACCGCCATTGACCAAGTCATGCCCCGAGCCGCCATTGACCGTGTCGTTGCCGGCGCTGCCGGATATCACGTCGTTCCCCGATCCACCCGAGACCCGGTCATCGTCATTGTATCCATAGAGGGTGTCGTTGCCGGCGCCGCCCCTGATCAGGTCGTTGCCGGTGCCGCCGAAAACGTAATCCCGGCCCGAGCCGCCATCGATCGTGTCGTTGCCGCCGCCGCCATGAAACCAGTCGTTGCCGCCCCCGCCCCACAGGGCATTGTCACCGCCGCTACCCCGCATCGCGTTGCCGAGGGCGTTGCCCTGCGCCTGCGCATCGCCGCCGGTCAGGGTGAGGTTCTCGATGGAGTCCGGCAGCATCACCGTGCCCGAGCCGCCATAGAACACCTGATCGACGCCGCCCGTTCCCAGGGCGCCGGTGAGCTGCGAGGGATCTGTGATCGCGATGTCGACGCCGCCGCTATCGTTGCGCGTTACGGCCACATCGTCCGCTCCATACACCGTTACTGTGACATTCTGCACGGTCCCATCTAACGCTCGGACCGTGAAGATCTCCTGTGCCACATCGGTCGCTTTGAGCGCCTGCAGCGATGCGCGGGAGTTATCCAGATGATAGGTCCACTTACCCGTGCTCGCGTCGAACGAAAAGATACCGTAGGTACCGTTCACATCAGCTTGTGCCTGGAACTGGCCCTCGCCAGTATCGGGGTCGCTGACTATCAGTGTGCCTGAGATCGCGGTCGTAGCGTCTTCTGTCACCTCACCCGCTGTGGTGCCGCCAATCACGGTCGCATCGTCTGTGCCCATGACGGTTAGTCTGATGAGTTGCTCAGTGCCATCGAAGGCTTTGATCTTAAACGCCTCGTATGCCACAGCCCCAGACGTAAGTGCCTGGAGGGCTGTACTGGCTGGATCAAGGGAGTAGGTCCATCGGCCGGTGCTGGAGTTGAAGGAAAAGATGCCATAGGCACCACGAATATCGCCCTGAGCTTGAAACTCGCTCTCACCAGTATCTGGATCGACCACGGTCAATAGGCCTGAGACCGTAGTGATCGTGTCTTCCGTTGCCTCCCCTGTCACGGTGCCGTCTATGACCGCCACATCGTTCACACCGTGGAACGTTATCGTCACCTGACCAGTGTCCGCAGCACCGATCGGATCGGAAGCCTGATATGCGAACGTATCTGTGATCGTACCGCCGGCGCCGAGAGCTTTCACGGCAGCGAGTGTAAGAGCGCTTGCGCTGTAGGTGTAAGACCCATCGCTGTTAAGAACTACGAAGCCGCGTGCCGGGGCCTGACTCAGGGTGACTGTGATCGCATCACCTTCGGTGTCAATATCACGACCCGTCCCGTCCAGTGCGCCTTGGATCACGTTACCCATAGCACGCCCGAGATCATCCGCATCAGCGCTATCATCGGCAACCGACGGCGCTGAGTTGATCATCAATATTGTTGTGTTGGTTTGAGAGTCGTGTTTGGCATTCCAGATCAAGCCTGCAAAATTGCCCTGCAGGATGAGGCTGTCATACTCGCTGATGTCGAGGCGCCCCGTCTTCAGGGTGTCGACGACGGCTTGGTTGGCGACCCACATGCCGTAGTAGCTGTTCTGCAAAACGATACGGTCGCCGACGCCAAAATCAGTAATGATGTCGTCTTTGAGGTCAGACTGAGAGCCTAGAAACGTATCGTTCCCGCTCCCGCCTGTCAGAATGTCCGCGCCACCGGAACCGTTCAGGGTGTCATTCCCACTGCCCCCGTTAATCGTGTCATCCCCGGCCAGGAAAATCGAGGCTGTCCTTGGATCTTCATAAGACCACAATGTCGGGCCATATTTAGAAGCCCACGCCATATTGAAAATTATATCAGGTTGATCATCGATAAACTCTAGCCGAGCAACTGATGTACCGTTGCTGTAAGCGTTAATCTGCATAAGTTTATAGGTAAACCCTGACCTAAGAATGTTATCAAATATAAGATCTACCCGCAGCAGCTTCCCATCATTGGTCCCGCGTGCAAAATTATTTTCAGTATAGTTTGTTTGATTCTTAAGACTAATAGATGAGACCCGGTGGCCATTGCCCCAGAAATAATCAGTCGAGAAGCCTGTATCACCGTCCGATCCGGAAATTAGCACTCCCACGATTGCCCCCCTGTGAATTTCCCACGCCGTTTGCAGTGCTGGCCTAAGTCTCAACAAAGCATCTATGAATAGTTCCTTATCCCAATAAGGTAAGCTTTCCTAGAGAAAGCCAATACAGCCATCCCCATATTGTCTACAGGCAGCACGGGCATACTGATGCGTTTCATCGATGCCGCCCTCTATCGCGAGCCGGTCAGGGGCGGTGCTCAGCGCCTCGCTCCTCAAGGGCCAAGGCCGCAGCTACATCGATTTAGAGAACGGCGTCTTCTATCGGCTGGCCGAGGGCCAGCGGGACACGAACAAGAGACAGTCGTCCGTACGCCTGCCGCCGCGCCTGATCGCCCATATATGCCGCTGGCAAGCCAGGGGCATCATCGCCACGCATGTTGGGGAATGGGACGGAGTGCCGGTGAAGTCGGTCAAGGTGGCATGGGCGAGGGCCCTGAAGCTCGCCAAGATCAGCAAGAAGGCGCCGCCGCACACGCTCCGGCACACGGCCGCCACGTGGCTGATGCAGCAGGGCGTGGACAAGTGGGAGGCGGCCGGTTTCCTCGGCATGTCCACCGTCGTGCTGGAGCGGACTTATGGGAAGCACCATCCGGATTTCATGGCCGAGGCGGCGAGCGCCACTACCTGGAAAAGACGCAAATCATTGCCGCAGAACCTGCGATGTGCTCGGTTAAACAGCATCAAGAGGCCGATTTTAAGATAAATATCAAAGAGTTAGAGATTGGTGGGCCCGGCAGGACTCGAACCTGCAACCAGACCGTTATGAGCGGCCGGCTCTAACCATTGAGCTACAGGCCCTTCCAGGGAGGAAGGCAAGGGATCGTCTGAGGCGGGAGCCGGTCGTCACCCCTTGTCGTGACGGCAGGCCCTCCCCCTTCTCGTGAGCGGGGCTCAGGCGAAGGGGGCCCGGAGGCCATTCCTGTTCCTGTAATACATCTCCCTGTCCGTCAAGCCGGTTTTGTCCCGCGGCTCGGCCGGCTGTCGCACTGTCCTTGACGCCGGAATTGATCCGTCGCCCTTGACCCCGGCCAGGATCCTCCATCTGTCAGCTTTCCCGCTTGGGACGAGACGGGGAGGACGGGATGGGATTGCTGATCGACGGGGTCTGGCACGACCAATGGTACGACACCAAGGGTACCGGCGGGCGCTTCGTGCGCAAGCCGTCGGCCTTCCGCAACTGGGTCACCCCCGACGGCTCTCCCGGGCCTTCCGGCGGGGGTGGGTTCAAGGCGGAGCCGGGCCGCTATCATCTCTATGTCTCCCTCGCCTGCCCCTGGGCGCACCGCACCCTGATCATGCGCAGGCTCAAAGGGCTCGAGGGTATGATCGACATCTCGGTGGTGCACTGGCGCATGCTCGAGCACGGCTGGACCTTCGAGGACGGGCCGGGCGTCGTTCCCGATCCGATCCACCGGGCGCAATATCCCTACCAAGTCTATAAGGCGGCCGTGCCCGACTATACGGGCCGCGTGACGGTTCCCGTCCTCTGGGACAAGGCGACCGGCACCATCGTGAACAACGAATCCGCCGAGATCATCCGCATGTTGAACGCCGCCTTCGACGACCTGGGGGCCACGCCGGGCGATTATTGGCCGGACGACCTGCGCGCCGAGATCGACGCCCTGAACGGGCGCATCTACGACAACGTCAACAACGGGGTCTACAAGGCCGGTTTCGCGACGACGCAGCAGGCCTATGAGGAGGCGGTTCGGCCGCTGTTCGAAACACTCGACGTCCTCGACGAGCGCCTGTCCTCACGTCGCTATCTCTGCGGCGCCCGGCTGACCGAGGCGGACATCCGGCTCTTCACCACGCTGGTGCGCTTCGACCCGGTCTATGTGGGCCATTTCAAGTGCAATCTGCGCCGCATCGCGGATTACCCGCATCTCTCGGGCTACCTGCGCGACATCTACCAGACGGACGGCATCGCCGGGACCGTGAACATGGCGCACATCAAGGGGCACTACTACGAGAGCCACAAAACCATCAATCCCACGGGCATCGTGCCGGTAGGCCCGATCCTCGATCTCGATGCGCCGCACGGGCGCAATCGTTTTCAGGGTTTGTAGACCTCGATCGCCTCCGCGAAGCCTTCGACTTCGTGAGCGCCGAGCGGCGAGGGATTGCCCCACAGATGTTCGACGAACGGCTTGGACATGAGCAGCGGTTCGCCCAGCCTCTTGTTCAGCTCCGCGATGCGGCTGGCGAGGTTCACGTCGCGGCCGATCACCGTGAAGTCGAGGCGCTGTCCGGAGCCCACATTGCCGTAGGCCGCGTCGCCATGGTGAAGAGCCAGGCCGACATGGATCGGCACCGGAAAGCGGCCCTCGTTGTTGGCCGCCTCGATGCGTCGCAGCGCCTTGGTGGCGGCCGTCAGCGCCGATTGCGCAGCGCCGCCCGTGTCGTCGCCCTTGTCGCGCACGATGGCGAGGAGCCCGTCGCCGAGATATTTCAGCACCTCGCCGCCCTCGTCCTCGATGGGCGGCACGAGGCAATCGAAATAATTGTTCAGGAGATCGACCGCGCTTTCCGGGCTCAGGGTCGAGGAGATATGCGTGTAGTCGCGCATGTCGGCGAAGAGGATGGCCGACCGGATCCGCGTCACCTGTCCGCGCTGGATGGCGCCGGAGAGGATCGCCTTGTGCGGATCGTCGCCCACATAGATCCGCAGCACCTCGTCGAGCCGGTTGCTCGTCGCCCGCAGCTCGGTCACGAGGGAAAAGGACGGGATCACCATGCGCAGGATCGTCAGCTCGCGCAGGCCGAATCCCTGCGGTGTCCGAGTCGCAAAGGAGATCGCGTTCTCCGCCCCGCTGGTGAAGCGGATCGGAATGGTGACATAGTGGCGATAGCCCGCCTCCTTCAGCTCGGGGATGATCGGGAAGAGATCGTCGGGCGTGGTCGAAAGATCGAGGACGAGCCATTCGCGCGTGCGGTTCACATGGGCGAAGGGGCTCGCCTGGTACACGGTCTCCCGGCGGTCGCCGTGCGGCAGGTAGCGCACGACGGTCCCCTCCTCCCGGGTCCAGAACCGGCCGATGCCGGCATATTCAGAATGCAGCGTCTCGATGGCGGAAACCGCCCGGTCGACGGGCAGGCCGAGCTCGATCAGGCGATTGAGGAAGCCCGACAGGACCTCGTTCGAGTCCTCCATCTGGCCCGCCGCAGTGATCAGCCAGTCCCGCAGGGCGATGACCCGCGCGAGGCTTTCCGCGTCGAGGCTTCGCGCCATGGTCAATAGATCGTCCGGGGAGGCCGGCAGGAGGGAGGATGACATCATAAGGCCAAGGTGTGTTGCCCCGACGGATCCTTCAACCCACCGGGAATCTTTCCGCCCGGAAAGCTGGTATGCCCTTCCCGAAGCGGCAATGGCTTTGACAGAAGCCTGTGGCCGGAATAGAGCCAAGCCATGGCAAGCATCGATACGCTTTTCGTCACCAAAGTCTACCGCGCCGAGATGACGGGCGCCAAGGCCGAGATCCGCAACGCGGAGCTGGAGGCGGCCTGTTTGTCCATCGCCGAGGACGACGAGGCCGGTCAGCGCTGGTGCGAAAAGCACGGCTATCCGGGCTACACGTCCTATGCCTCCCTCAACGACCTGCCCTGGCGTGTGCCGGTGTTCGGCGAGCTTCTGAAGGAACTCGACAAGCACGTGGCGAGCTTCGCCAAGGAGCTGGAATTCGACCTGCAGGGCCGCAAGCTCGTACTCGACAGCCTGTGGATCAACATCCTCCCGCCGGGCGGCATCCACACGTCCCACATCCACCCGCATTCGGTGATCAGCGGCACCTATTACGTGACGATCCCGGAGGGCGCGAGCGCGCTCAAGCTGGAGGATCCGCGCCTCGGCTTCATGATGGCGGCGCCGCCGCGCAAGGCGAAGGCCAAGCAGGAAAACCGGCAATTCGCCTATATGAAGCCGGCCCCCGGCACGGTGCTGCTCTGGGAAAGCTGGCTGCGCCACGAGGTGCCCCTGAACGAGGCCGAGAGCGAGCGCATCAGCGTGAGCTTCAACTATTCCTGGCAGTAGGGAGCGGCATCTTCCCTGGTCGCCGCGATACGGCGAAATGCTCTCGTGTCATTCCGGGGCGCCGCAGGCGAACCTGGAACCTATAAACACGCCAGTTCCAAAAAATGCGATGAGCGTGATGCCTCTTCTTGCATCGGCAGCGTTTATGGGTTCCGGGTTCCGCTACGCGGCCCCGGAATGACAGGGCGGCACGACATTCATCGTGTAATGATCGTTGCTCAAACCTCCGCCCACATGCGGAAGAGATTGGCGCTGCTCTTCGCCAAGAGGTCGAATTCCGGCGTCTTTCCCGCCTGGGCGAACAGGTTGCGCTTGGCGGTTTCGAGATCGAACAGAAGCTCGCGCCGGGCGCTGTCGCGTACATAGCTCTGCGCCCAGCCCACCGCCACCATGCGCTCGCCCCGCGTGACGGGGGCGACCCGGTGCAGGCTCGTGGAATCATAGGCCACCAGATGCCCGGCCGGGAGCTTCACCTCCTCCTCGCCGGACACGGATTCGATCACGAGCTCGCCGCCGTCGTAAGTCGCCGGATCGGCCAGGAAGAGCGTGAAGGACACGTCCGTGCGGATGCCGTTCATGAGCGGATTGTCCACATGGGAGCCGTATTCCCGGCCCGCGCCGTAACGGGCGAAGATCAGCGGCGTCAGGGCCTTCGGACGCGCCGCGAGGGCGAAGACCTCGTGGCCCAGAATGGCCGCCGACACCTTCTCCCGCAGGAGGGTGAGAGCCGCCCCCTCGCGGGCCTGCTCGTTGTCCTTGACCAGCCGGGCGCTCCATCCCGCCGTCGCGCGGCCGTCCTCGAAGCGCATGGAGCCCAGCGTCGCCCGAACCTCTTCGAGATCGGCCGGCAGGAGGACGTCCGCAATCGTGATCAGCATGGGAGAGCACCTTCAGGCTTGCCAGGCCCTCCCATATTCTGTAGCTAAGTTATTGTAAAGACAAGCAGTTTTTAACTTTTCTAAACTAGCCGCGGCAGCCAGCGCGCCGAGGGGGAATCATGAAGAAACGGAAGATCTGGGCGGGCCTGGGCTCCGCCGTTCTCGTTGCCGCGCCGGTCGCCGCGCAGGCGGCGGCTCCGCATGTCGAGCCGCGGGCCGGGATCGAAGCCAAAGCCGGCCAGAGCCTGCTTCAGCTCGCCCAGCACCAGGGCCATGCCGCCCCGGCGGCCTCGGTCGGTGGCGAGGGAGACGAGGGCGGAGCCGGCGGCGCGGTCAAGTTGCCAGCGCCCCTTCATGTCTATCGCGGCATCGAGATGATTCGCGGCCATCTCACCGTCGGGGCCGAGCTGATCGAGGCCGGACGCTGGGCGGATGCCCTGCCCCACTTCCTGCACCCGGAGGAAGAGATCTACGGCAGCATCCGCGACCAGCTGAAGACCCTGAACATCGCGCCGTTCCAGGTCGCCCTGAAATCCCTGTCGCAGACCGTGAAGGCCAAGAACAAGGAAGCCTATATCCGCGCCCGCGCGGCGCTCGACGAGCGCCTGGCCTCCGCCGAGACGGCCGTGAAGGCGAAGGAGCAGGACGGCACCTATTTCGTGCTCGAAACGGCCCTCGAAGTGCTGCAGCAGGCAGCCGACGAATACGAGGAGGCCGTCGAGAAGGGCCGCATCGCCAACGTGGTCGAGTACCAGGATGCGCGCGGCTTCGTGTTCGAGGTGGACCGCCTCGTCGGAACGGTCATGCCGGCCGCTTCCGCCAAGAGCGCCGACGCGGCCAAGACCCTGCAGGCCAGCCTCGACGACCTGAAGGCAACCTTCCCGGCCGTGACGCCGCCGAAGCAGGCGGTGAAGGATTCCGGGCAGTTCCTGAGCGCCGTCGCGAAGTTCGAGCTGCAGCTCAGCAGCTTCCACTGACATCCATGCCGCGCGAAAGCCTCGCCAGGATCGGCCGGGTGCTTGCGGGCCTCGTGCTCGCAAGCCTCGTGGGCGCAGCCGCCGACAGGCCCGCTCCGCCCGATGCCGCGCATTGGCGGCAGGCTTTCGCGCGGCCGGACCATGCACCGACGCCCGCCGACAATCCGGCCAGCCCGGAGAAGATCGCGCTCGGCGCGAAGCTCTTCGAGGATACCCGCCTGTCGGGCTCCGGCGACATGGCGTGTTCGAGTTGCCATCAGGCGGATCTCTCCTTTTCCGATGGGGTCGACCGCCACCTGGGGCATGACGGCCAGCCCCTCGACCGGCGCACGCCTCCCCTGTGGAATCTCGCCTGGGGCCTGTCCTTCTTCTGGGACGGCCGGGCCGCGAGCCTGGAAGCCCAGGCCATGGGGCCGATCGAGAATGAGCGCGAGATGGCCGGCAACCTGCAGGCGGCCCTGCGCACGCTCGATTCCGATCCGCCGATGCGCAAGGCATTCGCCGCAGCCTTTCCGGACGATCCCGCCGTGACGCAGGCCAGCCTCGCAAAGGCGCTCGCGGCCTTTCAGCGGACGCTCGTCTCGCCGGAAACCCGCTTCGACCGATGGGTCAAGGGCGACGACGCGGCCCTGGAGGCGGACGAGCTGGCAGGCTTCTCGCTCTTCGTCGGCAAGGCCGGATGCGTCGCCTGCCACCAGGGCTGGCGGTTCACCGATGAAGCCTTCCACGACATCGGCTTGGCGAGTGACGACAAGGGCCGTGGTCCCGTTCTCGGCGTAAGCGCCGCGAACCATGCCTTCAAGACGCCGAGCCTGCGCGAGCGGGTCTGGTCCGCGCCCTACATGCATGACGGCTCGCTCGCAACCTTCGACGACGTCGTCACGCATTACGCGGAAAACGTGGTGCAGCGCCCCACCCTGTCGGCCGACCTGCCGCGACGGATCGAACTGAACGACAGAGAGCGCGCGCAGCTCGTCGCTTTTCTCAACACCCTGTCCAGCGACGACCCGCCACGCCCCGCAAGCCTGCCGTCGAAAGCGATGTCCTGGGGAACCGACGAGAGAGCCATTCCCACCTCCACGGTCAGCCAGAAGGACCGACGCTTCACGCCGGGCGCGGTCCTCCTGAAGGTGGGCGAGGCCCTGCGCATCGTCAACGACGACACGCGCGTCCACAACGTGCGCCTCGACGCCCCGGGCAAGAGCTTCAACTCGGACGGCCAGAACCCCGGCGACACGGTGACCATCGGGTTCGATCAACCGGGCCATTACGACGTGATCTGCGGGATCCATCCGGACATGCGCCTGGGCGTGGAGGTCGCCCAGGCGCGCTGAGCGTCGAACAAAAATACACGCCTCGTTTCCGGCGACACGGGCCCGACAGGTGAGCTAAAACTGGGTCATGCCGATGCTCCGTGACGACGACACTCTTTTTGCCGCCCTGATCGCCCGCGATCCCTCCTACGAGGGGTTCGCCTATGTGGGCGTGAAGACGACCGGCATCTTCTGCCGCCTGACCTGCCCGGCCCGCAAGCCGAAGCGCCACAACGTGGTGTTCTTCTCCTGCAGGGACGCGGCGCAGGATGCGGGCTTCCGCCCCTGCCTGCGCTGCAAGCCCCTCGACAGCAGGCGGCCGACGAGCGGCGCGTTCGAAACCTTGAGGGACAGGATCAGGGCCGAGCCTGACCGGCGCTGGAGCGCCGAGGACGTGAGGGCGCTCGGATACGACCCCTCCACCGTGCGCCGCGCCTTCCAGCGCGAATACGGCGTCACTTTCGCGCAATATGCGCGCTCGCAGCGCCTCGGCCTGGCGGTGAACACCTTGCAGCAGGGAGGCTCGGTGATGGATGCCCAGCTCGACGCAGGCTATGAATCCGGCAGCGGCTTTCGCGACGCCATCGGCAGGCTCATCGGCGACGCGCCGATCCGCGCGCCGTCGCGTCAGATCCTCACTGCGCAATGGCTCGACACGCCCATCGGGGCGATGCTCGCGGTCGTGGACGACACGGGCGTTCACCTGCTCGAATTCGCCGAGCGCAAGGCGCTTCCGGCCGAGATCGAGCGCCTGCGCAAGCGCGCCGGGCCGATCTGCTTCGGCCAGCATCCGATGCTCGACACGCTCGCCCGTCAGGTGGAGCTTTACTTTGCCGGTCGTTCGCTCGCGTTCGATGTGCCCATCGTGCAGAAGGGAACGCCGTTCGAAGCGACGGTGTGGGACGCCCTGCGACGGGTCCCGGCCGGCACCACGCGCAGCTATGGCGAGATCGCCCGCACCCTCGGCCGGCCCGACGCGCCCCGGGCCGTGGCGCGGGCGAACGGCGCCAATCAGGTGGCGATCATCGTGCCGTGCCATCGCGTGATCGGTGCCGATGGATCGCTGACCGGCTATGGTGGCAAGATCTGGCGCAAGCAATGGCTGCTCGAACACGAGCGGCGCGTCGCGACAGCATTGTCCAAGGGATGAAAGACATGACGGATCAAGTCACGAAGGCCGAGGCGTTCAAGGCTCTCCACGTTCCGGGACGGCCGATCGTCCTGTTCAACGTCTGGGATGCGGGCACCGCCAAGGCGGTCGCGGCGAGCGGCGCGAAGGCGCTGGCCACCGGCAGCTGGTCGGTCGCGGCCGCCCATGGCTTCGAGGACGGCGAATACATGCCGTTCGATCTCGCCTTGGCCAATCTGGAGCGCATCGTGGCGGCGAGCGACCTGCCGGTCACCATCGACCTGGAAAGCGGCTACGGAGCCACGCCCGAGGAGGTCGGCGCGACCATCGCCCGCACGGTGCGGGCCGGCGCCATCGGCTTCAACATCGAGGACGGCGTCCGGGAGACCGCGCTCCGTGACGCGCCGGAGCAGGCCGCGCGGCTCCGGAGCGCCCGGGAGGCGGCGGACCGGCTCGGAATCCCGGCCTTCCTGAACGCGCGCACGGACGTGTTCCTGATCGCCGCAAGCGACCAGCATGAGAGCCTCGTCGAGACCGCTCTCGAACGCGGCCGCGCTTATGCGGATGCCGGCGCGGACGGCTTCTTCGTGCCGGGGCTCGCGGATGAAAGGCTCATCGCCCAAGTCGTGGAGGCCTCACCCCTGCCGGTGAACATCATGGCAGGCGCCAAGACCCCAAAGGCTGCGCGGCTCGCGGAACTCGGCGTCGCGCGCATCAGCCATGGCCCGGGCCCCTATCGCATGGCGATGAAGGCCCTGGAGGACGCCGCGAGGGCGGCCCTGCTTTGATACAGTTTCAAAGAGTTTTGCGTATCGAAATCCCTCATCCTGAGGAGCAGGCGCAGTCTGCGTCTCGAAGGAGGTTCCAGTGATCGCCGGAGGCTCCTTCGAGACGGTCGCTCCGCGACCTCCTCAGGATGAGGCCAGAGAGTTATAGGCCCGCTCAGGCGTGCTTCCTCTCGATCTTCGGGAGGAAATACGCGAGGAGCCCCAAAGCCGGCAGGAACGAGCAGACGGTGTAGACCGTCCCGATGCTCGTGACGTCGGCGAGATGTCCGAGCGCTGCGGCGCCGATCCCTGCCATGCCGAACGAGAAACCGAAGAAGAAGCCGGAAATCATGCCGACGCGGCCCGGCACGAGTTCGATTGCATAGACGACGATCGACGAGAAGGCGGAGGCCAGAACCACGCCGATGATCATGCTCAGCACCGTTGTCCAGAACAGATCGGCGAAGGGCAGCATGAGCGTGAAGGGCAGGACGCCGAGGATCGAGAACCAGATCACATAGCGCCGGCCAACCCTATCGCCGAGAGGGCCGCCGAGCAGCGTGCCGACAGCGAGCGATCCGAGGAAGATGAACAGGTGGACCTGCGCGTCCTGCACAGGAAGCTGGAACTTGGAGATCAAGTAGAACGTGAAATAATTGGTGAAGCTCGCGACGTAAAAGTCCTTCGAGAAGATCAGCAGCACCAGGATCGCGAGGGAGATCACGATGCGCCTCTTCGAGAACAAAGATCCCGTCTCGACCGTGCGCGGCTTGGCGCGCAGATCCGCGAGCTTTGCCTGATACCAGCGCCCCACCGCGAAGAGGATCAGTATCGCCAACAGGGCCACTGCCGAAAACCAGGCGATGCTCGGCTGCCCGAACGGGACGACGATGAAGGCCGCAAGCAGTGGGCCCAGCGCGCTTCCGGCATTGCCGCCGACCTGGAACACGGACTGGGCCAATCCGTGCCGCCCGCCCGAGGCCAGTCGCGCCACGCGGGAGGATTCCGGATGGAAGACCGATGACCCCATGCCGATGAGGGCGGCCGCCAGGAGCAGGACCGGATAGGAGCTTGCCTGAGAGAGCGTCAGCAGGCCGACGAGGGTGAACCCCATGCCGGCGACCAGGGAGAACGGCTGCGGCTTGCGGTCCGTGAACGTGCCGATCATAGGCTGGAGCAGCGACGCCGTGAGCTGGAAGGTGAGCGTCAAGAATCCGATCTGGCCGAAATCGAGATGGAAATCCCGTTTGAGGATCGGATAGATCGCCGGCAGCAGCGACTGGATGAGATCGTTCAGCAGGTGCGACACGCTGATGGCGGCCAGGATCGGGACCGCGACCCTTTCCGGAGAGACGACGCGGGTCGCGAGGGGCATGGCTGGCGTTTGATTGGTCATCGTCGTTCTTCGTGATGCTGCCGAGCTTGCCTGCGAGCCCGGCCTTCAGGCGTTTCCACCTTCCGCTATAAACCAGAACGGATTTCCGATCTCCCCCCGGCCCTGCAGGGCAGGGTTACGGCGCAGGTAGGGCGGCCCATCCGCCGGGTCACAACTTTTTCCTATTTCGCCCTTACGCCTTGGCACCAAGGAACCAGCCCGATCCAGGGATAATCACAAAACACCGAAGGGGTCCCCCATGTCGCAAGCCTCGGCCTATGAGCAGCTCATGCTCGAGCTGGTCAATCGCGAACGCGCCAAGACCGGCGCCCAGCCTCTCGCCTTCAACGGCAGCCTGAACGACTCGGCGGATTCGCACAGCAGCTGGATGATTGCGACCGACACCTTCTCGCATACGGGCGCGGGCGGCTCGACGCCGACCGAGCGGATGACACAGGCCGGCTACGCCTTCTCGGGCAGCTGGGCATCGGCGGAGAACATCGCCTGGGCCAGCACCCGCGCGCCCGAGGGGCTCGCGGACGAGGTGGAGCTGCTGCACGCGAACCTGATGGACAGCCCCGGCCACAAGGCCAACATTCTCAACGGGACGTTCCGCGAGATCGGAATCGGCTTCGACACCGGTCCCTATCAGAGCTGGGACGGCGCCTTCGTCACGGAGAACTTCGCCCGGTCGGGCTCGGCTTCGTTCCTCACCGGCGTCAGCATGGCCGACAAGGACGGCGACCGTTTCTACGACATCGGCGAGGGGCTCGGCGGATTGAACGTGACCGCCGTGAGCTCGACCGGCGCCCAATACAGCACGACGACGCAAAGCGCCGGCGGCTACAGCCTGGCGCTTGCTGCGGGCACTTATGCGGTCACGTTCTCCGGCAGCGGCTATGCCCCCGTGACCCAGCAGGTGACCATCGGCTCCTCGAACGTGAAGCTCGATCTCATCGATCCGGCCGCGGGGATCTCAACCGTATCGAACACGATCAAGGGCAACGCCGGCAGGAACACCCTGAAGGGAACATCCGGGTCCGACACGATCAAGGGCCTCGGCGGCAACGACAAGATCTACGGCAACGGGGGCGACGACAAGCTCTACGGCGGGAGCGGGAACGACGCGCTCACCGGCCATGGCGGCAATGACCGCCTCTACGGCAATGACGGCAACGACCGCCTGTCCGGCGGCAGCGGCAACGACACCCTCACCGGCGGCAGAGGCGCGGACACCTTCCGCTTCTCCGGCAAATGGGGCGCGGACACGATCACCGACTACAGTGACGGCATCGACCGCATCGACCTGCGCGGCGCGCATCTGAGCTTCAAGGACCTCGGCATCACCCGGTTCAACGCGGACGGCGACGGCAAGGCGGACGACGTGCTCATCGAGGCCGACGGCCAGTCGATCGCTCTGCTCAACGTGAAGCATGCGCTGATCGGAGCATCCGACTTCCTGTTCTGACGGGGCGGCGCATCGACCTCTCTTACGTCGTCACCGGCCTTGTGCCGGTGATCCCGATGGATTGAAGCACAGCACTCTTCGGATCGAGATGGCCGCGTCAGCGAAAAGTGGATCCGGTTTTCCGCCCGAACGATGCGCCAGCCAAGAGAAGGAGCATCGGATTCGATCCCAAAAGTGGATTCCACTTTTGGGTCCGATGCTCTAGGAGCGGGAGGAACGAGCCACGGGCTTCTTCGATATGTTCAGTGCCACCGCCGCGCGAATGAGCGCCTTCAGCGCCTCCTCGTCGATCTCCTCGCCTTCATGAAGATCGATGGCGCGCCTCGTGTTGCCCTCGAGGCTGGCGTTGAAGAGGCCGGAGGGGTCTTCCAGCGAGGCGCCCTTGGCGAAGGTCATCTTCACGACGCTCTTGTAGGTTTCTCCGGTGCAGATGATCCCGCCGTGCGACCAAACGGGAACGCCTCTCCACTTCCATTCCTCGACGACCTCGGGGACAGCCTGCCTGATGACGGACCGGACCCGGGCGAGCATCTCGCCCCGCCAATCGCGCAGCTCCTCGATCTTCGCATCGATCAGCCGGGAGGGTGTCGCCTCTCCATCGGAAATCTTCATGTTGCTCTTCTCCCTGGCGGATGGTTCGTGCATCGGCGGCTTCCGCTCACATCCGCTCGCCGGGCAATTGGCTCGCCTGCCTCACCCAGTCGCTGAACCGATCTTCGTCGAAACCATCGTTCTCATAGATGTCGAGATAGCGCACGTCCTTTTGCTTGGAGGCTCCGGGCGGCTCCGGCTGCAGAGACGTGCCGCGGAAGAACGCCACCTTGATGTACTTCGCGAAGCAATGGAAGCTGAGAAACCAGCCCTGGCCTTCGACGCCGTAGAACGGCGAGTTCCATTTCACGGCCTTGCTCACATCGGGAACCGCCTGCGCGATGAGCGCATCGATGCGACGCCCGACATCGCTCTTCCAGTCCGTCATGGCCGCGATATAGGCCTGCACGGGCGCATCGCCGTAGCCCTTCGCGATCTGAGGATTGCCGCCGGAGAGAAGCTTAGGGCCTGAGGCGCCCGCAAGCGACGTTTTCGCCGCCTTCGTTGCGACCTTCGCCGATTTCCTCGAAGACACTGTATCGGCCATCGGACCCACCCCCATCGGCATATGGGCGCGCATGATAGGATCACGATCCGCAAATGTGCAACCTGCGCCAATCGGGCAGCCGCTCGGGGCGCGGCGCCGTCACGAGCGCGTCGCGCGCCATGGTGATGCCCGCGAAGGTGCGGCGAGCGAATGGACCTGGGCGAATGGACCTGGGCGAATGGACCTGGACTGTCTCCCGGTGCTTGCCCGTGCTAAGGAACCGGAACGGCCGAAGAGACCGATCGTCATGTGGCCGGCCGAGCAACAAGAGTCATGAACGACACGTCCCTGCTTTTCCGTCTCGTCGCCGCCCTGGCCATCGGGCTGCTGATCGGCCTGGAGCGCGGGTGGAAGCAGCGCGAGGAGGCGGAGGGCGAGCGCACCGCCGGTCTTCGGACCTATACGCTGACCGCCCTGCTCGGCGCCCTCTCGGCCGTTCTGACGAGCTATACCAGCACGGTCTTCCTGGCTTTCTCCTTCCTGGGCTTCGCGCTCGCGTTCAGCGCCTTTTCCTGGCTGGAGGCGAAGGCGGAGGAGAATTTCAGCGTCACGGGCGTCGTCGCCGGTCTCATCACGTTCGCCCTCGGCGCCTATGCGGTGCTCGGCAATCTCGAAATCGCCACCGCGGCGGGCGTCGTCGTCACGCTCATCCTCGCGCTCAAGCAGCCGCTGCACCGATGGGTGCGCAACCTCACCTGGCTGGAGATCCGATCCGCGCTCATTCTTCTCGCCATGACGTTCCTGGCGCTGCCCTTGCTGCCGGACAGGACGGTCGATCCCTGGAATGCGATCAATCCCTTCGAGATCTGGCTGCTCGCCATCATCATCGCGGCCATCTCCTTCGTCGGCTATATCGCGGTGAAGATCATGGGGAGCCAGGCGGGCGTGGCGCTCGCGGCGCTCGCGGGCGGATTGGCGTCGTCGACGGCGACGACCGTTACCCTCGCCCGGCTGGCGCGCGAGCATCCGGCCGCGAGCCCGCTGCTCGCCGGCGGCATCCTTCTGTCCGGATCGGTGATGATCGCCCGCGTGCTGGTCGTCGCAAGCGTCCTGAACAACGCCCTGCTCGTTCCCCTCGCTTGGCCGCTCGGCGCCGGGGGCCTCGTGATGATCGCGGTTGCCGGACTGCTCTTCTTCACCCACGGCGGAGGAAGCAAGGAGCATCCTCAGCTCGGCATGAAGAGCCCCTTCGATCTCGGGACCGCGTTGAAGCTCGCGGGCCTCATCGCCGTGATCAGCCTGCTGGCGAAGGTCATCGGCGGCTCCGCCGGCGATGTGGGCATCACCATCCTGGCGGCGCTCTCCGGCATCGCGGACGTGGACGCCATCACGCTCTCGCTCGCGCGGCTCGCCAACAACGGCATCACGCCCGTCACGGCGGCGCTCGGCATCGGCATCGCGGTTGCGGTGAACACGGTGGTGAAGGCGGGCATGACGTTCAGCCTGGGAACCGGACAGGCCGGCTGGATCGTCTCAGGCGCGAGCGGCGCGGCGATCGCGGCAGGCGGCGCGGCCTTCGCTGTTTTCGGCTGACATGAAAAAGGCGGGTCCTAAAACCCGCCTTCTCAATTCGCTCAGTTGTCCAGGAAGCTCCTGAGCTTCCGGCTCCGCGAGGGGTGCTTGAGCTTGCGCAGGGCCTTCGCCTCGATCTGGCGGATACGCTCGCGGGTCACGGAGAACTGCTGGCCGACCTCTTCGAGGGTGTGGTCGGTGTTCATGCCGATGCCGAAGCGCATGCGCAGCACACGCTCCTCGCGCGGCGTAAGCGAGGCGAGGACGCGGGTCGTCGTCTCGCGCAGGTTGGACTGGATCGCCGCGTCGATGGGCAGGATCGCGTTCTTGTCCTCGATGAAGTCGCCGAGATGCGAATCCTCCTCGTCGCCGATGGGCGTTTCGAGGGAGATCGGCTCCTTGGCGATCTTGAGGACCTTGCGCACCTTCTCCAGCGGCATGGCGAGCTTCTCCGCCAGCTCCTCCGGGGTCGGCTCGCGGCCGATCTCGTGCAGCATCTGGCGCGAGGTGCGGACGATCTTGTTGATCGTCTCGATCATGTGCACCGGAATGCGGATCGTGCGGGCCTGGTCGGCGATCGAGCGGGTGATCGCCTGCCGGATCCACCAGGTGGCATAGGTCGAGAACTTGTAGCCGCGCCGGTACTCGAACTTGTCGACCGCCTTCATGAGACCGATATTGCCCTCCTGGATCAGGTCCAGGAACTGCAGGCCGCGGTTCGTGTACTTCTTGGCGATGGAGATCACGAGGCGCAGGTTGGCCTCGATCATTTCCTTCTTCGCCTGCCGGGCCTCGCGCTCGCCCTTCTGCACCATCATGACGATGCGGCGGAATTCTTGGATCTCCAGGCCGGTCTCGCTCGCCAGGTTGTGGATGTTCTCGCGCAGGTCGTGGATGCCGTCCTTCGCCTTGGCGACGAAGTCCTTCCAGCCCTTGCCGCCGAGCTTGGAGACGCGCAGAACCCATTTCGGGTCGAGCTCCCAGCCCTGGTAGTGCTTGAGGAACTCCTCGCGGGCGACGCCGTGGCTCTCGGCCAGGCGCATCAGGCGGCCCTCATGGGAGATGAGGCGCTTGTTGATGTCGTAGAGCTGCTCGACCAGGGCTTCGATGCGGTTGTTGTTCAGCGACAGCGACTTCACCGACGTGACGATATCCGCCTTGAGTTCCTTGTACTTGCGCTCCTGGGCCGGGGTCAGCTGCTTGTTCTGCATGCGCTGTTCCACATGCTCGACCTGCAGGCGGCGCAGCTTCTTGTAGTTGTCGGCGATGGAATCGAAGGTCTCGAGAACGCGCGGCTTCAGCTCGGCCTCCATGGCCGAGAGCGACACGTTGTTCTCCATGTCGTCGTCGTCCATCTCGCCCTCGGGCGGGGTCATCCCCTCCTCGGACTCGGCCGTCTCCTCCTCGGCCTCGCCTTCGCCCATGCCCTCGACCTTGGGCGCGCCCTTGCCGTCGGGGCCCGCATAGGTGGCCTCGAGGTCGATGATGTCGCGCAGGAGCACCCGGCCTTCGACGAGCTCGTCGCGCCAGATGATGATGGCCTGGAAGGTCAGCGGGCTTTCGCAGAGGCCTGCGATCATGGCCTCGCGGCCGGCCTCGATGCGCTTGGCGATGGCGATTTCGCCCTCGCGGGAGAGAAGCTCCACCGAGCCCATCTCGCGCAGGTACATGCGCACCGGGTCGTCCGTGCGGTCGGTCGGCTCCTTGGCGGTGGTCTCCCGCACCGCCACGGCGCGGGTCTGCGACGCCTCGACGAGGTCCCCCCCGTCGGCCTCCTCCTCTTCCGCTTCCGGCTGGGCGTTCTCGTCGGTCTCCTCGGACTCGACGACGTTGATGCCCATCTCGGACAATTGGCCGAGCACGTCCTCGATCTGCTCCGAGGAGAACTCCTCCGGAGGCAGAACCTCGTTCAGTTCGTCGTAAGTGACATACCCGCGTTTTTTCGCGAGCTTGATCATCCGTTTAACGGCGGCATCGCTCAGGTCGAGCAGGGGCCCGTCGCTCTGCTGCTCCGGAGCCGTCGTCTCGCCTTCGTCCCGTTCGGTTGCCTTCGTTGCCATGCTTTGCTCAACTCCAGCGCCCCGCTCATCCCCCCTACAGGACCCGCGATGCGCGAATGGGCGGCCAAGCCTGCAGAGCTCCGCCACCCGAAATTCATTGCCAATCATAAACAGTGAGTCGCTTGACTAACCGTTAACCATCCCCTGCTCAAACCGCCGCAGCCGCCCGGCTTGCCGCACTCTGACATGAATGGACGTCAGAGACCGAGGGCCCCTGCATTGTCCATGTCGGCCTCGGCACCCTCGACGGAGGACAGTTGGTTTTGGACCTCTCGCAGCCAGGCGAGATTGGCCTCGTTGTCCTCTTCGGCGAGCGCGCGCTCGGCAGCCCGAAGTTCGCTATGTAACGTGCGTGCGCGGCGATGCAAGGTGATGGCTTGCCTCAATGCGTCCTCAAGCCGCAAGGGATCCGCATGTGGATCCAGCATCCACCGGTCGCCTGGACGGACCAGAGCCGTCAATCTTTCCGCCGTTCCGGTCAGCCCGGCCCGTTCGAGGCGGGCCATCATGACGGTCGGATCGGCCGGTTCGCCGCTCGCCGCTCCATCGAGCAGGAGACTGCGCACCATTTGGGTGGACCGGCCCTCAAGTTCAAGATCTGCAAGGGTTTCTACATGATTCTGGACCAGCTCCGGGTGGACAAGAAAGGTGCAGAGGATCATCGCCTCCCGGGGGCTATCGGCCGTGCTTCCGGCAAAGAGCGGGTTGCGGGCGAGCAGCGGCGAGACGCTCAGGCGGGAGCTCGGCGTCATGGGCTGGGGCTTCCCGAAATCCCTCCGGGCGCCCCCACCCTGACGGTCGAACCTTTTGGGCCGAGAATCCGCATTCAGGGACGAAAGGCGGCCCGCGATGTCCTCCCGGTAATATTTCTTGAGGGTCTCGTCGCGAATCAGCGTCAGTGATTCGCGCAGCCGCCGCTCCAGGGCCGCCCGGCGTTCGGGGGTATCGAGGGGACCGGCCTCCAGCTCCCGGGTCCAGAGCACGTCGACCAGCGGCCGCGCCGAGGCGAGGACCCGCTCCACGGCGGCGCTCCCTCCGGCGCGTGCGAGATCGTCAGGGTCCTGCCCCTCCGGCAGCATGGCGAAGCGCAGGGATTTGCCGGGCATCAGGTTCGGCAGGGCGACGTCGAGCGCCCGATAGGCCGCCCGCTGCCCGGCCTTGTCGCCGTCGAAGCAGAGGATCGGCTCTTCCGCGAGGCGCCAGAGCAGGGTGAGCTGGTCCTCCGTCAGGGCGGTGCCGAGCGGCGCGACCGCATGGGGAAATCCCGCGACGCTGAGCGAAATCACGTCCACATAGCCTTCCACGGCAATCACCGTGCCCTTCTCATGGGCCGGCTGGCGGGCGAGGTGGTAGTTGTAGAGGAGCCGCCCCTTGTTGAAGAGCGGCGTATCGGGCGAGTTGAGGTACTTGGCCGGCACGTCGGCGCTCATGGCCCGGCCGCCGAAGGCGATGACCCGGCCGCGCACGTCGCAGATCGGGAACATGACCCGGTCGCGGAAGCGGTCGGCCGGAATCTTCCCCGCCTCCCCGGCATGGACCAGCCCCGCCTCCACCATCATGTCGACAGGCACGCCCTTGCCGGCGAGATGATCGCGCAGCGCATAACGCTCGGACGGGGCATACCCGATCCGGAACCGGGTTTGCGTCTCGCGGCTGAGCTGGCGCCCGGCGAGATAGTCCCGCGCTTTGCCGCCAAAACGCCCCTGGAGCGAGGCCTCGAAGAACTCCGCCGCCAGTTCCATGACGTCGTGGAGGTTCTTGCGCTTGACCTCCTCCTGCCGGTCCTCCCGGGAGGGCGTCGGCAGGGGCACGCCCGCTTCGCCCGCCAGCCGCTCCACGGCCTCGGGGAAGGACAGCCCTTCCGTCTCCATGAGAAAGGTGAAAATGTCCCCGTGCTTGCCCGAGGAGAAGCAGTGATAGAACTGCTTCTGGTCGTTCACGTAGAAGGACGGCGTCTTCTCCGCATTGAACGGCGACAGCCCCTTCCATTCCCGCCCCGCCTTCTTCAGGCGCACGCGCTTCCCCACGACCGACGAAGTCGGCAGCCGGGCGCGGATCTCTTCGAGGATTTGGGGCGGGTAGCGCACGAAGCGGTGATCTCCAAACCTGCTCCATAAACTAGTGCGCCTACCCTTCGGTTAAAAACCCCAAGGCCACGCTTTTCTGTGCCCGCTATCCACAGGGCTCGTCATCGACGGTCTCCGTCGCTCTCCGTGCCGTGAACCCAAACGCCGGGAAGGTGCGAGCCTTTCGGTTCGCTCATCCTCAGGGTTTTGGAGGGCGCCGCCGACGCGGTTGCGCGTCGGCGGCCGATCGTTCACCGGCTCGCGGTCGTGAGCGCCGCGCCGATGCCGACGAAGGTCGCGCCGGCGGCGCGGTTGAACCAGCGGCCGTGGCGGGTCAGCCAGGGCGCGATGCGCTGGGCCATGCCGGCGAGAAGAAGTTCGTAGACGATCTCGACCACCACGAAGGTGCCGCCGAAGATCGCGAGCTGGACGGGAAAGGACACGCCCGGCGCCATGAATTGCGGCAGGAAGGCCGCGAAGAAGATCAGCGCCTTCGGGTTCGACACCGCCACGAGGAAGCCCTGGTTGAACATCCACAGGGGCCTCACCCGGCGCGGCCCCTCGTCCCGGGCGGCAACGTCCAGAACGGAGGCGGGCGACCGCCAGATCCGGATTCCGAGATAGACAAGGTAGGCGGCGCCGATCCACTTGGCGATCGTGAAGGCCTTCTCCGACGCGGCGAGCAGCGCCCCCATGCCGGCCAGAGATGCCGCGATGAGGATGAAGAACCCGAGCGCGCCGCCCAGAACCGTATAGATCGTGGGCCGGAAGCCGTAGCAGACGCCGTGCGTCAGGGACAAAAGCCCGTTGGGTCCGGGCGTCAGGGAGAGGCCGACAGCGGCGACCAGATAGATCAACCAGAGTTCAAGGCTCATATGTCACCGCTGCTTGCTCGTGCTGCCGCGTCTTCGGAAGGCGCCGCTCTCTCTTAGCACGATTTGGATCAGATCCACGAGCGGATACGCCGTCTCTCCCTCCCCTCTCCGTGAGAGAGGATGAAGGCTGGAGGAGTCGGAGATGAGCGCTCCGCGTCCATCCTCTCCACGTCATGGCCGGGACAGGCCCGGCCATCCAAGTCTGCGGGGCGCCCCTTCGACCTCATCCTGAGGAGCAGCGAAGCTGCGTCTCGAAGGATGCTCCAGCACGCACTGGAGACGCCCTCGTCCTTCGAGACGCTTCGCTCCTCAGGATGAGGGCTCTGGGTGAGACGCGCAGGGTTATGTTCTTACTTTGTTCTTGACAGGTGACGCAACCTTGGCTATATCGTTACCCATCCCCGCCTGACGAGGGGCGCGCTCGCGAGGCGTCGCAAGAACGGGGCGGGGAACGGTCCGGTCGCAGGTCTCGCACCCCTGGGGCCGGAGGCCCTTGGCAGCCGTGTGCTGGTTCCAAGTCTCAACGCCTAAAAGAACCGTGCGGGACGAGCAGTTCGGCTCTTCCATTACCTTACCCAGCGAGCCGGGCTGCCCGACACGCCACCCTCGATCCTGATAGGCTCGCAGCGCAAGCTGCGGGCCCACAGGTGCTGGCTCTTTGACATGAACGAACTTCCACACCCGCCCGTCATGGCCGAAGCGCCTAGCCCCATGCCCATCCCGTTGCGAGAACGATACGTCTTGTGGCGGTGGCGACCCTGGGTTTCGAATTCGCCCCGGGGAACGCGTTCAGGCGCTCACGGCCGCGGGAACGGCCGCGGCGGCCTGACGTCGGGTGCGCCCTACCCCTTCGGCAGCATGTCCTTCACGAGGCCGCTCGCCTTGGCGAAGTCCATGCGGCCGGCGTATTTGGCGCGCAGGGCGCCGACGACCTTGCCCATGTCCTTCATGGAGGCGGCGCCGGTCTCGGCGATGGCAGCCTCAATGGCGGCCTTGGTCTCGGCCTCGTCCATCTGCTGAGGCAGGTAGGAGGAAATCACTGCGACCTCGTTCTTCTCCTGATCGGCGAGCTCGGTGCGGCCGCCCTGCTCGTACATGGTGATCGATTCCTGGCGCTGCTTCACCATTTTCTGCAGGAGGGCCAGGATCTCCTCGTCGGACAGGGGCTCCTTGCCGTTGCCGCGGGCCTCGATGTCCTTGTCCTTGAGGGCGGCCTGAATCAGCCGGATGGCGCCGAGCCTGCCCTTATCGCCGGCCTTCATGGCTTCCTTCATCTCGGCGGTAAAGCGTTCGCGCAGCATGGACTTCTCCTTGGTTTTAAGTCGCTGGAGCATCGGATCCGATGCTCCTTCCCTTGTTTGGCGCATCGTCGACGCGGAAAACCGGATCCGCTTTTCCGCACGATGCGCTTGAGCGTTGACGGAACGCGAACGGCCCCTTAAGTCACGGGGGTAGTTCAAAGGCGGCCCGGGCACGGCCTGCTCAAGCACGGCCTGTTGGCCCCGGACTTACAAGAGATCATGACGATGCTGCAAGACAAAGACACCACCGGGAGTTCCTCGGGTGGCTGGGCCGAGCCGCGCGCGACCGCGGTTCTCGTGCTCCAGGACGGAACGGTTCTCGAAGGCTTCGGCATCGGCGCCGTGGGCGAGGCGACCGGCGAGGTCTGTTTCAACACCGCGATGACGGGCTACCAGGAGATCCTGACCGACCCGTCCTATGCCGGCCAGATCATCACCTTCACCTTCCCGCATATCGGCAATGTGGGCACCAACGAGGAAGACATCGAGAGCGTCAACGCCGCCTCGTCCTCAGGCGTGCGCGGCGTCGTGCTGGCGGCGACCATCACCGAGCCGTCCAACTGGCGCGCCTCCCGCGACCTCGATGCGTGGCTCAAGGCCCGCAGCATCGTCGGCCTCTCGGGCATCGACACCCGGGCTCTGACCGCCCTGATCCGCGACAAGGGCATGCCGAACGCGGTCATCGCCCACGATCCCGAGGGCCGGTTCGACATCGAGGCCCTCAAGGCCAAGGCCGCCGCCCTCCCGTCCATGGACGGCCAGGACCTCGTGCCCCTCGTGACCAGCGCCCAGCGCTTCGACTGGGACGAGACCACCTGGACGCGCGGCGAAGGCTACGGCCACCAGGACGGCGTCCCGAAGCGTCACGTGGTCGCCATCGATTACGGCGTGAAGCGCAACATCCTGCGCCTGCTCGCCCGCGCCGGCTGCAAGGTCACGGTGGTCCCGGCCACCGCCTCGGCCGAGGACGTGCTGGCCCTCAAGCCGGACGGCGTCTTCCTGTCCAACGGCCCCGGCGATCCGGCGGCGACCGGCGAATACGCCGTTCCGGTGATCCGCAAGGTGCTCGACGAGAAGATCCCGACCTTCGGCATCTGCCTCGGCCATCAGATGCTGAGCCTGGCCGTCGGCGCCAAGACCAAGAAGATGCACCAGGGTCACCACGGGGCGAACCATCCGGTGAAGGACAAGACCACCGGCAAGGTCGAGATCACCTCCATGAACCACGGCTTCGCGGTGGATCCGGAGACCCTGCCCTCGAACGCCGTGGAGACCCACGTGTCCCTGTTCGACGGCTCGAATTGCGGCATCTCGCTCACCGACCGCCCGGCCTTCTCGGTTCAGTACCACCCGGAGGCCTCCCCCGGCCCGCAGGACAGCCATTACCTGTTCGACCGCTTCGTGCAGCTGATGGACCAGAAGAAGACGCAGGCTTAACATCTGTGTGAAGGCTGGCGCCGCGACAAACACGTCGATTGCGCCAGCCGCCCAAATCACGGTAACCGATCATTAACCATAAAAATAAAATGATTCCGGACCTTGGTTTGGGGGTTTCATCCAATGGATTTCGATGACGATTCCGGCGAATTCAGCCGATTGCACAACCTGTTCACGTTTCACCTCGGCATCGCCGTCACGCTGTCCTGGCTGACGTCGCTCTATGCCGCCCTCTACGCGCCCTGGGTGCGCAACATCCGCCCGCTGATTGACCCCGGCAATGTGGGCCCGGTCGAGAGCACCTGGTCCTATCTCTTCATCTTCCCGGTGGTGCTCACGACGGCTTGGCTGATCTCGATCTTCGGCCAGAACCTCTTCGCCCAGTTCCGCATCTTCAAGAACCAGATCGTCGAGTTCGCCATCGCGGCGGTCGTGGCCTTCGGGATGTTTTACCTTTCCATCGACCGCGCCGTCGCGGCCATGTTCATCGGCATGTAAGACCGGACGGATTTTACGGTCTCGCTCGATCTTTGGCTCAGGCCATGCGTTCCCTCCCCGGTTCGAAGGGAGAGACGCATGGCTGAGGCGAAAGGATACGGCGACCCGCACGGCTACAACGCGCCGCTCGGCACGGAGACCTATGTCTTCCGCAGCAACGGCATCGTGCCGAACTCCTCCCTGCCGCTGATCGTGCGCCGGGGGGCGATTTCGCCCTCCGAGCACGACGCCGTCCGGACCTTCAAGGCGACCTTCGCCAGGAACGGCTGGACCAATGCCTGGCTGAACGGCATCCACGATTACCATCATTACCATCCGAACACCCATGAGGTGCTCGGCATCGTGTCGGGCTCGGGACAGGTCCGTTTCGGCGGCGAGGACGGCGATCTCGTGGCCGTGAGCGCCGGCGACGTGGTGGTCATCCCGGCTGGCGTAGCCCATGCCTGCATCAACGCGAGCGACGATTTCTCCGTGGTCGGCGCCTATCCGGGAGGGGCCGATTACGACACGATCCGCGACGACCCGGCCGCTCTAGCGACCTCGCAACAGCGGATCGCCCAGGTGCCCCTGCCGGAGGCCGACCCGGTCGACGGCGCGGACGGGCCGCTCATGAAGCTGTGGACCTGAGAACGACCGAGAAGCGTCCTGCCCGGTCCAAGGCGGGAGGTTGCTAAAGCGCGAGACAGGCCTCATGACTCGAAGCTCGCCTTCGGCGGCATTTTGAACTTCGTGGGGCACTACTTCCGATGAACTGGCGCGATTATTGGAACCAGGACACGCCGATCTACGTGAACGAGCGGCACAAGCTCCTGCATTACCGCCTGATCGCCAACGACATCATCGGGCTCATCCCATCCCCGGACGCGGTCGTGCTGGATTACGGCTGCGGCGAGGCGCATCTGGCCGACAAGGTCGCGGCCCGATGCGCGAGGCTATACCTGAGCGATGCCGCGCCGCTCGTTCGCGAGCGCCTGAACGAGCGGTTCCAAGACAATGAGCGGATCGCGGTTCTCGCGACCGAGGATGTGGCCGGCCTGGCCGACGCCTCGCTCGATCTCATCGTGGTGAACTCGCTCGTCCAGTATCTCTCCCTCGACGAGTTCCGCGGGCTCCTGAGGCTCCTGCGCGGGAAGCTCAAGGAGAATGGCAGGCTGGTCCTGGGCGACGTCATCCCGCCCGATATCAGCCCTCTCACCGACGCGAAGGCGCTGCTCTCCTTCGCCTGGCAGGGCGGGTTCATGAGGGCCGCCCTCGGCGGCCTCGCCCGGACGGCCTTCTCCGAGTACCGCAAGATCCGCGAGGAGCTGGGTTTGGCGCAATACAGCGCGGAGGAGATCTTCGACCTCCTCGACGATGCCGGGTTCGTGCCCGAGCGGGCCGCGCGGAACCTCGGGCACAACCAAGCCCGCATGACCTTCATCGGCCGTCCCGCTCAGGCCCTCGACACCGAAGACCTTACTGAGCGCTGATCGCTCAGGAGCGACAGGCCGAACACGCCGAGCCCCGCCACGGCGAGGGCCGCGCCGACCCATCCGGTCGAGGCGAAGCCGTAGCCCGCCGCGATCGCGAGGCCGCCGAGCCAGGCACCGAGCGCATTGGCGATGTTGAAGGCGGAATGATTGAGGGCCGCCGCCAGGGTCTGCGCATCGGCCGCCACATCCATCAGTCGGGTTTGAAGGGCCGGCCCGATGGCGACGCTGCAGCCGACGAGGAACACGCAGACCGAGAGCATGTGCGGGTTGTCCGCCGTCAGCCAGAGCACGGTCATCACCACGGCGCTGCAGGCGAGCACCCCGCCGATGGTGGCCATCAGGTTCCGGTCCGCGAACCAGGCGCCGACGAGATTGCCCACGATCATGCCGGAGCCGAACAGGGCCATCATGAGGGGGACGGCGCTCTCCGGCATCCGGGCGACTTCCGTGGCCGTCGAGGCGATGTAGGAGAAGACGGAGAACAGTCCGCCGAAGCCCACGGCCCCGATGCCGAGGGTGAACCAGACCTGCTTGCGCTTGAAGGCGCCGAGTTCCCTCATCGGGCTCGCCCCCTCCTGGACCTTGTCCTTCGGCAGGAAGAGCCAGATCAGCAGAACGGTCAGCGCGCCCATGAAGCCGACCGCCCCGAAGGCGAGCCGCCAGGTCAGGGCTTGGCCGAACCACGTGGCCACGGGCGTGCCGAGCAGGGTCGCGACGGTCAGGCCCAGCATGACACGCGCCACGGCCTGGGTGCGCTTGTTCGGGGGAACCAGAGAGGCGGCCACGAGGGCGGCCACGCCGAAATAGGCGCCGTGCGGCAGGCCGGTGAGGAAGCGCAGGAGCACGAAGGATTCGAAACTCGGCGCCACGGCGCTGACGGCGTTTCCGACGGCGAACACGGCCATCAGGACGAGGAGCAGCGTCTGGCGCGCGAGCTTGGCCGCCAGGACGGCGATGATCGGAGCGCCGACCACGACCCCGAGCGCATAGGCGCTGATCGCATACCCGGCCTGGGGTGTCGTGACATGGAACTCCTGCGCGAGGTTCGGCAGCAGGCCCATGATGGCGAACTCGCCCGTTCCGATGCCGAAGCTGCCGACCGCGAGCGCCAGTTCGATCAACGCGATGGCGAGGCGTGAACGCGGAACGGCGGGAGCCCTGCCCTGTGCGAGACAGGCCTCCTCGGCAATGGCCATATCGGACATGAAGCCCCCAAGCTTTTCAGGCGGTGCGAATGTGGGATGAGTGGCGGAGCAATTTTGAGAGGCTCCTGCGACAGCCATATTGCATCGCAAAAAGATTCGCGGGATCTAGTGGAATGCAGGCCAGGGCTGCGCTGGAAGACTGGACCTTGCGAATCTGCCCCGTCGCCTGCCGAGCGCTTATGCAAATGTCCATTTCTTGTGCGCCATGAAGCTCCACAGCATCACGACGCCGGTGGTGATGATTTGCGAGGGAAGATAGGGGCCGTCGAGCCACACCGTGAAGGCGTGCATCAGGAACCAGGTCACCAGGAAGCCGACGAAAGCCACGAGGGCGAAGCGCCATGTGGCCTCCCGATGGGGCCGGTCGCTCTCGTAAGTGTGCTTGCGGTTGAGGACGTATGACACGAGCCCTCCTGCCACATAGCCAGCAAGCGTCGCCGGCACGGGATGCGTCCCCGCGCCCTCGACGAGAGCGATGAGAAGTCCGTAATGCACGACGGCAGCCGCCACGCCGACCCCGAAGAAGGCGGTGAATTGACGGGTGAGCCGATGAAGGGAGCAGGATGCGGTCACGCCCTCTCGATAGCGGCTTCCCGAGCGCCCGTCACCTCATTCCCTGCAGACGCCCGGCAATCCTGCGGGAGAGGAAGCGCGGGGCGAATTTCGCCGCCAGGGCGCCGAACCGGTTGCCCGCCCCTGGGATGACGACGGCCCGCCCGGCCTCGTAGCCCTCGATGCCGGCGCGGGCGACCGTGGCGGCCGACATGGCGCTCTCCTTGAAGAATCCCGTCCTCTTCGGGCCCGCCGTCTTGCCGAACTCGCTCTCGGTCGGCCCCGGGCAGAGGGCCGTCACGGTCACCCCATGGGGCTTCGCTTCGTCGTGCAGGGCCTCCGAGAGGGACAGGACGAAAGCCTTGGAGGCATAATAGACGGCCATGTGGGGCCCGGCCTGGAAGGCCGCGATGGAGGCCACGTTCAGGATCCCGCCCCGCCGGCGCTCGATCATGCCCGGCAGCATCAGGCGGCAAAGCGAGGTCAGGGCCGTGACGTTGAGGTCGACCATGGCGAGTTGCTTCTCGTGCGGAAGAGACGCGAAATATCCCCTCAGGCCGAACCCTGCATTGTTGACCAGGGTGTGGACGGCGATTCTCCGTTCCAGGAGCATTTCATGAAGATCCCTGGGAGCATGCCTGTCCTCGAGATCGAGGGCGATGACCTCGACGGGAGCGCCATGGATCCGCCCGATCTCCGCGCTCAGGACTTCCAGGCGCTCGTGCCGGCGGGCCGTGAGAACCAGGGAATAGCCCCGGCCGGCGAAAACCCGCGCCAAATCGGCGCCGATCCCGCTGGACGCTCCCGTGACCAGCGCCCAGCGCGGCTCTTCCGTCATGACCATCTTTTCCCAGTTCCCCTACATGGCGATACAATGCGTCTTGTACCGCATGGGCATTGCCTGTCTAAATCATGGCTCAGGCCTTTGAATTTGCTCAAGGTCCGTGTAAGAGCCTCTCTCAACCTACAATCAGATCACATCCCGGCTGCGCTTGAAGCGCCGTAGCTCTACGGCCGCGCGGCTGGACACGCCTGGGTGGCCCAATGCCAAAGCGGACAGACATCTCCTCCATCCTCATCGTCGGCGCCGGTCCGATCATCATCGGTCAGGCCTGCGAGTTCGATTACTCGGGAACACAGGCCGTGAAGGCCCTGAAGGAGGAAGGCTACCGCATCGTCCTGGTGAATTCGAACCCGGCGACGATCATGACCGATCCCGATCTCGCGGATGCCACCTATGTTGAGCCGATCACTCCTGAGATCGTCGCCAAGATCATCGAGAAGGAACGCCCGGACGCGATCCTGCCCACCATGGGCGGCCAGACGGCGCTGAACTGCGCCCTGTCGCTCAAGAAGATGGGCGTGCTCGACAAGTTCAACGTGGAGATGATCGGCGCAACCGCGGAGGCCATCGACAAGGCCGAGGACCGGCAGCTCTTCCGCGAGGCCATGACCAAGATCGGCCTCGACACGCCGAAATCCCGCCTCGCCAACGCCTCGGCCCTCAAGAAGGCCGACCGGGACGCCTATCTGGCCGAGCTCGCCCGCATGGAAGCCATGGACATGCATCCGGGCGACAAGAAGCGGATGATCGCCGCCTACAAGCTCAGGTGGGATGCCGGCGAGAACGATCGCCGCAAGCGCTACCAGGAGCACGCCATGGGCGAGGCCCTGATCGCGCTCTCCGAGGTCGGCCTGCCGGCCATCCTGCGCCCGTCCTTCACCATGGGCGGCACCGGCGGCGGCATCGCCTATAACCGCGAGGAGTTCCTCGACATCGTCGAGCGCGGCCTCGATGCCTCCCCGACGAACGAGGTCCTGATCGAGGAGAGCGTGCTCGGCTGGAAGGAGTACGAGATGGAGGTCGTCCGCGACAAGGCGGACAACTGCATCATCATCTGCTCCATCGAGAACTTCGACCCGATGGGCGTCCATACGGGCGATTCCATCACCGTCGCCCCGGCCCTGACGCTCACCGACAAGGAATACCAGATCATGCGCGACGCCTCCCTGGCGGTGCTGCGCGAGATCGGCGTCGAGACCGGCGGCTCGAACGTGCAGTTCGCGATCAACCCGGAAAACGGGCGCATGATCGTGATCGAGATGAACCCGCGCGTGTCGCGCTCCTCGGCGCTTGCCTCGAAGGCTACGGGCTTCCCCATCGCCAAGGTCGCGGCGAAGCTCGCGGTCGGCTACACCCTCGACGAGATCGCCAACGACATCACCGGCGGCGCGACGCCCGCCTCTTTCGAGCCGACCATCGACTACGTGGTCACGAAGATCCCGCGCTTCGCCTTCGAGAAGTTCCCCGGCGCCGAGCCGACGCTGACCACGGCCATGAAGTCAGTGGGCGAGGCCATGGCCATCGGCCGCTCCTTCCCGGAATCCCTCCAGAAGGCCCTGCGCTCGCTGGAGACCGGCCTGACCGGCCTCGACGAGATCGAGATCGAGGGCATGGGCAAGGGCGACGACAAGAACGCCATCAAGGCGGCTCTGGGCACCCCGACCCCGGACCGGATCCTCAAGGTCGCGCAGGCCCTTCGCCTCGGCATCAGCCATGACGAGGTCTACGAGTCGTGCAAGATCGACCGCTGGTTCCTCGAACAGCTCCAGGACATCGTCGACCTGGAGGCCAAGGTGAAGGCCCACGGTCTGCCGCAGACGCCGGGCGCCTTCCGGCATCTGAAGGCCATGGGCTTCTCGGATGCGCGCCTGGCCGTTCTCACCCGCAAGACGGAGGCCGAGGTGCGCGAGGCGCGCCGCGCGCTCGCCGTCCGGCCGGTCTTCAAGCGCATCGACACCTGCGCGGCGGAGTTCGCCTCGCCCACGGCCTACATGTATTCGAGCTACGCGGCTCCCTTCGCCGGCCAGCCCGCGGACGAGGCCACGCCTTCGGACGCCAACAAGGTCATCATCCTCGGCGGCGGCCCGAACCGGATCGGCCAGGGCATCGAGTTCGACTATTGCTGCTGTCATGCCTGCTTCGCGCTCAAGGATGCGGGCTATGAGACCATCATGATCAACTGCAACCCGGAGACGGTCTCGACCGACTACGACACCTCCGACCGGCTCTATTTCGAGCCGCTGACGCAGGAAGACGTGCTGGAAATCATCGAGACCGAGCGCTCGAAGGGAACGCTCCACGGCGTCATCGTCCAGTTCGGCGGCCAGACTCCCCTCAAGCTCGCCCGCGCCCTGGAAGAGGCCGACGTGCGCATCCTCGGCACCTCGCCGGACGCGATCGACCTCGCCGAGGACCGGGACCGGTTCAAGCGCCTGCTCGACAAGCTGCACCTGAAGCAGCCCAAGAACGGCATTGCCTATTCGGTGGAGCAGGCCCGCCTGATCGCCGCCGATCTCGGCCTGCCTTTCGTGGTGCGCCCGTCCTACGTGCTCGGCGGCCGCGCCATGGCGATCATCCGCGACGAGACCCAGTTCGAAGATTACCTGCTCGGCACCCTGCCGAGCCTGATCCCGTCCGACATCAAGGCGCGCTACCCCAACGACAAGACGGGCCAGATCAACACGGTCCTGGGCAAGAACCCGCTGCTCTTCGACCGCTATCTCTCGGACGCGATCGAGGTGGACGTGGACTGCCTTGCCGACGGCAAGGACGTGTTCATCGCCGGTATCATGGAGCATATCGAGGAAGCGGGCATCCATTCGGGCGATTCCGCCTGCTCGCTCCCGCCCCGCTCGCTCTCGCCCGAGACCATCGCCGAGCTGGAGCGCCAGACGAAGGCCCTGGCCCTGGGCCTCGACGTGGGTGGCCTGATGAACGTGCAATACGCCATCAAGGACGGCGTGATCTACGTGCTGGAGGTGAACCCCCGCGCCTCGCGCACGGTGCCGTTCGTCGCCAAGGTCATCGGCGAGCCCATCGCCAAGATCGCGGCTCGGATCATGGCCGGCGAGCCCCTGGCCAAGTTCGCCCTGACCCCGAAGGAGCTGCCGCATATCGGCGTCAAGGAAGCGGTCTTCCCCTTTGCCCGCTTCCCGGGCGTGGACGTGCTGCTCGGGCCCGAGATGCGCTCCACGGGCGAGGTGATCGGCCTCGACCGCGGCTTCGGCGTGGCCTTCGCCAAGAGCCAGCTCGGCGCCGGAAGCCAGGTCCCAAAGACCGGAATCCTGTTCGTGTCGGTCCGCGACTCGGACAAGGCCCGCATCCTGCCCACCGTCCGGATGCTGGAGGAGATCGGCTTCCGGATCGTGGCGACGGCCGGAACCCAAAAGTTTCTTGAGGAAAACGGCGTCAAGGCGACGCGGATCAACAAGGTTCTGGAAGGGCGCCCGCACGTGGTGGATGCCATCAAGAACGGCGATATTCAGCTGGTCTTCAATACCACCGAAGGAGCAGGCGCTCTCTCGGATTCCCGGTCTTTACGACAGGCTGCCCTCTTGCATAAGATACCTTACTACACCACTCTTGCAGGAGCGATCGCCGCGGCCGAGGGCATCAAGGCATACCTCAGCGGCGATCTCGAAGTCCGGGCGCTTCAGGAATACTTTGCCTGAGGCATCCGGCCTCACATTGGAACTGCGAAGCTTCTGGTAAGTTTTCGTTGACATGCGAGGGCGCTGGAAACAGCGGCCTCGTACCTCTTTTTGGACGAGACAAACGATGGACAAGGTCCCTCTGACGATCAAGGGTTTTGCGGCGCTCGAGGACGAACTCAAGCACCGGCAGCAGGTTGAACGCCCCCGGATCATCCAGGCGATCGCGGAAGCCCGCGCGCTTGGCGACCTGTCGGAAAACGCCGAATACCATGCCGCCAAGGAAGCCCAATCCCTCAACGAAGGCCGGATCCTTGAGCTCGAAAGCCTGATCTCCCGCGCCGAAGTGATCGATATCGCGAAGCTCTCCGGCGACCGGATCAAGTTCGGCGCCACGGTGAAGCTCGTGGACGAGGACACCGAGGAAGAGAAGACCTACCAGATCGTCGGCGAGCCCGAGGCGGATGTGCGCTCGGGCCGCGTCTCGGTCGCCTCCCCCATCGCCCGCGCCCTGATGGGTAAGACCATCGGCGATACGGTGGAGGTCTCGACCCCTGGCGGCGGAAAGTCCTACGAGGTCGTCGGCGTCCGGTTCGGCGCCTGACCGTGAAAGGGGGCAGGAGCGATGAGAAATCCCATGATGTCCCCCTTCTCCCGACGTAGCATCCTCAAAGCTATCGCCTGTGCCGGCCTCGCCGGCGCAGGATTTTCCGTGCCTGCCCGAGCCCAAGCCTTCCCGCAGGCGTTCTCGTCATTCTCGGTCGATGTGAGCGCTCTGAAGGACAAGGGTCTCGGCCCCTTCGCCGATCTGGTCGGCGCGGCCGCGCTCGATGAGTTGCGGCGCTCCTTTGCCGACCGCGTCGATCCGCGCGGGCCGCGTCTGGTGCTGGTCCTCACCAGCGTCACCATGACGGCGTTTCCCGACGGCGGCGTCGGATACAAAGGCCGGGGCGGAGGCAGCGGGCACGACGCCCTGGAAGGCCAAGCGCTGGCCGTAGGCCGCAGGGGCGAAGTCCTGGCCGCCCATCCGATGCTGGCCGTGCGCGACGTGAACACCAGCCCGCTCACTCCCGACGAGCAGGGCCGCGCCGTCATGATCGCACAGCATTACGTGCGCTGGCTCAGGCGGGAGATTTGATCCTCAAAGGGATGTCATTTCGAACGAAGCGCAGCGAAGATCCGGGATCAGGCGCAATACAAGGCGCCCTTTCGTCCAGAGATCCCGGATTCCGCTTCTGCGGCTCCGGGATGACGAATCAACCCTCGACTTCCGCCACATCCTCGATCGGCACCAAAGGCTCGTCCTTGATCAGGTCGAGGGTGAGCGCCGTGCGCACGTTGCGCACGTTCGGCAGGGAGGTGAGCTCGGATACGAGGCTCTGGAAGGATGCGAGGTTCGGGGCCACGCATTTCAGGATGAAGTCGATATCGCCCGAGAGGGTCCAGCACTCGCGGACCATGGACCAGTCCTTCACACGCTGCTCGAATTCCTGCAGCTCTTTCTTGCCCTGGATGTCGAGCTGCACCATGGCGAAGCAGACGATCTCGAAGCCGAGGTTCTTCGGGTCGAGGATCGCCCGATAGGCCTTGATGATCCCGGCGCTTTCCAGCGCCCGCACCCGGCGCAGGCATGGGGGCGCCGACAGGCCCACCCGGCGGGCCAGCTCCACATTCGTGATGCTGCCGTCGGCTTGCAGTTCTTTCAGAATGGCCCAGTCGATGGAATCGAGGCGTCCGCGCACGGTAACTCCGCTCATGCACGATCGGGCAAGGGAACCGGCGGGCCGCCTTTGCCTGACCATACGGCATCAGGTCAAAAAATCTCGTCTTGGCTGAGTAGACCGTGTAGAGGGTCTACACAAGAAGGACAGGCGATTAAGTCGCAACGAACTTCATGAACTCCACAGGCTCATTGATCGAATGTTGCGCAAGGATAGCCGCCTTATCACCTGGGTGCTGACGGATGGCAAGGCCGGGGACGAGCTGCAGGCTCTGAGCGTCGCGGAGGCCCTCGGCCTCACGCCCGAGATCCGCCGGGTCACCCCGCGGCCGCCCTTCAGCTGGCTCATGCCCCGGGGCCCCATCGACCCTCGCGAGCGGCCGGGTGCTCCCGGCAGCCCGGTCGCGCCGCCCTATCCCGACCTTCTCGTCGCGTCGGGCCGCCGGGCCGTGGCCTACCTGCGCTTCGTGAAGAAGGCCTCGGGCGGGCAAACCTACACGGTGTTCCTCAAGGATCCCCGCACGGGCCCCGACACCGCCGACTTCATCTGGTCGCCCGAATACGACCGCCTGCGAGGCCCCAACGTCCTCAACACCCTCACCCCGCCGCACCGGATCTCGGCCGGGAAGCTCGAAGCGGCCCGCGCCCGTCCCGATCCGCGCCTCGCCTCCCTCCCCCGCCCGCGTGTCTCGGTCCTGGCCGGCGGCAACAGCCGCCACCATCGCTTCACGGATGAAGACGTCGCCCGCTTCCTTCGACACCTGACGGAGGTGGCCGAGACGGGAGCCGGCCTGATGGTCACCGCCTCGCGGCGCACGCCGGACGCCCTACGGGAAGCCCTGGCGGACCTGACCGCCCGGCACGGCGGCTTCTTTTGGGACGGCACCGGCACGAACCCCTATGTGGATCCCCTCGCCCAGGCGGATGCCATCGTCGCGACGGCGGATTCCTTCAACATGATCGGCGAGGCCGCCGTGACAGGACGGCCGATCCTGGTCTTCGAGCCCTCGGGGGGGCACCCTAAACTGGATGTTTACATGCGGGCCCTGAAAGCCCATGGAGTTGTGCATCCGTTCGCGGGTCGTCTTGAAGGACAGCCCTATGAACCCCTAAATTCAACACCCAAGGTCGCGAAGGCCATTGCCGAGGGCTTCAGGCGCCACCGCCGCGCCCTCGGCCTGCCGGACATCGCCCTATCACTGGAGACCCCCTGATGGCCCATTCTCACGCCAAGCTTATCATCATCGGCTCGGGCCCCGCGGGCTATACGGCGGCGATCTACGCGGCGCGCGCCCTTCTCGAACCCGTGATGATCTCCGGCTTCCAGCCGGGCGGGCAGCTCATGATCACCACGGATGTGGAGAACTACCCGGGGTTTGCCGACGTGATCCAGGGCCCCTGGCTCATGGAGCAGATGCGCATGCAGGCCGAGCATGTGGGCACCCGCATGATCTCGGATCACATCACCAAGGTGGACCTGAAGCAGCGTCCCTTCCGGCTGGAGGGCGATTCCGGCGAAACCTATACCTGCGACGCGCTGGTCGTCGCGACCGGAGCCCAGGCCAAGTGGCTGGGCCTGCCGTCCGAGGGCCAGTTCCAGGGCTTCGGCGTCTCCGCCTGCGCCACCTGCGACGGCTTCTTCTATCGCGGCAAGGAAGTCGTGGTGGTGGGCGGCGGCAATACCGCCGTCGAAGAGGCGCTCTACCTCGCCAATCTCGCCTCCAAGGTCACCCTGGTCCACCGCCGGGATTCCCTGCGGGCCGAGCGCATCCTGCAGGATCGCCTGTTCAAGCATCCCAAGGTCGAGGTGATCTGGAACTCGGCCGTCGAGGAGATCTGCGGCTCGGAAAACCCCTCCTCCGTGACCCATGTGCGGCTGAAGAACCTCGTCTCGGGCGAGGCGTCGGATTACAAGACCGACGGCGTCTTCATCGCCATCGGCCACAAGCCGGCGACGGAGCTCTTCACCGGCCAGCTCGACATGAAGCCCGGCGGCTACCTGCTGACGAAGCCCGGCTCGACCGAGACCAACATCCCCGGCGTCTTCGCGGCTGGCGACGTGACGGACGACATCTACCGGCAGGCCGTGACCTCGGCAGGCATGGGCTGCATGGCGGCCCTGGACGCGGAGCGTTACCTGGCCGCCCTCGAGGCCACTCAGGAAGCCGCCGAATAGGGTTTATTAACAACTGGTTAGTCCTCAGGCCGATTTCCGGTTGCATCGGACCCACGGCTCATAAGAGATAAGAGTTGCCTTGCGTCACGAGCATGCGAGGCATGAGGGGAACGCCGTGGACTGGGATAAAATCCGGATTTTCTATACGGTCGCTGAAGCGGGCAGCTTCACCCGGGCCGGGGACGATCTGGGTTTGAGCCAATCGGCCGTCAGCCGACAGATCAGCGCCCTGGAGCGCGAATTGCGGGCTCCCCTCTTCCACCGTCACGCCCGCGGGCTGATCCTGACCGAGCAGGGCGACCTGCTGTTCAGGGCCGCCCGGGACATGCGCATGCGGCTGGAAACCACCAAGGCGCGGCTCGTCGAGACCAGCGAGCGGCCTTCAGGCGAGCTGAAGGTGACGACGACCGTCGGTCTCGGCTCCATCTGGCTCGCCCAGCGCATCGCCGAGTTCCTCGACCTTTATCCGGACGTGCGCGTCGAGCTGATCCTATCCAACGAGGAACTGGACCTCGCCATGCGCGAGGCCGATGTAGCCATCCGCCTGCGCCGCCCGGCCCAGCCCGATCTGATCCAGCGCCGCCTCTTCACGGTGCATTTCCACGTCTATGCCTCGGCCGACTACCTGAAGCGGTTCGGCGAGCCCAAGACCCTCGAGGATCTGGACGAGCACCGGATCGTCTCCTTCGGCGGCGACCAGCCTTCCTATCTCATGGCCGTGCACTGGCTCTCGACTGCCGGCCGCGAGGGGCGCGAACCTCGGCAGTATCACTATGTCGTGAACAACATCACGGCTCTGAAGCTGGCGGTCGAGACGGGAGCGGGCATCGCCGTGCTTCCGGATTACGCGGTGGTCGGCAATCCGGACCTGATCCAGATCCTGCGGGACGTGGAGATGCCGTCTCTCGACAGCTACCTTGTTTATGCTGAGGAAATGCGCTCCGTCGCCCGCGTCCAAGCCTTCCGCGACTTCCTGATCTCCAAGGCCCAGCGCTGGACGTTCTAGCTCCGAATCCCCGCCAAGCTCGATGGCTCTTCCAATTTTGTCTGTGAGATGACGCGAGCCATGCGCCCGGTGCAGCCCTTTTATGAGGCATGCTGCATTGCAAATAGGCGCTTGGCGGCCGATATCACCCGTGGCTGATTTCAACGCGGCAGTGCTTTTCTTCCTCCCGGCGCTGCCGTGTCGGCCGTTCCCTCTGGAAGGTTTTGACTTTTGTCGGACCTCTACTTTAGCCGGGCTTCGCGCCCGGCTTTTTTTTTGCCTCGCGCCTGCGATCAGGAGCGGCCCTGCTCCACCTCTTCCTTGAGCGCACGGCGCAGGACCTTGCCCACATTGGTCTTCGGCAGGGTCTCCCGGAATTCGATCCGGCGCGGCACCTTGTAGCCGGTGAGGTTCTCACGACAGAACTCGCGCAGCTCTTCGACGGTGAGAGCCTGGTCCCGGCGGACCACATAGGCCACGACCGTCTCGCCGGAATGTTCATCCGGCAGACCGATGACAGCGGCTTCCATAACGCCCGGGTGCTTGACGATCACGTCTTCCACTTCGTTCGGATAGACGTTGAATCCGGACACGAGGACCATGTCCTTCATCCGGTCGACGATCTTGATCTGCCCGTCGGGCAGCATCACCGCCACGTCGCCGGTCCGGAACCAACCGTCTGCCGTCATGACCTTCGCGGTCTCGTCGGGCCGCTGCCAGTAGCCGGCCATGACCTGGGGTCCCTTCACGCAGAGTTCTCCCCGCTCGCCGGGCGGGAGAGCCGTTCCGTCGCTGGAGCGGACGGAGACGTCCGTCGAGGGCAGCGGATAGCCGATGGTGCCGGTGAACTCCTCGATGTCGAGCCTGTTGGCGCAGACCACGGGCGAGGTTTCGGACAGGCCGTAGCCCTCGACGATGGGCTGCCCCGTCACCTGCTTCCATTTCTTTGCCACAGCCTCCTGGGTGGCCATGCCGCCGGAGACGGAGAAGACCATCTGGGAGAAATCGACCTTCTCGATCCCAGGCGCATTGGCCAGCGCGTTGTAGAGCGTGTTGAGGCCGGACATGAGGGTGATCCGGCTCTTCTGCAGGGTCTTGACGAAGCCCGGAATGTCGCGCGGATTGGCGATCAGGAGCTGGCACCCGCCGATCCGCGTCATCAGCATGCCGCAGACCGTGAGGGCGAAGATGTGGTAAAGCGGCAGGGCCGTGACCATCAGGTGGTCCTCCCGGTCGCCGAAGAACGGCCGCATCCAGGCCTCGCATTGGAGCACGTTGGCCGCCACATTGCGATGGAGCAGGGTCGCGCCCTTGGCGATCCCCGTGGTGCCGCCCGTATATTGCAGGAAGGCGACGTCGTCGGGCGACACATTCACCGGCTGGGGCTTCTGCCGCCCCCCTTGGCCGATGACGGTCCTGAAAGCGATGGCCTGGGGCAGGCTGAAGGGCTTCACCGCCTTCTTCACATGGCGGGAGACCAGATTGACGACGGCTCCCTTGAGGCCGAGGAGATCGCCCGGCGTGACCAGGATTACCCGGTCGAGCGTCAGGTCCGGCACGGATTCCTCGACGGTCGCGGCGAAGTTCTCGAGCACGAACAGGAAGCGCGCCCCGGAATCCTTGAGCTGGTAGGTCAGCTCCCGCGGGGTATAGAGCGGGTTGACGTTGACCACCGTGCCGCCGGCCAGCAGCACCCCGAACAGGATCGTCGGAAAAGCCATCACGTTCGGCAGCATGATCGCCACCCGGTCGCCCTTCTTCAGTCCCTGGGACTGAAGCCAGGAGGCGACCGCATCGGCCTCCCGCCCCAGGCTCGCGTAGGTCATGCGCGTGCCGAAGCTCTCGACGGCGGCCCGGTTCGGATAACTGGCGACGGCCTGGCGGAAGATGTCGTTGAGCGTCCCGATCCCGGCCTCGTCGATCGTCTTGGGAACCTGCGCCGGGTAGGAAGCGAGCCAGGGGCGGGCGGCATAGGGATCCGTCGCGCCTGCCGTGGCAGGGGCCGGGGTCGACACGGTCATTGTTGTCCTCCGCTTCGGGGCGAGGTTGGTTTCCTGGGAGATGGCGTCTCCATAAGGGGATAACTTGGCGCGGGCGAGCCCGTTTGTCGATGGAAATAGTTTAGAGCTGAACGATTGGATAAGTGTCCCCTCACCTCTCCCCGGATCTCGGGTGTTCCCGAGATCCGTGCCGGCATGCTCAAGTCGGGAACACCCGACTTGAGATGGGGAGAGGCGAAGCGGCGCCATATGCGGCTACCTTCGCGCTCGGGAGAATGAGCCCTTGAACGCTCAATGCGCCTTGTGCAGCACCATGTCGGCGGGACGGCCGCTCAGTTCCGCCATGTGGTCGAACCGGGTCGAGAAGGTCCCGACGCCGGCCGTGGCCGAGCGAAGTTCCACGATCAGGTCGCCGATCTCCGATTCCGGAATGGTGGCGCTCAGGACCTGCCAGCCGTTCCAACCGGGCCGCTCGTCATAGCCCTGGATCTGTCCGCGCCGTCCGGTCACGAGGGCCGTCGCCTTGGACAGGGCCTCGGATGGAATCGTGATCTCGACCGACAGCACCGGCTCCAGCAGCACGGGCTTGGCCTTCGGCAGCGCTTCCGCGAGGGCGAGCTTGGCGGCCGCCTGGAAGGCCGCGTCCGAGGAATCCACCGTGTGGTAGGAACCATCGGTGAGCATTACCGCGAGGTCGACCACGGGGAAGCCCAGCGGCCCGCATTTGAGCGCATCCCGCACCCCCGTCTCGACCGACGGGATGTACTGGCGCGGCACCACGCCGCCGGTGATCCGGTCCTGGAACGCGAACCCCTCCCCGCGCGGCAGCGGCCTGATCTCGATCATCACGTCGCCGAACTGGCCGTGCCCTCCGGTCTGCTTGCGATGCCGTCCACGGGCGGCGGCGGGCAGCTTGATCGTCTCGCAATAGGCGACGCGGGGCTTGGCCGTCTCGACCCCGACCTGGAAGCGCGAGGCCAGCTTCTCCACGGCCACGCGCAGATGCATCTCGCCCTGCCCGTGGAGCCGGATCTCCCCCATCTCGGGCCGGGTTTCGATCACGAGGGACGGATCCTCCTCGGTGATCTTGGACAGCGCGCTCGACAGGCGCACGTCGTCCTTGCGGTCCTTCACCCTGAGGGCCAGCACGTAGACGGATTCGGGCGGCGCGGGCGACACGATGGCCTCGGGCCGGGCCTTGCCGGCCGCGAAGGCGTCCCCGGTGGCGATCCCCTCCAGCCGGCCGAAGCCGACCGTGTCGCCGGCCGCCGCATCCGTCTTGCGGTTGAGCGCGCTGCCGAGAAGCGTCGCGAGGCTGCCGATGCGCGCCTCCGCCCCGCGCGAGCCGACGACGCTGTCGCCCTCGTGGAAGGCGCCGCGCAGGACCCGGGCGATGGTGAGCTTGCCGCCCTGGCCCAGATGCAGGGTCTTCATGGCCTGGGCGAGGGGCGCGCCCTCCTCGGGAATGCCCAAGCGGGCACGGGTTTGCGCCAGGGTCGGCGCCTCGTGGCGCAGCGCCTTCAGAAGCCGCGTGATGCCGTTGCCGCGCTCGGCCGAACCGATCAGGGCCGGGACCACGTGGCGGTCCCTCAGCTCCTTCGAAAGGTCGTCGAAGATCTGGTCGCGCGGCGGCTCGATCTCCGAGATCAGCTCCTCCATGAGCTCGTCGTCGTAATCGGCCAGGCGCTCGAGCATGGCGAAGCGCGCCTCCTTTTCCCGGGGCAGTTCGCCCTCGGGCAGGTCCACGATCTCGCTCGGCGCGTGCTCGCGATAGATGAAGGCGCGCTCCAGGGCGAGATCGATGAAGCCGACGGCGATGCCGTCCTTCCAGAGCGGGATCTGGCGCAGGAGCAGGGGCGTGCGCGATGCCTGCTGCAGCAACGCGAGGGTCTCGCGGATGCGCTGGGTCGCGGTGTCGATCTTGTTGATGAAGAGGAAGCGCGGGATATCCGCCTCCTCCAGCTCCCGCAGGATGATCTCAAGCGCCGGGATCTTGCGCTCGTCCGCCTCACAGACGACGATCGCCGCGTCGCAGACCGGCGTGACGTTGCGCATCTCGTGCAGGAATTCCGTCGAACCGGGGCAGTCCACGAAGGTCATGCTGTCGCCCAGGAACTCGACCGTCGCCACATTGGGCTCGATGCTCATGGCATGGGCGCGGGCCTCCTGGCTCGCATCGCCGACGCTGTCGCCGTTGGACACGCGGCCCGCGCGCGAGATCGCCCCGGTCCGCTCCACGATGGCCTCGAGAAGCGTGGTCTTGCCGCTCTGAAACGGGCCGACGATTGCGATGCATCGTGGGCCCGAACCTAGTCTGCCGTTGGGTGCCATAGGACGTCATCCTCCCTGCCCCCATTGATCGGCGCGCTCTTTCGGGACGCGTTGCCATGAATGCTCTGCCTCTCGTGGCGGAATGGCAAGAGGGATTGTACGCGGGCGGAAGGACGCGGAAATGGCCGGCACAAGGCCGGCCATGACATAAGGGTATGGATCCCGGCCTATCGCGCCCGGCGCAGCTCGAAATCGGCCACCCCGAGGGCGAGGTTGAGACCGGTCTGGCCGCTGACGGACAGGGGCTGGAGGGAGATGCTCCGGTTCGAGCCGCCGACCAGGACGTTCGCCCCGACGCCGGCGCCGGCCGTCGCCTCGGCGGTCCCGCCCACATAGCTGCCGGCGAGGGAGCCGGGCGCCACGCTGCCCCGGGAGAAGACGGCCCATGTCAGGATGCCGCTGCGCGTCGCCCCGATATCGAGGCCGAACCGGCGGATCGCGCCCACATAACGCTCGGGCCGCCCGCGCCGGGGCGTGAAGGTGCAGAGCGTGGTCTTCTGCGACGTGACGATGAGCCCGATCCCGCCCGAGACGCTGCAGGACAGGACGCCGACACGTCCCCGGTTCTGAGCCTGGGCCTCGGAGGCCCCGAAAGCGGCAAGGATAGCTAGGGCAGCAACGGGGAGAGCGGCGCGACGCATGGTGATCTCCTAAGCTTGGTCAAGCTTAGCGGTTAACGGCGCAAGGGCGGCGCCGTTCCATGGGCAGGAGGTCAATCCTGGATAGGATGAGGAGTCAAATCGTGGTGCTCGCCGCGCCTGACGATGCGCATGGCCGTGATCGTCACGGGGCCGGCGCGCAGGAGGTTCATGGCCGAGACGATGATCTCGGCGAGGCGCTCGGGCGAAATGTTGTCGCCCTCAATGTCGAGAAGGAAGTCTTTCGCCTCCACGTAGCCGCCGTTGGTGAAGTCTACGCGGGCGTCGAACTTCACGCGGTGCGTGGAGGCGGGATGGGCCCGGTAAGGCTCCGCCCCGGGATCCGGATGGAAGGTCCGGGGCAGGTTCGTACGCGCATCGTGCGGAAGATCGATTTCAGTTTCATGCATCAGGGGCGCCCGCCGAAGGTTGCTCATCGAACTCTGACCTCATCCTGAGGAGCAGCGAAGCTGCGTCTCGAAGGAGGATCCAGAGAGCACGGGAGACGCCCTGATCCTTCGAGACGGAGCTAAAGCTCCTCCTCAGGATGAGGGCTTCAGGGAGTGCCCGGTCGAGCTCCCAGCACCCGCCGCGTTACCGAAGCGACCCGCAGAAGCGCTGGATGCGGTTGCAGGCATCCTCGAGCGCCGCATTGGACGTGGCGTAGGAGATGCGGAAGTTCGGGCCGAGGCCGAAGGCTGAGCCGTGAACCGCCGCGACGCCTTCGGCTTCGAGCAGCTCGGACACGAAGTCCTCGTCCGTCGCCAGCACCTTGCCCGAGGGCGCAGTCTTGCCGATGGCCTCGGCGCAGGACGGATAGACGTAGAACGCGCCTTCGGGCATCGGGCACTTCAGGTATTTCGACTGGTTGAGCATGGAGACCACGAGGTCGCGCCGCTCCTCGAACGCTTTCCGGAAGACCTTCAGGTGATCCTGCGGCCCGTCGAGCGCCTCCACGGCGGCCCATTGCGAGATCGCGCTCGTCCCCGACGTCTGCTGGCCCTGCACGAAGTCCATGGCCTTGATCAGGTGCTCGGGGCCGCCCGCATAGCCGATGCGCCAGCCGGTCATGGCATAGGCCTTGGACACGCCGTTCATGGTGAGCGTGCGCTCGTAGAGGTTCGGCTCGACCTGGGCCGGCGTGACGAACTCGAAATCGCCGTAGGTCAGGTGCTCATACATGTCGTCGGTGAGCACCCACACATGCGGATGGCGCATCAGCACGTCGGTGATCGCCTTCATCTCGTCGCGGGTATAGGCCGCGCCGGTCGGGTTCGACGGCGAGTTGAGGATGATCCACTTGGTCTTCGGCGTGATGGCGCGCTCGAGCGGCTCCGGCTGGAGCTTGAAGTTGTGCTCCATGGTGCAGTCGACGAAAACCGGCTTGCCGCCGCACAGGCCCACCATCTCCGGGTACGACACCCAGTAGGGTGCCGGGATGATGACCTCGTCGCCCGGGTTCAGGGTAGCGAGCAGCGCGTTGTAGATCACGTGCTTGCCGCCGGTGGACACGATGGTCTGAGAGGGCTTGTAGTCGAGGCCGTTCTCGCGCTTGAACTTGCGGGAGATCGCCTCGCGCAGGGGCACGATGCCGGAGACCGGCGTGTACTTGGTCTCGCCACGGCGGATGGCCGCGATGGCCGCTTCCTTGATGTTGTCGGGCGTGTCGAAATCCGGCTCGCCGACGGAGAGGCTGATCACGTCCCGCCCCTGGGCTTTCAGATCCCGCGCTTTCTGCGTGATGACGATGGTTGCAGACGGCTTGATGCGGGAAAGGGCGTCAGACAAAAAGCCCATGGGAATCCTCCGATCGGGACGTTAGAAAGGAACCGTGACGGCGGCGGACCCTAATGCGGCAAAGCCGCCCAAGCAAGCGAAACAGCAAGCACAAGCAGCCCGTCGAGAACGGGCTTTCGAGGAGCCGCCTTTTCCGATGACCACATCCGTCACCCGCCGCCTCGCGCTCGGCCTCGTCGCCGGCGCGGCCCTCTTCGCCACCGCAGCCTCCGCCCAGGACTTCCCGAACCGCATCATCAAGATGGTGGTGCCCTACCCGGCCGGTGGACCGACCGACGTGATCGCCCGCATCGTCGCGGAGGAAATGGGCAGGGATCTCGGCCAGAACGTGATCGTCGAGAACCTGGCCGGCGCCTCGGGCGCGGTCGGCACCCGCGCGGTCGCCAAGGCGGAGCCCGACGGCTACACCATCGTGTTCGGCAACAACCAGACGCACGGCAACAACATGTTCCTGCTCAAAGAGCCGGGCTACGACGCGGTGAAGGACTTCGCGCCGCTCGCGGGCGCAGGCGCCTTCGAGCACGTCTTCGTGGTGAAGAACGACCTGCCGGCCAAGACCATTCCCGAGCTGATCGAGATCGCCAAGAAGGATCCGGGCAAGCTGAATTACGGCTCGACCGGCGTCGGCTCCGGCTCGCATCTGGCGACCGAGCTCTTCATGACCCGCACGGGCATCAAGATGACCCACGTGCCGTTCCGGGGCGCCGCGCCGCTCGTGACGGAGATCATGGCGGGCCGCATCGACGTGTCGAACTCGACCCTGCCCAGCGTGCTCTCCCAGTTCCAGGCCGGCCAGATGCGCGCCATCGGAATCGCGAGCCCGCAACGCAACCCGCAGGCCCCGGACGTGCCGACCCTGCGCGAACAGGGCATCACCGATGCGGACGCGGAATCCTGGGCCGCCTTCTTCGCCCCGGTGAGCACCCCCAAGCCGATCCTCGACAAGCTATCCGGCACGATCATCGCGATCCTCAACAAGCCCGACGTGAAGGAGCGCATCACCAAGATCGGCTTCACCCTGAACGTGCGCGATCCGGAAGCGTTCAAGCCGTATCTCGCCAAGGAGATCCAGACCTGGGCCGAGATCATCAAGGCGGCCAGCATCAAGGCCGAGTGAGGCCAGTGCAGTCATCCCGGACGGCGCAAGCCGATCCGGGATCGTCTTCAGCAAAGGGCGTCATTCTCGTCATACGATCCCGGGTCCTGCCACGCAGCCCCGGGACAACCGGAGAAAGAACCTCTTATGCCGTATCACCAGGGCCGCCTCATCGACCACGTCCACCTGCGCGTGTCCGACCTCGAGGCCAGCCGGCGGTTCTACCGGGCGGTCCTGAACGCCATCGGCCGCGACTTCACCTCGGAGAGCCCGACGCATTTCGCCTGCGACGAGCTGTGGGTGGACCGGGCGGACGGGCCGGTCTCGCGGGTCCATCTCGCCTTCCAGGCGCCGGACAGGGGGGCCGTTCGCGCGTTCCACGAAGCCGCGCTCGCCCATGGGGGCCGCGACAATGGCGGGCCTGGAGAACGGTCCTATCACCTGGGCTATTATGCCGCCTTTGCCTTCGATCCGGACGGGAACAATATCGAGGCGGTTCACCACGGGCCGACGGAGCGCTCGGCGGGTTCGGTCGTGGTCAGCCGCAAAGCTTGAGCATACGCTGCCACAATGGTTAATAATTAGTTAATACGGTCACTTAGCCGAAAAACCGGAAGCAGCGCTTTCGGATAAGGCGGGAACTTTCTTGAATCGCACAAGTTTTTCTTCTGCAGCTTCTGTTCGGCTGCTGGGAATGGACCGATGAAGACTTTCCGACCAAGGCACCCCACCCGCGTTTCCACCCGTGCCCACCGCCTCGACCCGCGCCAGGAAAGCCGCTGCTCTCTGGCCCTGGTCATGCTGCTGGGCCTTGCGACGCTCTCCGTCATGGCTACGACCCAGACCCTGTCGGCACGGGACACGAAAACCATCCACGTCCATTCGCTGCGATAACGCGTGAGTGAACGGCGGCCCGGTTGACGGCCTGCCGCAGATGTTTAGCTCTCCGGCATGACAATCGACGGAGAGAATCCCAGATGCTGAGCCCACGAATTGCCCTGGCCTGCGCGCTTGCTCTCGGCGCCGTTCCCTCCGCCCTGGCCCAGGACACCCAGCGCTTCCGCACCGACAAGGTCGAGGTGATCGTCGAGACGCTCGCCCGCGACCTCGAGAATCCCTGGGGGCTCGCCTTCCTGCCCGACAACCGCATGCTGGTGACGGAACGCCCCGGGCGCCTGCGCATCGCGGATGCCAACGGCACCGTCTCGGAGCCGATCAAGGGCCTTCCCCGGATCGCCGCGCGGGGACAGGGCGGCCTTCTCGACGTCGCCCTCGATCCGAACTTCGCGCAGAGCCGCCTCGTCTACCTGAGCTTCGCGGAGGACCGCGGAGAAGGCCGCGCCGGCACCGCCGTGGCCCGTGGCCGCCTCAGCCAGGATGGGACCGCCCTGGAAGACACGCGGGTCATCTTCCGCCAGGAACCGGCCCATACGGGCAACAACCATTGGGGCTCGCGCCCCGTCTTCGACCGCGACGGCAACCTCTTCGTGACGCTCGGCGACCGGTTCGATCTGCGCGACCAGGCGCAGAACCCGGCCAACCACATCGGCAAGATCGTCCATATCAAGCCCGACGGCGGCGCGGCTTCGGGCAACCCGTTTCCAAACCGGGAAGATGCCCGACCCGAGATCTGGTCTCTCGGCCACCGCAATCTGCAATCGGCCGCGCTCCACCCGGCCACCGGCGAACTCTGGACCGTGGAGCACGGCGCCCGCGGCGGCGACGAGCTGAACATCCCGAAGAAGGGCAGGAACTACGGCTGGCCGGTGATCTCCTACGGGGTCGATTATTCCGGCGCGAAGATCGGCGAAGGCACCCGGAAGGAAGGCCTGGAACAGCCGGTCTTCTACTGGGACCCGTCCATCGCGCCGTCCGGCATGGCCTTCTACACGGGGGACCAGTTCCCGGCCTGGCGCGGCAGCATCCTCGTCGGCGCCCTGTCGGGCAAGCTGGTCTCCCGGCTCGAAACCGACGGCAACCGGGTCACCGGCGAGGAGCGCATGCTGCAGCAGCTCGGCGAGCGCATCCGCGACGTCCGCCAGGGCCCCGACGGCCTCGTCTATCTGCTGACGGATTCCCGCAACGGCCGCATCCTGCGCATGAAACCGGCGACGTGAGAGCCTGACGCTCCCTCCACCACGTCATGGCCGCCCCGGACTTGATCCGGGGACCGGTGCCGGCCGTCCCGATATGGAGAAGCCCAGCGCCTCAGTTAGGCGAGATCGCCGGCACGAGGCCGGTGATGACATGGAGAGCATTGCCCCTCACCCCCGCGGCCCGAACAGGATGAGCGCCGCGCCCGCCAGGCAGATGCCCGCGCCGGCGACGTCCCAGCGGTCGGGCCGCGCGCCTTCGGCACCCCAGAGCCACAGGATCGAGGCGACGATGTAGACGCCGCCATAGGCCGCATAGGCCCGGCCGGCGGCATCGGCCGGGACCAGGGTCAGGAGATAGGCGAAGAGGGCGAGCGCCCCCATGCCGGGCACGAGCCACAGGGGCGACTTTCCCAGCCGCAGCCAGGCCCAGAACGAAAAGCACCCGGCGATCTCGGCGAGCGCCGCGCCGGCATAGACGAGGAATGTCATGTCCGGCGCCGGGTCAGCGCGCCTGGAAGATGAAGGCCGCGCCCGTGGCGATGAGGCCGAAGCCGATCAGATGGTTCCAGCCGAGGGGCTCCTTCAGGTAGAACACCGAGAAGACCGCGAAGACCACGAGAGTGATGACCTCCTGCATGGTCTTGAGCTCGGCCGCCGAATAGACCGCCGAGCCGATCCGGTTGGCCGGCACGGCGAACCAGTATTCGACGAAAGCGATGGCCCAGCTGGCCATGACGGCGATCCAGAGGGGCGATGTCTTGAACTTGAGATGCCCGTACCAGGCGAAGGTCATGAAGACGTTCGATGCGACCAGCATCAGGACGGGTGTCGTGTGAGGGCTCATGGAGGTTCCGGTGCGGGCTCAGGTCGGACGGGGCGCTCTGCCGTAATCGTCCTGATGGGACTGTCAAGCCAATGAACGCCGATCAACCGGATTACGGCGAAGGGACCGAACGCCGCAGGCTCAGCAGGCTGCGGATCTCGCCGCGCGCCCGGCCTGCTGCGCGGGAACGGCCCGGCAGGCCTCCCTCAGCCGTCCCAGGACCTGCTCGCCGCCGGCGATCTGCGGGTTGGACGGATCGAACCCTTCCCGCTTCTCCCGCTCCGTGACGAGGCCGCGGGCGGTCTCGAAGGCCGTATCGAACCGCACCTCGCTCCTCAGGGCCTTGTTGAAGAAGGCGTCGCCGAAATAGGTCCAGGCCGCCCCGTCCCGGCAGCCGAAGGACGGCTTGTCGGCCGCCGCCGCCGTGATGACGAGGGTGCGCGGATCGGCGAGTTCCCGGGCAAAGATGCCCGAATAGCAGGCCGAGACGATCAGGACCCGGTGTTCCGCCCGGGTCCGGTCGAGCAGCTCACGGACATTCTCCGGCGTGACGAGGAGCGCGTCCCGCCCGGCGACCAGCCCGATGCCTTCCGGACCGCCATGGGAGGTGAGGACGAGCACCACGATGTCCTCGGCGGGATCGAGGGCCTGCCCGGCGGCCGCGGCGGCGGCCATCAGGGTCTGGGGCGTCGCACCGGCCCGGCGCTTGGTGTTGACCCGGACGATGGAGCGCCCCTTTCCGTCGAACCGGGCTTCGAGGATTCGCGCCGCCCCCCTGGCCTCGCTCTCGAACACGCTCTGCGGCCCCCAGAGGCCGAAGGACAGGATGTAGATGTCGGTCTGCCCGGGACGCTGCGGCGCCAATCGGCCCGCCTCCGCCCTTCGGGCCGGCTGGCCGTGAGCCTCATGGAACGGGCCGATGGCGATTGAGAGCCCAACCAGGCAGAAAGCGAGCAAGCGGCGCATGATATATCCCAGCCTCGCCCCAGTTTACGCGGAGCCGCCCTCGAAAGCCAAGAACCGACAGAGGGCTCGCGCAATGCTCCAGCTGAACCGAATGCCCTCTTCCGGGTTTCCCTGTCAGCGACGCCACGCGTTACATTCCAAGAGGGTTTTTATGGACATCGCGCTCGATAAGGTTTGCGAACTCATTCTCCGGGTCAGGGCCATCGATGTGAAGGAAGGCATCACCGATCCGGCCTCGGGCTCGAACCCTATCGACGACGGCAGCATCGACGCCCTTACCTCCTCGCCGGACGATGCGACGGAGGAGGAGATCCGCGACGTGATCGCGGGCCTCAACGACGACGAGCGCGCCGACCTGATCGCCCTGGTTTATATCGGCCGCGGCGACATGGAGCCCGAGGAATGGGGCGCCGCCGTTCGCCTCGCCCGCGAGCGGGAGGCCGCGAGTTCGCTCTCGACGGCCGACTGGCTCATCGGCATCCCCAACCTCGCCGACCTTCTGGATGAGGGCCTCAACGCCATGGGCCGCAGCTGCGCCTGAGGCGCGGCCGAGCCGTCACCGGGACCAGGTCCGGTGCCCCTCGCGATCACGCAATCGGCATCGACGCTCCGGCGACGGCGCCCTATTTAGGACATGGATCGAGCCAATAATTCTGCCTACTCCCAAAGGAGGATGTCATGAGTCCGCGCCTACCCCCTGAGAGCCCGGACGACGACGGGCAGAGCGAATTGCTTCAAAGTGTTCACGATGCATTGAACGACCTCGCCCCCCTGACCGATCCGACGGAAGAACAGCCCCTGGCCGAGACGCAACCGGGCGCTCCAGCCTCCACGTCTCCGGACGAAACGCAGGTCGAGATCGACCGGGTCGAAGCCTACATGAGGGGTCCGACGGCGTTCACCGCCTGACCCCGCTCTTGTATCCTGCACGTCTCAACCTGCGGCACCCGCCCCGTGCAGGCAAGCTCCTGACAATTGAACCGTCTCCTGATGCAACGGACCCGAACGCGGCCTGCCCGTTCGGGTCCGTTTCTTCGCTCATTGACGAGCGCTGTCGAATACGGCCCGAAGGCCGCGCAAGGCTTCAAAGCTTGCCGAGTTTGAGGAACAGCGTCTCGCCGGAAGAATTGTCGACGCCGTCGTTGTCGGTCACGATATAGGCATCGCCCGCCGCGTCGATGGCGAAGCCTTCGACCTTGTCGAGCACGTAGCCCTTGGCCGCCTTCAGATCAGGCAGGAGATCGCGCACCAAAGTCTTCTTCACGAGCGGCAATTCGCCACCGATCTTCGCGGGCTTCATGTCCGCGAGAGACACCGCATAGAGCTTCTTCACCTTCGCCTTCTCGGCAATCTGGTTGTCGCGCTCGATGATGATGACGCGGTCGCCCGCCGCCGTGATCTCGGACAGGCCGATCCAGCCGGCCTCCGTGCTGTCGAGCGGATAGCGCACGGCGCTCCAGCTCTTGTCGGACGGCTTGTAGGCGAGAAGCTTCACGGCGTTCTTGCCGTCGTCCGCCCATTCGCGCTGGACCGCGAGCCACACGGTTTCGTCTGCGCCCGAGCCGGTGACGGTCACGCCCTCGAAGCCGTAATTCTTGGCACCCTTTTCGAGCTCCGCCGGAACGTTGATTTCCTCCTGGATTGCGCCCCTGGCATCGACCCTGATGAGCAGGTTCTTGACGCCTTTTTCCAGATTGCCCTCGGAGGCGAGCCAGAAACCGTCCTGCGCCACGGCGATGCCTTCGAGGTCGAGCTTCTCCGCGACGGCGCCGTTGCGCGTCACGAGCGTCTCGGCCGTGATCAGCGCGGGCTTCTTCGTGGCGTCGATGGTGAGGATGCGCGGCGCGGCGCCGTAGAAGCTGTCCGTGATCGCATAGAGCTTGCCGGCCTGCGTCTTGTCGGCGGCAAGTCCCGACAATGCGCCCCAGCCCATGGGCAGGCCGTCGGCGTTCTTCGCCGAGCGGATCGTCGGATAGGTGGGAGCCGCGCGCTCGGCACGCTGGTAGATCATGACATGCGGGGCAGCACCGCCCTCGCCGTGCAGGTCCGTCTCGCTCGTGGCGACGAAGAGATTGCGCGACGGGATAGCGAGAAGCCCTTCGGGTCCGATGCCGGTCGGCAGAACCTGCAGAAATTCGGGCGTGGCGCCCGTGTCGCGGTAGACCGCGACGACCGACCCACGTTCGGAACCGACGAAGATGAGATTGTCGTTGCCGAAGCGGCCCGTCTCCACGCCTTCGATCTCGACGCCCTTCTTGTTGCGCTTGTCGGGATAGTGACCGAGAGAGACGATCTCGTGCTCCAGGCTCGCGCCGGATTCGTAGGCGATGCTGCCATTCTTGTTGAAGATGGTGAAGCCGCGCGAACCGCCCTTCCAGTCACCCTCATTGGCGGTCACGAAACGGTCGGCATCGATCCAGCGCACCGCATCCGGCTCGCGGGCGACCTTCTCCATGGAGCCGGAGAGATCGATCCTGCCGTCCTTCTTGGTGTCGATGTTCTTGAGGTCGACGCTGCCCGCGGAGAAATGCGCCTCGACGGTACCGGTCCTGCCGTCGACGATGGCGACGTGGTTGTTCTCCTGCAGGGTCACGACGACCTTGCCCTCATCGGACACGTCCACGAATTCCGGCTCCGGATCCTCGCCCGCGACCTCCGCCAGGCCCGTCATGTTCACGGTCTTAAGAGCCGCGCAATCGACCTGATCGCCGTTCAGGGAAGCGACCACCAGGGCGCCGGCGGGCAGTTGCGGAAGCGCGCCGTCGTTGACCTCTTCGTTGCGCTCGTTCTCGATGGCGATGGCGAGGATGCCCGCCTTGGCGGCAACGGAATCGGGCTGTCCCGGCAGGGTGCACTCGGACGAGATCTTGCGATCCGCAAGGTCCACGGCGACGAGCTTTCCGCTCGGATTGGTGAAGCTCTCTGAGGTATTGACGGCCACATAGGCCTTGCCGCCCACGACCTTCACGGAGGTGGGTTCGCCGCCCAGCGCGAGCGAACCGCCGGCCTTGGGAGACGCCGGATCGGTGATGTCGATGAAGCCCAGCGCCTTGCGCGGGCTGTCCGTGTAGACCAGCAGCTTGCCGTCCTCGCTGACGGAGATGATTTCGGCCACGGTCTCGGCCTTCTGGTCCGCATCCTTCGGCACGTTCGCGGTGATGGGGAAGCTGGCGATTCGGTCGAAATACTCGGCCGCGGAGGCGCTGAGCGCCGTGCCGGAGAGGAGCGCGACGGCAAGGGAGCCGGCGATGAAGGAACGGTGCATGGGATCCCCACGAGACGGTCAAGGTTAGCCGGATCGTCATGCGCCCGGCATATGACGGGCGCATGACGATCGGTGAACCGCACCAAGGGGATGCCGTTTTGCACCCAACCCGCATGTCAAACGTTGTCGAGACCGAAACCGCACGATAGCTGTTCCGCATCACGCCACCGCGCCGTTTGACCGATTTCGACAGGAGCCTTCATGAGCATCGGGCTGATCGCCTTGCTGGACGACATCGCGGCCATCGCCAAGGTCGCGGCGGCCTCGCTCGACGATGTGACCGCCCAGGCGGCCAAGGCCGGCGCGAAGGCGGCCGGCGTGGTGATCGACGACGCCGCCGTGACGCCGCGCTACGTGACGGGCTTCTCGGCCGCCAGGGAGCTGCCGATCGTCGGCAAGATCGCCCTCGGCTCTCTCAAGAACAAGCTGATCTACCTCCTGCCGGCCGCCCTCCTTCTCAGCTTCTTCGCCCCTTGGGCCATCACGCCGCTGCTCATGATCGGCGGCGCCTATCTCTGCTACGAGGGTTCGGAAAAGGTGTTCGGGGCGCTGTTTCCCCATGGGGCCCACGAGCATGAGCGGGCCACCCAGATCGAGGGGAACGTCGAGGACGAGAAGGTCAGCAGCGCCATCAAGACCGACTTCATCCTCTCGGCCGAGATCATGGCGATCACGCTGGCCAGCATCCCGGTGGGATCGACCTGGATGCAGGCCGCGGTGCTCGCCATCGTGGGAATCGGCATCACGGCCCTGGTCTATGGCGGCGTCGCCTTGATCGTGAAGGCGGACGACGTCGGCGTGGCGCTCGCCCGCGCTCCCCGGCCGGTCTCCAGCCTGCTGCGGCGCGCGCCCGAGAGCGCTCCCCTGCACACGGACCGCCTGCTGGCGCCGCTCACCAAGACCTTCGGCCGCGGCCTCGTGAAGGCCATGCCCGGCCTGCTCCAGACCCTCGCCATCGTGGGCACGGCCGCGATGGTCTGGGTCGGCGGCGGCATCATCATCCACGGCCTCGAAGGCTACGGCTTCGCCGGCCTCGGCCACGTCATCCACGAGATCGCCGCGGCGGCGGGACACGCGGTCCCGAGCATCAGTGGCGCGGTAGAATGGCTGGTCTCGGCCGCCGCCTCCGGCCTCGTCGGGCTCCTCATCGGCGCCATCCTGATCCCCCTCGTCCACTTCGTCGCTGTGCCGCTTCTGAGGTCCTTGCGCGGCGCGAACAGGAAGGCGGAGAAGCCCACCGTCTAACCAGCTATCCTCTTCCCTTCTCGGGTCGTTCGTACCATATTCGTTCTATGGCCAAATCACCCAAGAAGCCCAAGCTTTCCACCGGGAAGGCGTCCAAACCTGATCTGAAGCCCCTGGCCCCCCATTTGGCGGAACTCCTCAATCCGGCGGTCAACCGGGAGCGGGAGGCGGCCGAGGGTTTTGCCGAGCGGGTGCAGGAAACCTTCATCCATGGCGACATCACCGATGTCGATCCGGCACTCGCCAAGAAGCTTGGCCTGAAGGGCCCGGACGACGGGCCGGACGTCGCCGAGGAACTCGGCGACCTCGGCTCCGGCTCGGGCTTCTCCGCCACTGTCGATGCGCTGTCGCGGCTGCTGACGGAAGGCGATCCGCGCTTCAAGAACGGCAAGGCCTGGGTGCCGCACCGCCCCCCTCGCCCCGAGAAGTCAGAAGGCGGCATCCCGTTCAAGATTAAATCCGATTTCACGCCCTCCGGCGACCAGCCCAACGCCATCCGCGAGCTTGTGGACGGCGTGCGGCGTGCCGAGCGCGACCAGGTGCTGCTCGGCGTCACCGGCTCGGGCAAGACCTTCACCATGGCCAAGGTGATCGAGGAGACGCAGCGCCCTGCCCTCATCCTCGCGCCGAACAAGACGCTCGCCGCGCAGCTTTACGGCGAGTTCAAGTCGTTCTTCCCCGACAACGCGGTGGAGTACTTCGTCTCGTACTACGACTATTATCAGCCCGAGGCCTATGTGCCGCGCTCGGACACCTTCATCGAGAAGGAGAGCTCCATCAACGAGCAGATCGACCGCATGCGCCACTCGGCCACGCGCGCGCTGCTGGAGCGCGACGACGTGATCATCGTGGCGTCCGTGTCGTGCATCTACGGTATCGGCTCGGTCGAGACCTATACGGCCATGACCTTCTCCGTGAAAGTGGGCGAGCGCATCGAGCAGCGCCAGCTCATCGCCGACCTCGTGGCCCTGCAGTACAAGCGCATCCAGAGCGATTTCGCGCGCGGCACCTTTCGCGTGCGCGGCGATGTCATCGAACTCTTCCCGGCCCACTTGGAGGACCGTGCTTGGCGCATTGGCCTGTTCGGCGACGAGATCGAGAGCATCGTCGAGTTCGATCCGCTCACCGGCAAGAAGACCAACGACCTGCAATTCGTGAAGGTCTACGCGAACTCGCACTACGTGACGCCGCGCCCGACCCTGCAGCAGGCCGTGAAAGGCATTCAGGACGAGCTGCAGCACCGCCTGCAGGAACTCGCCCGCATGGGCCGCCTGCTCGAAGCGCAGCGGCTCGAGCAGCGCACGCAGTTCGACCTGGAGATGATCGAAGCCACCGGCGTGTGCAACGGCATCGAGAACTATTCGCGCTACCTCACAGGCCGCAAGCCCGGCGAGCCGCCGCCGACCCTGTTCGAGTACCTGCCCGACAACGCGCTCGTCTTCACCGACGAGAGCCACGTGACCGTGCCGCAGATCGGCGGCATGTATCGCGGCGACTTCCGCCGCAAGGCGACGCTCGCCGAATACGGCTTCCGCCTCCCCTCATGCCTCGACAACCGCCCGCTGCGCTTCGAGGAATGGGACGCCATGCGCCCGCAATCGATCCACGTGTCGGCGACGCCCGCCAAATGGGAGATGGAGCAGACCGGCGGCATCTTCGTCGAGCAGGTCATCCGCCCCACGGGTCTCGTCGATCCCATCGTGGAGATCAGGCCTGCGCGAAGCCAGGTCGACGATCTCGTGCATGAGGTCAAGGAACTCTCCGCTCAAGGGTATCGCACGCTCGTGACCACGCTCACCAAGCGTATGGCCGAGGACCTCACGGAATACATGCACGAGAACGGCATCCGCGTGCGCTACATGCATTCGGACATCGACACTCTGGAGCGCATCGAGATCATCCGCGACCTGCGGCTCGGCGCCTTCGACGTGCTCATCGGCATCAACCTCCTGCGTGAAGGCCTCGACATCCCCGAATGCGCGCTCGTGGCCATTCTCGATGCGGACAAGGAGGGCTTCCTGCGTTCCGAGACGTCGCTGGTGCAGACCATCGGCCGTGCAGCGCGTAACGTGGAAGGCAAGGCGATCCTCTACGCCGACAAGATCACCGGCTCCATGGAGCGCGCGATCGCGGAGACCAACCGCCGCCGCGAGAAGCAGCTCGCCTACAATGCCGAGCACGGCATCACGCCGCAGAGCGTGAAGAAGAACATCGCGGACATTCTCGAGAGCGTCTACGAGCGCGATCACGTGTCGGTCGATACGGGTCTCGCCGACAGGACCGTCGGCCACAACCTCAAGGCCGTCATCGCCGACATGGAGAAGCGCATGCGCGAAGCGGCCGCGAACCTGGAGTTCGAGGAGGCCGCGCGCCTGCGCGACGAGCTCAAGCGCCTGCAGGCGACGGAGCTCGCGATCAGCGACGACCCGATGGCGCGGCAAAGCGACGTGGAGAAGGAAGCGGGAAAGTATGGCGGCTCGCGCAAATACGGCCGCAGCGCCAACCTGCCGCCGAAGGGGCTTCCCCCGTCACCCGATGGGGCGAGCGAAGGCGACGAGGATTCCGAGTCTTACGGTCCCACCGGCAAGGGCCGCTCCGACGAGGGCACCCGCATCCGCAAGCCCGGCCTCGACGAGATGGGCCCGGGCACCGACCGCGAGGTCCCGCTGAACTACCGCGAACGCCCGGCCGCCCGCTCCACGCAAGGCTTCGCGGGGCAGAAGCCGAAATACAAGGGGCGCAAGGGACGGTAAGCGGCGCTTCCTTATCGGGTGCATGTGATCACCGCCCCGGACTCGATCCGGGGACCTCGGCGAAGACAAAAGCACCGGTGTCATTCCCGGCCGGAGCGCAGCGGAGGGGAAGGGAACCCACAAGCCTGCGCTTGAACGTGGATCCCCTTCCCTCGCTTCGCTCGCCGGGGATGACACCGTAGCGTCCCTCATCGCCAGTTCACCGCGAAAGCCTCCACGGGCTGCGTAAACCCCTTCACGACGCGGCTTCCCAGGTCCACGAAGGAGAAGCGCGGGGCGACCAGGGTGGTGATGATCTCCGACACCACGATGCTGTCGGGCTCGGCGCCCTGGCACAGGCGGGCGGCCTTCTGCACCGTCGCGCCGAACAGGTCGTTGTGGTCGGCCACGGGCTCACCCGCGTCGAGGCCGATGCGCACGCTCAGCTTTTCGCGGCTCGCCAGGTTGAAGGCCTCGAAAGCCTGCTGGATCGCCCGGGCGGCATCCACGGCGGCGGTCGCGTCGTCGAAGGCGGCCATGATCCCGTCTCCGGTGTGCTTGACCTCGCGCCCGCCTTTATCGCGCAGGGCGCGGCGCACCATGGCATCGTGCGCCCGCACCATCTCGACGGCGCGCGTATCGCCGAGGCGCGCCGTCATGGCGGTCGAGTCGACGATGTCGGTGAACATGATCGTGCGCAGGGCCGGATCGACTCTGCCCCCGGAGCAGCAGGCGTCCGGCTCAGGATCGGAAATTCGGCCGAGGAAGGCCTCGACGGCCGACAGATCGACCGCGATCACGTCGCGGGCGATTTCCCCATGCGCCTCGTCGTGCACCTGCATGGCGGTCTCGATGTCGGGCGCGTCGATGAGGCAGAACGCGGTGCCGCGGGTGTCGTCGAACCAGTAGGTCAGGAACCGGACCCCGTATCGCCCCTGGACCTCCAGGTCCTGCTGGTGCACCTGGGCGATGTCGGCGGCGGTCAGGCCCTTCAGCTCGTGCCGGTCCAGGAAGATGGGCATGGTGGATATCCCTCCGTGCCCCCGGCCTTAACTTACACGGTTCGGCCAAAACGGGCGATGCCCCTTTCGTTCTGTCCCTAAGGGGTAAGCGACGCGGCCGCCCGTCCGCCCGATCCGCACATTGTCGGACGGCCGCATCAACGAAAGCCGGATCCACTTTTGCGCGCGATGCGCTATGTAGACCCTCTGCCTCATGCCCCTGCTGGAGAGTTCGATGGCCTATCTGCCCGCCGAGACCCGCTATGACGAGATGCTCTACAACCGGTGCGGCCGCAGCGGGTTGCTCCTGCCGGCGATCTCGCTCGGGCTCTGGCACAATTTCGGCGAGGACAAGTCGGCCGCTACCGCACGGGAGATCTGCCGGACCGCCTTCGACCTCGGCATCACGCATTTCGATCTCGCCAACAATTACGGCCCCCCTCCCGGCTCGGCCGAAACCCTGTTCGGCGAGATCCTGCGCAACGATTTCCACGGCCTGCGCGACGAGCTGGTGATCTCCACCAAGGCGGGCTACCGCATGTGGCCCGGGCCCTATGGGGAATGGGGAAGCCGTAAATATGTGCTGTCGAGCCTCGACCAGAGCCTCAAGCGCATGGGGCTCGACTATGTCGACATTTTCTATTCCCATCGCTTCGACCCGAACACGCCGCTCGAGGAAACCATGCTGGCCCTCGATTCGGCCGTGCGGCAGGGCAAGGCGCTCTATGTGGGCCTCTCGTCCTACAACAGCCAACGCACCCGCGAGGCGCTGGCCATCCTGCGCGAGCTGAAGACGCCCTGCATCATCCATCAGCCGAGTTATTCCATGCTCAATCGCTGGATCGAGGAGGACGGGCTGCTCGACACCCTCGACGCGCTCGGCATGGGCTCCATCGTGTTCTCGCCGCTGGCGCAGGGCATGCTGACGACGAAATACCTCAACGGCATTCCGGACGAGAGCCGCGCGGCCCAGGGCAAGTCCCTGCGCACGAGCTTCCTCAACGAGGACAACATCGCCCGCATCCGCGGCCTCAACGGCATCGCCGAACGGCGCGGCCAGACCCTGGCCCAGATGGCCCTGGCCTGGGTCCTGCGCGGCGGGCGCGTCACCTCGGCGCTCATCGGCGCGAGCCGCCCCGAACAGGTCGTCGATTGCGTCGGCGCGCTCAAGAACCTCTCCTTCACGGCGGACGAGCTCGCCGAAATCGACCGCTATGCCGGCGAAGGCGACCTGAACATCTGGGCGGCCTCGGCGGAGCGGAAGGGACCCTCCCGGTAATCCACGGGAAGGTGTTAGCTTTTAGGCGTATACTCCTTCGGAGGGACTTGAGAAGTCGGTTAACAAGTGGTTAATGCCAAGCTTCTTCGACCACTTGCCCCAGGGTCATCTCCCATGGATTCCGTCACTGCCATCGACAATCGTCGGAAAGACAGGCGTTTTCCCACCCATCACCCGGCAAAGATCATGCTGGGTCCGGAGGCGATGATCTCGTGCCTGGTGAAGGACATCTCCACCGGCGGAGCCAGGATCGCGGTCAAGCGGCACATGGATCTGCCGGAAAGCTTCGAGCTGTATATCGCGGCCCATGACCTGCAGGTGCGCCGCGCGCGGGTGTGCTGGCGCAACGGCGATTTCGCCGGCGTCGCGTTCAGTGCCGAGGAGGCCGATCTCGCACCGGCCGCGGATGGCCCCGACGCGCTGCGGTTCGAGGTCTGCCTCGAACAGGCCGCCATGCCGCCTCATCTCGCATCCAAGCCGGCCCGCAAGAACCTCAAGCTCTATCGCACCACGGCCTGATCACTTAGCGCCGCCCGAACAGCCGCTCGATATCCGTCAGCTTCAATTCCACATAGGTCGGCCGGCCGTGATTGCACTGGCCGGAGAGCGGCGTCGCCTCCATCTCGCGCAGCAGCGCGTTCATCTCCTCGGGACGCATGCGCCGTCCGGCGCGGATGGAGCCGTGGCAGGACATGCGCGAGAGCACGGCATCCAGACGCTCCTCCAGCGGGCTCGAAGCCCCCTGCCCCCATTCCGCCAGCGCATCGGCCACGTCCTGCACCAGCGCCTTGATGCGCCCGCCCGCAAGCGCCGAGGGCACCTCGCGCACCAGCAGCGCACCGTGGCCGAAGGGCTCGACCACGAGCCCCAGGTTCTCGAGCGAAGAGGCCTCCGCCAGCACGCGATCCGCATCGACGGGGTCTAGGTCGACCACCTCGGGGATCAGCAGCAATTGCCGGGCGATGCCCGAGGCGGCCCGCTCGCGTTTCAGGCGCTCGTAGACGAGGCGCTCATGGGCCGCATGCTGGTCGACGATGACGATGCCGTCCTGCGTCTGCGCGACGATATAGGTGCCGTGCAGTTGCGCGCGGGCAGCACCCAGCGGCGCCTCATCTGTTTCCGGCTCGACCTCGTGCAGCGTCGCGCGGCTGTCGGCTGACGGACTTGCGAGATCGGGCAGGTTCGCCTGCCTCTCAGAGAGCCCCGAGGCGGGCGCATAGGATCGTTCCGGCTCGTCGAGCGGCGCCTGCCAATGGGCGAAGGCGCTGGTCGGGCGGATCGCATGGGTGCGGTGCGGATAGGCCGGACGCGGCGACAGACCTCCTTGCGGGCGCAGGCTTTCCAGCGTGCGCGCGCCGCCCGTCGACGAGGCCCGGAAGGCATAGCGGGTGATCGCCTCCTTCAGCGCGCCGACCACGAAACCGCGCACGAAGGCCGGATCGCGGAAGCGCACCTCGGTCTTGGCCGGATGCACGTTGACGTCCACCGCCCGGGGATCGAGATCGATCATGATGGCGAGCACCGGATGCCGGTCCGAGGCCATCACGTCGGCGTAAGCCCCACGCACGGCGCCGAGCAAAAGCTTGTCGCGCACGGGCCGCCCGTTGACCACGAAATGGATCGCCGTGCCGGTGCCGCGATGATAGGTCGGCAGGCTCGCGAAACCGGTGAGCCGCACGCCCTCGCGCTCGACGCCGATGGACATGGCGTTCTCGTGGAACTCCGATCCCAGCACCCGCGACAGACGACGCAGGAAACCGTGCTCGCCTGGCTCCTCCGGCGGATAGGTGAAGGCGGTGATGTGCTCGCCCGAAAGCGTGAACCGGATCGTCGGATGCGCGATGGCCAAACGCTTGACGATCTCGGCGACGGCCTGCGCTTCGGAGCGGTCGCTCTTCAGGAACTTCAGGCGCGCGGGCGTGGCGGCGAACAGGTCCGTCACCTCGACGCGGGTGCCCTTCGGTGCAGGCGCGGGTCGCACCGGCCCCTTCACGCCCGCCTCGACCACGAGCGACGAGCCTGTCTCGGCCTCTGCCGTACGGGTGACGATGGAGAGGCGCGCGACCGCCCCGATGGACGGCAGGGCCTCGCCGCGAAAGCCGAGGGTGTTGATCGAGAACAGATCGCCGTCCGGCAGCTTGGAGGTGGCGTGACGCTCGACCGCCAGTTCCAGGTCCTCCGGCGTCATGCCCCGTCCGTCGTCGACGATGCGGATCAGGCGCCGCCCACCGGCCTCGACGGCGATCTCGATGGAGGTCGCACCCGCGTCGACGGCGTTCTCGACCAGTTCCTTGACCGCCGCCGCCGGACGCTCGACGACCTCGCCCGCGGCGATGCGGTCGACGAGGATGGGATCGAGGCGGCGGACATGCATGCGAAGAGCCGGACGTTCGGATTCGAGACAAAGAACATAGGGGCTGACGGCGACGGAAACCAGAACGCGCGGCGTTATTCCCCAGGCTCCGTTTGGGTGATGTGACGGATGAAGCGCTCGCCTGTATCATCACCGGCCTTGTGCCGGTGATCTCGATCACTTGAAGCATCGAGCCTCACCGTATCGAGATGGCCGGGACAAGCCCGGCCATGACGTGTAAGGATTATCCGCCCCTCACCCCTGCGCGAGATATTCCTTCGCCAGGATCTTCGCCTCTTCCACGGCGGGCTGGTCGAACGGGTCGACGCCCATGGCGTAGCCAGCCAGGATCGTCTCCAGCATGAAGTGCATGAGAAGCTCGCCCAGGGCGCGCTCGTCCAGGGTCTCGACGTGGATCTGGCGGGTCGGGCGGCTGTTCTTGGCGAAGGTATCCGCCATGGCGCGACCCTGGGCGGCCACGAGGTCGCCGATGGTCTTGCCCGCGAAGGCCGCCTGGCCGGCGCGCTTGGCCAGCGCCTCGTTCATCACCGGGCCCTTGCCGGCGACGCCGGTGGTCAGCACGGTGAAGAGCTTGTCGTTGGGGCCCGCGAGATAAAGCTGCTGCTGGCTGTGCTGGTCCACGGGACCGATGGCCGCGACGGGCTGCGTGCCCTTGCCGTCCTTGCCCACGCTCTCGGCCCAGAGCTGAACCCACCAGCGGGTGAAGCGCTCCAGCCGGTCCGCATAGGCCATGGTGACCGCGATGCCCTTGCCGGCTTTCGCCGCCGCGACGTTCAGGGCGGCTCCCAGGGCGGCGGGTGCATCCTTGGCGGCCGCGCCGTTGCGGAAGGGCTCATAGGCATCGGCAGCGCCGCGGCGGATGGCCTCGATGTCGAGGCCGAGCGCAGCGGCGGGCAGAAGGCCCACATTGGTCAGGACCGAGTATCGCCCGCCGATGCCGGGGTGATGATCGAGGAAGCGCACGCCTTCGGGCTCCAGGAGATCGCGCAGGGCGTTCTTGACCCCGTCCTTGCGGGGCTCGGACACGCCGAGGAACACATCCTTGGGATGTGCGCGCAGGCCGGCCTTCTCCAGGGCCGTGAGCACCGCGATGGTCTGCATCAGCGTCTCGCCCGTGCCGCCCGATTTCGAGATCGCCACGAACTTGGTCGAGGAGAGCGGCAGCTTGTGCAGGACACGGTCGAAGGTGATGGGATCGAGATTGTCGAGGAAGTGGATGCGCGGGCTCTCGGTAAACCGGCCGGTGCCGGGCACCGCGTAATCCTTCAATTGCGCCAGGGTCTGGCCGCCGAGGCTCGATCCGCCGACGCCGAGAACGACCACGTCGGTGGCATCGTCGCGCAGGAACGCCGCCGCTTCGCGAATGCTCGCCAGATCGTCCGTGGTGCGCGGCATGTGGAGCAGCGGCAACCGGCCCGAAGCATCGTCCTCGGCCAGCCGCTTCATGGCCTCTCCGACGAGCCCCAGCGCGTCGTCGAGCGCCGCCTGCGCGAGACCGCCTCCCCCGATATTGGCGTCAAGGGCAAGATCGATCGATTGCTGCAGGGCCATAAGCGTACTCCGACTCGTTCAGGCAGGAGCGGAAGATTAGGGCAGAGACGGCCCTGAGGCTAGGGCTGTCTCTGCTCTGGAAGCCTACACCCCGGTCGGTCGGCCTGCGATCACCGTGAACATCCGGCCGTCGCCGAAGATGCGTTCGGCGGCCGCGCGGATGTCGGATTGCGTCACGGCTCCGACAAGGCCGTTGCGGCGGGCGATGTAGTCGATGCCGAGTCCCTCGAAGGCGATCTGCGCCAGAGTGTGGGCGATCTTGGTCGAGGTGTCGAAGCCGAGGGCATAGGAGCCGATGAGGTAGTCCTTGGCCTTCTGCAGTTCCTCGTCGGACGGGCCCTCGCTCGTCAGCTTCGCCATCTCGTCGGCGATGACGTCGAGCGCCTCGACCACGCGCTCGTTCTTGGTCGCGGTGTAGCCCCAGGTCATGCTCGCCGAGCGGTAGCTCACGAGCGACGTGCCGACGCTGTAGGCGAGACCGCGCTTCTCGCGCACCTCCTGGAACAGGCGCGACGTGAAGGCGCCGCCGCCCAGGATATGATTGAGAACGTAAGCCGGAATGAAGCCCGGGTCGCGCCAGGTGATGCCGTTCATGCCGAAACGGATCACGGATTGCGGAACGTCGAGATCGACCACGATGCGCGATCCCAGCTTCTGCAGCGAAGCGGGTTCGATGATGCCGAGCGGCTTTGCCTCAGGCAGGGAGCCGAACACCTTGTCGAGCAGAACCGAAAGATTGTCGCCGCCGATCGCGCCGACGACCGCGACCTTCACGCGTCCGCGCGCGATGATCGACCGGTGCATGGCGATGAGATCGTCCCGCGTGATCGCCGCCACGCTCTCGGGTGTGCCGGAGGTCGGGCGACCATAGGGATGGCCAGCGAAGCCCTCCTCGAAGAAACGGCGGGTCGCCATGACGCCGGGATCGTTCTGCTGGTACTTGAGGCCCGCGATGGTCTGGGCCCGCACGCGCTCGATGGCATCCTGGTCGAAGCGCGGCTCGGCGAGCGCGAGGCGCAAGAGCTCGAAGGCCTCGTCCGCATGCTTCACCAGCGTCTTGAGCGAGCCGCCGAGCGCATCGTTGCCCGCGTTGAAGGACAGCTCGATGGCGTGCGCCGCGAGTCGCTCCTGGAACGCATCGGAATCGTATTCGCCCGCGCCTTCGTCGAGCAGGCGAGCCAGCATCTGCGCCACGCCGGGCTTGTCCGCGGGATCGTGCGCCGAGCCGCCTTCGAAGATGAAGGAAACGGCGATCAGCGGCACGACGTCGGATTCGACGTGCCAAGCCTCGACGCCCTTGGCGGAGGTCAGAGCCTTCACCGTGGTCGGCGACGAGGACATGGTTTCGACAGAAGCTGTCATGATTACCTCGATTCTTGCGCAGGCGGACTTCAGGAGGCCGACTTCTGCAGATAGCCCGTGACGGAACGGCGGGGGATGAGATAACGCTCGGCCGCGGAGGCGAGATCGTCCTTCATGACGGCCTCGATCTCGACCGGCCAGCGGCGCACTTCCTCGATGGTCTCGCCGATGGCGAGCGCCGAGCCGTAGATGCGGGCGAGGGAGGATTGGCTGTCCGTGGAATAGATCGTCTCGGCCACGAGACGCGTCTTGGCGCGCTCGATGGAATCCGCATCCAAGGCCTCGCCGGGGATCGTCTTGAGCACCTGGTCGACAGCTTCTTCCAGCGCCTGCAGCGACACGCCTTCGGCCGGAACGGCATAGACGCAGAAGCGCGTGTCCTCCATGGCGGAAGACATGTACCAGGCGCCCGCATTCACCGCGATCCCGCGCTCCATCACGAGCTTGCGGTAGAGATACGAGGTCGGACCGCCGCCGATCACTTCGGCGAGCAGTTCGAGCGAATAGCAATCGCGCTGCGAAGCCGTGCGGCAGGACGGCACGAGATAGAGCCGCTGCAGGGTCGGCTGCTCGACCTTCGGATCGGCCACGGTGATGTGACGCGCCGCCACGGGCTCGGGCTCGCGAGGACGCAGGCGCACCGGGCGCTTGCCCTGCGGCGTGATCCGCCCGTAGGTGGCATCGGCCAGGCGACGTACCTCGTCCTCGCTCACGTCGCCGGCAACGACAAGGATGCCGTTCTCGGGCGTGTAGAAGCGACGATAATAATCGAGCGCGTGATCGCGATCGAGCGTCTCGATCTCGTGCATCCAGCCGATGATCGGAATGCCATAGGGATGATGCACGAAGAGCGAAGCCGCCATCGCTTCCGAGAGCTGTGCCGAGGGATCGGTCTCGACGCGCATGCGGCGCTCTTCCAGGACCACGTCGCGCTCGGGACCGATGACGGATTCCTCCAGGAGGAGGTTCGTCATGCGATCCGCCTCGAATTCCATCATGGTCTTGAGGTTCTCGCGGGCGACGCGTTGGAAATAGGCCGTGTAGTCGAACGACGTGAACGCATTCTCCTGGCCCCCGAGGCCCGAGACCACTTTCGAGAACTCACCGGCCGGATGCCTCTCCGTGCCTTTGAACATCAGGTGTTCGAGGAAGTGCGCGATGCCCGATTGTCCGAGCGGATCGTCGGCCGAACCGTTGCGGTACCAGATCATGTGCGTGACGACGGGAACGCGGCGATCCGGAATGACCACGACATCGAGACCGTTGTCGAGCGTGAAGGAAGACAGGTCAGGACCGCTGCCTTCCATCCGCCCGAAGGAGGCGGCATCGGCGCGAAGAAGTGGCTTAGAGGCAGTGTCCATAATGTTCCAACCTTGGCGACATCAAATCGTTTCGCAGGGTGTTTCCTAGGGGATAGTCGAATTAGGAGGCTATGCAAGCGAAGCCGCAAATCTTTCCTGTGCGGCATTGTTTGCCCGATGTCGTCGGACGAAGGCTTGGCTTTTCACGGCCCCATAACGTTTTCAGGCGAAGCGGGTGAACCCGTTCGCCTGAAGAAAGTGGGGAAAGACAAAGCTTACTGCCTGCTCTGCCGCTGGCGGAGATAGGCCGATGGGCTGTCGGGATCGCCCGACACGATGGGGTCCGCGGAGGCCTTGATCTTGCCGCCGCCCTGGGCCCTGAGCAGGTCGCCCGGAGGATCGCTGAGATAGCGGCGGTCGATGCCGTTGCCCTGCAGCTCCGGCTTCTCGTCCTTGGTGAAGGCCCGCAGCTCGTCGGGGGTCATGCGGCTGATGTCGGCCTGGCGGCCGACCGGCCCCTGCTGGACGGTCGAGGCATTGGGATTGCGGCCGGCGCGCATCTCTTCGATCGAGAGGCGCTTGCCTTCCGTGTTCTTGTAGTAGTCGGAGCTGGTATAGGGCGTACGGGCCTCGGCCGCGGCCTTGCGGCGGGCCGCCACGTCCGGATCCTTGGGCCAGTTGCCGTTGCGCGCCTCGGCGCCGCCGCCCGGGGCCGGGGCCGGCAGGTCCATCTTGGGCGGCAACACGAGCGGAGCGCGCTCGTTATACACGATGGGCGCCTTCTCCTTGGGAATGATGCCGATGGCGCCGAGGATGCTCTTCATCGCCTCGCCTTCTTCGGCCGACGCGCCGGTGGCGGCGATCAGCAGCGCCAAGGCCCCCGCACGGCCGATGACTTTCATTCCCTTCATGGCACCCACCATTCGTTTCTCATTGTGGCCGGAAGGCCTGATCGCTCATTCTGGCGAACATATGGCAGCGGGCGCGATAAAATATCATTATTTCGCCCGCCGCCCCTCCAGGACGAAGGAGTCATAAAGCAAACCGACCACCCCCGCAACGATGGCCGCGTCGGCCACGTTGAACACGTACCAGGACCACGACCCGAAGTGGATCTGGATGAAATCGAACACGGCCCCGAACCAGAGACGGTCGATGACATTCCCGACCGCCCCGCCCACGATCAGGCCGAGGGAGGCCGCCAGGAGCTTGGCATTGGTCCGGCGGATCCAGAAGGACAGGCCGATGGCGGCCAGGATGGAGATGACGATCAGCCCCCAGCGGCCAAGGTCGGTGCTCTGCTGGAACAGGCCGTAGGAGATGCCCCGGTTCCAGACCACGATCAGGTTCACGAAGGAGGTCAGCTCGACCGGCTCCTTCACTGGAAGATCGTAGACATAGAACGTGTAGAGCTTCGTCGCCTGGTCGAGGACGAACGTGATCAGCGCGATCGAGAAGCCGAGGATCGCCGCGACGGACAATCCCCTTTGGACTGCCGCCCGGCCCCTGCCCGCTCCCTTCCGGGAGCGCGGCTTGCTCGCCGCGCGCGGACGCGGAGAACCGGGTCGGGACGTCGTTCCCGCGTCAGTGAGCGGAGCGCCGGTATCCTCTGGATTGCTCATTCGGCGGCCGCCTTCAGCTGGTCCCATTCGCGCAGGGCCGCCGCGTCGCGGGGCGTCACGTCCGGGTAATCGGGATCGGCGCCCACATCCGGCGTCACCTTCCACGAACGGGCGCATTTGCGGCCTTGCGCGAGAGCCGGCACGACCGCGACACCCTTCACGTCGTCGAGACGGAAAGCCCCGGCCGGGCCGTCGCCCTGCACCACCTGGATGCCGGACGTGATGCAGATCTCGGCGAGGTCGAGCCCCTGAACGGCCTTGAGCAGGCCGTCATCGGCAATATGCACGACGGGCGCCGCCTCGAGGCTTGCGCCGATGCGCTTCTGCGCGCGCTCGATCTCCAGCGCGCCGGTGACGACGCGGCGCACGCGGCGGACCTTCGCCCAACGCTCGGCAAGCGCATCGTCGCGCCATTCCGCCGGCACCTGCGGGAAGGTTTCGAGATGCACCGACTCGGCCTGCGGATAACGGGCGAGCCAGGCCTCCTCCGCCGTGAAGGCGAGGATCGGAGCGATCCAGGTCGCCACGCAGCGGAAGGTCTGGTCGATCACCGTCAGGGCGCTCTTGCGAACTTGGCTCGAGATCGGATCGCAATAGAGCGAGTCCTTGCGGACGTCGAAATAGAAGGCCGACAGATCCGTGGTCATGAACGAGTTCAGGAGCGCGATCACCCGCTTGTAGTCGAACGTCGCGTAGGCTTCGCGCATCTCGCCGTCGAGCTCGGCGAGGCGGTGCAGCACGAAGCGTTCCAGCTCCGGCATGTCGCTTACGGCGACCTTGTCGGCCTCGTGGAAATGCGCAAGCGACCCCAGCATCCAGCGGATCGTGTTGCGCAGCTTGCGATAAGTCTCGACGAAGGTCTTCAGGATCTCCGGACCGATGCGCAGATCGTCCGAGTAGTCGGACGCCGCGACCCACAGGCGCAGGATGTCGGCGCCGGAATCCTGGATCACTTTCTGCGGCGCCACCACGTTGCCGAGGGACTTCGACATCTTCTGCCCCTTCTCGTCGAGGACGAAGCCGTGGGTCAGGACGATGTCGTAGGGCGCGCGGCCGCGCGTGCCGCAGCTTTCGAGCAGCGACGAGTGGAACCAGCCGCGATGCTGGTCGGAGCCTTCCAGATACATGACCTGATCGGGGCCGCCATCCACCTTGCGCGTGACCTTCAGGTCCTCGCGCTTCTCCAATGCGAAAGCATGCGTGCAACCGGAATCGAACCACACGTCGAGGATGTCGTTGACCTTGTCGAAATCGGCGAGGTCGTAACCGCCGGCCTTCAGGAAGCGCGAGCCGTCATCTGCGTACCATGCGTCGGCGCCTTCCTTCTCGAAAGCATCCGCGATGGCGGCGTTCACGCGCTCGTCCTTGAGGATCTCGTTGGTGCCCTTCTTCACGAACACCGCGATCGGCACGCCCCAGGCGCGCTGACGCGAGACCACCCAGTCGGGACGGTTCTCGATCATGCCGGTGATGCGGTTCTCGCCCGATTCCGGCACCCATTCGACGGTCTTGATGCCGTGGAGCGCGCGCTGACGGAGCGTATCGCCCTTATCGTCGAGCGGCTTGTCCATGGAGATGAACCATTGCGGCGTGTTGCGGAAGATCAGCGGACCTTTCGAGCGCCAGGAATGGGGGTACTGGTGCTTGAGGCGCCCGCGCGCGATGAGCGCGCCGACCTCGACGAGCTTCTTGATCACCGCCTCGTTGGCGCCCGCATCCTTGCCCTTGTCATCGTAGATGCGCTCGCCGGCGAAGAACGGCACGTCTGGGAAATAGGACGAATCCGGCGAGACCGTGTGCGGGACTTCCTTCGTGCCGCAGGCGGCGAACACGTCGCGGTGCTTCACATAGGTGTTGTAGTCGTCCGCGCCGTGGCCGGGAGCCGTGTGCACGAAGCCCGTGCCCGCATCGTCGGTGACGTAATCGGCCGGCAGCACCGGCACGCCGAAATCCCAGTAGCCGTGCGCGCCCTCGAGCCCGCGGAACGGATGCGCACAGCGCTCGATCATCACCGGCAGCACGTCCTTCACGCGCTCGTACCCGGCGACGCGCGCGGCCGCGAACACGTCCGCCGCGAGCTTGTCGGCGATGACGAGACGGTCGCCGACCTTGGCCCAATTATCGTCCGCCGCCTCGGTGACCTCGTAGATGCCATAGGCGATGGTCTCGCCATAGGCGATGGCGCGGTTGGCCGGGATCGTCCAGGGAGTCGTCGTCCAGATGACCACCGACGCGCCGTCGAGATCGCCGTCGAGCGTGTTGGTGATCCTGAACTTCACCCAGATCGTCGTGGAGGTTTTTTCGTGGTACTCGACCTCGGCCTCGGCGAGTGCGGTCTTCTCGACGGAGGACCACATGACGGGCTTGGAGCCGCGATAGAGCTGGTCGCTCACGGCGAACTTCATGATCTCGCGGGCGATCTGCGCTTCCGCGTCGTAGCTCATGGTCTGGTACGGGTTCGTCCAGTCGCCCTCGACGCCGAGGCGCTTGAATTCCTCGCGCTGCACGTCGATCCATTTCTCGGCGAAGGCCCGGCACTCGCGCCGGAACTCGACGATGTCCACATCGTCCTTGTTCTTGCCCTTGGCGCGATATTCCTCCTCGATCTTCCACTCGATCGGCAGGCCGTGGCAGTCCCAGCCGGGCACGTAGTTGGAGTCGAAGCCCAGCATGCCCTGCGAGCGGACCACCATGTCCTTCAGGATCTTGTTGAGCGCGTGGCCGATATGGATGTTGCCGTTGGCGTAGGGAGGGCCATCGTGGAGAACGAAGCGCGGCCGGCCCTTCTGGGCTTCGCGCAGGCGCTCGTAGAGCCGGTTCTCGTTCCAGCGCTGCAGGAACTGCGGCTCGCGCTGCGGCAGGCCGGCCCGCATGGGGAACTCGGTCTGGGGCAGGAACAGGGTCTCGGAATAGTCGCGGGCGGCGCTCTCGGGCTTATCGGTCATGACGGTCAATCGGTCTTGTGTGGCCTGCGATCAGGCAGGCGCATCGGGCTTCTCTTGGGGCGAACGGCTAGGATCCCGGACCTTCGCACATCATGCGAAAGCCGGGCCGATAATTCGCGCCTCGCCGATGCGGGCCGCATGCAGAGCCTGAGAAACCATGGACATGCCGAGCCTTTTAGCAGCGCCGGGCCGGATAATAAAGCGTGGTGATTGCCGGGGCGGCTCCCTATTTAAGGACCGGAACCAGCCCTATAGTCACCCCAGCAAACGACGGGCAGGAAGGATTGACCATGGCAGACTCGACCATTTCGGCCGAACGGCGCTCGAAAGCTGGCTTCGACCTCACCCCGCCCAGCCCCGAGCAGATGCACGCCCTCGTGGCCAATCTCGACGACGAGGAGCGCCGGGTCCTGCTCGAGCACGGCACGGAGCGGCCCTTCTGCGGCATCTTCAACGAGGCCAAGGAGAAGGGCACCTATTGCTGCCGCCTCTGCGGCCTGCCCCTGTTCAATGCCGGCACCAAGTTCGAATCCGGCACCGGCTGGCCGAGCTTCTTCGACCCCATCGACCGGGACCACATCGCCTTCGTGCGCGACACCAGCTACGGCATGGTCCGCACCGAGATCCGCTGCGCCCGCTGCGAGGGCCATCTCGGCCACGTGTTCAACGACGGCCCGCCCCCGACCGGCGAGCGCTACTGCATGAACTCGGTCTCCATGCGCTTCGTCGCCGAGGGCGATCCGCTGCCGGACGAGCTGGGCCGGGGCGCCCCGGAGGGAGAAACCGTGGGCTGACGGCTCATGGGCGCCGCCGCACATGAGACGGGAAGCCGGGCAGGATCGGACTTCTATGCCCGCCTGCCCGTCTTCGACCATTTCTCCCAATTGACCGACCCTAGGCTCTACATGCCCGCCCCGGACGATTGGGTGCTGGGCCTCAGCGACATCGTGCGCTCGACCTCCGCGGTCGAGGCCGGGCGCTACAAGGAGGTCAACACGGCCGCGGCCGCCGTGATCGCGGCGATCTCCAACAAGCTCGGCACGAGCGCGTTTCCCTTCGTGTTCAGCGGCGACGGCGCAAGTTTCGCGCTACCCGACGCGCAATCCGATCTGGCCCGCGAGGTTCTGTCCACCGTGGCCGCCTGGGTGCGGGATTCCTTCGGCTTCGAGCTGCGCATCGCGCTCGTTCCGGTCTCCGCGATCCGCGCCGAAGGCCACGACGTGCGGATCGCCCGGTTCGCGGCGTCTCCGGACGTCTCCTATGCCATGTTCTCCGGCGGCGGCCTCGCCTATGCGGAGCGGCGGATGAAGGAAGGCGCCTTCGCCATTCCCCCGGCCCGACCCGGAACCCTGCCCGACCTCACCGGACTGACCTGCCGCTTCGACGAGATCAGGCCGGAGCGCGGCATCATCCTGTCCCTGATCCTGCTCACCGGCTCCGATGCGGACACGGAAGCTTTCAACACCCTCGTCAGTCAGGTCCTGTCGCTCGCCGAGGGCCAGGAGGCCGGACGGCCGGTGCCGGAAGGCGGCCCTGCCCTGTCCACGCCTTTCAAGGGTTTCGATCTCGAAGCGAAGACCGTCCGGAAGAGTGTGGCGGGTCTCGTCACCCTGGCGAAGCTCGCGGGTCTTCGTCTGGCTGCCTTCCTGATCCTCCGGTTCGGACTGAAGGTCGGCGGGTTCGATCCGAACCGCTACCGGCACCAGCTCGTCGAGAACACGGATTTCCGCAAGTTCGACGACGGCCTGCGCATGACCCTCGACTGCACCCCCGCCCTGGCCGACCGGCTGGAAACACTACTGGCCGAGGCGCAGCGGACAGGCATCGCCCGTTACGGCCTGCACCGGCAGGACGCGGCCCTCATGACCTGCTTCGTCCCCTCCGCCACCCGCAGCGACCACATCCATTTCGTCGACGGCGCCATGGGCGGCTACCCGATGGCGGCGCGGGCGCTGAAGCCGGCGATGTGAGGGACGACTTCCGGGTCCATTTGTCATTCCCGGCCGGAGCGCAGCGGAGGGGAAGGGAATCCACCCGTACGCTCCGCGCCATGGATCCCCTTCCCGGCCTTTCGGCCGCCGGGGATGACACGGTTGGCTCAACCGATCATCGAAACCGTCTTGTCCTCGGCGAGCATCCGCTTCGCCTCGGCCGAGTCGCGGTCCATCTGGGCGATCAGCGCGTCGATCCCGTCGAAGCGCTCCTCGCCGCGGATCCAGCCGACGAACTCCACGTCCAAAACCTGTCCGTAGAGGTCGCCGGAAAAGTCGAAAAGATGCACTTCGAGCAGCGGAGCGCCGTTGTCGAAGGTCGGACGGCGGCCGAAGCTGGCGACTCCGTCGACCGGCCGACCCGCCACTATGGCCCGAACCGCGTAGATGCCATGCCGGAGACGGCAATCGTCGGGAAGGCGCATATTGGCCGTGGGATAGCCGAGCACCCGGCCGCGCTTGTCGCCGTGGCGCACCTCCGCCTGCACGAACCAGCGATAGCCGAGCAGCCGGTTGGCCGTGGCGATGTCGCCAGCTTCCAACGCGGCCCGGATGGCGCTGGATGAAACGGGCTCCGTCCCTTCCACGACCGCCGGGGCGATCAGGCATTCGAGCCCCCGTTCCCGGCAAAGCTCCGCCATGCGCGCCGGATTGCCTTCCCGCCCACGGCCGAAATGAAAATCGTGGCCGATCACCACACCCGAGAGCTGCAGATCGTTCGCCAGCAGGTCCACGAAGCCCGCCGCCGTCAGGGCCGCGAGGTTCCCGCCGAAGCGCCGCTGGAAGACGCCGTCGAGGCCGAGGCGGGCGAGGATCTTGAGCTTCACGGGTTCGGGGGTGAGCCGGAACAGGGGCCTGTCGGGCTGGAAGAAGGTGCGTGGATGCGGCTCGAACGTCAGGGCCGCCGCCGGTTTTCCGGAGTTCAAGGCCATGCTGAGGAGATATTGGTGCCCCCGGTGCACCCCGTCGAAATTGCCGATGGCTGCCACCGCACCCTTGAGGCTCTCGGGTACGGACTCGCCGTCGCGGCAAACCACGAAAGAAGGGGACATCGGAGGAGAAATCTCGGAGCTCATCTGTGCGGATATCGGTGCGGGCGGACCCTGTCGAAAACCGGCCCTCGGGTCAAGGGAAGTCGCTTCGGCGAGCCCCCTCGGTGTCATCCCGGCCAGAGCGTAGCGGAGGGGAAGGGAATCCATGGCTCTGCGCGTGATCATGGATCCCCTTCCCGCACTTCGTGCGCCGGGGATGACAACGACCCGCGGCACGAGGCCGGTGATGACGTGGAGATGGACCAGACCGACCTCACCAGGACAGCACTTCCGTGAAGGCGGTCGGCCGGACGGGCTGCCGGTCCACCCAATCCTGCACGTGATCGGAGACCAGGTCGCCCTTGTGGAGGCCCAGCTCCTCCGCATGGATGCCACGGGCGATCATCAGCGAGTCGATGCCGTAGCCCACGGCCCCGGCGATATCGGTGCGGATCGCATCGCCGACGGCCAGAACCCTGTCCTTCGAAACGGCCCGACCGTTCAGTCCGGCTGCGACGGAGAGCGCCCGGTCGTAGACGGGGCCATGGGGCTTGCCCGCATAGAAGACCTTGCCGCCCATCTCCTCGTAGGCGAGCGCGATGGTTCCGGCGCAGGGCAGGATCATGTGGCCGCGCTCGACGATGAGATCGGGGTTGGCGCAGACCATCAGCAGGTCGCGCCGGAGCATGGCTTCGAGCGTGGGCCGGTAATCCTCGACCGTCTCCTCCTCGTCGTTGTCGAAGCCGGAGCAGACCACGTAATCGGCCTCGTCGACGGAGCCGAAGCGGACATCGAGGCCGTCATAGATCGGCATGTCGCGGGGCGGGCCGATATGGTGGACGATCCTGTCGATGCGCTCCTCGATGGCAAGCCGCGTCAGGTCGCCGGAGGTCACGATGGCATCGTAGGCCGTGCGCGGCACGCCGAATCCGTCGAGCTGGGTTCCCACGGAGGCGCCGGGACGCGGCGCGTTCGACACGAGAACGACCCGCCCTCCCCCGGCCCGAAACCGCGTCAGCGCATCGCTCGCCGCCTCATAGGCTTTGATGCCGTTATGCAGCACGCCCCAGACGTCGCAGAGAACGAGATCGTATCGATCGGCGAGGGATTGCAGGCCCTCGACGTGAGCGGGACGGGTCAAAGCGGTCATGGGATCTCACTAGCGTATCGTGCGGACCCGCAGGGCCGCGTCGGCGGCCCGAACGGGCCACCTGTGTGAAAAGTGGCCCGGTTTTCCCCGCCAAACGATGCGCAAGTCAAGTCAATCCGGCAGAGCCGGATCATCGAGGCGTTCACGCCTCGCGCCGCCCGTCAACCGACATGCCGCAGAAGGCTTGGCGTATTCTCAGGGACGGGGGATTGGCGAACCGGCTGCTCGGCGGCGATCTCCGGCTTGACCGGGCGTGGAGCCGCGAAGGCGAAGCCTTGCGCCAGCGGCACGCCGAGATCGCAGAGTATCGGCACCATGCCGTCCTCCTCCACCCGGTCGGCGATGAGCAGGATGCCCTGGCGGCGCAGGGCCGGGGCGAAATCGCGCACGTCGGGTTCCGGTCCCGCATAGCGCCCGTCGGCCCGCTCGGCGGCCTCGATCATGAGGTCCGCCGGCAGCTTCATGAACCGGATGCCGAGATCGGCCAGCCGCGCCGGATCGAACCGGAGATCGGCGGCGCGGTCGAGGGAGAACGGCACGCCTCGCTCGCGCAGGGCGGCGAGCGCCGCCCGGTGATCCGCATCGAGACAGCGCCAGCTTTGCTGGGACATTTCCAGGACGATCTTGCCGAGAAGATCGGGACTGGCATCGAACAGGCGGGCCAGCGACCACAGGAAGCCGGGCTCGGCGATGGAATGAGCCGTGAGATTCACGCCGACGATGGCCTCGCTGCCCCGGGCGACCAGATGGCGGGCGACGGCCCTGGTGCGCACCAGCACCCGGCGGTCGAAATCCGACGCGTGGCCGGACGCCTCGACGATCGGCAGGAACTCGGCCGGGCGCAGAAGGGTTCCGTCGGGCAGGCGCAGCCGGGCCAGCGCCTCGTAGAAGCGGATCTTCTGCTGCGGCAACGACACCACGGGCTGCAGGTGCAGCTCGATCCGGTCGGCCTCGAAGGCCTGATTGACCTGCCGCACGCGGTCGATCTCCTCGGTCGAGGGCCTGCGCATGGAAGGCAGCAGGGACGGTTCCGGGAAATGCGCGGCCTTCACCTGTTCCGACCGCCCCGGGCCTGGATCGGCGCCGTAGACCTGCGCGCCGGCGGACATCGCCAGCTCGCGCAGGACGGAGACCGGGCTGTCGGCACGCACGGGCGGACGCAGGACGAGCGGTGCGGCCCGTGCCGGCTCCGCCTGCTCGTATGCCGCAGGCTGCACGGCCCTTGCCTGCCGATCAGTCTCGGCGTGCCACCACAGGACCACGAGGCCGAAAAAGACGGCCATGATCAGGAAACCGAAAACCGGCAGGATGATCCCTGCCTCCATCGGCACATAGGCCGAGGCGACGGCCATCAGAAAGGCCGGCGTGAAGGCAAGCATCGTCGTTTTCCTGTCCCGCAGGACAGAAATGTTCTTTATGTTCGTCACCATGGGTGCCCCCGCTCCCCTGGCTCGGCGAATGTGCGCGAATCAGTGTGTTAACAGACAATGAATCAGCGCGACTCGCGGGGCAAGATTCGTCTTCCCGAAATGGACATTATTTCGCAATCGCGCGTTTCCCGCCCATGGAATCCGCTGGATTCCGCAGCGGAATGGAAAGGCATCGACGATGGAAGAACCCCGGGAAGAACCTCGCAAGGACCTGCTGATGCAGGTCGACGGAATGACCTGCCAGGGATGTGTCACGTCGGTGACCAAGGCCATCCAGCGCCTCGATCCGGGTGCCATGGTTGAGGTGGACCTCGATCATGGCCGCGTGCATGTGACGACCAGGGCGCAGAGCGTGGAAGTCGCGCGCGCCCTCGACGCGGCCGGCTACGAGGCCCGCGCCATGACCGGATGAGAGGAGCCTTGCGCCCGGCTCATGGCTCTGCCGAAAGTTCCTTTTGCGACGCCCCGAAACGGCTGATAGGCTCCCGCCGACCAGCCACCCTCGGGGACCATGATGACCGCACAGACATCCAGAGCCGCCAACGACCTCATTGCACCCAACGATCTGGATGCCTGGTGGCTTCCGTTCACGGCCAACCGCTCGTTCAAGCAGCGCCCCCGGATGATCGCCCGCGCCAAGGGCATGTATTATTACACCCCCGACGGCCGGGAGGTGATCGACGGCGCCGCCGGTCTCTGGTGCTGCAACGCCGGCCATAACCGGGACGAGATCACGGCCGCCATCCAGGCCCAGGCGCAGGAGCTCGACTATTCGCCCGCCTTCCAGTTCGGCCATGCGGGCGGCTTCACTCTCGCGTCCCGTCTCGCCCAGCTCGCGCCGGGCGACCTCAACCACGTGTTCTTCTGCAACTCGGGCTCCGAGGCGGTCGACACGGCGCTCAAGGTGGCGCTCGCCTATTGGAACGTGAAGGGCCAGGGCAGCAAGACGCGGCTCATCGGCCGCGAGCGCGGCTATCACGGCGTCGGCTTCGGCGGCATCTCGGTGGGCGGCATCGTCAAGAACCGCCAGTTCTTCGGCTCGCTGCTGGCGGGCGTCGACCACCTGCCCCACACCTATAACCGGGCCGAGCAGGCCTTCTCCCGCGGCGAGCCCGAATGGGGCGCGCATCTGGCCGACGAGCTGGAGCGCATCGTGGCGCTTCACGATGCGTCGACCATCGCGGCCGTCATCGTCGAGCCGATGGCCGGCTCCACGGGCGTGCTGCCGCCGCCCAAGGGTTATCTCAAGCGCCTGCGCGAGATCTGCGACAAGCACGGCATCCTGCTCATCTTCGACGAGGTGATCTCGGGCTTCGGCCGCCTCGGCACCGCCTTCGCGGCCGAGCGCTACGGCGTGATCCCGGACATGATCACCTTCGCCAAGGGCGTGAATTCCGGCACCGTCCCCATGGGCGGCGTGCTGGTGCGCGAGGGCCTCTACGACACCTTCATGAACGGCCCCGAGCACGTGATCGAGCTGTTCCACGGCTACACCTATTCCGGCCACCCGCTCGCCTGCGCGGCCGCGCTCGCCACCCAGGACGTCTACCGGGACGAGAAGCTGTTCGAACGCGCCCGGGCCCTCGAGCCGGTCTGGGCCGATGCGATCCATTCGCTGAAGGACCTGCCGAACGTTCTCGATATCCGCACCATCGGGCTCGTGGGCGCCATCGACCTCGCCTCGCGCCCCGACGCGGTCGGCAAGCGCGCCTTCGAGGCCATGGACCGCGCCTTCCAGGAATACGGCCTGATGATGCGCATCACCGGCGACACCATCGCCCTCTCCCCGCCCCTCATCATCACCGAGGAGCAGATCGGCGAGATCGTCGACAAGCTCACCAAGGTGATCAAGGCGGTGGCGTAAGGCCCAACCCTCACGCTCCCACGTCATGGCCGGCCTTGTGCCGGCCATCTCGCTTCCGGAGAGCGCGGCGCTTCAAGCCATCGAGATCACCGGCACAAGGCCGGTGATGACCGGTGATGTTGCGATAAATGCAACATCTCTTGCCCCTCCCGGCCGCAGGGAGTAGGACCGCAGCACGTTTTTCCCAATTCAACGGCTGCTGTAAAAACCATGTCCAAGGCCGACAAGATCAAGGCCCGCGCGCCGCGCGGCTTTGCCGACCGCAATCCCGCAGACCTCGCCGCGACCGAGCGCATGCTCGCGGCCATCCGCGATTCCTACGAGCTCTACGGCTTCGAGGGTGTCGAGACGCCCTTCGTCGAATACACGGATTCGCTGGGCAAGTTCCTGCCCGACCAGGACCGCCCGAACGAGGGCGTGTTCTCGTTCCAGGACGACGATGAGCAATGGCTGTCGCTGCGCTACGACCTGACGGCGCCGCTGGCCCGCTACGTGGCCGAGAACTTCGACGCTCTGCCCAAGCCCTATCGCAGCTATCGCGTCGGCTGGGTGTTCCGCAACGAGAAGCCGGGCCCCGGCCGCTTCCGCCAGTTCATGCAGTTCGACGCCGACACGGTGGGCGCGGCCTCCGTCGCGGCGGATGCGGAAATCTGCATGATGGCCGCCGACACGATGGAGAAGCTCGGCCTCAAGCGCGGCGACTATCTGATCAAGGTCAACAACCGCAAGGTCCTCGACGGGGTGCTGGAGGCCATCGGCCTCGGCGGCGACGAACACGCCCACCGGCGCCTGACCGTGCTGCGCGCCATCGATAAGCTCGACCGCCTGGGACCCGAGGGCGTGAGCCAGCTCCTCGGGTCCGGCCGCAAGGACGAAAGCGGCGATTTCACCAAGGGCGCGGAGCTTTCGCCCGAGGCCATCCAGCGCGTGCTCGCCTTCACGGCCGCGAAGGGCGCGGACAACGCGGCCACGGTCGAGAACCTGCGCAAGGTCGTCGGCTCCTCGGAGCGCGGCCTCGAAGGGACGAACGAGCTTGCGGAGATCGCCACCCTCGTTGCCTCCTCCGGCTACGAGGACCGCGTCACCATCGATCCCTCCGTCGTGCGCGGCCTCGAATACTATACTGGCCCGGTCTACGAGGCCGAGCTGACCTTCCAGGTGCAGGACGAGGACGGGCGCCCGGTGCGCTTCGGCTCCGTCGGCGGCGGCGGGCGCTATGACGGCCTCGTGGGGCGGTTCCGCTCCGAGCCCGTCCCGGCGACCGGCTTCTCCATCGGCGTCTCGCGCCTGCTGTCGGCGCTGCAGAGGATCAAGAGCCCCATCGTGTCCGGGGCCGAGAAGCCCGGGCCCGTAGTCGTGCTCGTCATGGACAAGGACCAGGTCGCCGCCTACCAGCGCATGGTCTCGACCCTGCGCCAGGCGGGGATCCGGGCCGAGCTCTATCTCGGCTCCTCGGGCATGAAGGCGCAGATGAAATATGCCGACCGGCGCCAGAGCCCCTGCGTGGTGATCCAGGGTTCCAACGAGCGCGAGCGCGGCGAGGTCGAGATCAAGGACCTGATCGAAGGCGCCAAGGCGGCCGGGGCCATCGCGTCCAACGAGGAGTGGAAGGCCGCCCGTCCGGCGCAGTTCTCCGTGCCCGAGGCCGATCTCGTCAAGGCGGTCCGCGAGGTCCTGGCGCGCCATTTCGGATGAGCTTGGCCTTTTGGAACCCCTGTGGTTCCATAGGGGTTGTTCCGGAAGCTTGACCATCAGGAGACGAACATGGCGAAGGCCAAGGACAAGGATAAGAAGTCCGGTACGAAAGCGAAGAAAGGCGCCGGCACGAAGCTGGCGAAGACGGCGAAGAAGTCCGGCCTCATGGACCTCATCAACACGGATCTCGGCCGCGAAATCCTGGCCGATGCCCTGATCGCCGCCGCGGGCGCGGCCGCCGCCGCCCTCACCAAGACCCGCACGGCGAAGAAGGCGGGATCCGCCGCGGCCCATGCCGGCGCCCAGGGCGCCGACCTGACCCAGACCGCGGCCGGCGCCGTCGCCGGCGTGGTGACGGAGGCCGCCCGGCACTTCCTGCCCGCACGCCTCGTGGGCGAGGAAACCGGCGCCGAGCAGGGTGCCCGGGACGAGCCCAAGAAGGTCAAGTACGTCCACCGCTCCAGCGACCACAGCAAGAGCAGGACGAGCAAGGCCAAGAGCGCCAAGGGCGAGAAGAGCGACACCACCGCGAAGAGCTGACCTACCCCGTTCGACCGCCCTCCCGGATGCGGCGAGAGCCGTGATCCGGGAGCCCGGCCGGACGTGCCCCTCCCCTTGCGCGAAGCATGAAGGAGGGTGGCAAAACCGGTTCCCCCTTTTGCGCCCGATGCGTTTGAGCTTGCGCATCTCCCCACGCAAAACCGGTTCCCACTTTTGCGCCCGATGCGTTTGATCCTGCGCATCTCTCCACGCAAAACCGGTTCCCACTTTTGCGCCCGATGCTTTGGCCCCTCTGCCCTGCGCGGAACGGGAGCCTTTGCACCGCATGCGTCGGGCCCATGGGCGCGGACACCCACCCTGTCGAAAAAATATTAAACCAATCGGTTGACTGTTCCGAAGCACGGGCGCATATTCAACCACATGGTTGAATTACAGACATCCCCTCTCGACACGGTCTTCCACGCTCTCGCCGATTCCACCCGGCGCCGGATGCTGAGCGATCTCGGCGGCGGCGAGCGCACGGTGAGCCAGCTGGCCGAACCCTTCGCGATCTCGCTGGCGGCCGCCTCGAAGCACATCAAGGTGCTGGAGCATGCGGGCCTTCTGCGGCGCGAGATCCGCGGCCGCACCCATGTCTGCCGCCTCGATCCCGGGCCGCTGGCGAGCGCCCACCAGTGGCTCGGTGTCTACGAACACTTCTGGACCGAGCGTCTGGATGTGCTGGAGCGGCTCCTCCGCGAGGAGGATGCCGGGAAATCCCCACCCCCTGCCGAAGAAGGAGACGAAGCATGACCGATCTTGCCACCCTGGACGCCTATGGCGCGCTCACCGAGCCCGCCACGCTCACGATCCAGCGCCTCCTGCCCGGCCCCGTCGAACGCATCTGGGCCTATCTCACGCAGAGCGACCTGCGCGCCCGATGGCTCGCGGCGGGCGACATGGACCTCACGCTCGGGGCGCCGCTTGAACTCGTCTGGCGCAACGACGGCCTGTCCGATCTCCCCACCCGGCGTCCGCACGGCTTTCCCGAGGAGCAACGGATGACGAGCCGGATCACCGAGCTCGACCCGCCCCACCGGCTCTCCATCGCCTGGGGCTCGACCGGCGACGTCACCTTCACCCTGGAGCCGCAGGGCGCCGACGTGCTGCTCACCGTCACCCACCACCGCGTCACCGACCGCGCGACCCTGCTCAACATCAGCGCCGGCTGGCACACCCACCTCGACATCCTGGCCGCCCGCGTCTCCGGCGAGACCCCGGAGCCTTTCTGGGAGAGCTGGGAGAGGTTGAAGGAGGAATACGGGCGGCGGTTTGTGGGGTGATGCACCCGGCGCCCTGACCGGATACCCTCGACGTCATGGCCGGACGTGTTCCGGCCATCCACGCATTCCCAATCTCAGCCGCATCGAAGGCGTGGATCCCCGGCACGAGGCCGGGGATGACGATGCTTCGTCCCTCGATCAGAGCATCGTCAGGAAAACCGGGTCCCCTTTTCCGGACGATGCTCTCATCATTTGTTTTTCGCATCTTTTCACGCAAAACCGATTCCCACTTTTGCGTTCGATGCTTTAGGCCCCCAGAACCCGCGACAGGGTGAAGGCGGCGAGGAAACCCGCGACGGTGATGAGCCCGGCATATTCGTGGGCGGTCTCGAAGGCCTCCGGCACCATGGTGTCGGCGAGCATGGCGAGGATCGCCCCGGCGGCGACGGCGGTCACGACCGCGATGGGGGCGGGGCCGGTCCCGGAAAAGCCCGCGTAGCCGATGCGCGCCGCGCCCCCGGAAGCCACCGCAAGGCCGACCCAGATGCCGAAGATATCCGCCATGGCGCGCCCAGCCCGGCGCACCCCGGCCGCGCGGGAGAGCCCTCCCGGCAGGTGGGAGAAAACCCCCGCCGCGACGGCCACCAGACTCACCCCCTCGCCCGCGAGAAGGCTCACGCCGATGACGATGGATTCCGGAATGCCGTCGAGGAGCGCGCCGAGCGCGATGGCGAGCCCGCTCCCCTCTTCGCCGCTCCCGGCCTGCCGGGCATCCTGCGCATAGCCGGAGCGCTTGCGGTGCCTGGCGCCCCGGCGCGACACGACGATATTCGCCCCCGTATAGACCGCCGCTCCCGCGAGAAAGCCCAGTGACGTGGAGACGATGCCGCCCGTGCGATAGGCCTAGTCCATGAGGTCGAAGGACAGGGCCGAGATCAGCACCCCAGCCCCGAACGCCATCACGGCCGCGATGGCCCGCTGCGGCAGCTTTGCGAACGTCCCGATGAGCGCCCCCAGCACCAAGGCCGACCCGCTGAGCAGGCCCCAGAGCCCCGCCTGGATGGAAAGAGGCATGGTGATGGCACCTTAGAGCTAGGCGGCAAGAGGGCATCGCTCTGGCAAGAACACTGGTCCCGAGCGACAGCCTAAATTGCATTGACGACGTACGGAATTGATTAGTTAGTCTTAGCGACTAATCTTTCGTATCAAGAGCATCACGGATGGGCTGCCCGACAATCTCGCGCATTGACTGAGTTGTGCAGTTTTTGGACCATGCGGCAGCAAGTGCCTGCCATAAGATATCTCCGCCAACGATAAGTCGGTCAGCCGCATCGCGGACCCATTCTTTATGGTTTGAAAGGGACATAGCTCGGGAAAGAGCATCAATTGTTTCGGACGCACTACGCCCAATTCTTTGGGCTACTTCAGGCCACTCTTTGCTACTCAATCCTTCAAATATTACCCTTTCAGGAGCATCCTCACCTGGTAAAATTATGCATCCCAATGATGGAGCTTGATCACCATCAAGGAAAACTACGGAAGGGCGGGGAAATCTTTTCTGATACGCCATCTGACCAAGAGCCATACCTACTGAGGCAGCACCATAAGGAATCAACTTCAACCTAGATAATAAATCCCGGTCTAGGTTAACCAATATTTCTGCTATAACTGTAGCAGATCTAGGATCTTCTACGTAGACATCACACTCAGGATGCTGCTCCTCATCCATGCGAGTCATTGCAAATTCAGGACTTACACCGCTAACAACGCTCCTCCCAGACGCACCTTGCATCAGATATATGCGAGCCTCAGAAGGAAGCTCGTCAAGAACGTAGGGCGAATGAGTTGTGAGGACTATTTGAAGTTCCCGTTCCCGCGCGACCCTCGCCAAATCCCGCATAAGCCGCCTTTGAGCCCTAGGATGCATAGAGGTCTCGATCTCGTCGATAAGAAGAAGTCCATATTTAGGATAGTCCACAGCTAGCAATTCCGCCGCCGCGATCTCACCGGCACCTTGGTGGAAACCTGAATATCGAACTTTAGACGTTTGAAGGACAGGGATTGGACGACGTGGATCAGCGTCGGTAACTGATAAGCCAGCGCTTGAATAACTCTTACCAATAATCTGGCTAAGGCGCTCCAGCTTTTCTTGATCGAAAGGCATATGAGCTCCTTCTCCAACTCCGGCCTTCAGCAATTTTGCGTATCCAACTCTTGCACCAACCGGCTGAATCCGACGCAGATCAACATATTCAACTGTCCGCTCAGGCCGATCAGGATTGCCCCGCCAGCGGTCCGAAGGCTTTCGCACAGTTTTAGTTTGAGAATTGGCACCTTCTCGGTAGGAAAAGCGAATATTAGCGCCTGTTATGACCTCAAATGGCGTATCAGGGAAGAAATCAGAGGCATACAAATCCTTCGCTGGCGACCGATATACGGCTGCTGCAGATTGTAGAACAGTGCTCTTACCTGATCCATTCTCTCCCACTAGCGCAACAATTGGAAACTGAAGATCTACGCGCTGACCGGTCCACCCACGTATTCCGTTTATCTCCAGCCATTCTAGTCTTTTTGGCCAGCCGGAACCTGTCCGCCACTTATTCTGTAACTTTCTCATCTCGCTTGAGAGTGCCATCGCTGCCTCCAGAACCCTTCAGAGGCGCTTAGAAGCGGCTCTCAAGACGCAGTAGAGCCACGTACATCCGGCTTTAGCAATACCTTTTTGCCGGATATTCCATTATACACAAAGCTGGAATGCTGTAGTACGGCACAATAAACATAATTCTCATGTTAAAGTGTGGCCTACGAACGTTCAAGAGATGGACTTCAAAGCCTGCATTACCGAGGCAGGATTGATATTTGATGCCTCCGCAATCGTCAGAAACTCCAACACATCCAACCGACGATCACCGTTCTCGTATTTGCTGATAAAGACCTGATCGACGCCGATGCGTTTGGCGAGTTCGGTCTGGGTCAAGCCTGCTGTCTTGCGCGCGGCGATCAACAGCTCGCAGAAACGCTTGCTCCGTCCTGTATAGAGCGACTTATCCATCATCTCCGCCCATCGAATCGATGGCCAGCGCAATAAAATCCCCTCGATAAAATCCCAAAATGGAATATTAGCCAAAACAGCTAATTTCGCTTCACCCCTCAGAGCGACTGATATACTGGATGATATAGCTTAATTCCGATATTCTATTTTGGAATATCATTGAAAATCATCGATTGGGCAGTCTCAATTCTCATTTGGGACTATTCGTATGCCCGTTTCCTGGAAGCGCTCCCACAAAACCTCTCTCTGGCGTCGGCTCGATCCGACGCAGGCGGGGCGGGTCATGGCGGATTGCTATGGTGAGGGGGCCGGGGCCGAGGTGCTGTTGCGGGCTTTTCTGGAGGAACGGGACATGAACCCGGAGGCGGTCCGCTTCTGGCTGCGGGTCTATGAGCTGCTGAACGGGGCCGGCAAGCCGCAGGACGCCGTGCCGGGCTAGAGCATTTTTCGGTGAAGTGGATCCGGTTCACCGTCAAAAAATGCGGCAAAGCAAACACGAGAGCTCGTTCTATTGCATGGAACGAGCTCTAGGGGCGCGCGTTCGGGCGCTCATGCAAGGCCCGGTCCTTGAGCGGTTGCGACGGCTCCGGTCGCTCCGGCGGGCCTGACGCACTCCGGGTCCTGGCTCCGCTACGTCATGGCCGTCCCCGGACGTGATCCGGCCATTTGGATTAATTGCAGCGCCATCGCTGTCATTCCCGGCCGGAGCGTCAGCGGACGGGAAGGGAATCCACGTTCAGGCGCAACGCCATGGATCCGCTTCCCTCGCCTTCGGCTCGCCGGGGATGACACTCACCCCGTCACGGCCGCCCGTGTTGCGGCCCCCACGTCTTGAAGCAAGTTGAAGACGCAGGCGGCCGGGCCAAGCCCGGTCATGACGCGAGGAGGGATCGTCGGGCGGATGGCATGTTCTCACTTTGTTCTTGACAGGGCGGACAAGCTCGGCTATATCGTTCGCATTCCCGCCCGCCGAGGGGCGCGCTCGCGAGGCGTCAGCCAGTGCGGGGCGGGAGGCGGTCCCGCCGCAGGTCTCGCACACCTGTGGTCGCGGGAGGTCGACCTTGGGCGCTCCCCAGCTGGTCCACCTGAAAAGAACCGCGTGCGAGGCGCCGTCCGGCTCTTCCACTCTCACTCTCACAGCGAGCCGGGCGACACACCGCACCCTCCCTCGACTGACCTTCAGCCCCGGGGCCGACCGGCCCCGGGCGCGAAAACCCATGGCTCTTTCATCCCATTGATTTTCATCACCATCGCCCGGGAAACCCATCATGATCGACGACGACGATATTCCCCTGTTCACCATGCCCGATTTCGACGACACCCTGCGCCGCCTGTCCGACGTGTTCCTGATGCACCGCATCTGCCGCCGGCGCGCCTGCCAGAAGAACGAAAGCTGCCAGGGCGGCTTCGGGCCGCCCTGCTACCTGCAGCGGCGCCACCTCTTCGCCGATGCGCTGCTCTACGAACTGGACGAGTACCGCGCCTTCTGGCGGGACCAGCGCCAGCGGGCCATGCGCGAACCGTCATGGATCCGGCGCTGATGCGACGCCGGCCGCGCAGGCGGTCGCATCGCGCGTCCGAAGCCGGCTCGTAGTCCGCCCACCTCATCCGGAGTGTCCGGCCGGACATGCGCTGCCGGCTCCTCTTAAGTCATCACCTCCCCGGACCTGATCAGGTCCGGGGAAAGGCGTGGCGCTTCACCGGATCCCGTCCGGGAAAACCATGACGAAGAGGGAAACGATCGGTCGGCCGGATGCCGCGGAGAGCCGCGGCCGCGTCTCGCGGGGGGATCCGGAGCGAGCGGGAGGCGCCCTGCCCCGGCGGGTCCCCGGCCTCCCGGCTCGTCGTTACAAGGGCAGGTTCAGCGAGCAGCGCAGGCCTTCGGGCTGGAAGCGCATGTCCAGGAGGCCGCCGAGCTCGTCGCGGATGCTGCGCTCGATGAGGCGCGAGCCGAAGCCGAGACGCTGCGGGGGCTCGACCGGGGGGCCGCCCTGCTCGACCCAATCGACCGCGAGGCGCCTCTGCCCGGTCTCGTCTATTTCGGCCCGCCAGGAAATGTCGAGCCGTCCGTGCGGCACCGAGAGCGCGCCGTACTTCGCCGCATTGGTGGCCAGCTCGTGCAGCGCGAGGCCGAACCCGAGGGCCTGCTGCGGCTTCAGGCGGATCGGCTCGCCCGCCACCGTCACGCGGCCCTTGTCGAGCCCGCCATAGGGGATCATCTCCGCATGAAGGATATCCTCGAGCGAGGCGCTCTCCCACAATTCGCGCGTCAGGACGTTGTGCGTGGCCGACAGAGCCATGAGGCGCGCCTGGAAGGTTTCCTGAAAGCCGTCGAGGTCGCGGCTGCCGCGGCGCGTATGGAGCGCCAGCGACTGCACGACCGAGAGGGTGTTCTTCACCCGGTGGTTCAGCTCCTGCACCAGGAGCATCTGCCGCTCCTGGGCCCGCTTCCGCTCGGTAATGTCCAGGCAGGCGCCGACCATGAGGGCCGGTCCGCCCTTGGTATCCCGCAGCAGGCGGCTGCGGGTATACATCCAGCGCAGGGAACCGTCGGCCAGGATGGCCCGGAACTCGTAATCGACCGTGCCTCCGCTCTCGATCGCCCCGTCGATGGCGCGGCCGATATGCTCGTGATCGTCCGGGTGCACATAGCGGCGGAAATCCCCGCGCTGGCGCGGCGCCTCCGCCGGATCGAGGCCGAAGAGGCGCACGAGGGCCGGGTCCCAGTCGATCGCGTTGGCGCGGAAATCCCAGCGCCATGTCCCGGCTCCGGACGCCTCGAGCGTCGCCAGCAGCCGCTCCTGAGCGACCTCGAGCCGGGCCGCCGCGCTGCGCAGGGACGCGGCCGCCACGACCGAGAAGGCGCCGCCGAACAGGTAAATGGCGAGCCCCGTCAGGGTCTGGGCGGAGAACGGCGCCGGGCCATGGCTGACGGAGAGGAACCCGAAGGTCGCCGCCGCTCCCAGCAGCAGCGCCCCCATCCCGGCCCAGCCGCCCGCCGCGATGGCCGTGAACAGCACCGCCGGGTAGAGGGTGATATAGGGCAGCTCGTCGCCCAGCAGGGGATCGAGCGCATAGCGGACGAGCATCGCCACGCCGACAGACCCTACGGCATGCAGGGACGAGGCGATCCAGGAAAGCGGGCTGAGCGTGGTGAACCGTATCAGCAAGCGGGGCCTATTCTTTTGTCCCGCTATATCACTACATATGAGCGGATTCCAGCATCCGCAGGAAACCCTGCGGCCTTCGCCGCAGGGTCTCTTCTCGTCGGCCGGGGGGCAGGCCCCTGCCTAACCCTAGATCCGGCCCATCAGCAGCAGGATGATGAGGATGAGCAGGACCACGCCGAGAAGGCCGCTCGGGCCGTAACCCCAGCCGCGGCTGTACGGCCAGGCGGGCACCGCGCCGATGAGCAGCAGGATGATCAGAATGAGCAGAATGGTGCTGAGTGCCATGGAAATACTCCCTCCACAAATTTTCGCCGCGAGGATGCGGCGGTCGCTCATGGAAACTTGACCGTAAGCGAAAAAGTTCCCGCGCCTTTGCCTGTGGATGAGTCCCGAAGGGCAGGCCGGGACGCGGAACGATCAGAGCGGCTTGACGTTACTTCCTCGGCGATAAGGGTGCCGCCGTCAGCGCGGCCCTGCGGGAGATCGCTCTTCTCGATGACCAGGACAACTCAATGCAGAAGAAGAATCCGAAAGTGATGCACCGCGACGATCCAGAGCCCGTTCCTGGCCTCAACACATCCGATTCCCCTGCCCTCAGCCGCTCCGTTCAGGCCCAGATCGGCCAGCGTCTGCGCCAGTTCTACGACGCCCTGGCGCTGGGCGAACAGCCGGTGCCAGACCGTTTCATCGAGATCATCAACCGGCTCGACGGCGTGAAGGGAGAGAAGCAGCAATCATGAGTATCGACATCGATTTGCGCGACACCATGCTCAAGGCGACGCCGAATCTTCGCGCCTTCGCCATCTCGCTCACGAACAACGTGGACCGCGCCGACGACCTCGTGCAGGAAACCCTGATGCGGGCGATCGCCAACATCGACCGCTTCCAGCCGGGCACGAACATGCAGGCCTGGCTCTTCACCATCCTGCGCAACCTGTTCCATTCCGAATACCGCAAGCGCCGCCGCGAGGTCGAGGATGCGGATGGCAAATACGCGGCCGCGCTCTCGGTCCAGCCGGACCAGATGCCCCATCTCGATTTCGAGGATCTGCAGAAGGCGCTCGCCCGCCTGCCCCACGACCAGCGCGAGGCGCTGCTGCTGGTCGGCGCCTCGGGCTTCTCCTACGAGCAGGCGGCGGAGATCTGCGGCTGCGCGGTCGGCACCATCAAGAGCCGCGTCAACCGCGCCCGCAACCGCCTCGCCGAGCTGATGCACTTCACCGACATGGAGGAGGATCTCGGCCCGGACCGCGTCACCCTCTCGGTGATGCACGCGGTCGCGTGACGGGCCTCAAGGCAGGCCAAGAGCTTACCACCGACAGGCGCACCTCCGGGAGCGCCTGTCGTTTTAGCGGCGCCGGAACTGCTGGTTGCCGCGCTGCGGCGGACGCGGACCGGAAGAGGCACCCGAATCCTTGTGACGGAAGATAAGCCTGCCCTTTTCCAGGTCGTAGGGCGACATCTCGACGGTCACGCGGTCTCCGGCGAGGGTCTTGATGCGGTTCTTCTTCATCTTGCCAGCCGTATAGGCGATGACCTCGTGCCCGTTGTCGAGCTGCACGCGGTAGCGTGCGTCGGGCAGGATCTCGGTCACAAGCCCTTCGAAGGTAATCAGTTCTTCCTTTGCCATGCAAAGCCTTTCCAACAACAAAAAAGCCGCCCCTGAACCGGAACGGCTATCTGCAAGAGGACGTGCGGGGCACGTCCTCCGGCATTAAACCTTACGCGTTCTGCAGGTTCACTGCAGACTGGCGGCCGGTGCGCTGGTCGGTCTGAAGCTCGTAAGAGATCTTCTGGCCTTCGCGCAAGCCGCGCATGCCGGCCCGCTCGAGAGCGGTCGCATGAACGAACACGTCCTTGCCGCCGTTGTCGGGCTGGATGAAACCATAACCCTTGGTTTCATTGTACCACTTCACGGTTCCCTGTTCCATGGGAATTCCTTTCACTGTCGTTTGCACGTGGATGTGGGCCAAAGGCCAGTCACCCGTTAGTCGATAGATGGTAGAGAGAAGGAACGTGCGCCCGGCAGTGCCAAAGCGGGAAGCCCAGTCGTCCGGCCAAATGTCGATGAGGCTGTACCTAAGGCACGGTTGGGGCAATTACAAGGCAATGTCCCCTTAAGGGATAAACCGGCCCGACCTGGAAAATCAGGCCTTTCGACCGCCCTGGCGGATCCCGGAAACGATATGCTGCAAGGCCTCCTCGCCGGCCGGGGTGAAGGAGATCTCATGCCCGTCGGCTTTGACCAGGCCCCGTCCGTCGAGTTCGTCCACAGCGGCGTCGCTGGCCCTGTGGCCGACGCCGTCCTTCTGGACCACGCTGCGGACCCGCTGGCCGCTCGACAGCTCGTGATAGGCCGCGAAGGCGAAGACCGCCAGCGCCTCGTCGCTCAACCCGGACAGATCCGCCATCATGCACCTCGACACTCCTGAAAATCCTGTTCCGGTCAATGCGGGTTGCGGTCCGACCGTTCAAGCACGGCCGTGGAAAAAACCTCGGCTGCCCCGGCGTTCCCGCCCAGGAACACTCGCCCGGCCTTCACGTTGGTTGCGCGACGGCCCCTCCGGGTGGCCCCGATCCATGATGACGAGGAGCGCTTCCATGGCCAATGAACGCCGCTACGGCAATCAGGATTTCGACTGGCGTGACCGCGAGGACGACGGCTACATCGCGCGCCGGGGTTTCGGCAACCGGCGCGCAGGATACGAGCGGGGATCCCGCTGGGGCGAAGATGAAGGCTGGCGCCTCGAGCGCGAGGTCCGCGAGCGCGACTATGGGGACTCGGCCGGCTACGGCAGCGGCGGCTCGTCCCTCGACTGGCGCGACGTGGTCGGCGAGGATCGCGGAGGCTATGAGCGGCCCGTCTTCGGCTCCGACCGCCGCAGCGACCCGGATCAGTTCGGGCAGGACCGGTACGGCCGGAACCGTTCCGGTTCGGAGAGCTTCGGACGCGGCTCGCGCGACTACAACGAGGATCGCGGCTTCTTCGAGCGAGCGGGCGACGAGGTCCGCTCCTGGTTCGGCGACGAGGACGCGGAACGCCGCCGCGAGCGGGACATGCGCGAGGCCGGAATGCATCGCGGTCGTGGGCCGAAGGGCTATCAGCGTTCCGATGCCCGCATTACGGAAGACGTGAACGACCGCCTCACGGAGGATCCCCATATCGACGCGTCGGAGATCGAGGTGCGGGTGGAGAACCGCGAGGTCACGCTCACCGGCACCGTGAACAGCCGCTTCGAGAAGCGGCACGCGGAGGATCTGGCCGAGTCCGTCTCCGGCGTCACTCACGTGCAGAACAACCTTCGGGTCCAGCAGCCGGCGGATGCGGGCATCGCCGGCTCCATGATGTCCGGCGCGGGCGCTGCGGGCGCGGGGAGCACCGGCTTGGTGGAGACCTCGGGCGCCGGCAGGGCCGCACCGACCCGGCGGCGGCCCGGCGGCTCCTCGGAAAGCGGGATCTGACCGCCCCTGCCCGGTTTACCAGGATGCGCTTCTCCCCTTGGGGGCGAGGCGCATCCGTCGTACGAAGGCCCTTAGCCTTTCCCCCGGCACAGGTGCTCCCCATATGGGAGATGGGAAAGACGAGGACACATATGGCAGGTATTTCGGTCACGCTCGAAGGCGACAACATTCAGCTGGCATTCCAGAAGGGCGAGCAATCGACCGCCGTGGTCATGGATCCCCATGCCGCCCGCTCGCTCGTCAGGGCCGTGAGCCAGCTGCTCTCCGCCATCGGCGAATCCACCGAGGAAGGCGGCGACGACACGCCGGAGGAACTGGTCGACGTGACGTCCCAGACCATCGATGTCGGCATGGACGAGCACGGCATGGCCGTCGTGGCCCTTCAGGCCGGCATGATGCCGCCCTTCCTTTTGCGTCTGAAGGATGACGAAGCCCGTCACATCGCCCAAAGCCTGCTCGAGATCCTCAACAGCCCGCGCGACGTTCGGGTCTCGCACGGGGATCATTAAGGCCTTTTCCGGCGAAGAAGGACCGGCTCAACGCTCGAGCAGCGGCGCAGCTCGACGCTCAAGAAAGCTTGATCCGCACCTGAGCAGTCCCTCGGGCCCTTAGCTCGGCCGGCGCGGAACTTCATTACGGCCATTCTGTTGTCGAACGCGGGGCATTCTCGGCCGCGCTTGGACAAGGCCATGGCAGTTCACGATCCAGATCTCGTTTCAGGTATCCACCATGGCGTCCCTCTCATGGACGCCAAAGCGGAGCCGACCCTCAAATACCCAGAATCCGAAGCCTTCTATGCGGAGGCACTCCGCGAGTTGAACAATCTCGGCCTGCCCTTCCTGCTCGCCGGCACTTATGCCCTGTCGGCCTATACGGGGATCACGCGGCCGACCAAGGACCTCGACATCTTCTGCAAGGCCGGCGACTACACCCGCGTCCTGTCGCATTTCAAGAGCATCGGCTATTCCGTCGAGATCGAGGACGACCGCTGGCTCGGCAAGGTGTTCAAGGGCCAGTACTTCTTCGACGTGATCTTCGCCTCGTCGAACGGCACCATGCCGATCGGCGACCAGTGGTTCGAGCGCGCGCGCCAGATCGAAGTCTTCGGCAACCCGGTGCGCATTGTCGGGCCGACCGAGCTCGTCTGGTCGAAATGCTTCATCCAGCTGCGCCACCGCTATGACGGCGCGGACGTGGCGCACACGATCCTGAAAGCGCATGACCAGATCGACTGGCATGCCCTGCTCGCCTACATGGAAGTGCATTGGGAGGTGCTGCTCATGCACCTTCTCAACTTCCGCTGGATCTACCCATCGGAGCGCGACAAGGTTCCGCGCTGGGTGATGGACGAGCTCCTCGACAGACTTTCCAAGCAGCTCGATCTTCCGCCGCCGCAGATGAAGGTCTGCCGTGGGCGGATGTTCTCCCGCATCGACTACGAGATCGATGTCAAGCAATGGGGCTTCGCCGACGTCGGCGGCGAAGGTGAATGGCGGAATGAGTGACGAACCAAAGCCAATCATGAAGGTCGCGGCCATGGGCGACCTTCATGTTCGCGAAGACAACTGGGTATCCTACCGCGACCTGTTCGGCGAAATTTCGAGAGAGGCCGATGTCCTCGTGCTCGCCGGTGACCTCACCGATCTCGGCAAGCCGAAGGAAGCCGAACTTCTGGCGCAGGACATCAAGTCCTGCTCGATTCCCGTGGTCGGGGTGCTCGGCAATCACGATTACGAATGCGGCGCTCACGAGGAGGTGACGCACATTCTCCGCGATGCCGGAATGCGGGTCCTCGACGGGCAGTCCGTCGAGATCGAGGGTGTCGGATTCGTCGGCGTCAAAGGCTTTGCCGGCGGCTTCGGGCGTCGGATGCTCGGCTCCTTCGGCGAGCCGGCCATCAAGCAGTTCGTCGGCGAGACCATGAACGAGACGCTGCGGCTCGAGAACGCCATGCGGCAGGTGCGCGCGAAGCGTTCGATGGTCATTCTCCATTACGCGCCGATCACGGAGACGATCGAAAGCGAGCCTTTGGAAATCTATCCGTTCCTGGGTTCGTCCCGGCTGGCGGAAACCATCGACCGCTTCAAGGTCAGCGCCATCGTTCATGGCCATGCTCATCGCGGCCGCTTCGAGGGTCGCACGCCCGGCGGTCAGCCGGTCTACAACGTCGCCAAGCATATCGAGAAGCCGAACGGCAAGCCTTACGCCATCATCGAGATCTGAACCGGCGCGCCTGTGGCCGCCGGCTCATGCTGCGGCCGATGTCCAGGCTCAGAAGCGCGTGCCGGGATTCGTCGGATTGCCGGGAAGATAATCCGGTTCGGAGCCGGGGCCCTTCGGGTCGGTGATGCCCGGATCGTTGACGGGATACGGCGTGCGCGGCCCGGTCGGGCCGATATCCGGCTCCTCGTCGGGCATCGTGCCCGGCGGAACCTCGCTCGGGATGTTGCCGCCGGGAGCAGGTTCGTTGGTCGGCACTCCTGGGTTGGTCATCGCTTCTTCCTTGTTTCGAAAGCCGTGACTGGGTCAACAGGCCCGTCCCGCCAGGGTTCCCGCGAGCGGAACCCCTTATCCCTCCATCCGTTTTCAAACAGATCCCCCAACGAATGGAGAATGCGATGCCTGACATTAAACAGGCCAAGATCCTCATCATGGCGACCGATGGTTTCGAGGAATCGGAGCTCACGGTCCCGCAGGAAAAGCTCGCCGATGCCGGTGCGACGGTCGAAGTCGCGGCGCCGAAATCCCGCATGAAGTCCGGCAAGATCTACGGCTGGGACAAGACGGATTGGGGCAAGACCGTATCGGTCGACAAGGACCTCGAAGACGTGAACCCGTCCGATTACGATGCGCTCGTTCTGCCCGGTGGGCAGATCAATCCCGATAAGCTGCGCGTGGAGCCGAAGGCGCTCGAGATCATCCGAGCCTTCTACTCCTCCGGAAAAACTCTCGCGGCCATCTGTCACGCGCCCTGGCTCCTCATCGAGGCCGGCGTGATCAAGGGCAAGCAATGCACGTCCTATCATTCGATCAAGACGGATGTGATCAACGCCGGCGGACAATGGCGGGACGAGACGGTCGTGACCGATCAGGGCCTCATCACCAGCCGCAATCCGGGCGATCTCGATGCCTTCGTGAGCAAGATCATCGAGGAAATCCGCGAGGGCTCCCATGCGGGCCGGCGTGCGGCGGCAGAATAAGTCTCATCTTTCCGGACACAAAAAAGCGGCCGGTGAGAACCGGCCGCTTTCGCATTCCTATGATCGGGATTTAGGCCTGCTGGATCGCCGAGACTTTCCAGGAACCGCCCTGATCGCGGCGGAACGTCCAGAGCTCCGTCGCCTCCTCGACCTTGTTCGGATCGCCTTCCACCACACGGCCTGTGGCCCTGTCGGTCATGACGTCGGTGATGCCGAAGCGCATGGCGACGGTGGCGTAATCCGTGCTGCCCTCACGCCAGGCTTCCGAAAGGTCGCCCTGGTTGAGGCGGACGTTGGAGAGCTTGTTCACGACGCCGCGGGCGGCGTTGTCGTTGAGCTCCTCCTGAATGTATCCGGCCATCTCGGGCGTGGCGAGCTGCCAGAGCTTCGCGACGTCTTCCCGCGAATAGGCGTCCTGCATCTCGACGAGGCCGCGTTCGAAGGCCGCAAAATCGCTCTCGCCGATGCCGATCTCGTCGCGAACGCCCGGACGGGCCTGAGCCTGCTGAGGCCGACCGCCGAGGGCGCCGCCCAGGGCACTGCCGAGACCGCCGCCCAAACCGGCCCCCAAGCCGCCGCCCATGGAACGGGCATAGCCCTGGTCAGGGCCGGCATAGGCCGGCTCCTGGCGCCTGCGGAACCACTTCATGGCGAAGGAGACCAGCAGGACCACGAGGCCGATCTGGAGCAGGAGACCGAAGATCGACGCAAGGCCGCCGAGACCGCCGAAGAAGCCATGGCCGAACAGCATGCCGAGCAGGCCCGCGCCGAACAGGCCGGCCATCAGGCCCGTGCCGAATCCGAAGCGGCGAGGCTGTGCCACGTTCGGGGCCGGCGTGCCGGGCCGGGTCATGTTCGGGCCCTGGTTCGGGATCTGCGAGCGCTGGATCGGGGCCGCCGCTTCAGGGGCCGTCCGGGTTGCCGGCGGGGGCGTGTAGGTGCGCGCGCCGCGCGAGCCGAAACTGCTCCGGCCGCCGACTCGAGCCTCAGCCGCACTTCCGGCAAGGACCAAGGCCGCCGCCAAGGCGACCATCACCCGACTGCGGCGAGAAGCGAATTTCATCATCGTCTTTGTTTTCCATCCCTCTGGAGCACAATGCTCCTTGGGCATCATGTGGTGATGCCCGGAGGATTCCGGAAGGGTCGGGCCCATCGATTTTGGCCGCCGCCGCCGCCAACCTTGTGAAAGCGGGGATGACAGCGGCAGCATACCGACCTCAACGCCCCTGCTTCTGCTTCAGCTGGTCGATCCGCTTCGAGGCTTCGGCCTTGTCGAGATCGGGGTCGAAAGCCTTCGGATCGTGCGCCTGCTCGGACAGGGTTTTCAAATAGGACGCCTGGGCGCCGGTCATCGGCTCGTCGCCGGAAACCCATTCGTCCGGATCCTTGATCTGGTTGTCGGAAAGATCAGGGTGCACCTTCGGGTTATCTGCCTCTGCGGAAGGCTTATGGTTAACCGCGGAGTGGTTCGTCGCTTTATCATGCGAAGACATTCAGGACTCCTATTGTTCTCATTTTGTTCTGAAACGAGAACACTCTTGCAGAGCGTTGGTTCCTCAAGGAAAGGCGGATTAACCCGGCCGATTATTCCCCGTTATCCACAGATACCGGCCTCGACTCGCCGCCAAGCTTATGTTCTTGATCTGTTCTTGATCAGCAAGCAGGTGGCGGCATGCGCAAACCGACCGGTCTGGAGCGGCTCTATGTCGACTTCGATTCCTTCTTCGCCAGCGCCGAGCAGCACCTTCAGCCGCATCTGCGCGGCAGGCCCGTCGGGGTGATCCCGGTCGATTCCGAGCACACGGGCCTCATCGCCGTCAGCCGGGAGGCGAAGACCATGGGGATCAAGCGCGGCACCTTCGTGCGCGATGCCCGCAGGCAATGCCCCGGCCTCGTTCTCGTGACGGCGCGGCACGAGCTCTATGTGCAGCTGCACAAGGAGATCATCCGGGCCATCGAAACCGTGGTTCCGGTGAAGGCGGTCTGCTCCATCGACGAGATGCTCTGCGCGCTCCTCCCCGCCGAGTGGCCGCAGGCGCTCCGGATCGGGCAGCGGGTCAAGGAGGCCATCGCCACGGGGATCGGCCCTACCCTGACCTGTTCGGTCGGCCTCGGCCCGAACGACCTCCTGGCCAAGATCGCAGCCGAGATGGAAAAGCCCGACGGTCTCGTGGCCCTCCACCCGGACGACCTGCCCGGCCGCTTGCTGTCCCTCGATCTGACGGATATTCCCGGCATCGCCCGGGGCAACGCGGCGCGCCTGGCCCGCGCCGGGATCGCCGACATGGAGGCCTTGTGGCGGCTCCAGCCCAAGGAACTGCGCCGGCTCTGGGGCAGCGTCGAGGGGGAGCGGCTCTGGATGGGACTCCATGGCCATACGGTGGAGCGCCCCGAGACGCAGCGACGGATGTTCGGGCATGGGCGCGTCCTGCCGGCGGACTGGCGCTCGCTGAACGGCGCCTATGCGGCAGCCCGCGTGCTCCTTGCCAAGGCCTCGGCCCGGATGCGCCGCGCCGGCTTCTCGGCCCGGGCGCTCGCCCTCTGGCTGACGGACAGGAACAGTGCCGGATGGTACGGCGAGGAGCGTTTCCGGCCGACCTGGGACGACCCGTCCCTGCTGGCCTCGCTGAACCGCCTGTTCCTGCATGCCGAACGGGAGGAGATGCATCGCAGCCGCAGCGTGCATGTGGCCCTGCACGATCTGGTGCCGCTGGGCGAGATCGAGGAGGATCTGTTCGACCACACGCCGGAGGCGCAGCTCAAGCGCCGGATGGAATATCTGTCGACCATCGCCGACCGGCTGAACGTCACCCACCGCAGGACCCTCCTCCACTGGGGACCATGGGTGACGATCCCCGGCGGCTATGCGGGGGCGAAGATCGCCTTCAACCGCATTCCCGATGCAGAGGATTTCTAGAACTCTTACCGTCCTGGCCGCTCCCCAACCTGAGCCGGGGTCAGTTATGGGCATCCACGCCTTGGCAGCGGTGCGGTTCCCAGGACGTTGGTGGCCGGGACTGATCCCCGGATCAAGTCCGGGGCCGGTCATGACGCGGGTGGAGCCGATGCTTGTGTCAAAGAGCCAGCACCTTTGGGCCCGCAGCTTGCGCTGCGAGCCTTTCGGGTTCGAGGGTGGCGCGTCGGGCAGCCCGGCTCGCTCGTGTGTGTTGATGGAAGAGCCGAACTGCTCGTCACGCACGGTTCTTTTCAGGTGGACCAGCTGGGGAGCCCCCAAGGTCGACCTCCCGCGACCACAGGCGTGCGAGGCCTGCGGCGGGACCGTGCCTGCTCTCACTCTTGCGACGCCTCGCGAGCGCGCCCCTCGTCAGAGCAGATCTAGGGCAACGATATAGCCAAGGTTATCCGCCCTGTCAAGAACAAAGTGAGAACATAACATCGCCTCGCACCCGGAGCCCTCCTCCTGAGGAGCAGCACAGCGGCGTCTCGAAGGATCGTCCAGGGCGCCTCCAGCTCCTCCTTCGCGACGCCACGGCGTGGCGCCTCAGGATGAGGCCGGAGGGTATTGGCACGGAAGCCGTGGATGGCCGCAACAAGTGCGGCCATGACTTGAGGGTTTCCTCACCTCCCCGGACTTGATCGGGGACGGTCAGGATGGGGTGGGGAGCACTCCTCCCCTCCAGGGGGAGGAAATCCGCGCGAGCCGTGACGAACGAGGTCGTCGAACGAGGGCTTAGAGCATTCTCGGTGAAGTGGATCCGGTTCACCGTCGAAAATTGCGGTCAAACAAGAGAGGTGTTTCCACTGAGGTGGAAACACCTCTAGGCGCGTGGCGGCAGAATGCCTTAAGCCGCCTTGCTCTTGGGCTGCACCTCGGCCGAGTAGTCTTCCATCAGCACCTTGGTCATGTTGCCCGGCTGGAAGCGGTGGGGGCCGATCTCCGACACGGGCGTTACTTCCGCGGCCGTGCCGGTGATGAAGCATTCGTTGAAGCTCGGGAGTTCCTCCGGCATGATCCGGCGCTCCTCCACCCCGAAGCCGCGACGCTTGGCGAGATCGATCACCGTGCGGCGGGTGATGCCGTCGAGGAAGCAGTCGGCGATCGGCGTGTGAACGACACCGTCGCGGATGAAGAACACGTTGGCGCCGGTGCACTCCGCCACCCGCCCCTGCCAGTCGAGCATGAGCGCATCGGCATAGCCATTCCGCTCAGCCTTATGCTTGGAGATGGTGCAGATCATGTAGAGACCCGCGGCCTTCGCGGCCGAAGGGGCGGTCGCCGGATCGGGACGGCGATACTCCGCCATGTCGATGCGGATGCCCTTCATCTTCTGGGCCGGGTCGAAATAGCTCGGCCATTCCCAGGCTGCGATGGCGAGGTGAATCTTGTTGTGCTGAGCGGCGACACCCATCATTTCCGAGCCGCGCCAGGCGACGGGGCGCAGATAAGCATCCGTCATGCCGTTCTTCTCCAGCACGAGGCGCTTGGCCGCGTCGATCTCGGCCACCGTGTAGGGGATCTCGAAATCGAGGATCTGGGCCGATTTCTTGAGACGCTCCGAATGCTCGGTCGACTTGAAGATCTCGCCGCCATACGCCCGCTCGCCTTCGAACACGGAGGATCCGTAATGCAGGCCATGCGAAAGCACGTGGAGCTTGGCGTCCTTCCAGGGTACGATCTGCCCGTCGTACCAGATCCATCCATCACGTTGATCGAAGGGGGTCGCGGACATCGTTTTCTCCTTGAATGCCGACCTTTGTGGCAACCGGGGCCGTGTAATTTCCGGTTTGCTTACAGGCGATTTCAATTTCATTCATTTCGCCGAAGCGACTTGACGAGTAACAATCGTCCTGAGATATGTCAACAAGGCTGACATAAAAATTGGAAACAGGATGGTGCCAGACGCAATTCCGGCTTTGAAGTCTCAGCAATCCGGCAAGGATGTTCTGGTCGAGCAACCGGCTTACGACCTCATTGAACTGTTCTTCTTCGCCTATCGCGACTTCGTCAGCGATCCCGACAGGATCCTGGACGAATACGGTTTCGGCCGGGCCCATCACCGCGTCCTGCACTTCGTCAGCCGGCAACCGGGCCTGACGATCGCGGAACTCCTGGACATTCTGCGGATCACGAAGCAGAGCCTCAACCGGGTCCTGAAGGAACTGATCGAGAAGGATTTCATCGAGAGCCGGATGGGCACCTCCGACCGGCGGCAGCGACTGCTCTTCGCCACGGGCAAAGGCCACGATTTGGCCTTGAAACTCGCCAAGCTGCAGACCCGCCGCATCATGCGGGCCCTGTCGGACATGGACCCGGAGGCGAAGGAAACGGTCAGCCGCTATCTTCTGCGCCTCATCGATCCGGACGACAGCGCCCATGTGAAGCAGCTCGTATTCGGTCTCGAGAAAACCTGATAAGCAGGGTCCGACAAAGCAGCTTTAAGCCAGATGGATGCACGCATCGACATTCCCGACCATGCCCCGCACGTGCTCGTGGTGGACGACGACCGGCGCCTGCGCGACCTGCTGACCCGCTTCCTTACCGAGAACGGCTATCGGGTGACGGCCGCCGCCAGCGCGGCCGAGGCACGGGCGAAGGCGGGGAACTTCGTGTTCGACGCCCTCGTGCTCGACGTGATGATGCCCGGGGAGACGGGGTTCGAATACGCGCGCAGCCTGCGTGAGCATTCACAGGTGCCGATCCTGATGCTCACGGCGCGGGCGGACGCCTCGGACCGGGTGACGGGCCTCGAAATCGGCGCGGACGATTACCTGCCCAAGCCCTTCGAGCCGCGCGAGCTTCTGCTGCGTCTCGGCAACATCCTCAAGCGGGCCCTGCCCGTGCCGGGCGGGCCGAGCACTGACGCCCCCGAGATCATTCATTTCGGCCCGTTCTCGTATCGCTTCGACCGCGGCGAGCTGCGGCGCGGGGACGAGGTGGTGCGGATCACGGAACGCGAGCGCGAGATCCTGACCATCCTCGGGAACCATGCGGGCGACAACGTTCCGCGCGAGGCGCTGTCCGGCAATGGCATCGCGGCCAACGAGCGCACGGTGGACGTGCAGATCAACCGGCTGCGGCGCAAGATCGAGATCGATCCCGCCAACCCGACCTTCCTCCAGACCGTCCGCGGCATCGGTTATCGCCTCGTGATCGACCGATGAAGATCGGAGCGACCCTGCGCTATTCGCCTCTCGACCACGCCGCACGCTGGTTCGGCCGCTTCCTGCCGAAAGGGCTCTATGCCCGCGCGCTCATCATCATCATCGCACCGGTCATCCTGCTGCAATCCGTCGTCGCCTACGTGTTCATGGAGCGACATTATCAGCTCGTCACGCGGCGTCTGTCCTCGGCGGTGACGGCGGATATCTCGGCCCTCATCGACATCTACGAGAGCTACCCGCAGGACAAGGATGCGAGCACGCTGTCCCGCATCGCGTCGGAGCGCCTGCAGCTCGACGTGGACATCCTGCGCAACACCGATCTGCCGCCGCCCGGCCCCAAGCCCTTCTTCGACATTCTCGACGAAACCCTGACCGACGAATTACGGCGCCAGATCGACCGTCCTTACTGGATCGATACGGTCGGCCGGTCGAGCTATGTGGAGATCCGCATCAAGCTCGATCAGAACGACGTCATGCGCGTTCTGGCGCGGCGCAGCCAGGCCTATGCGTCCAACTCGCATATCTTCCTTGTCTGGATGGGCGGCTCGTCCTTCGTGCTGCTCGGCATCGCGATCCTGTTCCTGCGCAACCAGATCAGGCCGATCCTGCGCCTTGCCGAGGCCGCAGAGGCACTGGGAAAGGGACGTGAGATCGAGTTCCGACCGCGCGGCGCACGCGAGGTGCGACAGGCCGGCCACGCCTTCCTGGAGATGAAGCGGCGCATCGAGCGCAACATCGAGCAGCGCACAGCGATGCTGAACGGCGTGAGCCACGACCTGCGCACCATTCTCACGCGCTTCAAGCTCTCCCTCGTCTTCCTGGGCCAGACGCCGGAGGTGGAGGATCTCAAGCGCGACGTGGACGAAATGAGCCGCATGCTCGAAGGCTATCTCGCCTTCGCGCGGGGCGACGGCGGCGATGCGGGCGAGCAGGCGGTCGCGACGGATCTGCGGCAGCTCCTCGAAGAGGTTCAGTCCGATGCGGAACGGCAGGGCCATGTGACGGAACTCGACATCATCGGAGACCCGATGATCACCGTGCGCCCGGACGCCTTCCGCCGTCTCCTGTTCAATCTCGTGTCGAACGCGGCCCGGCACGGCGACCGGATCGAGATCACCGCCAACCACGAAACGCGCTGGCTCGTCCTGCATGTGGACGACGACGGCCCCGGCATTCCGGCCGAGATGCGCGAGGAGGTCTTCAAGCCCTTCATGCGCCTGGACGAAGCGCGCAATCAGGACGAAGGCGGATCGGGTCTCGGCCTCGCCATCGCCCGCGACGTCGCCCGCTCCCACGGCGGCGACATCATGCTGGGAGAGAGCCCGCTCGGAGGCCTGCGCGCGACGGTGCGGCTGCCGGCCTGAGAACCGTCACGGCACCTTCCTGCAGCGCATCTCGGGTGCGCCGTAACCCCAAGTGATTGCGGCTTCGCCCTGGTGCTCCCAGAAGCTTTCGTTGCGTCCCTGATAGCGCGCTCCGCTTCCCGACGGCTGAACAACCATCAGCGAGACGCTGTCGCCGCGCTCGGCGATCATCGTCGAAGGATCGGTCTGGAAGAACGTGACGACAACCTCGTTGCGCGGATCTCCGTCACAGGCAAAGGTCACGGGACCGATGCTGGGCACGAGCCGGTAACGCGCCTGGAGTTCGGCGATGCGGCGCTGGTACTCTCCTTCCACGCAGGCGCGCTTGCCGTCGCTTTTCCAGCAATCGTCGCGCCCCTTGATCCAGCCGCGCTGCTCCGCCCTCAGCACGGGCGGATGCTCGTTTTCCGCCTTGCGGGCGGCGAGGGCATAGACGTCGGCGAGCTTGCGGTCGAGCGCCGACAAGGCGCCGTCGGTGCAAACCATTTCCGCGATGCTTCCCGCCCCCACCTTGCCACAGGGGAAGGACGGTCCCTGAGCCAATGCCGCTCCGGCGCCCATGCCGGTCATGACGGCTGCGCCCAGGAATCTCGATACGGATCGAAGCATCGTAGCGTCTCTTCTCATGGGCAAGTCTCCCGTCGAAGAAGCAAGGGTTGCCGGTGGGATCTCAGGGGCATCTCTGCGCAGAAAAACGATCCGTGTCCGCCCCACGCCAGCAGCGCCAGGACCGCTTCACGTCCCGGATGCTCCAGGCTCCGGCACCGCCCCGGCCGAGGACGATGTCCCAGCGCTCGCCTCTCACGGAATCGTCCAGGAGCCCATCGCGCAACACCAGGATCCTCGCGGAAGACGGCGCCTCGCCGCCCTCGTTCATTTGAACAACGTGCTGCGTTGCGCCGTCGAACGGTCCAACGATTGCGAGCGCAATGTCGAGCGGCGAACCACCGCCTTCAGCCAGCGCTGAAGCCCGGCCATAAGCGTCCGGCCCAACCGATTCCATTGCGGCAACCGGCATATCCGGAAGGGAGACGCGGGGATCTCGCGGCAGAGGCTGAGCGTTCGCCTGCGCGAAAACGAGGAACGACGAGACGGCGCCGACTATGAGACCAGGAAGGCTCGCCATGATCCCCTCGCTTCGATCTAATAAAGTCGTCCACCCACCGGCACATCGCGGTCCGGACGGATCAGCATGACGTCGCCATTGGCATCCGGCACGCCGAGCGTCAGCACCTCCGACATGAACGGCCCGATCTGGCGCGGCGGGAAATTCACCACCGCCATCACCAGCGATCCCACGAGTTCCTCAGGCGTGTGGTTCACCGTGATCTGCGCCGAGGACCGCTTGGTGCCGATCTCAGGGCCGAAGTCGATGGTGAGCTTGAACGCCGGCTTGCGCGCCTGCGGAAACGGCTCCACGGCGACGATCCGGCCGACACGAATGTCGACCTTCAGGAATTCGTCGAACGTGATGGTTCCCGTCGTCGAACCCGCGTGATCCATCTTTGCCCCTTACCCTTCTCAAATCGCCGCTGCAGGATTCTGCGCATCGCCGTTGCCTTCATCGGTGCGGCGCGTTTCCGGCCGCGTCGGCCTGCGCCCCTGCATGAGGGCGCGTCCGACGGCGCGCAGGGGCGCGCTCAGGCGCCGCAGATCCTCGGCTCCTTCCAGGATGCGCTCGGCGCGGCGCAGTTCGCGGTCGAGCCGCGCCATGGTCTTGGCGAGGGTCGGGTCGTCGTCGTCGAGCCATGTGCGCATGGCGTTGGCGAAGACCAGGACGGCGCCCTGAAGCTTCAGCTTTCCGAGCGGCCCTTCCGTGTCGATGCCGGCCGCAGCCAGCATGAAGCGCTGTGAGTTGAGCGAAACCTGATTGAGAGCGGCGAGCGACACGGGATCGTATTGCAGGTCCTGGAAGATCCGGCGCAAAGCCGGCTTGTAGGGTTCCAAGGCATCGAAGCGGCGCATCAGCACGTCGAAGATGCGCTCGCGCGCGGGCTCGCCCGCGAGATCGTCGGAGGTTCCCTCCAGCACCTGCCGGTCGATCTGGCGCGACAGCGCGCCGAGCACCGCGCCCTTCGAGGGAAAGAGGTCGCGGAACTCGGCCAGCGACACGCCGGCGGCCTTTGCCACGTCGCCGATCTCGATCTCGTGCCAGGGCCGCCGCGCGGCGAGATCCATGAGCGCCTCGACGATGGCCTTGCGCTTATCCTTGGGAACGTCAGCGGTCACGATCGGTCTCCTGAATATTTGCCGTCGAGGCTTAATCTAGGGGCTGACCGCAGCAACCCCAAGGTTTCAGCCCGCGAGTTCCTCGGCCCGCCGCTTGGCGGCAGCCACGGCATCGCGCATGGGCGCCTTCAGCCCGTCCGGGTCGCGCATGAGGACTTCGAGCGCCGCCGCCGTTGTGCCGCCGGGCGAGGTGACGTTCTGGCGGAGCGTGGCGGGCGGCAGGTCGCTCTGGAACAGGAGCTCCCCCGCGCCGGTCACGGTAGCCCGCGCCAGGCGCTGTGCCAGATCCGGCGGAAGGCCGGCGGCCGTTCCGGCCTCGGTCAGGCACTCGACCAGGTGGAACACATAGGCCGGCCCCGACCCCGAGAGCGCCGTCACGGCATCGATCAGGTCCTCCGAGGGCAGCCATTCGACGATGCCGTTGCTGCTCAGGAGCGCATCGGCGGTGAGGCGCTGGGCCTCGCTCACCGTCTCGTTCACGGCGGCTCCGGTCGCTCCACGCCCAATGCTGGCGGGCAGGTTCGGCATGGCGCGCACGATGGCGCCGGCCGCCGGGAGCCTGGAGCGCAGATCGCCGATGGTTTTGCCGGCCAGGATCGAGATGATGAGGGTCCGCGGCCCGAGAAGACCGTTCAGCGCGGGAGCGGCCTCGTCGAGCATCTGCGGCTTGATCGCCAGGACCAGCACGTCCGCCGCCTTGGGATCGGCAGGGTTGAGGGCGATGCCATTCTCGCGGCAGAAGCGGGCCATCTCCTCGGAAGGACGCGGATCGAGAACCGTGACGCCTTCAGGCTTCATGCCGACCTTGAGCCAGCCCTCCAGCATGGAGCCGCCCATCTTGCCGGCGCCGACGAGGATGAGGGATGACGGCAGATGCGAGGGATTCGACGACATGGGCTTGACCTGACAGGGTGAAAAGATGAGGCCGCACTCTATTCACGGCCGCCCTGCCCTGTCGAGCCGGACCTCAGGCTTCGCCTTCGGTTTCGAACAGGACCGAATCGAGAGCCTCGCGGGCGGACTTGCCCGCCCAGATCACGAACTGGAAGGCCTGGAAATAGCGCTCGCAGGCCTCGACCGCGACCCGCAGCATGGTTTCGCATTGCCCGTCGGTCGGATCGGCCCCGCCGGCCAGCAACAGGGCATGGCGGAACATCACCACGTTTTCCGTGCTCCACAGGTCGAAATGCCCGACCCAGAGCTGCTCGTTGACGGAGGAAATGAGCTGGAGCACCTCCTGGCGGCGCCGCTCCGGAACCTTGAGGTCGAAGGCGCAGGCCATGTGCATGGCCTCCACGTCCTCGATCCAGGTGAAGGCGACGTCGTAATCCGCCCAGCGGCCCGCCACTGAGATCGACATCTCGTCCGCTTCGGCCCGGTCGAAGATCCAATGCCGCAGGGAAGCGAGACGCTCGACCACATCCAAGGGATGTTCCGAGCGGTCGATTTCAAGATGAATCTGCGACATGTCGATCCTGGATGCTGAATTACCCGATCATGGTAAACATATCGGGCAACACCATTGCGTAGATCCGCAGACTATTCGAAAGAAGTACTCAGAATACCTTCGGCATTCCGAGTTCCCGCTGCCGCCGCCTCGAATCAGCTGATGAATCGACAGTCTTAGATTTCGGGCTTCGTCACAATGCGCTGGATTCACCTGTCCACAGCAGGAGACCCGCGCAGGACGCAGGGCGGATTCCCGCCCGGATCAAGGCGTCGCGGGGTTCACGCCGGCCGTGGAAGCGAGCTTCGCCTCGAGGTCCTTGACCCGCGCTTCGAGCCGCTCGTTCTCCTCGCGGGCGGCAACCACCATCTCGCGCAGAACCTCGACCTCCTCACGGGTGGCGACGTCCATGTCCTTGATCAGGCGCTCGAACTGGCTGCGGACCATGGTCTCGACCTCTCGCCGGACACCCTGGGCGGCGCCTGCGGCATCGGTGGCGAAACGGGCGAGTTCATCGAAGATCCGGTTGGACGATTGGGTCATGGGGAAATCCACAGCGTTCGACGGGCCCTGAGCCCCGGGAAGCCCACACATGGGCGCATTTGCCACAAACTGCAACAGGGTTGACGACCTCGGCCCGGAGGGTCCAATGGCGACAGGTTAGAGCATCGGACCCAAAAGCGGACTTGCACTTTTGGGATCCATCCGATGCTCCACTCTTTGAAGAGCGCATCGTTGGAAGCGGAAAACCGGATCCACTTTTCCGCACGATGCGCTAGAACAAGGCCCGCTCATGCCGCTCTCCTTTCCCATCATCGATCCCGTGGCGATTTCCATCGGCCCCTTCGCGATCCGCTGGTATGCGCTGGCCTATGTGGCCGGCCTCCTGGGCGGCTGGTTCTACGCCAAGCGCCTCGCGGCAAAGGCTGAACTCTGGGGGGGCCTGAAGCAGCCCAAGCCCATAGATGTGGACGATCTCATCGTCTGGGTGGCTCTCGGCGTCGTGCTGGGAGGCCGGATCGGGTACGTGCTGTTCTACAATCTGAGCTCCTATCTTTCGCATCCGCTTGAAATCTTCGCGATCTGGCGCGGCGGCATGTCCTTCCACGGAGGCTTCCTGGGATCGGTGCTCGCCATCGTGCTCTTCTCCCGCTCGCGGGGGTTGAACCCGCTGGCCATGCTCGACATGGCGTCCGTGGTCACGCCGATCGGCCTGTTCTTCGGCCGCATCGCCAATTTCATCAACGGCGAGCTCTGGGGCCGCCCCGCTCCGGACTTCCCCTATGCGGTGGTCTTTCCCCATGCGGGCCCGGAGCCCCGCCATCCGAGCCAGCTCTACGAAGCCTTCGGGGAAGGCCTGATCCTGTTCCTCATCATGGCCGTCGCGGCCCGTCGCTTCGGCTTCCGGCGCCCCGGCCTGCTCGGGGGGATCTTCGTGCTGGGCTATGCCGTCGCCCGCATCGTCTGCGAGTTCTTCCGCGAGCCGGACGCGCAGCTCGGCTTCCTGTTCGGGTCATCCGTCCAGGCGCTCAGCGGCGGCATCACCATGGGCATGCTCCTCTCCGTACCCATGGCGCTGATCGGCATCGGCTTCATCGTCATGGCCATGCGCGGCCATACCCGCCCCTCCAGGACCGCCGAGGCCGCGTGAGCCCGCTGAAGGATACCTTACGCGAGACGATCGCCCTCGAGGGGCCGATCACGGTCGAGCGCTACATGAGTCTGTGCCTAAGGCACTACTACGCCACCCGCGATCCGCTGGGCGTTGCCGGCGACTTCACCACGGCTCCCGAGATCAGCCAGATGTTCGGCGAGCTGATCGGCATCTGGCTCATGGAGATCTGGAACGGGATGGGGCGCCCCAGCGGCTGCCGGCTCGTCGAGCTGGGACCGGGCCGCGGCACCCTCATGGCCGACCTGCTGCGGGCGACACGGCTCCTGCCCGACTTCAAGGCTGCCGCCACCGTCCATCTGGTCGAGACGAGCCCGTCCTTGAGAAGGAAGCAGCGGGATGCCCTCGCGGCCACCGGCTTCTCCCTTCAATGGCATGACCGGATCGAGGACGTGCCGCCGGGCCCGACCCTGCTCGTCGCCAATGAGTTCTTCGACGCCTTGCCGGTGCGCCAGTTCGTCGGCACCGAGCGGGGGTGGTGCGAGCGCCTTGTCGGGATCGAGGATGAGCGGCTGATCTTCGGCCTGCGCCCGGAGCCGGAGCCCGCCCTCGGCACGCCCTTGAAGCCCGGCGACACCCTCGAATGGCCGGGCGCATCCATCGACGTCATGAGCGAGCTCGCCCGGCGGCTGGCACGCGATGCGGGCGCGGCTCTGATCCTCGATTACGGCTATTGGGGCCCGGCCTTCGGCGACACGCTGCAGGCGCTCAAGGCGCACAGGCCCGTCGATCCTCTGGAGGAACCGGGTGAAGCGGATCTCACGACCCATGTCGACTTCCACCGTCTCGCCCAGGCGGCAATCGTGCAAGGGGCAAGGGCTCACGGCATCGTCACCCAGGGCGATTTTCTTCAATCCCTCGGCATCGACGCCCGCGCCTCCGCCCTGAAGGCACGGGCGACACCCGCGCAGGCCGCCGCTATCGATCAGGCGCTTGCCCGCCTGACGGAGCGCGGACCGACCGGAATGGGTGATCTGTTTAAGGTTTTGGCCGTTACACATGAGGCGATCGAAGCCGTGCCCGGCTTGCCCGCCCTGTCTCCCACGTCCTGAGATTGCGCCATGTTCATTCAAGCCCCTGCCCTCGCGGCCCATTCCGGCCTCCGCCATGCCTTCTTCACCCGCCAGGGCGGCACGTCGGACGGGATCTATGCCTCTCTCAACGGTGGAATCGGGTCATCGGACGAGCCCGCGAGGGTGCAGGAGAACCGCCGTCGCATGACGCAGGCCCTGGGTGTCGAACAGGACGCCCTGATCAGCGTCTATCAGGTCCATTCCCCCGATGCGGTGTTCGTCGAGGGGCCCTGGCAGGGCGAGCGGCCCAAGGCCGACGCCATGGTGACGGCCACCCCGGGCCTCGCCCTCGGCATCACCACGGCCGATTGCGGGCCGGTGCTGTTCGCCGACATGGAAGCGCGCGTGATCGGAGCCGCTCATGCAGGCTGGCGCGGCGCCGTGACGGGCGTCCTCGAGGCCACCGTCGAGGCCATGGAGCACCTCGGAGCCAAGCGTGAAAGGATCGTCGCGGTGCTCGGTCCGACGATCAGCCAGAAGGCCTACGAGGTCGGGCCGGACTTCATCCGGCGCTTCGCCGAGGAGGCGCCCGGGCACGAGCGCTTCTTCAAGGACGCCGAGAGGCTGGACCATGCCATGTTCGACCTTCCGGGCTTCATCGGCGCGCGCCTCGAAGCTGCGGGCATCGGCGCCTTCGCCGATCTCGGGCTCTGCACCTATTCCGACGAGGAACGGTTCTTCAGCTACCGCCGCACGACCCATCGCAAGGAGCCGGATTACGGTCGGCTGATCTCGGCGATCGCGCTCACTCCTTGATGCCGGCGACGTCGGGCGTTTCCCAGGCGAGATGCTGGCCGCCATCGACGGCGATCATCTGGCCTGTGACGCTACCTGCTTTCGCCAGATAGAGCACCGCATCGGCGATCTCGTCCGGCGTGCCGCCGCGCCCCAGCAGCACCGCCTCGCTCTGCTTGGAAAAATCCTCATCGCCCTGACGCACGTTCGACAATGTCGGACCGGGCCCGATGGCGTTGACGCGGATACGCGGCGCGAGCGCCTGAGCCATGGTTTGCGTCGCGGTGAACAACGCGGCCTTGGTCAGCGTGTAGGAGAAGAATTGCGGCGTCAGCTTCCACACGCGCTGATCGACGATATTGACGATGCAGCCATGCCCATCGGCGGGAAGCTGATGGGCGAAGTCGCGGGCGAGAAAGGCCGGGGCGCGCAGGGTGACGGCGAAATGCCGATCCCATCGATCCTGCGAAAGCGTCTCGACCTCATCGGGCTCGAACTCGGAGGCGTTGTTGACGAGCAGCGTCAGAGGTCCCAACTCCCGAACGGCCGACGGCACGATGCGCTCCACCGCAGCGCCATCCGCGAGATCGGCCTGAACGACGGCGGCGCGCCCGCCCCGCTCGCGTATCCGCGCGGCCATCGCGTCCGCCTCATCGGTCGAGCGCCGGCAATGGATCGCCACCGCATAGCCCTCGTCGACGAGCCGTTCGACGATGCGCCGCCCGATGCGCTGCGCACCGCCGGTTACGAGAGCGGCTTTGTTCATGATCAACCCCTTGAAATGTAAGCATGTCACGGCACTTCCGTGCGCCGGACAAGAAAATGACATTTTTTCGCTCGCCCGTCGAACCAATGGCCAAGCTGCGCGTTTAGGACTCCAGCGATGACGCAAGGGGAAACTCGCACATTGCCGCCACAATCCTGCCACGGTGGTCTTTGCCGCTGTGGTTGTCAGGTCACAGCCCTCGACCGGTTGTCGCTCTATAAAAGGACAGTGCTTGGCTTGACCCAGGAGACCGGGTCGGGCTCGCATGATTTCGATAGGAAAGAGAAACCATGAAGAAAATTCTTCTCGCCAGCGTCGCTCTCTTCGGCTTTGCCGGAGCCGCTTCTGCTGCGGACCTTCCGCTCCGCGCTGCTCCCCCGGCTCCGATCGTTGCTGCCGTTCCGGTCTTCACCTGGACCGGCTTCTACGCCGGTGTGAACGCCGGCTACGGCTGGATGTCGGACGATCGCATCGTCGATCCGCTGTTCGGCTTCACGGGCGGCAACAACGACGGCGGCTTCGTCGGCGGCGGTCAGATCGGTTACAACTACCAGATCGGCTCTTTCGTCGTCGGTCTCGAGACGGACATCCAGTACGCTGATCTCGGCACCCGCTACCGCTTCAACGCAGCCATCCCGGGCTACGAGGAAGACGATTCGAGCGACTGGTTCGGCACGGTTCGTGCTCGCGCCGGTGTGGCCTTCGACCGCGCCCTCATCTACGCCACCGGCGGTTTCGCCTACGGCGACAACGCCAACGGCTGGACCGTGGGTGGTGGTCTCGAGTACGCGTTCACCAACAACCTGACCGCAAAGGTCGAAGGTCTGTACGTGAACCTCGATCGCGATCGCGACTTCCTGTCCCCGACCGCAACGGGCGGCGGCGACAACACCGAGTTCGGTGTGGTCCGCGCCGGCCTGAACTTCAAGTTCGGCACCTACTAAGACCCATCGCTTCGGCGATAGAGAAGGCCCGGTGGCAACACCGGGCCTTTTTGCTTTATGGCGTCACTCTGGTCTTGGCATAGGCCGGAACGCGGGCTTCGAAATCCGCGAGCCACGCGACGAGCTTAGGATAGCTCTCGCGCCAGCGGCCGCCGAAGCGGAGATCGAGGTAACCCAGCGCGCAGGCGAGAGCGATCTGGCCGATATGCAGCGCCTGACCGGGTTCGGCGAGATGCGCCTCCGCATGGTCGAGGCCGCGACGCACCTTGTCCGCCTGGTGCGAGACCCATTTCGGCTCGTGCTTGTCTTCCGGGCGGAAGCGTCCCTCGTAGACCTGCAGCAGCGCCGCATCCATGATGCCGTCGGCGAGCGCCTGATCGCGCAGGGCCGAGAACCGCGCAGGGCCGTTCGGGATGACGCCGCCGCCGCCGGCGAGATGATCCAGGTAATCGACGATCACGCGGGAATCGTAGAGCACGTCGCCGTCTTCCAGAATGAGCGCGGGGATCTTGCCGAGCGGATTCTGCTGCCGGATGGAATCCTCGGGGTTCAGGGTATCCGCATCGACGATCTGAATGCGGTCGGTGAGACCGAGAATAGAAGCCGAGAGTTTGACCTTGCGGCCGAACGGCGACGCGGGAGAGGAACGGAGAACGAGCATGGATGACCCCTAGTGAACGGATGGCAGGAGTCATGAACGCTCGAAACTGGCGCGGCAATTGGTTTTAAGCAGGGGGCCCGAAGGCTTCACAGCGATATGCGCCATAGCCGCTGCGCGACAGGCGCTCCGCAAGGGCCGGCAGAAGCGTTTCCGCCTCCTGCCTCAGCGCCCAAGGCGGATTGATGACGAAGAGGCCGCTGCCGTTGAGCCGCGAGGGATCGCGCGGATCGTCCACATAGAGTTCGAGGCGAAGGCCGGGACGCGGGCATTCCATATGCAGGCGCGCCGCCACCGCGTCGACGGAGCCGACCTCCTTGATCGGATACCATCCGGCATAGATTCCGGTCTGCCATTTGCTCACGGCGGCAAGCATCTCCGTCCCGAGCCGCTCCAGCTCATTGGGCTTCTCGTAGGGAGGATCGATGAGCACGAGCCCGCGCTTCTCCTTGGGTGGGATCAGCGCATGCAGCGCCGTCCATCCGTCGAGATGCATCACCTTGAGATTCGCGACCTCGTTGAACGCGTCGCTCAGGACCTCGTAATCGGCCGGATGCAGCTCCACGAACACGCCCCGGTCCTGACGCCGCAGGAGCTCGCGCACGATGGCGGGCGATCCGGGATAAACAGTCTCGCCATGACGCGCCCGCACATCGGCCACCACGCTCCTGTAGGGCGCCAGGATCTCCTCGACCTCGGGAGCGAAGGCCTCGTCCAGCCGCCCGATTCCCTCGACCCATTCGCCCGTCCGCCCGGCCTCGTCGCCCGCGAGATCGTAGAGCCCGATGCCCGCATGGGTGTCGATGACGCGCAGGGGCGTCTCCTTGCGCTGGAGGTAGACCAGGATGCGCACAAGGAGCGCGTGCTTCATGACGTCGGCGAAATTGCCGGCGTGAAAGGCATGTCGGTAGTTCATCTTCGTCCTACGGCATCGGCCCGATGCCCGTCTCGTTCATGCGCAACGGATCGGTGCGCTATCTTACGGGCGGAACGGTGATTTCGCCCGCCCGGCATCCATCGCGGTCGACCTCGGGGCATTGGCGGAAGCCGCGCAGATCCTTGGTCAGGCAGATGCGGACTTCCTGAAAGATCCGTCGTCCGCAGGAAACCGAAATCATGTCGGGACGCAAGCCCGGATTCGCATTCATGAAGGCGCGTTCGATTTCGCTCGGCAGCACCTTCGGCCGGTTGTCCAGGCCGTTGAACCCGTCCGGGATGCGAACCAGCTCCCGCGCCTGCCGGACCGCCCGGAAATAGCCGCTCGGGCTCTCGCCCGTGCAGGTCCCGTGCTTGCGCCATTGGTAGCGCGCCAGGTTGTCGTCCGGAAAAAGCCCCTTGGCATCGGCGAGCGCCGCCTGCGGGACGAAGCGGCCGCTCGGCTCGCAGAAGCTGGGATAGCCCTGCTCCCATTGGGGCCACAGGCCGTGGGTCACGAAGCCGAGGCCACTGCCGGCGTCGCATTGCCGGTTCCGGCTGCCGCTGCTCTCGCAGAAGCCGGGCGACCAGGACAGGGCCAGCACGTAGAAGTCGAACTGCCCCATCGGGGCGCCCCTCGCCTCCCGAGGGCCTTGGGCCGCGGAAGGCAGGATCGAGACAAAGAAGGCAGCCGCAAAGGCGAGCCACCCGCGCAGGATCAAGGGGCCGCCTGCTTGCAATGCGGCGCGTAGGCATAATCGCGGTCGAGACCGTCGACGCAGGCCTCCGTGTTCCAGCCGATGCCGATGAAGCCGAGATCCTCACGGATCGAGAAGTTGATCCGGTGCTTGTAGCCGTCGGATACGATCACCGTGCCCGTGCAGTAGCGGCGGGGGATGTAGTCGAGCCCCCAGGGACGCCAGGCGACTTCCTGCACGCGCTCGAAGGCGAGCAGCTGGAGGCTGGAGTTCCAGAACCGGCCTTCCTTGTGCGAGAACCGCGAGCTGATGTTCTGGAGCACCGCGGGATCGGCACAGGCCGGCAGCGTAGCGTCGAAGGGCTCGTCCCGCCGTTCCGCAGGCGTGATCTCGCGTGCGAGCGCAGGCGCGCTCAACAGCATGCAGGAGATGATAGCCGCCAGCCACTTCATTTCGAATGCTCCACCAAGTCTTCAGACCGTGCATCATCGACCATGTGGGCGGCGTTCGCGAAGGTCAAGATCCGGTTACGCTTTAATAGATGGCGTGGCTGTTGAGCATCATCGGCTGACCGGCCGAACGCCCCTGCGTCCGAGCCGGGGCATAGGTCTGGTCGACCGGGCGGCCCATCGGCGGAAGGGGCCCCTGTGAATAGCCCTGAGCGGGCGAAAGCCTTGAGGATCCGGCATTCGCCCCGGGCATGTCGGCCGCATAGCCGCCGGAGGACGCTCGCGGGGCAGGGCCGACCGGAGCCGCGATGGCCGGGGACGGCGGCGGCGGCGCCGGCGGGATATAGGCCTCGCCATCCGCCACGTCCTGCTCCAGGTCGACGGGCGCCAGGTCACCGGACGCCGCCGCGCTCTGCAGAACCTCGCGGCTGCGCTCGGGATCGATTCGCGGTTCGAACTTCAGGATCGGCTTGCAGATGCGCCGCTGGCCCCGGGGATCGTGCCGCGCCAGGTCGATGTGGAAATGATCGTGATGGAAGGCGTCCGAACCGGGTCCGAGCACCGTGGTGAAGTAGCGGCAGGCCCCGACGAAGGCCTCGCGGAGGAATTCCTGGGTGGCGGGATCCCCTCCCCGCCATCCCTTGACCACGGAGATCTCCCGCCCGTCGGCCAGAACGAAGCCCATCACGTCCATGGCGTTGCCGAAGGCATGCTCGGAAACCTTCGCGCCCATCTGGTTGTTGCGGGGGCGGCAGGAATAGGAACCGGCTTTGATGTCGGCGAGCGGCACGCCGAAATACATCTGGGTGGCCGGCCTGACGATCTCGTCGAGCCAGGCATCGATGCTGGGGATGATCGGGCAGGCCAGGGTGACCTTCGATTTCAGCCCCACGGCGCCGTTGTTGAAGGCCGAGACCTTGAACGGATAATCCATGCCGCACACGCCCGGCCCGTCGATCTTGGAGCTGAGCGCCATATAGGCGGAAGGCTGCACGAGACGCTGCGACAGGCAGGCCTCCTCGGCCTGCGCGCGCCAAGGCTCGCGCTGCTCGAAACGAAACAGCCCGCAACCGGTGAGCCCAAGCCCGACGAGCGATAGGGCAAAAAACGCAACTAACCCACGACGCATGAGCCGGAGCCTCGCTCAAGGATGTAAATATCCCGTCAACGGAGAGCGCTTTCGGCCTGTCGCGCAGGCCCAAAGGCGTGGGTGGCCGCGACTATCCGTCAGCCATCCAGCCCTGAACCTGATGCTCAAGCAGGCGCGCTTTCACGGCTCCAGATGCTCCTTATGCATAGCTGGAACCAGCGGAACAGGGTGCGACAGAATTGAGCAGGAACTTTTTTCGCTTCGATTGGAACGGCAACTATATGTGGCAAAACAAGACTTTAACGCTTTATTAACCATTCAGCTCACCTGGAAACTCGGCCTCTAGCCCATCCGGGGTGCTTCTCAGGACTGCCCGGCTTTGATAGCGTACCTCTCCATTCAGAGGGGGGTTAAACCCCTTCAGAGATAGGGGCTCCTCCGATGAACATGACATCGAAGTTGGACTGGGCATCCAAGCTCAATATCGCCGCTGTCTGCGTGTCCTTTTCCTACATTCTCGTCGTTGTAACCGGCCTCTTCTGACACCCGCCGGATCGGGCGCGGGTCCGCTGTTCCCATGCCTCCCCGTGACCGCTTCGGCAGCGTTCTCACGTCTCCGGACAGGGCACGGCCGTGATGCTCCAGGACATCACGTTGATCTCCATCTGGCACTGCGCCAGTTTCGGGCCCTCTGCCGTCTTGAGGCAGACCCTTTCGCCGAGAGCGAACATCTTTCCTTGCGCGCGGCAATAGCAATCGAGAGGGTTGTGCGCGGGAGCCTGAGCCGTTTGGGCCGCCGGCATTTCGTGAGCCCAGGCCGGGAATGCCGCGACGAGGCTGAGAAAGACAACGATGCTGCGCATGAGACGCCTCCGTGTGTCGTTCACGGACGATGCTCACGCCGTTGCGAGGCCACGTCAAGGCTCGATCAGCGCCACCGCTCCGCCGCCCGGTCGTCGGCCTCTTTGGCCTCGACCCAGGTCCCGACGGTCCCGTCCTTGAGATGCTCGCGCTTCCAGAAGGGCGCGTGGGTTTTCAGGTAATCCATCAGGAAGGAGGCGGCCTCGAAGGCGGCCTGGCGATGGGCGCTGGCCGCGAGGACGAGCACGATCTCCTCGCCCGGCCGGATCCTGCCGAAGCGGTGGATGATCGTGAGGCCCAGAAGCGGCCAGCGGGCTTGCGCCTCGTCGGCGATGCGGCCGATCTCGGCCTCCGCCATACCCGGGTAATGCTCGAGCTCGAGAGAAGCGAGCCGCCCGCCTTCGTCCCGGCACAGGCCCATGAACGCGACCACGGCGCCGATATCCGCCCTCCCCCCGGTCAGGACAGCCGTCTCGCCGGCGGTATCGAAAGGCTCGGCCTGGATGCGGATGGTGACGGCCATGGCGAACCGCTCCCTGGCAGGAGCTAGCCTCCCGTCATGGGCGGGAAGAAGGCGATCTCCTGCGCGCCCGCGATCCGGGCGTCGGGCTTCACATGGACATGGTCGACGGCGGCGCGGACGACGCCCTCGTTCTCGAAGGCATATTCGTACTCCTCGCCCCGGCCCTTCAGCCAGCGCACCAGATCGGCCACCGTGTCGATGCCTTCCGGCAGGGCGACCTGCTCGTCGGTCTTGCCGACCCTTTCGCGCACCCAGGCGAAATAGACGAGCTTCATGGCCCTAGCCCTCGTCCATGAGGTGATGGATGCCGTTCTTGAAGTAGTCCCAGCCCGTATAGATCGTCAGGATGGCGGCGATCCACAAAAGGATCGTGCCGATGAGGATGTTGTTGGGCAGCACCGTTTCGCCGGCCGGTCCCGCGATCAGGAAGCCCAGGGCCACGAGCTGGAGCGTCGTCTTCCATTTGGCCACCCGGCTGACGGGCACGCTCACCTTCAGCTCGGCCAGGAATTCCCGCAGGCCCGAGACCAGGATCTCGCGGCAAAGGATGACGATGGCGGCCCAGAGCGCCCAGCCCCGGATGGTGCCGTCGGCGACCAGCATAAGCAGGCTCGCGGCCACCAGGAGCTTGTCGGCGATCGGGTCCAGCATGCGCCCCAGGGCCGATTGCTGGGCGAAGGTGCGGGCCACGTAGCCGTCGAGGTAATCGGTAATGGCCGCGATGGCGAAGACCGCCAGGGCCAGCCAGCGGGACCAGTGGTCCTCGGGCCAGAACAGGAGAGCGACCACGGCCGGCACCGCGGCGAGCCGACCGTAGGTCAGCATGTTCGCAAGGTTGAAAGCCTTCGAGCGGCCCAAGGAGGAAACGGTCTTCATGACACCTGCAGGAAGCATGAGGATGGTCCCTCCGTCAATCGGAGGAAGGGTCGTTGCGCACCGCCGCGGCTGCGCGAGCACGGCAATGTGAGAACAGCCTGCCCGCTCCTGCCGATATTCATGTCTATCCCCGCTCGTGGAAGAAATCGTAGACGGCCCGGGCCGTTGCGGCATTGACCCCGGGTGCCTTCATCAGGTCCTCCAGGGCTGCCCGCTGGATCGCCTTGACGGTTCCGAAATGGTGCAGGAGCGCCCGTTTGCGAGTGGGCCCGATACCGGCGATCTCATCAAGCGGGTTCTTCACCAGCTCCCGCTTGCGCTTGGCCCGGTGCGCCCCGATGGCGAAGCGGTGGGCCTCGTCGCGCAGGCGCTGCACGAAATAGAGCGCGGGGTCCCGCGGCGGCATCTTGAAGGGCGGCTGGCCCGGCTTGAAAAAGGTCTCGCGCCCCGCGTCGCGGTCGCGCCCCTTGGCGATGCCGATCAGGGCCACGTCCTCCTCGCCGACGCCCACCTCGGCGAGCGCCTGCCTGGCCGCCTCCAGCTGCCCCTTGCCGCCGTCGATCAGGACCAGGTCCGGCCAGGCGGGAAAGGAATCGTCGCCCGGATGCCCGTCCGCCTCGGCGCCGCGCGGCTCCTCCTTCACGAGGCGGGCGAAGCGGCGCTGCAGCATCTCGCGCATCATGCCGTAATCGTCGCCCGGCTTCAGGTCCTCCGACTTCATGTTGAAGGTGCGGTAATGCTGCTTCATGAACCCGTTGGCGCCCGCCACCACCATGGCGCCCACCGCGTTGGTGCCCATGATGTGCGAGTTGTCATAGACCTCCACGCGCTTGGGCGCCTTCGACAACCCGAAAGCCTGCCCCAGGGACACGAGAAGCTTCTGCTGCGAGGACGTGTCGGCGAGACGCCGGCCCAAAGCCTCGCGGGCATTGCGCAGCGCGTATTCGATGAGCTGGCGCCGCTCCCCGCGCTGGGGCGCGTGGATCTCGACCCGGGTCTCGGTCCGGGTGGACAGGGCCGCCGCCATGAGCTCGGAATCCTCGATCTCGTGCGAGAGCAGGATCAGCCGGGGAGCGGGCTTGTCGTCGTAGAACTGCGCCATGAACGAGCCGAGAACCTCCTCGCGGCTCATGGACTTGTCGGCCTTCGGGAAATAGGCCCGGTTGCCCCAGTTCTGCCAGTTGCGGAAGAAGAACACCTCCACGCAGAACTGCCCCGCCTGCTCGTCGAGGGCAAAGACGTCCGCCTCCTCGACCGATTGCGTGTTGATGCCCTGTACGCCCTGGATCGCCGACAGGGCGGCCAGGCGGTCGCGGCAGCGCGCGGCGCGCTCGAATTCCAATTCCTCGGCGGCGGCCTGCATCTCGTCCGTGATGCGCTGCTTCACGGCATTCGACTTGCCCGACAGGAAGGCCCTGGCCTCGGAGACCAGCTCGGCATAATCCTCCTGCGAGATCTCGTTCGTGCACGGTCCGGAGCAGCGCTTGATTTGATAAAGCAGGCAGGGCCGCGTGCGGTTCTCGTAATAGCTGTCGTTGCAGGAGCGGAGCAGGAACGCTCGCTGCAGGGCGTTGATGGTCCGGTTCACCGCCCAGACGCTGGCGAAGGGACCGTAATAGTCGCCCTTGCGCTTCCTGGCGCCGCGATGCTTCACGAGCTGCGGCGCCTCGTGGTCGGCGGTGAGCAGGATATAGGGCAGCGACTTGTCGTCCCGCAGGAGCACATTGTAGCGGGGCTTGAGCTGCTTGATGAGGTTGGCCTCGAGCAGCAGCGCCTCGGTCTCCGTCGCCGTGGTGACGAATTCCATCGAGGTGGTTTCGCCGATCATCCGGGCGATGCGGTTGGAATGCGCCTGCCCCCGCGCATAGGAGCCGACGCGGTTCTTCAGGCTCTTCGCCTTGCCCACATAGAGCACGTCACCCTTGGCATCGAGCATGCGATAGACGCCGGGCGCATTGGGAAGGGTGTTCCAGAAATGCCGGATGACCTCGGTGCCACGCTGGACCGAGCCCGGATTGGCCTCCAGGTCGAACTCGACATCCGAGCCGCTCTCGACGGAAACGGCCTCGTCGTCTTCCTCATTGTCCAGAATATCGGGTGGAACGTCGTTGGTGGTGTTGCGACTCATGGGGGAGATTTAGGGATTCCCGGCCTTCCAGGAAAGTCCCGTCGCCTTTCCCTCACTGCGCGATGCTCTCGAAAGGACGAGGCCATTCGAGGGCATCGCGGCCCTTTGGACCGGCTGAACCTGACGGATGCCGGGGTGACGTAAGTGCGGCCGGCCTATTCCGCAGGCTCGGCCTGGCGCAGGTCCACCGGGGTCGAGAGGCCGCTTTCGGTCTTCTTCATGTCGACGCGCCGGTCGTGATAGGCGGAGAGCGTCGAGCGGTGGCCGATGGACACGACGGTCGTGTTCGGCAGCTCCTCCCGGATGATCCGGTAGATCTCCCCTTCCGTCGGCTCGTCGAGGGCTGCCGTCGCCTCGTCCAGGAACAGCCAGTCGGGCTTGGCGAGAAGCGCCCGGGCCACCGCGAGGCGCTGCTGCTCCCCGAGCGAGAGGGTCTGGGCCCAGTTGCGGTCCTCGTCGAGGCGCTCCGCGATCTGCGGCAGCCTGGCCGAGCGCAGGGCCTCGGCGATCTGACCGTCATTGTAGGATTCGGCCCGGCCCGGATAGGTGACGGCCTCGCGCAGGGTCCCGATGGGAATGTAGGGCCGCTGCGGCAGGAGCATCATGGTCTGCCCCTCGGGCACCAGCACCTGCCCTTCGCCGAAGGGCCAGATTCCCGCGATGGCGCGGAACAGGGTGGACTTGCCCGAGCCCGACGGGCCGGTCATCAGCGTGCGCTCGCCCGGGTGGAAGGTCAGGGCGTCCGTGTGCATCAGGGCGCTGCCGTCGGGCAGGCGCACATCGAGGTCCTTCAGGCGCAGATCCCGGCCGGAGGCTTCGTTCACGACGAGCTTGCTCTCGCCGCCGACCCGCTGGGCGGACGCGATCGCGCCCTCGAACGTGGTGAGACGGTCGAGCACGGCCTTGTAGTCGGCAAGCGTCGTATAGATCGTGATGAAGTAGGTCAGGGCCGACTCGACCCGCGAGAACGCGCCCACCACCTGCTGCATCTGACCCAGCGAGATCTTGCCGATGAAGTAATAGGGCGCGGTCAGGATATAGGGCACCACCACGTTGGCCTGGAAATAGGCCGAGGTGAAGGTGTTGAGCTTGATGAGGCGGAACACGATCCGCATGTAGTTGTCGACGATCTGCCCGAACCGCCGTCCCAGGCCCTCCCGCTCGGCCCGCTCGCCGGAGAGAAGCGCCACCTGCTCCGTGTACTCGCGCAGGCGCGCCAGGGAGAAGCGGTAGTTCGCCTCCACGCGCTCCTGTTCGAAGTTGAGGGCGATCAGCGGGCGGCCGATGAGATGCGTCACCCAGGTGCCGAGGATGGCGTAGCCCGCGCAGACCCAGACCAGCAGGCCGGGGATCTCCACGCTCGTCCCCGGGAAGGTGAAGCCCGCCGAGATCGTCCAGAGGATGGCCACGAAGGACACCAGCGTCGCGGCCTGATTCATGAGGCCGACGGACAGGGAATAGGTGCTCTCGACGAACTTACGCAGGTCTTCCGAGATGCGCTGGTCCGGGTTGTCCGCACCCCGGCCCATGATCTGCATCCGGTAATGGGTTCCGTCGCCGAGCCACTCGCGCACGTAATAGGTGTTGAGGAAGGCGCGCCAGCGGATGGTGAGCACGTTCTGCAGCAGCACCTCGGTCAGCGCCATGGAGACGAACACCGCCGCCAGGGGCGTGAAGATGACGAAGAGCTGATACCAGAAGGCCGCCGCATCCTTCGCCTCGAGCGCATTGAACATGTCGCGGGAGAAGAAGCTGAGGCGGACGTTGAGGGCCACCTGGGCGAGGTTGATCGCGATGAGGATCGCGATCATCCAGGTGCCGATGGTGCCTTCACGGGCCCGCACGAGGCCGAGGAACGGGATGCGGATGACGCTGTCCGCCTGGGAGTCGAGATAGCGGTCGGTGATGCGGCAGATGGTGCGGACCACCGGGACGTGAGCCAAGCCGTAGATGATCGCCCCGAAGGCGGTCGCGCCGAGCGCGGCCGAGGGCGGCGGGACATAGCCCGTGTAGTCGCCCGTGATCAGGCCTGCGGCGGCCCCGAGGACGAGCAGGACGAGCACGAGATGGGTCGCCGAGAGCATGACGACGAAGATGCGCAGGAATTTCGGGATATCCCGTCCGACATACACGATCGCGGCCAGGGCCACGGACGAGAGGGGCAGGTAGAACGGAACGGCCACCGCCCCGGACAGGGAGGCCACCAGAACGCCCAAACCCAGGATTGCCAGCGCAATGCTCGCCTTGATCATACACATCTCCTGCCGAGATCCCGTTCCCGGCTCCTTAGAAACCCGGGGAAGCCGGATCAAGGGTGCTTGTGGCGAAAGAAAGGAGGAACATCCGCCCCGTGCAAGCGATAGCAGCCTTGTGAGACGAGCGACAGGCCGTTATAGGGCCTGCCCCGTTCGTAAAAGGCATACTGTCCTGTTTAACGAACGAAAAGGTTGACTTAGAGAACGGGATGTTTCATGTGTCATATCGACATCCCCGACGTCCCTGAAGAAGGCGACCCTATGAACGCCCCCCTTGGCTATCTCGGCGAACAGACCGCCCAGCGCCTGATCCCGGCGGAGCCCATCGTGCGCCTGGAGAAGGTGTCGAAGACCTTCCCGGGCCGCGACGGCCAGCCCGTGACCGCCCTGCAGGAGATCGACCTTGCCGTGCCCCAGGGCTCCATTCTCGGCGTGATCGGCCGGTCGGGCGCCGGCAAGTCGACCCTGATCCGCCTGGTGAACGGGCTCGAGAAGCCCACCTCCGGCAAGGTGATCGTCGACGGCGCCGATATCGCGGCCCTTCCCGAGGCGGCCCTGCGTCATGCCCGCCGCTCCATCGGCATGATCTTCCAGCATTTCAACCTGCTGTCCTCGCGCACGGCCGCCCAGAACATCGCCCTGCCGCTCGAGGTCGCGGGCTACGACAAGGCCGCGATCAGGACCCGGGTCGACGAGCTCCTGGCCCTGGTCGGCCTCTCGGACAAGCGCAACCGCTATCCGTCGGAACTCTCCGGCGGCCAGAAGCAGCGGGTCGGCATCGCCCGTGCGCTCGCCACCAAGCCGAAGGTTCTCCTGTCGGACGAGGCGACCTCTGCTCTCGACCCTGAGACCACCCGGTCGATCCTCGACCTGCTCGGCCGCATCAACGACGAGCTCGGCCTGACCATCCTGCTCATCACCCACGAGATGGCGGTGATCCGCAACATCGCCCGCGAGGTCGCGGTGATCGAAGGAGGCCGCATCGTCGAGCAGGGCGACGTCTTCGAGGTCTTCACCCGGCCGCAGCACGAGGTGACCCGCTCCTTCCTGGCCGATGAATCCGGCCGCGCGCTGCCGCCCTATGTGCAGACCAGGCTCACGGCCGAGGCGACGCCCGGCAGCCAAGCGGTCGTCCGCATCGGCTTCCGCGGTCCGCACGCGACGGATCCGATCCTCGCGCGGCTCGCCCGCGACCTCGACATCGAGACCAACATCCTCTCGGGCTCGGTGGACGAGATCGCAGGCCGGCCCTTCGGCACCCTCGTGGTCGGCGTGCCGGAGCAATCCCTCGCCACCACGCTCGATTTCCTCAACAAGCACGGTCTCGACACGGAGGTCCTCGGCCATGTCGCCTGAGATGATCCGCCTCATCGCCAATTCCACCGGCGAAACCCTCTACATGGTCGCGGTCGCGGCCGTGATCGCCACCATCCTGGGCCTGCCGCTCGGCGTGTTCCTCGCCACCTCCGGCAAGGGCGAGCTCTTCGCCGCCCCCTGGGTGAACCGCGTCCTCGGCGTCGTGGTCAACGCCACGCGCTCCACGCCCTTCATCATCCTGGTCGTCGCGATCATCCCCTTCACGCGCCTGATCGCCGGCACCTCCATCGGCACCAATGCGGCCATCGTGCCGCTGACCATCGCGGCCACGCCCTTCATCGCGCGCCTCATCGAAGGCGCGATCCGCGAGGTGGACCAGGGGCTGATCGAGGCCGCGCGCGCCTTCGGGGCGACACCGATCCAGATCGTGCGCAAGGTGCTGATCCCGGAAGCACTGCCCGGCATCGTGCTCGGCCTCACGCTCGCGGTCGTGTCGCTGCTGGGCTTCTCGGCCATGGTGGGCGCGGTTGGCGGCGGCGGCCTCGGCGACCTCGGCATCCGCTACGGCTACCAGCGCTTCATGCCCGAGATGATGCTCGCCGTCGTGGTGGTGCTCATCGTCCTCGTCCAGGCCGTGCAGAGCATCGGCGACCGCCTCGCCCGCCGCCTCAACAAGCGCATCCGCCACGCCTGATCATCACATAAGAACATCGTTCAAGGAGTATCCGATGTCCCTCAAGAAACTGGGCCTCGTCGCCCTCTTCTCGCTCGCCGCCCTGCCCGCTCTCGCGCAGCAGACGCAGCCCCTCCGCATAGGCGCCACGCCCGGCCCGCACGCGCAGATCCTCGAAGCCGTGAAGCCGATTGCCGCCAAGAAGGGTCTCGACCTCAAGATCGTCGAGTTCTCGGATTACGTGGTGCCGAATACGGCCCTGGCCGGCGGTGACATCGAGGCGAACTCGTTCCAGAACCAGCCCTATCTCGACAATCAGGTGGCCGATCGCGGTTTCAAGATCGAGAGCGTCGCGCTCACCGTGAACTTCCCGATCGGGATCTACTCGAAGAAGCACAAGAGCCTCGATGCGCTCCCGAGCGGCGCGACGATCTCGATCCCGAACGATCCGACCAACGGTGGCCGCGCCCTCATCCTTCTGCAGGACAAGGGCCTGATCAAGCTGAAGGAAGGCACCGGCTACAAGCCCACGCCGCTCGATGTCACGGACAATCCGAAGAAGATCAAGTTCGTCGAGATCGAAGCCGCCCAGGGGCCGCGCGTGCTCGACGACGTGGATGCCTCGATCATCAACACCAATTACGCGACGTCCGGCGGGCTCGATCCGGTGAAGGATCCGATCGCCCGTGAGAACCCGAAAGGTCCTTACGTGAACATCATCGCAGTGCGCAGCGAAGACAAGGACAAGCCCTGGGTGAAGGCCCTCGTCGAATCCTATCACACCCCCGAGGTGAAGAAGTTCATCGAGGAGAAGTTCAAAGGCTCCGTGCTGACGAGCTGGTAAGCACCACATCCTCTAAAGCATCCGATGGCCGGGCCCAGTGCCCGGCCTTTTTTGTTGTTCGGCGGCAAATGGGACGGACACTCAACCAAAGCCGCCTTGACAAAAAAGCCGGCTAAGTTTCCTCATCGCATGGTTCCTTGAAGCACAAAGCGAGCCGGGCCGATGCAGCCCAGCATCCGGGAGGAAATCTGATGCGACTGTCACTGTTGGGCTTGGCCCTCACGACGACCCTCTGCGCCGCGCCCATAGCCGCTCAGGCCCAGACGCCGATCACCATCTACTGCTCCATCCTCGAAGAGCAGTGCCGCGTCGGCGTCGCTGCCTTCGAGAAGGCGACGGGCGCGAAGGCCACGATGGTGCGCAAGAGCACCGGCGAAACGCTCGCCCAGATCAGAGCCGAAGCCTCGAATCCACGCGCCGACGTGTGGTGGGGCGGTCCCGGCGATTCCCATATCCAGGCGGCCGAGGAAGGGCTGACGGTCGAATACAAGTCGCCCAAGCTGCCGGAGCTGCACGATTGGGCTCAGCGCTTCGCCGAGCAGGCCGGGTACCGCGCGACGGGAACCTATCTCGGCGCCCTCGGGATCGGCTACAACACGAAGGTGCTCGAAAGCCGAGGACTGCAGGAGCCGAAATGCTGGGCGGATCTGCTCGATCCGAAATACCGCGACGAAGTGCAGGTCTCCGATCCGAACTCGTCCGGCACGGCCTATGTCTTCCTGGCCTCGCTCGTTCAGCTCATGGGCGAGGACAAGGCCTTCGACTACATGAAGAGCCTGCACAAGAACGTCAATCAATACACCAAGTCGGGCGCCGCTCCGGTCAAGGCCGTGGCGCTGGGCGAAACCGGAATCGCCATCGCGTTCATGCACGACATGGTGACGATGATCGCCGAGGGAGCCCCGGTCAAAACCCTCGCCCCCTGCGAGGGCACGGGCTACGAGACCGGCTCCATCTCCGTCGTGAAGGGCGGAAAGAACACGGAAACGGCGCAGAAGTTCGTCGATTGGGCGCTCTCGGCCGAAGCGCAGAAACTCGTGGGCGCCGACCTCAAGATCTACTCCATCGCGTCCAACAAGAACGCGCCGGTTTCTCCGGATGCGCCGAAGCTCTCGGAGATGAAGCTGATCAACTACGACACGGCCAAATACGGTTCCGTGGCGGAGCGGACGCGCCTGCTCAAGAAGTGGGACGCGGAGGTCAAGTCGGCGCCCAAATAGGATCGATCTGAACACGTCTTTCAAGAAAGGCCGGGCGGCATCGCTCGGCCTTTTCGCACGGGCCTATTTCTGCCGGGGCTCCTTCAAGGTTTTGCCGGCAGAGACGAGCTTCCCCTCCCGCTTCGCCTTCACAGCCTCCAACAGTGTCCATGCGGCGTTGCGCACCTCGTCCTGCACAGCCTGGTCCCGGTCGAGCTCTTCATGACTGGTGGCGTAGGGCTTCCAATAGCCGATGTAACGCTCGAACTCCGCGGCCCCTCCGGCCGATTCGAGATCCATGGCGCGCAGCCAGTCGGACAGGCTGCGGCGAACGCCGCCCGCGCCCTCCGCGTCGCCGTGAACGAGGACGGAGAAGAGACGGCCTTCCAGGTGCTTGGGATAGTCCCAGCCCTTCACTTCGAGACCTTTCGCGAGATCCGTCTTCTTGCCCTGGGTCGACGTCGGATCCGGATTGCCGCCATCGGCACAGACGAGCCGATCCATCATCAGCTTCAAGGGCGACGAGACCTGATACCAGTTGACCGGGGTGACGATCATGACGCCGTGGGCTTCCACCCATTTCGGGTAGATGTCGTTCATCCAGTCCTGCGTCTGTCCTAGCGAGTAATTGGGATAGCAGGAACAGGGCCAGTGGCACAAAGCGGCCGCCGTCGAGAAGCAGGCCTTGCAAGGGTGGATGTGTCGGCCGTACTCGGAGGTGAGACGGCTCAATTCCAGCACTTCAACCTCGGTGTTTTCGGCGCTGGCGAGAACCTGATGGGCGATCTCCACGAGACGGTAGCTCTTGGACATCTCGCCCGGACAGGTGTGTTCGCTGCGCGACGAGGCCGAGATCAGGAGGAACCGGGATGGGGCCTTCGGATCCTCGTGCCGCTTCTGCGCAAGGTCGATCGCCTCCTTCGCGGCGATCCAATCGACCGCGAGATCGTAGTCGGGATCGGCGAAGCCGGGGCCCGCCTTGCGGGTCCTGGGGCTCTTCCTGTGATGGCTGTAGGCATCCCAGGCCGCATCGGCGACCCGCTGAAGCTCGCCTGCCAGAGGCTCATAGGCAGGGTCCTGAAACTGCTGGAGAAACCGTTTGCGGAACTCGGCCTGGTCGAGGGTCGGATCGGGCGTACCCTTCCGCGCTTCTGGGACGGACAATGCGAGCTCCTGCATCGAGAAAGAATGTGCCAAGCTTGCAACGCGGGGTCGCTATGCCGGTTCCGGCATGGCGCCGGGCCGAGGCGATCACTATTTGATTATTCCCGCCTGACGTTATTCTCCCGCCGCACGATCAATGGAGCCGTCTATGCCGACCATACCGACTGTCCGCCTGAACGATGGAAACGCCATGCCGCAACTGGGCTACGGCGTCTGGCGGGTCTCCAACGAGGAAGCCGCGAGCGTCGTCGGCGAGGCCATCAGGGCCGGATACCGCTCCATCGACACGGCCACCATCTACGGCAACGAGGAAGGCGTGGGACAGGCCATCGAGGCCGCGCCCGTCTCCCGCGAGGAACTCTTCATCACCACGAAGGTGTGGAACGACCGCCACGGCTACGACAACACCCTGCGGGCCTTCGACGAGAGCCTCGCGCGCCTCAGGCTCGATCATGTCGATCTCTATCTCATCCACTGGCCGGTCGCGGGCAGCGAAGCCTATCTCGATACATGGCGCGCGCTGATCCAGCTGAAGCAGGATGGCCGCGCGAAATCCATCGGCGTGTCGAACTTCATGGTGCCGCACCTGCAGCGGCTGATCGGCGAAACCGGCGTGACGCCGTCCGTCAACCAGATCGAACTGCATCCGGGCTTCCAGCAGAGGGAACTGCGCGAGTTCCATGCGGCGAACGGGATCGCGACCGAGGCCTGGAGCCCGCTCGGCCAGGGAACGCTTCTCGAAAATGAAGACCTCGTCGCCCTGGCGCGCAAGTTCAACAAGACGCCGGCTCAGATCATCCTTCGCTGGCATCTCGACAACGGTTTCATCGCGATCCCCAAGTCCGTCACGCCGTCCCGCATCCGCGAGAACCTGGACATCTTCGATTTCGTGATGGATGCGGAAGATGTGCGCACCATCGTCAGGCTCGACGATGCCAACGGCCGCGTCGGCCCGGACCCCGCCGTCTTTGGCTGACGGTTACGACGAAAGCTACAGGCGGCCCTTCACGGGGTCGCCTACGGCCTCGAACTGCCTGTAGATCGCCTCGGCGATGGGCAGGAGCTGCGCGCGCTGGGCTTTCGCCGTGACCACGTAGGACAGGCCATTCTCGATCCAGGAGAACGCCGAGACGCCGTCCCGCTCCTCGAACTGGAACGACGTCCGCGCCTCGTCTCCCGAGCGCGCATACAGCGTCAGGCGGTTTCCGCCCCCATTCTCGTACATGAAGAGCGCCGCCGCCTCGCCGCTGTCGGGCAGCAACCGCCCGCCGATGAGACGATAGCCCTGGGCGTTCAGGTTCGGCGCCGTCAGCGGCTTCCCCACCCGGCGCGACAGCCATTGCACGAGATGCGCCTCCTGCTCGGCGGGAACTTCCACGGGGTGCAACCGCTCGCTGACATAGATGCGATGCGCCGCGATGGCGTTGTCGGCAACGCTCACGGCCTCAGCCTGCCTCTGCGCGCGCGACGCCCACCAGACGCCGCCCCAGGCGCCCAGAACGCCCCCGATGGCGAGCCATGCCAGAACGGCCGCGACAGCGGCAGGGCGCACCAGCGGGGAACGGCGTCGAGCCGCCACGAGGTTGGCGACGCGCAGGCGCGAGGGGATAGGCTCCCGCGCCTTGAAGGCGAGCCTCGCGCGAAGGGCTTCCCGATGCTCGATCTCTCGCCCCACCAGCTCGGCCGTTGCCGGATGCTCGACGAGATATGCCTCCACCGCCTCGCGCCGGGGCGGCGGGAGCCTGCCGTCCACGAAGGCCTGCAGGTCGTCTTCTCCGATGGGTCGCTCGCCCGTCACTTCACTCTCCTCAAGACGGCGCTGCGCCCGTTCTCCATGTATTCCCTCAGGCGCGCCCGCGCGCGGCTCAGGCGGGACATCACCGTGCCGAGCGGAATATCCAGCACCTGCGCGGCCTGCTCGTAGGACAGGTCCTCGACGCCGACCAGCAGCAGGATGGAGCGCTGCTCCTCCGGCAGGGCATCGAGCCCCCTCAGGACGTCGTGCAGGCCCGCATGGCCTTCCGGGCTCATGTCGGGCGCCTGAACGTCGTTCAGCGCGTCCTCACCGACGCGCGTGCCATGCGCCTTGCGCCGGCGAAGGGCGTTGATGAATAGGTTGCGCTGAATCGCGAAAAGCCAGGCCCTTAAATCGCCGTCGCGCCGCTGGTGCCAGCGGCTGATCGCACGCTCCAGGGTGTCCTGGACGAGATCGTCCGCCGCCTCGCCATCGCGCAGCAGGGCCCAGGCGTAGCGACGCAGGCCCGGAATCTGCGGCTCGAGAAGGGTGGCGATCTCGTCCAAGGTCAAGTCTCGGTTGGCGGCATCATTCAACGATGAACCTGAGCGTCCGGCAACCTTTACGGCGTCGCGACGTGCCAGACATTGTTGACGCCGTCGCCCGTGACCTCACCCGGCTTGGTGTCCTTGACCCAGAGGTAGAGCGGCTTGCCCTTATAGGCCCATTGCTTGGAGCCGTCGTCCCGGGTCACCACGCTCCAGTCGCCCGATGCGGCGGCGCCACCTGCCGCCATGAGGGGCGGCCAGTTCTGGGCGCATTGGCCGTTGCAGGCGGACTTGCCGGCCGTGTCGCGGTCGAAGGTGTAGAGGGTCATGCCCTTTGCATCGACGAGGGCCTTGCCCTTGCTCGTATCGGCCACCTTCGCGGGGGCCGCGGTCTGGGCGAGCGCGACGGATGCGGCGACGAGGGCTCCGGCCACAAGGGCGGGACGCAGAAACAGCTTCATGGGTGTCCTCCTGAGGGTCGACGTTGACCACGTCTCAGAGACACGCGATGGGCGGCCTTATTCCCGGTTCGGGGACATTTTTTCACCGGCCCATCGCGTTGAAGCCGTTCTCGTCGATGGGCTCGCGCAGCTCGATGCGATGGCGGCCGTTGTCGCGGATCTGCGCCGTCCGGAAGCGGCCGTCGAGTTCGTCCTCGGGGGCTTGAAGGATGTCGACTCCGGCCTTGCGCAGACGAGAAACCTCCTTGTCCACATCGGGAACGATAAGGCTGATGACCGGCAACCGCGTGACCGCGACACCGCCGGTCGCATCGGGATCCTGATCCTGCTGCAGCAAATGATCGACTTCGGTCACTTCCAGGAGAAAGCCGCTGCGCTCCAGAACGGCCCTGCGTCCCTGCACGAAATTCTCGGAGCCGATCAGCCGAAACCCGAGCTTGTCCTGGTACCAGCTCAGGGTCTCGTCGAAATCCGGCGTCCGGATGGAGGTGGAGCTGGGACGCGAGGTCGCCGCCGATTGCGCCTGAGCCGAAGACAAATCCGAGATGACGAGGGCCGCGAGGAGGAGACCCAGGCCGGCCAGGATGCAGCGCAGCGATCGGGTCGAGAGTGAGGAATTGGGTTTCACGGGGGATCCCTCGTCGGCAGGAACTTAGCCGTCTTCTCTCATGAACGCCCTACGGTCCAGATCGTTCGTGGAAGCTCAGGCATTCTCGGAATGCATCAGCTTCAGCAGGAGGGCCGCGAGCTGCTCCGCCTCCCCATCGGAGAGCCTTCCGCCGACGAAGCGGCTGATGGCCGGGCCGTAGACGCTCCACATGCGCCGCTGGAGCAGGCGCCCTTCCTCCGTGATCTCCACGAGCTGGCGCCGCCTGTCGCCGGGATAGGGTATGCGGCGCACAAGGCCTTCAGTCTCCATCCGGTCCAGGAGGCGGGACAGGTTGTACTGCTCGAAGAGCACCGCGTCCTCGATTTCCCGCGGCGAGGCACGGCCATCGGACCGGCGCTTCAGGTGCAGGAGCACATCGTACCAGGTCAGGGGCGGGAAACCGGCGCATTTCATTTCCGCCTCGATCCGGCCGACCACATCCCTCTGCGCCCGGATGAGGCGGACCCAGGCATCGGTCACCGCATCCGACGGCTCCTGCACATCTTGCGCCACGGCAAAGACCCTCATGCTTCTATGCAACTGCATCATGTTTGACATTTCGATGCAAGTGCATATTAATATCCATGCAACTGCATAAAAACTCTCACCTCCCTCCAAGGATCATCCCATGAAGCTTTACTACACCCCCGGCGCCTGCTCGCTCGCTCCCCATATCGTGGCCCGTGAAGCCGGCCTTCCGGTCACTCTCGTGAAGGTGGACCTCGCAAAGCACCTCACCGAGACCGGCGAGAACTTCCGCGCCATCAACCCCAAGGGCTATGTGCCGGCCGTCGCCTTGCAGGACGGCTCCCTGCTCACGGAGGCGGCCGCGATCATCCAGTATCTCGCCGACCAGCAGCCCGGCACAGGCCTCGCCCCCGCCAACGGCACGACGGAGCGCTACCGCCTGATCGAGTGGATCACCTTCATCAGCTCCGAGATCCACAAGGGTTTCGGTCCGCTCTGGAACCCCGCTACTCCGGACGCCATGAAGGCCGCCACGAAGGACCGTCTCGCCAACCGCTTCGCCTATCTCGACGAAGTCCTGGGCAAGCAGCCCTTCCTGATGGGCGAGACCTTCACGATCGCCGACGCCTATCTCTTCACGGTCGTGAACTGGACGAACGTCCACCAGATCGACATCTCGTCGTTCAAGAACCTGAGCGCCTTCATGGCCCGCGTGGCCGAGCGCCCGAAGGTGCAGGAAGCGCTCGTGGCCGAAGGCCTGAAGCAGGCGGCCTAAGCTTTTCATCGGCAGCGCAAACGAAAAAGCCCCGGAGTTTCCTCCGGGGCTTCTTCATTTCTACGGATGCGTAGGGCTTAGAAGTCCATGCCGCCCATGCCGCCCATGCCGCCGCCCGGCATGGCCGGAGCGGATTCGCGCTTGGGAGCCTCGGCGACCATGGCCTCAGTCGTGACGAGCAGGCCGGCCACGGAAGCCGCGTCCTGCAGGGCCGTGCGGACGACCTTCGCCGGGTCGACGATGCCGGCCTGGAGCATGTCCACGAACTCTTCCGTCTGGGCGTTGAAGCCGAAAGTGTCGGACTTGGCGTTGTCGTTGATCTTGCCGACAACGATCGAGCCTTCCACGCCGGCGTTCTCGGCGATCTGACGGATCGGAGCCTCGAGGGCGCGCAGCACGATCTTGATGCCGGCCTGGACGTCCGCATTGTCGGTCGTCAGCTTGGCAACCGCGCCCTTGGCGCGCAGGAGAGCCGTGCCGCCGCCGGGGACGATGCCTTCTTCCACCGCAGCGCGGGTGGCGTTCAGGGCGTCGTCAACGCGGTCCTTCTTCTCCTTCACCTCGATCTCGGTCGCGCCGCCGACGCGGATCACCGCGACGCCGCCTGCGAGCTTGGCCAGACGCTCCTGGAGCTTCTCACGGTCGTAGTCCGAGGTGGTCTCCTCGATCTGCGCCTTGATCTGAGCCACACGAGCCTCGATGTCGGCCTTCTGGCCGGCGCCGTCGATGATCGTGGTGTTCTCCTTCTCGATGCGAACGCGCTTGGCGCGGCCGAGCATCGGGAGCTGAACGGTCTCGAGCTTGATGCCGAGGTCTTCGGAGATCGTCTGACCGGCGGTCAGGACGGCGATGTCCTCGAGCATGGCCTTGCGACGGTCGCCGAAGCCCGGAGCCTTCACGGCGGCGATCTTCAGGCCTCCACGCAGCTTGTTGACCACGAGGGTGGCGAGCGCCTCGCCTTCCACGTCCTCGGCGATGATGAGGAGCGGCTTGCCGGTCTGCACCACGGCCTCGAGGATCGGCAGCATGGGCTGGAGCGACGAGAGCTTCTTCTCGTGGATGAGGATGTAGGGATCCTCAAGCTCGGCCACCATCTTCTCGGCGTTCGTGATGAAGTACGGCGAGAGATAGCCGCGGTCGAACTGCATGCCTTCCACGACATCGAGCTCGGTCTCGGCGGTCTTGGCTTCCTCGACGGTGATGACACCTTCGTTGCCGACCTTCTGCATGGCATGGGCGATCATCTCGCCGATGTCCTTGTCGCCATTGGCGGAAATCGTGCCGACCTGGGCAACCTCGTCGGACGAGGCAACCTTCTTGGCGCGGGCCTGGATGTCCTTGATCGCCTCGCCGACGGCGAGATCGATGCCGCGCTTGAGGTCCATCGGGTTCATGCCGGCGGCCACAGCCTTGGCGCCCTCGCGGACGATGGCCTGGGCCAGAACCGTCGCGGTCGTGGTGCCGTCACCGGCGATGTCGTTGGTCTTCGAGGCCACTTCGCGCACCATCTGGGCGCCCATGTTCTCGAACTTGTCGGAGAGTTCGATCTCCTTGGCGACGGTGACGCCGTCCTTCGTGATGCGCGGAGCGCCGAAGGACTTCTCAATCACCACGTTGCGGCCCTTGGGACCCAGCGTGACCTTCACGGCATCGGCGAGGATGTCCACGCCACGGAGCATCTTGTCGCGAGCGTCCGAGGAAAACTTAACGTCTTTGGCAGCCATGGGCTATGCCTCCAGTTAAATTGGGAAACTTGGAAAGAAGGGCGACCGGCTCGATTAGCCGACGATGCCCATGATGTCGGATTCCTTCATGATCAGGAGGTCCTGACCGTCGATCCGCACCTCGGTGCCGGACCACTTGCCGAACAGGACGCGATCGCCGGCCTTCACGTCGAGAGCGGCAACCTTGCCGTTCTCATCGCGGGCGCCGGGGCCGACGGCGACGACTTCGCCCTCTTGCGGCTTTTCCTTGGCGGTGTCCGGGATGATGATGCCACCGGCCGTCTTCTCTTCGGCTTCGATGCGGCGGACGACAACGCGGTCGTGCAGCGGACGGAACTTCATGGAACTTCCCCTTTGACGATAGGCGCGACCCCTCTGGCCGCGCCGGTCTCCTGGCTGTTAGCACTGTTCGTTGACGAGTGCTAACGCTGGCCGCGAGATAGGCATATGCGCCGAGGGAGTCAAGACACCTGCCCTTGGGGCAATGTCAGAAAATCGACCCTAGCCCTTTATAGATAACGGTCATGACTGTCCCGGAAGACAGCCGACGGGCGGCCCGGAGCCGATCCGCTAGCGCCGCGACGTCATGGCGGCCGCGGCCACGATGAGGATGCCGCCGCCGAGGGTGGCCCAGGTGGGGATCTCGCTGAAGACCCCGTAGCCGATCAGCACGGCCCAGATCAGGGCTGTGTATTCGAGCGGAGCGAGCCGCGCCGCCTCGGCCTTGGCATAGGCGGTCGCCATGAGCACGTGGCCGATCACGCCCAGGACACCCATCAGAGCGAACCAGGCCAGGTGCTCGTAATGCAGGGGCTGCCATGCCCACAGGCCGAAAGGCGCCACCAGGAGGAAGGGTCCGATATTCTGGAAGATGACGATGTGCAGGAACTTGTCCCGCTGGGCGCGCTGGCGCAGCAGCACGAGGCTCAGCGCATACGTGATCGCCGACAGCAGAGCCGCGCCGACGCCCGTCCACGAGCGGGCCGCGCTGGCCTCCCCCGTCTGGCCGAGGACGACCACGAGGGTCCCGAGAAACCCGATGCCGATGGCGCCGACGATCCGGCTGTCGACCCTCTCCCGGAGCATCAGCATCCCGAACAGGGCGATGAACATCGGCGACAGGAACGACAGGACGAGGGTCTCGGCGAGCGGCAGCTGCCCCAGGGCATAGAAGAAGCTCAGGGCCGTGATGACCGCGATCACGGACCGGATCGCATTGGCCGCGACGGTCTCCCGGTTGGGCCAGCCCGGCTTGAGGACGGCCACGACGCCCGCGACGACGATGCTTCCGCACATGAAGCGCAGGAACGCCACCTGGAGGGTCGGATAATGAGCGGACATCCCCTTGATGACCGCATCCATGATGGAGAGAACCGCGATGCCAGCGGCCGCCCGGAGGGCGGGACCGAATTTCATGATGTCACGACGATGTGAAAGCCGGCGTCCGGGATGAGCGCCGTCGAAGGAAGAGGTTCTTACCGCACTTTCCCCAGCGGTTCACTCCCCTTTTCGGAGCATCGTCAGGAAAGCTCTCCTGCGCTTCCTGTTTAAATTCATCCAGCTTGGCGGAAACAAAAGCCGCGCTTGCCGTTTATTCTGCAAATCACCGATAAGGATACGTCAATGCGCGCTTGGATCCCTTGCTCTGCAATGCTTCTGGCCGTCCTTCTGCCGGCCGCCGCCTCGGCGCAGCCGGTCTATGGAAACGGCAATTTCTACGGCAATACCTACATCGCTCCGGGCTACGACTACCCCTACGCACGCACGGAGGATGGCTATCGCGAGGGCTATCCTCTCGTGACCCGTCCGTCGGCTCGCGCCTCCCGGGCCGAGCGCATGGCGGGCTATCCCTACGACGTGACCACCACCGGCAGCACGGTCGCCTCCCTGCCGCAGGATTACGGCAACGGCACGGGCTACGACAACAGCATCGATTACGCGATCGCGCCGCAGTTCCAGCGCCAGCTCGTATCCTATCGTGGCAACGAGCGTCCGGGCACGATCGTGGTCGATACCAACAACAAGTTCCTCTACCTCGTTCAGGACGGCGGCCGCGCCCTCCGCTACGGCATCGGCGTGGGCCGCGAAGGCTTCGAATGGCGTGGTCGGCAGACCGTTTCCATGAAGCGCGAATGGCCGTCCTGGCGTCCGCCGGCCGACATGCTGCGCCGCCGCCCGGACCTTCCCCGCTTCATGGAAGGCGGGCCGGACAATCCGCTCGGCGCCCGCGCGCTCTATCTCGGCTCCACGCTCTACCGCATCCACGGCACCAACGAGCCGCACACCATCGGACAGGCCGTCTCGTCGGGCTGCATCCGCATGCTCAACGACGACGTGGTCGATCTCTACAGCCGCGTGAAGGTCGGAACGAGCGTGGTCGTTCTCTGATCGCGCCACATACGCAACGTGCAGTCACGCAGGATGGCTGGGCTTGTCCCGGCCATTCGCTTTTGGGAATCGCGCCTCGCCCGGTGTAAAGCTCTGCGGCCGCCACTTGGGAGCCGCCATGAACTACGTCTATCTCTTCGTTGCCATCGTCAGCGAAGTCATCGCGACCTCGGCCCTGAAGGCGGCCGAAGGCTTCTCGCGCTTCTGGCCTTCCGTCGTCGTGATCCTCGGCTATGGGATCGCCTTCTATTGTCTCTCCCTGACCACGCGCACGATCCCCATCGGCATCGCCTATGCGATCTGGTCGGGCGTCGGCATCGTGCTGATCGCCCTCGTGGGTCTGCTGCTCTATCGCCAGTCCCTGGACGGCCCCGCCGTCATCGGCATGGCGCTGATCCTGAGCGGCGTGCTGGTGATCAACCTCTTCTCGAAGACGGCAGGTCATTGATACGAAAACGCCCGCCGGATGGCGGGCGCTTCCGAAAGCTCGCTGCGTTTAGGCCCAGTCGCCCTCGTCTCCGCCGTCGCCGCCGAAGTCCGAGAAGTCCTGCTCGTTGTCCTGCGGCTCCTGGCCCTGGTTCGGGTAGAGCCCATCCGTGATGCTGCCGAATCCGGCATTGTCCGCCGACGCCTGATCCGTGCCGCCGAGGCCCGCCAGGGAGGATGCGTCGCTCAAGGGATTGTTGTTGCCGCTGAAGGCATGGCTCAGGGCATTGGCGATCATCATGCCGCCCGCGACGCCCGCCGCGGTCGTCAGCGCGGTCCCGAGGAACCCGCCGCCACCCCCGCGCTGCATGCCGCCCCAGGGGCCGGGCGCGCCGCCCATCATCGGGCCGCCCTGCGGAGCGCCGTAGGGCGGCTGCTGCGGCTGAGGTTGAGGCTGGCCCCAGGGCGAAGCCTGCCGGGCCGGCGGTGCGTTGTAGGCGGGCTCCGGCGGGCGCGACGCGCCACCGCCGAAGATGCTGGACAGGAAACCGCCCTGCTGCTGTGGCGGCTGGCGGCTCATCCGGTCGAACTCGGCGCGCAGCCGCTCGTTGTCGGCCTGGAGATTGCCCAGCGCCTGTTCCTGAACGAAGACCGCCTGGGCCAGGGCATAGGGCGCATAGGGCTGGCGGCGCAGCTTCTCGGCGATGTAGCGCTCCGCCTCCGGATCCCGCGGCTGGTTCGCCACCTGCTCGAGACGCTGGAAGATATCGTCGATGACCTGCCGTTCCTGATCGTTCATCGCATGCCTCCTTCAAGGAATGTTGGAGAAGGATGTAAGCATGCCCCTGTCCTTTGTCAGGGGCGGACAAGCCCGAGCGCGCGCATATTCCGTAAGCCCTGCGGCGCTATGTTCTCCAGATCCTGAAGGTCGCGCCACTCGGCGCCATGCACCTCCCGCAGATCGGGCCGGAGAGCATCCTGCTCCGATGCCCGCACCACATAGCGGATATCGTGATGCCAATGCTCGGGCTCGTCCCGTTCCGGCCGTGCCGGGATGCGGTGGCTGTCGATGTCGACGGGCAGACCCGCCTCCCTGTGCCAAGGGTCGATCGCGAGGTCGGGCATGCCGGTCTCCTCGACGGCCTCGCGCAGGGCGGAGCCCATCAGGTCGTCCGGCGGCTCGTAATGGCCGCCGGGCTGCAGCCATCGCTCCAGAGCGCGATGGTGGATCAGAAGGATGCGCTGCCCCGTCCGGTCGAGGATGAAGGCCGACGTGGTGACATGGCCCGGGAAGGTCCGGCGCGAATGGATGTCGTCCCCGGCCTCGATCTGGCGCCGCAGGACCGCATGCCGTTCATCGGGCAGGCCGAAGGCCCCGGCGTGCTCGTTCAGGATCCTGCCGACGTGGCGGCGGAAGGCTGCCGGATCGAAGTTCACGACGGTTCTCTCAGCCTTCCATCACCTTGGCGAAGGCATCCTTGTAATCGGGATGCCAGCGCGAGAGCGGCGGACGGTTCTCGATGAGGTCCTCGGCGGCCCAGCGGATGCGCTTCTCGTCCATCTCCCTGGTCGTCTCGTTGTCGGGGCAGAGCACGTAGAAGTCGCCTCGCTCCAGGGCCGGCAGCAGGAAGTCGATGACCTGCTCCGGCTCCCAGGCGCCGGCCGGCTTCTCGGTGACGCCTCTCGCCTTGGTGAAGCCTGTATAGACGAAGCCCGGGATGAGGAGATGGGCGCTCACCCGGCAATCGGGCCGGTTGCGCAGCTCGTGGGCCAGACCTTCCGTGAAGACCTTCACGCCCGCCTTGGAGATGTTGTAGGCCGTGTTGCCGGGCGGCGTGGTGATGCCCTGCTTCGATCCGGTATTGATGATCGCGCACGGGGTTTTCTGATCGATCATGGACGGCGCGAAGACCTGAACGCCGTTGATCACGCCCCAGAGATTGGTCTCCAGGATCGCGTGCCAGCGCTGCAGGTTGCCGAACATTTCCCCACCGCCCTCGGTGCCGGCATTGTTCATGAGCAGGGCCACCTCGCCAAAGGCGGTATGGACCCGTTCCCTGAGCTTCTCGACGTCTCCCAGCCGGCTGACATCGGTGGCGGCGGCGAGCACGTCCTCCGGCTTGCCGGCCACGCGCTTCACGTCTTCCTCGGCGCGCCGGAGGGCCTCGCCCTCGAGATCGGCCAGGCAGACTTTCATGCCGAGCTCCGCGAACCGCTTGGCGGCCGCGAGACCGATGCCGCTCGCGGCTCCGGTGATGACGGCGACGCGGCCGGGGGCGATTGCTGGATGCTGAGCCATCGTGGGGATCCTTCATGCCTGCCGTGGAGGCGTTGGCGATTCGACGATGGGGCCAAAGTGGCGCGCAACGGCTCGTTCGCCAAGGTGGATCAAGCCCTGCGCTCGACCACGGCCTATCCAAAAAAGAAAAAGCCCCGCATCTCTGCGGGGCCCTGGAGGTAGTACGCTACTCCGCGTCCGGCGATTTCAAGGGCCGGACATTCGTCTCGAATTCCTCCTCGTCGAAGAGGCTCGGATCCTCCTCCTGGGTGTCGAGGCGGGTCTTCTTACGCAGGGCCACGTATTTCTTCTGGATCTTGGTGCGGCTCTCGCGGGCGATTTCGAGGGCGCCCTGCATGAGGGAGCGCTCGGCCTTCTCGTTCTGCAGCTCCTCGGTGAGGCGGCGGTTGGCGGCCTCCAGGGTGTTGCGGTCCTGCTCGAAGCGCTTGGTGAGCTGGTCGATGCGCTCGGAGAGGCTCGCCACCTTGTTGTCGGAGCTTTCGATCTGGAAGTCCTTGGCCGCGATGGCCTTGCCCAGCATCTCGACGCGCTCCTGCAGCTCGATGCGCGAGCGCTGAAGCTCGTTGACCATGGCCACCTGACGCTCGACTTCCTGTTGGGTCGCCTCCAGGCGGCGGTCGAGGGTGTTCTTCTCGATGCTCGTCTCTTTGAGGTTGCGCTCGACGCCGCGCAGGGCCTCGTTCTTGTCGCGCAGCTGGTCGCGGGTATGGGCCAGGATCTTGTCGGTCGCGGCCAGACGGGAGTTGAGCCCCTCGATCTTCATGTCGAGCGCCGAAAGGTCCGTCTGATGAGCCGAGCGCTCGGAATCGATCTGGGTCTCCAGACGCTGGCGCAGCACCTGCTCGGCCATGAGCTTGGTTTCGAGCTCGGAGGCGCGCTGGCGCGTGGCCTCGAGCTGGGTTTCCAGCTCGCCATAACGGTTGGTCAGGCTGGAGAGGCGGTAATTCTGCTCCTCCGCCACCTTCTGCAGGCGCTTGACCTCGTGATCGAGCAGGCCGTTGCGCTCACGGGTCTCGATGAGTTCCCGCTCGGCGCGGGCCACCGTCTGGTCCGCCTCCTGCGCTTCGATGCGCAGGGCCTGGTTCTCCTCGGTGATGTTGCGGGCGCGCTCGGTCTCGATGGAGAGCTGGTTCTCCAGGTCGGCGACGATGGCCTCCTTGTCCTTCACGTTGAGGCGCAGGTCCTCGATGAAGGATTCCTGCTCGCGGACTCTCGTTTCCGCCTTGCGCAGCTGCGAAACGGCGGAATTCAGGTCGTCCACCGTCCGGGCGTGGAGGCCGCTGAGGTCTGAGAGTTCCCGGCGCAGGGCCACGGTCGTGTCCGTTTCCTGCCGGAGCACCGCCTCGGTTTCGAGAAGGCGCGACTGAAGCTGCGGATAGCTGCGGATGAGATCGTTCACCGGCTCGTTGAGGAGGGCGAAGTCCTCCTTGAGGCTGCGGATCTCCTCCAACCGGTCGATCATGTTGGCGAAGCGGACGCGGATCAGCTCGTTCTTCTGACCGACCGAATCGAGCGCCACGTTGGGGCGAGCGGCGATCACCTCGCCCTTTTCGGACGCCGCGACGGGCGCGGAAACGGCCTCGACGCTCTCGCCCCCCTCGTGCAGGGAGCCGATGACGGCCTCTTCCTGCTTCTTGCCAAAACGGCTCCTGAACGATGTCCAACCCGAAGACATGTGCCGGTCCTTACGCCCCTGAAATTCATACTTTCCTAACTTTTAGCTCAGATGGCCGCGTTTTGGAAATAGAATTTCGTTGCGTAAGAATGTAGCAGCCTCACTGTGCCGGAATGGTTAACGTCTGAGAGGCGCGCTTTCCGAACCCTGCCGCCTCCAAGGTTTCCGGCATGGGACCACCGGTCGCCCAGTCGAGGAGTTCGACCGTATGGACAATGGGGATGTCCGTCCCCTTGCCGATCTGGGTCATGCAGCCGATGTTGCCGGTGGCGATGAGGTCGGGCTTGGTGCGCTCGATATTGGCGACCTTGCGGGCCCGGAGCTGGGCGGCGATCTCCGGCTGAAGCAGGTTGTAGGTGCCGGCCGATCCGCAGCAGATATGCCCTTCCGGCACGTCCTTCACCGTGAAGCCCGCCTGCTTCAGCAGGGTTTTCGGCTCGGTGCGGATCGCCTGCCCGTGCTGCATCGAGCAGGCGGAATGATAGGCGACCACGAAGTCCGTCTCGCGCACCGGCTCCATGAGCGTCAGGGACGTGACATACTCGGTGATGTCCTTGGCGATCGCTGAGACCCGGGCCGCCTTCTCGGCATAATCCGGGTCCTCCCGGAACATGAAGCCGTAATCCTTGATCGTCGTGCCGCAGCCCGATGCCGTGATGATGATGGCGTCCAGCCCCTCCCCGTCCATCTCGGCGATCCAGGCGTCGATGTTGCGCTTGGCGAAGCCGTGGGTCTCCTCGTCGCGGCCCATGTGGTGGACGAGGGCGCCGCAGCATCCCTCCCCCTTGGGCTGGATGACGTCGACGCCGTGCCGGTTGAGGAGACGGATGGCGGCCTCGTTGAAGCCGGGCTTGAGCACCGGCTGGGCGCAGCCGGACAGGATGGCGACCCGGCCCCGGCGCTCCCCGTGCCCCTTGAAGGTGCCGGGCTGGTCGAAGGGCGAGCGGGTGGGCGCCTTCGCCGGCGCGAGGTCGATCATCGCCTCCAGACGCTTGCCGAGGAACGGCAGCCCGCCGATCACGCCCTTGAGGGGCTTGGCCAGCATCGCCGCGCCGAGCGCGAAGCGGAAGCGTCCGGGATAGGGCAGCACGCTGGCGAGAACCCAGCGCAGGAGCCGGTCATGCCAGGGCCGCGTATAGGTGGCCTCGATGTAGGCGCGGGCATGATCGACCAAGTGCATGTAATGCACGCCGGACGGACAGGTGGTCATGCAGGACAGGCATGAGAGGCAGCGGTCGATGTGCTTGACCACTTCCGGAGATGCGGGCTTTCCGCTCTCCAGCATGTCCTTCATCAGGTAGATGCGCCCGCGCGGGGAATCGAGCTCGTCGCCGAGCAGCAGGTAGGTCGGGCAGGTGGCCGTGCAGAATCCGCAATGGACGCAGGTCCGGAGGATCTTCTCCGAACTGGCCATGGCGGGATCCCTGAGCTGGTCGGGCGTGAAGTTGGTTTGCATCGTTTTATCTCACAGCGCCCCTTGCCATTGATTGATGGCCTCAATGGGATGGATCAGCATGATGATGTTCAGAATGAGATTGTCGCGGATCCAGAAACCCACGAAAGCCTCCATAAACGCCGCCACCACGACCGTCAGCCAGACCGGCCAGATCCGGGCCAGCGCGAACCCGATCATCATGGCGATGATGTCCGACACCGAGTTGATAACGCTGTCGCCATAATAATCGAGCGCGATGTTCGTCGCACGATAGCGGTCGATGACGGTGTTGGTGTTCTCGGCGATCTCCCAGGCGCATTCGATCCCGATCGCGACGAGAAGTGCGATGCCGAGCGGCAGCGGCTTTCCGATCAGGCGCCCAAAGGCCCAGAGGCCGCCATAGAACAGAAATCCATGGATCACGTGGGAGGGCGTGTACCAGTCCGTCAGGTGCTGGGAATTGCCGGAATCCTTCACGACCCCATGCCACAGCTCGATGGTGCCGCAGGTGCAGATCGGCGTGCGGCCCATGGCCAGCAGGATCGCGGCGGTGAGCGCGACGAGCCCGAGCGCGACCCCGGCCCCGAGAGCCTCCCGCGATTTGCCTGGGGTCCTCGCCTCCGTTGCGGGGGAAGCCGTGACCGCCATGTCAGATCCCCGCATACATCCGGCCCGGATTGAGAATTCCGGCGGGATCGAAGGAGGCCTTGATGCCGCGCGTGAGCGTCATGAGGGCGTCGGGCTGCGGCTCGAACACGTCGAGGGTGGAGCGGATCTCGGCGGGCGCGCGCCCCAGGGGGGCATGACCGCCGAAGGCCCGGGGCGCCTCGCGCAGGACCGGGGCGCCCGCGTCTCCCCTGGTCGGCGTCGAGAGCCAGATGAGCCCGCCGCCCCAATCGTAGAACCATTGCGCATCGAGCGATTGCGCCACCTGGGCGACCAGGTCGGGGCCTTTCGTGGGAGCCGTCGACACGCGCCAGACCGCCCGCTCGCCCTGATCCGTCAGCAGCGCCACATCGCGCACCGATTGCCAGAGCGCCTCAGCCCCGACGCCCTCGAGCAGGTCCATGAACCGGAAGCGCTTCAGCAGGCGCTTGAGCTCGTTCATGCGGTAGTCGACCGAGACCCTGAAGCCTTCGAGCCGGATCAGCGTGGTGCCGCCCCGGCGGTCGCGGTCGGGAACATGCGCCGCGCCGGTCACGTCGAAGGGCGATCCGAGGGCCATGGAGAGGGCCTCGATGGCCTGCCGGTCGTCGAGGCCTCGGATGGCCAGCGTCGCCATGCGCTCCTGTTTCGGCAGGACCTTGAAGGTGACTTCCGTCAGGAAGCCGAGCGTGCCCCAAGAGCCGGCCATGAGCTTTACGAGGTCGAGCCCGGTGACGTTCTTCATCACGCGGCCGCCGGATTTCACCACCTCGCCGCGCCCGTTGACGAAGCGCACGCCGATCAGGCTGTCGCGGGCGGCGCCCGCCATGATCCGGCGCGGGCCGGAGAGATTCATGGCCGCCACCGCCCCGATGGTCGGCTCGCCCCTGGTGCCGAGGAGCCCGCGATAATCCATGGGCTCGAAGGGCAGCTCCTGGCCTTTCGCGGCCAGCACGCGCATCACCTCCAGCACCGGTGTGCCACTGCGGGCGGAGATCACGAGTTCGGACGGCTCGTAGAGGGTGATGCCGGTCATGGCCGAGGACGAGATCGAGGCGTCGGTCTGGTTCGGCCGGCCCATCGGGGCTTTCGTGCCGTTGCCGGACACGTTGAGAAGCGTGCCCCTGTCGGCGGCCTCGCGGATGATGATGGATGCGTCCTGCTCGTCGCGGGGGGTATAGGTCGTCACGCGGCGAGCCTTCCTTCGAGCGGGAACACCTTTGCGGGATTGAGCAGCCAGCCGGGGTCGAACACGCCGCGCACGCGCATCTGCTGCTCCAGGTCCGTGGCGTTGAACTGATAGGTCATGAGGTCCCGCTTCTCGATGCCGACGCCGTGCTCGCCGGTCAGGCAGCCGCCGACCTCGACGCAGAGCTTGAGGATGTCCTCGCCGGCCTTCTCGGCCTTCTCCATCTCGCCCGGCACGTTGGTGTTGAACATGACGAGCGGGTGCAGGTTGCCGTCGCCCGCATGGAACACATTGGCGACGCCGAGCCCGTAGGATTTCACGATCTCGTCGATGCGCTTGAGCACGTAGGGCAGCTGCCCGGTCGGGATCGTGCCGTCCATGCAGATGTAGTCGGCGATGCGCCCCGTGGCCCCGAAGGCCGACTTGCGGCCCTTCCAGATCGCCGCGCTCTCGGCCTCCGATTGCGAGACCTTCATGGTTTTTGGCCTGAACGGCTCGGCGATGGCCACGATGCGCCGGAGCATGCCGTCGATTTCCGCATCGGAGCCCTCGACCTCCACGATCAGCATGGCCTCGACGTCGAGCGGATAGCCCGCATGCGCAAAGGCCTCGCAGATCTGGATGGCGGGCTTGTCCATGTATTCGAGCGCCACCGGAATGATGCCCGCCCCGATGATCGCCGCCGTGCAGGCGCCCGCATCCTCCACGGTGGAGAACCCGAAAAGGGCCGGACGGGCCCCTTCCGCCGCCCGCAGGATGCGCACCACGGCTTCCGTCACCACCCCGAGCTGGCCTTCCGAGCCGCAGATGAGGCCGAGGAGATCATAGCCCGGAGCATCCAGGTGCTCGCCGCCGATCTCCACCACCGTGCCGTCGAGGAGCACGATGGTGACGCCCAGGAGATTGTTGGTGGTGACCCCGTATTTCAGGCAATGGGCCCCGCCCGAATTCATCGCGATGTTGCCCGCGATGGTGCAGGCGAGCTGGCTCGACGGGTCGGGGGCGTAGAAGAAACCCTCGTAGGATACCGCCTGGCTGATGCCGAGATTGGTGATGCCCGACTGGACCCGCGCCGTGCGGTTCTCGAAGCTGACGTCCAGGACCCGGTTCATCTTGGCGACGCCGAGCACGATGGCGTCCTCCTGGGGAATGGCACCGCCGCAGAGCGAGGTCCCCGCCCCGCGCGGGACCACCTTCACCCCGTGGTCGTGGCAGAAGCGCATGATGGCCGCGACCTCCTCGGTCGTGGAGGGCAGCACGACGGCGAGCGGCATCCGGCGGTAGGAGGTCAGGCCGTCGGTCTCGAAGGCCCGGCGCTCGTCCTCGGTGACGATCAGCGCCTCGGACGCGACAAGGCGTCCCAAACCCTCGACGATCTCCCTCCGGCGCGCCAGAACCGCTTCGTCCGGTTTCGGAAATGCAATGGTCATGACACCCTCCCTCAAGGGTCATCGCTGCGTCCAGGGAATGGCTACCTCAACAATAAGGCGGCTTTCCCCGATGGCGTTTTCCAATAATGTAGAATGTCTCTAGCGCATTGTGCGGAAAAGTGGACCCGGTTTTCCGCCCGAACAATGCGCTGCGCAAAAAAAGGAGCATCGGATTGGTCCCGAAAGTGGTGTCCACTTTTGGATCCGGTGCCCTAGGATGGGCCAGGGGTCCAGCAAAGGAGTTTTTGATGCGTTCCTTCGTTCTTTCCGCCGCCCTGCTTCTCGCCGGGCTCGGTTCCGCTCAGGCCCAGGACGCGGCCGCCGGCGAGAAGGTCTTCACGCAATGCCGGGCCTGCCACCAGATCGGGGAGAATGCGAAGAATGCCGTGGGTCCGGAGCTGAACGGCCTCATCGGCCGCCATTCGGGTTCGGTCGAAGGCTATAACTACTCCCCGGCCAACAAGAATTCCGGCATCACCTGGGACGAAGCCACGTTCCGGGAATACATCAAGGATCCGAGGGGCAAGATTCCCGGCACCAAGATGATCTTCGCCGGCGTCAAGGACGAGCAGAAGGTCAACGACCTCGTGGCCTACCTCAAGCAGTTCGACGCTTCGGGCAAGAAGGTCGCCCCATGAGCGTTCTGCCCTCCCAGGGCCAGCCCGTGAAACCCCGGGTCGGCCTCTTCGTCACCTGCCTGGTCGACCTGATGCGTCCCTCGGTGGGCTTCGCCGCCGTCAAGCTCCTGGAGGATGCCGGCTGCACCGTCGACGTGCCCGTCCAGACCTGCTGCGGCCAGCCGGCCTACAATTCAGGCGACCGCGGCACGACCCGGGACCTCGCCATGCAGGTGATCGAGGCCTTCCATGGCTACGATTACGTGGTTGCCCCCTCGGGCTCCTGCGCCGGAACGATCAAAGCCCATTACCCGGAACTGTTCGAGGAAGATCCGAACTGGCGCACCAAGGCCGATGCGCTGGCCGCCAAGACCTATGAGCTGACGAGCTTCCTGGTCGACGTGCTCGGGGTCACCAGGGTCGAGGCCTCCTTCGACGGACCCGTGACCTATCACGACTCCTGCTCCGGCCTGCGGGAGCTCGGCGTCAAGGCCCAGCCGCGCCGGCTCCTGTCCAGCGTCGAGGGCCTTACCCTCGTCGAGATGAAGGACAGCGACGTGTGCTGCGGCTTCGGCGGCACCTTCGCGGTCAAGTACAGCGACATCTCGGGCGCCATCGTCGGCGCCAAGGCCAAGAACATCGAGGAATCCCACGCCCCGACCCTGCTCGCGGGCGATCTCGGCTGCCTCATGAACATGGCCGGCAAGCTCACCCGCGACGGCAAGCCGATCCAGGTCCGCCACGTGGCGGAGGTTCTGGCCGGCATGACGGACGAACCGGCGATCGGCATGGCCAGGGAGTCCCGTTCCGCATGAGCAACCCGGCCCGTTTCGCGGCGCGCCTGTTCCGGATGGACGAGCGCACCTGGGAGCGCCATGCGAGCCCCTGGAGCGTTTGGTCGCGGGTGGCCTCGCTCCCGCTGCTTCTTCTCGCCATCTGGAGCCACGCATGGATCGGCCTCTGGGCCGTCCCGGCGACCGGGCTGGTCTTCCTGTGGCTCTGGCTCAATCCCCGGCTCTTTCCGGCCCCGGCGCGAACCGACACCTGGAGCGCGAAAGCGACATTCGGCGAAAGAATCTTCATGAACAGGGCAACGGCCCCTATCCCCGGCCATCACGTGAAGGTCGCCAATCTTCTCATGACAGCATCCGGCATCGGCTTCGTCATGGCCTTGGCGGGCGCCGTCATGAACGATCTCCTGATGACCGTTGCGGGTGGTCTTGCCTCCTGGTTCGCCAAGATGTGGTTCTGCGATCGCATGGTCTGGCTCTTCGACGATATGAAAGACCGGAATCCAGCCTACGCCGCATGGATCCGCGTTAAGGATGAGGCGCAATGACCGTTCATTCCACTTCTCCCCAGTTCAAACAGAACGCCGCGCGGGCGCTGAGCGACAGCCAGCTGCAGAAGGCGCTCGGCAACGTGAAGCAGGGCTTCATCGACAAACGCCAGGCGGCGGCCGACAAGCTGCCGGAATTCGAGGCGCTGCGCGATGCGGCGCGGGATATCAAGAACCACACGCTGGAGCACCTCGACCTTTATCTCGAAGCCTACGAGGAGAAGGTGAAGGCCTCCGGCGGGCATGTGCATTTCGCCCGCAACGCCGACGAGGCCCGCGACCTCATCTTGAGAATCTGCCGCGAGGCCGGCGCCAGGACGGTCACGAAGGGCAAATCCATGATCTCGGAGGAGATCGGGATCAACCACCACCTCGAAGCGAACGGCATCCGGCCCGTCGAGACGGATCTCGGCGAATACATCATCCAGCTGCGCAACGAGCTGCCGAGCCACATCATCGCGCCCGCCGTCCACCTCAACGCCACGCAGGTGGAAGAGGATTTCCGGCGCGTCCACACGCATCTCGACGCCAAGCGCGATCTCTCGGAACCCGTGCAGCTTCTCACCGAGGCGCGCGCCGTCCTGCGCGAGCGCTTCCTCGCGGCCGACGTGGGCATCACCGGGGCCAACTTCCTGGTGGCAGAGACCGGCACGTCGATCATCGTGACGAACGAGGGCAACGGCGATCTCACGCAGATCCTGCCCAAGACCCATATCGTGCTCGCCTCCCTGGAAAAGCTCGTTCCGACGCTGGAGGACGTGAGCCAGCTCCTGCGCGTGCTCGCCCGCTCGGCGACCGGCCAGGAGATGTCGGTCTACACCACGTTCTCCACCGGCCCCCGCCGCAGTGCCGACGCGGACGGGCCGGAGAACTACCACGTGGTTCTCATCGACAACGGCCGCTCCTCCATGCTCGGCACGAGCTTCGAGGAGATGCTGCGCTGCATCCGCTGCGGCGCGTGCATGAACCATTGCCCGGTCTACCACGCGGTCGGTGGACACGCTTATGGCTGGGTCTATCCCGGCCCCATGGGTGCGGTGCTCACGCCGTCCCTCATCGGCGTCGACAAGGCCGGTCACCTGCCCAACGCCTCCACCTTCTGCGGCCGCTGCGAGAGCGTGTGCCCCGTGCGGATCCCCCTGCCCAAGCTCATGCGCCACTGGCGCGAGCGGGAATTCGAACGGCACCTGACGCCGGCGACCGTCCGGTCCGGCCTGCAATTCTGGGGCTTCTTCGCCAAGCGCCCCGCCCTCTACCGGTTTGCCACCCGCGTCGCCATGGGGGCCCTTTCTCTCGCGGGCCGCCAGCGCGGGCGGTTCTCCTGGCTTCCCATGGCCAAGGGCTGGACCAAGTACCGCGACTTTCCCGCCCCGCAGGGCGAGACGTTCCAACAGCGCTGGAAGCGCGAGCGCAAGGGAGCCGCCGCATGAGCGCACGCGACGACATCTTCGCCAATATTCGTCGCTCCCTCGGCGTCAACGGCACTGAGAAGATCCGCCACCAGATCGTGGCGGACCGTCTGGAGCGCGCGCCCAAGGGGGTGATCCCCCAGCGCGGGCAGGTCTCCGGCGAGGAGCGGATCGCGCTCTTCAAGACCATGGTCGAGACGTCGCTCGCCACGGTGACGGAGGTCGCCTCCCCGGCCGAGGTGCCGCAATCCATCGCGCTCTTCCTGCGCAACCACAATCTGCCCGCCACCCTGCGCATGGGCGACGATCCGCGCCTCCAGGCCATGCCCTGGTCGGACACCGCGCTCGACATCACCCATGGCCCGAGCGAGGGCCGCGACCTCAACGCGGTGAGCCACGCCTTCGGGGGCATCGCCGAATCCGGCACGCTCGCCATGGTGTCGGGCCACGAGAACCCCTCCACCCTCAACTTCCTGCCCGACAACCACATCATCGTGGTCTCGGCCAAGGACATCGCAGGCGATTACGAAGCCGTCTGGAACCGGGTGCGCTTCGCCTACGGCAAGGGCACCATGCCCCGCACGGTGAACTTCATCACCGGCCCGTCCCGCTCCGGCGACATCGAGCAGACATTGCTGCTCGGCGCCCACGGCCCAAGGCGGCTGCATGTAGTGGTGGTGCGTGAATGATTGTCGGACGGTTCACTACGTCAGAATTTCCAGGGATTGAATTTTCTGGGCACTTTGATCCTGATGATGCGAATGAAATTGTTTTGTTCTGCAACATGCCGGAAAGAGCAGACACATTAGTATCAAGACCTAGAAGCTTTACACTTTCTGGTATGGCATCTGATGGGAAGCACTATTTATTCCTTTACACGTCTATTTTGCGGGTAACGACTTATGGCGCTTTCTCTATGGCAGAAAAGCATCATCAAATCATTTGCGTTTCGAGCTTTGTTATAAGAAGCAATGACCCACTCACCGAGGATACAAAATTTAAGAGAATAAATTTCAGCTTCGAGAATGCAGAAAAGTTTATTAATCTATCAATTTACGATGACCACTATGCTGATGGCAAAACGTCTATAATCAGCAAAGATAAGGAAATCCGGGATATTGGAGGAAAGATATTCTTTCCTGCAAAATGGCCAACAAATATCAGCTTTCATGATACTTCTTCGTTCTCACATGTACAATTAGAGCGCAATATCAGCACGCATAGCCCATCATACTCATCTCCTGGGGCAGTGGGGAGAATATTTTTTTCAGCGGCTCGGGATTGCGGGTACAACTTCAATGATCTTTGGAAATTCATTGGTAAAATACAACTCATATTCAGCTTAGCTTTACTTCAAATCAATAACGGAAAAGATATCGAAGTTGAGATATCTGAGTATCAGAAGGCAGAAGTTATTTATCATCGAAAGCTTCGTGCAGAAATTGATGATAACTTTACGTGGCAGTTTCACCCGCTAACGGTTCGCTTACGACAAGCTGACTCGTTAAAAATGATTGGTCACATGTTTTGCTCGTTCGAAGCGAACGAGAGTATATGGTCCAATGCCGTTAGATCGATACTCAAACGCAACACGATCTCCGAAGACGATTTTCTTTGGGCGTATCGAGCAATTGACATGCTCTGTGCAAAAAAAGGTAAGAAAAAGCCAATTACAACCCATCCAAGGCTACAGCACATAATTGATACTGCAGCGGAGCAAATCGATGCTTTAGGTGTTGAGAACTCACGTTTCCTGATTGCGAACTTGAGGAACATCAATAAGCCGCCCGCCAGGAACTCTTTTATTAACTTTTACGCAGTAGCACCGAGCCCGAACATAGAAAGATTTTTTGGGCTAAATCGTAGTTTTGCGGAAACAGTCACTAAGCTGCGCAACCATCTGACTCACGGCAATCCTCGTCCAAGGAACCCACGAGCCCTTAATCAATGTATTTACCACGCTAGAGAACTATTATTTTTCTCCGTATTTCTTAGCGTGCTTGATGACCTTGAGATACCATACGCAAGGGGTGACTACACGCCGATTCCTAAGATCACTAACAATGCATTCGAATTCCTCAATGCTGGCGGGTTTGAGACGCTATTTTGAAGTTATCGTATCTTGAGTCGACAAGCCTTCCGGCTCGGCCATAATCGTCTGGCAATGCAGCTTGGAAGCTTGGAGTCCTGCATGTCCATCCCGACACTGATCTTCCGCACCATCCGCTGGTCGGCCTGGGAAGGCTGTGAGGCGGGCATGGAGCATGTGGACGTGCGGCCCGCCGATGGCGGGCTCACCATCTCGGGCGTCGTGATCGCGCGGGAAGACGAGACCGAGTACGGCCTCTCCTATCGGCTCAAGCTCGATGCCCTGTGGCGCACCAAGGAGGTGATCCTCAGAACGACGGCCGGGCATGTGCTGCATCTGGAAAGCGACGGCCAGGGGCACTGGCAGGAGAACGGCAAGGTCCGGCCGGACTTCCAGGGCTGCATCGATATCGACATCCAGGCGACGCCGCTCACCAACACGCTCCCCATCCGGCGCCTCGACCTGGAGACCGGCGAGAGCACGGATATCCGCCTGTGCTACATCGCCGTCCCCGACTTGATCGTCACCTCGGCCAACCAGCGTTACACCGCGCTCGATGCAGGCACGCTCTACCGCTTCGAGGGTCTGGAGAGCGGATTCACTGCCGACCTGCCTGTCGACGAGGACGGGTTCGTTCTCGATTATCCCGGCTTGTTCAAGCGCCTGGGTTAAGTGTTACGCCTTAACCGTGACATCCGGGCACAGGCGATCGCGCTGGCGCCGTGCTACTTTTTCCTTTAAGTCTTTGATATCACATGTAGTTTTTAGTCATTCTAAACTAGAACAACAAATGATCGTCTGTTCCTGCAACATCCTCTCCGACGGCGATGTCAAAGCCTGCCTCAAGCCGGGACCGGAATGCCCCCGCACTCCGGCGCAGGTCTATCGCTGTCTCGGCTGCAGCCCCAATTGCGGGCGCTGCGCACGGACGATCCGTGCCATCATGGACCAAGCCCTGATCGACGCGGGCGTGGAGCCCATCGCGGCCTGCAATCGCGGCTGCTGCCCGACTACGCTCGAGAAGGCTGCGGCCGAACCCACCCTTTGAACAAAAGGACTTTCACCCTAATTCATAAATCCTCTAAAGAGAGACCCGGCGCGTCCGGCGCCGCATGGACGAGAGGGTAGGATGAAGGGTGATCCCAAGGTAATCGAGTATCTCAATCGCGGCCTGCGCAGCGAGCTGACGGCGGTCAACCAGTACTGGCTGCATTACCGGCTCCTGGACGATTGGGGATACAAGGAACTTGCGAAAGCCTGGCGCAAGGAATCCATCGAAGAGATGCACCATGCGGACCGCTTCATCGAGCGGATCATCTTCCTCGAGGGCTTCGCCAACCTGCAGGTGCTCGATCCCCTGCGCATCGGCCAGAACATCCAGGAAATCCTCGAATCCGACCTCGCGGCGGAATACGATGCGCGCAACCTCTACGGCGAGGCCGCGGCCTATTGCGACAGCATCGGCGACCGCGTGTCGAAGAACCTGTTCGAGGAGCTGATGACGGACGAGGAAGGCCATATCGACTTCCTGGAAACCCAGCTCACCCTCGTCGAACAGGTCGGCATCGAGCTCTACGCCCAGAAGCATATCGGCGGGGTCAAGGACGAGGATTGAGGCTCCGGTGCCTTGATCTGAGACGGAGCGTGTCATTCCCGGCCGGAGCGCAGCGGAGGGGAAGGGAATCCATAACGCTGCGCGTGGCAATGGATCCCCTTCACGCACTTTGTGTGCCGGGGATGACACCCACCGCATCATGGCCGGCCTTGTGCCGGCCATCCCGATAAGGTGAGGCTCAACGCTTCAACCAATCGAAATCACCGGCCCAAGGGTGGTGATGACGTGAGAGCGAATTGCCGGAAGAATCCACCTCGACGGAAGCGTCGATCACCCGCCCCAAGGCGGGCTTTTTTCTTCATCCCGTTTGAGCGAGCTTGCCCGGTTCCTCGATTGAGGCGATCGGCAGGGTGACGAGGCGCAGTTCCGGGTCGTCGGGATCGATCCGGATCGTGAATCCGAGATTGCGACACATGTCGAGCATGGTGGAGTTCTCGCGCAGCACCTGCCCCTCGATCTCGCGCAAGCCTTCCGCCTTCGCCCATTCGATCATCAGCCGCATCAGCTCCCAGCCCAGGCCGAGACCCTTGAGGTCCGAGCGGAGGAGAATGCCGTATTCCCCGGTCTCGTGGTTCGCATCCGCGTGGAGGCGGACCGCACCCATCATCTCTCCGGTGCCGTCGTCGAAGGCCACGAACGCGATGGCGCGGGCGTAGTCGAGCTGCGTCAGCCGGGCGAGGAACGTGTGGCTGAAATCGCGGACAGGGGCGAAGAAGCGAAGGCGCAGGTCCTCCGGGGTGATCTGCTCGAAGAAGCGTCGGAACTCCGCCTCGTCCTCCGGCCGAACGGGCCGGACGAAGGCGCTCCGCCCATTCCGCAGCGTGATCGTGCGCTCCCATTCCTTGGGGTAGGGCCGCACGGCGAAGCGCGGATGGCCGCTGCCTTTCCGGGTTTCGGGCGCGACCGCCACCCGGGCATCGACCGCGATCACGCCGGTATGGTCGGCCAGCAGCGGGTTGATGTCGAGTTCGCGGATTTCCGGAATATCGGCCGCCATCTGGGCGAGCTTTACCAGAGTCAGGGCAATCGCCCCCTCGTCGGCCGCCGGGACGTCCCGATAGGCCTTCAGGCGCCGTGACACGCGGGTGCGGGCGATCAGGTCGTCGGCGAGCTTCAGGTCGAGGGGCGGCAGCGCCAGCGCCTTGTCGTTGATGACCTCCACGGCCGTGCCGCCGCGCCCGAACAGCACGACGGGACCGAAGGAGGGATCGTCCGCGAGGCCCACGATGAGCTCGCGGGCTTTCGCCCGCCGCACCATGGGTTGGACGGTGACGCCGGTCACGTGCGCCTGCGGCTTCAGGCGGGCGGCCCGCTCGAAAATCTCGGCGGCCGCCTTGCGCACCGCCTCCTCGGTCGTCAGATCGAGCTTCACGCCGCCGATATCGGACTTGTGGACGATGTCGGGCGAAAGGACCTTCACGGCCACCGTGCCGCCCTCGGCCAGGATGGGCCGGGCCGCCTCGGCGGCCTCGTCGGGCGTCGTCGCGAGGATCACGGGCGCGGTCGGAATGTCGTAGGCCCGCAGGAGCGCATCGACCTCCAGCGGGTCGAGCCAGCGGCGGTTCTGCGCCAGCACGTGCTCGACGACGGCGCGGGCCGCCTCCGGGTCCGGCTCGAAGTCATGGGGCAGGTTGTCCGGCGTCTCCATGAGCTGGTCCTGCGCCTCGCGGTAGCGCACGAGCTGGATGAAGCCGCGGATCGCATCGGCCTCCGTGGTGAAGTTCGGAATCCTCGCTTCCTCGAACACCCGGGCCGAATCCGGGTCCTCGCCGATCCAGGCGGCGAAGACCGGCTTCTGCCGGTACCCCCGGGCCCGGTCGCGCTTGACCACGTCCACCACGGCGGTGGCCACGTCGGACGCCCCGGCGATGGCCGTCGGCACGTTGAGGATGAGAACGGCATCGTTGTCCGGATCGGCGAGCAGGGCCTCGAGGGCGCCCGCATAGCGGCCCGGTTCCGCGTCCCCAACGATGTCGATCGGGTTCCCCTTCGACCAGGTCGGCGGCAGGATGGCGTTGAGGGTTTCCCGTGTCCTGTCCGACAACGTGGCGAGGGTTCCGCCCAGATCGATGAGCCGGTCGACGGCGAGAACTCCGACACCACCTCCATTGGTAAGAAGTGCCAGTCGGTTGCCAGGAAACGGCTTCTGCCGCCCGAGCGTCTCCGCCGCCGCGAAAAGCTGGTCGAGATCGAGCACCCGCAGCAATCCCGCCCGGCGGAAGGCCGCGTCATAGACCGCATCGGATCCGGCCAGCGCCCCCGTGTGGGTCGCGGCCGCCCTCGCCCCTTGGGCATGGCGTCCGGCCTTGATCACCACGACCGGCTTGACGCGCGCGGCCGCACGGGCGGCCGACATGAATTTCTGCGCGTTATCGATGGACTCGATGTAGAGCAGGATCGCCCGGGTCCCGCTGTCGGCGGAGAAGAAGTCCAGGCAATCGCTGAAATCCACGTCGACCTTGTCGCCCAGTGAGACGATGGCCGAAAACCCCACCTGCCGCTGCGCCGCCCATTCCACGAGGCCCGCCGCCACCGCGCCTGATTGGGACACGAGCGCCAGATCGCCGGGCTTGGCGCTGTGGGCCGCAAAGCTCGCATTCATCCGGGCGCGCGGAGCCAGCACGCCGATGCAGTTGGGCCCCACGATGCGCAGGCCGTGGGCGCGTGCCGCAAGCCGGACCTGATCGCCCAGGGAGCCCTCGCCGTAGCCCATGCCCGCCGTCGCCACGATGGCGGCGCTCACACCGCCCTCCCCGGCCTCCTCGATAACGCCGAGCACCCGCTCCGGCGGCACGGCGACGACGATGAGATCGGGCACTTCGGGAAGTGCGGACAGGGAAGCGAAGCAAGGCCTTCCCTCGATCTCGACGTGGTGTGGATTGACGGCGAAGAGCTCACCCTGGAAGCCGCCCGCGATGAGGTTGCGCAGGAAGGTCAGTCCGAGAGACCCCGGACGGGGGCTTGCGCCGACCACCGCTATGGAGCGGGGATTGAAGAGCTTGTCGAGGCGATAGGTAGACATGGCGATCCTTCGTCCCGGGCGTTCACGTCACAACGTATTGCGGCCTCTCATAACCGCAATAGGGGTCAACCCTATTGATCTATCTCAGCCCGGGTTGCATCCGTCCGCAGGATGCGTTCATGCCGGGCCTTCATGGATCAATCCCGCACCCACCGGTAATGGGCATCGGGCACCCGTTCTTCGTTGCCGGAGCCGTCGGTCGTGGCGACCAGTCGAAAACCCTGCCCCTCGTAGAAGCGGCGGGCCTGCGCGTTGTCCTGGAACGTCCAGAGATTGAGTTCCGGTCGATCCCGTCTGACGGCGGATAGAAGAGCCCGGCCGACGCCGCGGCCGTGCCAAGCCGGATCGACATACAGATGATCGAGCCAATCGAGCCTTGCCCCGGCAAAGCCGATCAGCCGCCCCTCGGCATGGGCGAGCCAGATCTCCGACGTGGGGAAGACATGGTCACGGAAAAAGGCCAGATCCTCATCCGGCGTATGGAGGTCCGGCAGGTAAGGCAGGCAGGTCTCGCGCACATGGCGGTTCAGGGCCGCCACGGCAGGCATATCCGGCAGAGCGGCGCGGCGCAGGGCGAAGAGAGACACTACTCGGCCATGACCCGAGTCGGCGGGAAGATCACTTCGACGAGGGTCCCCTCGCTCGGCTGGCTTGCGATCTGGAGCGCGCCCCGGTTCGCCTCGACGAGCGCCTTGGTGAGCGGCAGGCCGAGCCCGGTGCCGCCGCGCCTGCGCGACGTGGCGAGCTGGCGGAACGGCTCAAGGGCGGCCTCGACCTCCTCCGGGGTCATGCCGATGCCCGTATCGCGCACCCGGAAGGCCACCTCGCCCCGGTCGGTCATGGCCGTGGAGACGATGACCTGCCCGCCTGCGTCCGTGAACTTGATGGCGTTGGATACGAGGTTGAGCACGATCTGGCGCATGGAGCGCTCGTCGGCCACCACCGGCGGCAGCTTCGGGGCAAAACTCATACGCATGACGATGCGGTCCCGCGCGGCCTGCGGCTGAAGCAGGGTCACGCAGGACGAGACCAGCTCGTTCAGGCTTACCCCGGTGAAGGACAGTTCCAGCCGGCCGGCCTCGATCTTGGCGAGATCCAGGAGATCGTTGACGAGGCTGATCACATGGGAGCCGGACGCGTGAATGTCCTTGAGGTATTCCTTGTAGCGGTCGTTGCCGATGGACCCGAACCGCTCTTCGAGCATGACCTCGGCGAAGCCGAGAATGGCGTTCAGGGGCGTGCGGATCTCGTGGCTGATCGTGGCCAGGAGATCGGATTTCTGAGCGCTCGCCTCCTCGGCGGCGTGCTTGGCGCCGAGGAGCTCGCCCTCGGTCCTCTTGAACGCCGTGATGTCGCGAAGAACCGCGCAGAAGCGCCGGTCCGGCCCGTCGCCCAGGCGCCCCATGGTCATGAAGAGCGGAATCGCCCCGCCCTGACGCTCGCGGCCGACGACCTCGCGCCCGTCGTTGAGCAGGCTTCGCATCCCCGGCGAGCGCAGGCTTTCGAGATAATCGAGGGCCACCATGTGGCTCTCCGGCGCCAGGAGCACAGTGATGGCATCGCCCGCCACCGCCTGCTCGTCATAGCCGAACAGCGCTTCGGCCGAGCGGTTGAGCGAGAGGATCCGCCCGGTCTCGTTGAGCACGATCACACCGTCCGTGGCCGTGTCGAGGATCGCCTCCAGCTCCTGGATGCGGCTGTCCTGCGGCGGCGCCGTCTCCAGGCTCAAGGCCCTACGGATGACCATCAGGTCCGCAGGTTCGCCATCCCATTCGGTCGAGGACGCGCGCACGGCGACGGAGATGTTCTCGTTAGCCCGCGTGGTCAGCGCGAGGGCGGAATCCTCGTCCCCTGCCCCGCTGAGAACAGGAGACCCTCGGAACAGGTGAACAAGACCACCCTCGGACCGGATCTGGTCGATGTCCTCGTAGCCGGTCAGGTCCAGCAGGAACCGGTTGGCGAAAAGGATGGCCTCGCCGCGATGAACCAGGATGCCGATGGGCAGCCGGTTGAGAATACCGGTGTGATCCTCCGGGGCCGTCGATGGCGGTACAAGGCGCGGGCCCGGCTCTTCACCCGCCTCAGCTTCCTCGGGGAGAGGCGCACCCTCCTCCAGGCGTGCTCCAAGGGCGCGTGCGATTTCCCGGAAGGCGTTGCGTTCCGTGCTTGAGAGGCCCGAGGCCTGAGACTGCTTCTCCGCAGGGCGGGGGCGTTCGATGGGTTCCGGATCAGGCGGCTTGGGGCCGGAGAGCGCGGCAGCTACCTGGTCGCGCAAGTTCGAAAACCATGTGTCCTCGTCTGATTGCGCGGCTTCGGCGGTGGGCTCCTCCCCGGGCATTTCCTCAGGCGGACGGAACGGCAGGGTCTCGCCGTTGACAAGACTTTGCGCGATCAGGTCGGCGGCCGCGTCCGGGATCGTCCGCTCCTGGACGTCATCCATGCGCAAAAGACCGAAGCCCCGGAATCCGATGAGCTCCCGGCCCGGACCGAAGACCGGCATACCGGCCCAATCGACGGGGACCTGCAGGGAGGAATTGTCGATGCTCCAGAGGATCGTGCGCCCGCTCCAGGTCTCGCGGCGGCCGAACAGGGCCGCGACGCTGCCGTCCGGATCCTCCACGACGCTCCGCGACACCTCCTCCCAGGTCTGGCCGACGATATTGCCCGCCATGGCTCCCACAGCCAGGGGAAGGTCATGTGATACATCGGTGAAACGGGTTGCCGCATCCGTGTGCCAGATGAAGCGAACCGGACCGGGGCGCCTGTCCGGCAGACGAGTGGCATCGCCTTCCACCGGTGCTGACGGCTCGATGCTCGGCGGCTCCGATTGCCGTACCGTGCGGAGGGACGAGGCAACTTTCGGCACGGGTCCGACGAAGGCCGTCACGAGAACGGTCTCGCCGGTCTCGAGCGACGCCAGGCGGCAGAGGGTTGCAACCGGCAGCCAGGGCCGAGACGGATCGAGCCGCAGGCGCTCCTTCAAGGCGCCGTGGCGGGGGGCCAATCCTCCCGCCAGAGCCTTGATCCGATCGCGCGCCCGGAGGCCCGGGAGTGTCCGGCCGGCTTCATCCGTGAGGGCGCCCCTCAATGCCGCTGCGGCAGGCGAGGCCCAGAGCAGCCTCTCCCCCGCCTGATCCCAGACGAGCACGCCCGTACCCGGCCGGGCCAGAAGGCTCAGGTCCGGCTCGGCGGCGAGCTGCGCGATCAGCGCTTCGAATGGGTCGGGACCACCCGTCATCAACGGTCCTTGCGGTGAAAGAACTGAGAGTCACTCAAGAAGAGGTTCTAGACTAATATCGACGGCCAAGCATGCAAGGTGGGACACTTGAATCCATTTACTTTCAGGTAACCTTAATAAGACGAATCATCAGGGAGTTGATTTTGCATCGCACAATGTGATATTGCACTGCACAAATACCAAACGACAAGGAGCGTTTCATGGCCACGAATCCGACCCAAGGTTACGAAGTTCCCCCGGAAATGCGCGACTTCGCCGAGAAGAGCGTCGAGCAGGCCCGCAAGGCCATCGACGGCTTCATGAGTGCCGCCCAGAAGACGGCCGACACCTTCGAAGGCTCCGCGACCACCGTCCAGGCCAGCGCCAAGGATGCCGCGCGCAAGACCTTCGCCTATACCGAGCAGAACCTGTCCGCCGCCTTCGACCTCGCGCAGCGGATGGTGCGCGCCAAGGACATGCAGGAAGCCATGCAGATCCAGGCCGAGTTCGTCCGCAGCCAGTTCGAGGCGATGCAGACCCAGATGAAGGAATTCGGCTCCCTGGCTCAGACGGCCATGAAGCAGCCGGGTTCCAAGAAGTAATCCCGTCTCCCCCAAACCTTGCGAGGACCTCACGATGGCGGAAGTGAAGAAGCCCAGAGCCAAGACGACAGCGAAGACCGCGCAGAAGGCCACCGATCTCGTCGAGATGGCAGCCATCCCGGCCGCCGAGACGATCGAGGCCGTAGCGGAAGCGAAGCCCGCTCCGCTGCCTGCAACGATCGCTGGGCCCGCTGAGGCAGGTGCCATCTTCTCGTCCGCCAAGAAGCAGGGTGACGTCTTCCGCAAGGCCATGAGCGAGGCCGTGGCGGCATCGGCCAAGGGTGCCCTGGAAGTGAACGACAAGATCATCGACGCCATGAACTCACAGCGCCATGCCGCTCTGGACCTGTGGCGCTCGGCGATCAGCCCCACCCCGCTTCCCGAGGTCCTCAAGGTCCAGAGCCAGGCGACGCGTCAGGCTTACGAGACCGCCTCCGCCCAGTGGAAGGACATCGCCGAGACGACGGCCCTCTGGTTCACCAAGAGCCTGGAGCCGCTGCAATCGGCGCTGCACCGCTCGGGCCGCTGACCAAGCTATCCAGCGACGAACCTTTAAGTTAAGGCTCGGCCATCCAGGCCGGGCCTTTTCCATGTCCCCTACTCCCATTCCCGCCGTCATCGCCGTTGTCATCCGCGAAGACCGGACATTGCTGGTGCGCCGGGCCAACCCGCCCGATGCGGGCCTTTGGGGCTTTCCCGGCGGCAAGATCGAGTTTGGCGAGACGGTCACGGATGCCGTGACCCGGGAGCTTCTGGAGGAGACGGGAATCCAGGCCGAGGCCCGGGACGTCATCACCACGCTCGATGTTCTCGTGCGGTCTTCATCCGGCGCGGTGGAGCAGCACTACATCCTGATCGCCGTGCAATGCCGCTGGGTGGCGGGCGAGCCCGTCGCCGGCGACGATGCCCTGGAGGCGCGTTGGTTCGACCTTGCGGAACTCGATCCGGGCCGCCTGCCCATGAGCGCGGACGTGGACGTGATCGCCCGGCAGGCTCACGCGGCTTCGAACCACGACGGGATCTGACGATGAAGCGATGACAAAAAAGGCCCCGCCTTGAAAAAGGCGAGGCCAAGTTCTGTCTCTTGCTTTGAGGCCTCGCGGCCAAACTTCACCCTGCGATCTGCGCATAATCGCCCTTCGATCTCAAGCTGAACGCAGGCGCTATGGTTGATGGAAAGTAAACGTTCATAAACCGTCAATCATGTTTCGACTGATTACAGCCGAGCATATTGCAACAATCTCTCGCGATCCCTTATTAGACCCGGGACAGGCAATAAATGCCTATCCGACTTTTTGTTGCTAAGCACGGAATACAGTTATGCGTCACTCTGCTCTTGGACTTCTCGCGGCCACTGCGGCTCTCGCCATCGCGGCTTCGACGGCTCACGCGGCTGACCTGCCGAGCCGCTACTCTCCTGCTCCGGCCTACAATGCGCTCCCGATCTTCACCTGGACGGGCTTCTATGCCGGTCTGAACGCAGGCTATGGCTGGAACGTCGGCGACAGCCGCTACTACGATCCGGCCTTCGGCACGGTCCGGGGCAGCCGCGGCGGCGGCTTCGTGGGCGGCGCCCAGGCTGGCTACAATTACCAGTTCGGCATGTTCGTGGCCGGCGTCGAGACCGACCTTCAGTATGCCGCCGTCGGCAACAAGGGCGCGTCCTACGGCACCACGTATTATGACGGCGATTCCGACGGCTTCTTCGGCACGATCCGCGCCCGCGCCGGCGTCGCCTTCGACCGCGCCCTGGTCTACGGCACGGGCGGCTTCGCCTATGGCGATATCGGCGGCAACCGCGGCTACGACCCGGTGCTCGGCCACCACACCGGTGACGAAGTCAACTGGGGCTGGACCCTCGGCGGCGGCGTGGAATATGCCATCACCAACAACTTCACCGCCAAGGTCGAAGGCCTCTATGTCGACCTCGACACGAAGGACAACTACGTGCTCGGCGGCCGCGTGAACGTGAACCGCGATGCGGAATTCGGCGTCATCCGCGCAGGTCTGAACTACAAGTTCAACTGATCACGCCGCATCCTCGACAACGCAGAAGGCCCGGTGGCAGCACCGGGCCTTTTTCATGTGACGAAGCCAACAGGAAGACGCTCAAGGATCGTTGACGCCCTTCGGCACCGTGAACGCGCCCTTGGCGGCCTCGCTCCGCTTGAGATCCAGCAGGCGACGCGCGGCGACGCCGCCGGGCTCGGATGAATAGAGCCTGTTGTTGAGAACCTCGATCTGCCAGCGCTGCAATTCGAGCAGGGCCTGCAAGCCCCTCACCCGTGCCTGGAGAGCGAGAGCATCCTTCAAAGGGTCTGGTCCGCCGGTCGTCATGGGACCATCCCTGACAATCTTGGGATGAATCATGTCTGAACGCGCAATGTGAGAGGCTGAACACGTATTCGATTTTGACGGCCGGGGACATCGCCCGTGAGGCCCTCGAGCAAGGGTGCCCAAGCTAGACAATATTACGCCAGAATTATGTTTCCTTCCCCTGTCCAGATTGTCGCGCAGGAACCGGGAAGACGTCAGACGGTTGCTCCTGCACAGCTTGATGGAGATTGCCATGCCCGAGCCACGCCACGAAACGGAGGCCGAGAAGATCCTCGCGACATTGAGCGCGGCGATGCCGGATGAGAACGCCCTGAGGCAAAGCCGCCGCCTCCTGGCCGAGGCCCTGGAACAGGCGGAGCAGCGCGGGCGCCGGATTTCCGGGCGCCAGAAGGAGTCGAGCGGCTAGAGCATCCCCGTCAAAGCACATGTGCGTTTTGCGTGGGAAGCAGCGTCAGACCCAAAGCGAGAGCCGTTCTTACGCAGGTGGGAAAAGCCAAGGTTCTTCAGACATCTCTAACGATGGGCGTGTGACATTTATCAATGATGGCACGCCCCTCCCCTGCGACATCGACGGCTAGGAACGGCCCCTCGCGAGGGACGTTCCTTCCTCGTGTACGATGGGACACAGCGGAACGTTCTCGGGCGTGGTGATGTCCGAGCGTTGGGAGAATCGATCAATGCGCTCAACTTTGCTTGCAACCATGCTCGGCACCCTGGGTGCCTTCGCAGCCGGCTCTGCAGCTCTGGCGGCCGACACACGCATTGCATCGATGCCTTTCAGCGAATGCCTCTCGATCATCAACGAAGCCGCGCAGGACGTGGACGAGCAGCCGGTCAAGCTTGTCAGCAACGACGATATGGTGACGGTTCGCATCAACGCTTCCGATGGCTTCGTCACGGTGTCCTGCGACCGCAGCGCCAACAAGATGACCCTGACCAAGAGCCCGGTTCCTGAAGCGGCGGGCCTGACCGCTTCCGCCCATTAATCGGAACGACTCAAGATCGCGCCCAATGAAACGGCGAGCCCGAGGCTCGCCGTTCGCATGTCCGAGGCCGGCGTGAGCGCCTGCCTCACTTCTTCCTGTTGTAGACGTCGAGGGAGACGGCTGCGAGCAGCACCAACCCTTTGATGACCTGCTGGTAGTCGATGCCGATGCCGAGGATCGACATGCCGTTGTTCATCACGCCCATCACGAAGGCGCCGATGACGGCGCCCGTCACCTTGCCGACGCCGCCGGTCGCGGAGGCGCCGCCGATGAACACGGCCGCAATCACGTCGAGCTCGAAGCCGAGGCCCGCCTTCGGCGTCGCCGTGTTGAGGCGGGCGGCGAAGATGAGGCCCGCGAGTCCCGCCAGAACGCCCATGTTGACGAAGGTGAGAAAGGTCAGGCGCTCGGTCTTGATGCCCGACAGCTTGGCCGCCTTCTCGTTGCCGCCGAGCGCGTAGATGCGGCGGCCGATCGTGGTCCGGTTGGTCACAAAGGCGTAGAGTGCGATCAGGACCGCCATGATGACCAGCACGTTCGGCAGGCCGCGATAGGTCGCCATCAGGTAGCAGAACGCGACGACGAGAACGGCCAGCAGGGCATTCTTGAACAGGAACAGGCCGAAGGGCGCGGTCTCGACCGCGTGCTTGAGCTGGTTGGCGCGGCTGCGGAAGCTGAAATAGATGATGGCCGCCACGCTGGCGGCCCCGAGGAACAGCGCGGTGTAGTTGAAGCCCTCGCCGCCGAAGACATCCGGAATGAAGCCGGAGCTCAGGCGCTGGAATCCGACCGGGAACGGGCCGACCGACATGCCGCCGAGCAGCGCCAGGGTCAGGCCCTTGAAGACGAGCATGCCGGCGAGCGTGACGATGAAGGACGGGACCTTGAAATAGGCGACCCAATAGCCTTGCGCCGCACCGATCATGCCGCCCACGATCAGGCACGCGATGGTGGTCGTCACCGGATCGAAGCCCCAGCGCACCATCATCATGGCCGCCAGCCCCCCGACGAAGCCGACGATGGAGCCGACCGAGAGGTCGATATGGCCCGCCACGATGACCAGGAGCATGCCCAGCGCCATGATGACGATGTAGCTGTTCTGGAGCACCAGGTTGGTCAGGTTGAGCGGCCGCAGCAGGGTTCCGTCCGTCACTACCTGGAAGAACAGCATGATGACCAGGAGCGACAGAAGCATGCCGTAGTCGCGGAAATGGGTTTTGACGAACTCCATCCACGACGTCTTCTGCTGGGGAACCTGGATCTCGTCGGCGGTTCTCGTGTCCATCTCAGCGTCTCCCCGACTTCACGATGGCGTGCATGATCTTTTCCTGCGAAGCCTCGGCGATATCGAGCTCGGCGATCAGGGACCCTTCGTTCATCACATAGATCCTGTCGCACATGCCGAGCAGTTCCGGCATTTCCGATGATATCATGAGGACGCCCTTGCCGGCATCGGCCAGCCTGTTGATGATCGTATAGATTTCGTACTTCGCCCCGACGTCGATGCCGCGGGTCGGCTCGTCCAGGATCAGGATCTCCGGATCGGAGAAGAGCCATTTGCTCAGGACCACCTTCTGCTGGTTGCCGCCCGAAAGGTTCACCGTTTCCTGGAAGACGTTGGAGGAGCGGATCCGCATCTTGGCGCGATAGTCGTTGGCGACCGCCAGCTCCTTGATGTCGTCGATGACGAAGTTCTTCGAGACGCCCTCGAGATGGGCGAGGGTCACGTTCTTGCGGATGTCCTCGGCAAGGACGAGACCATAGGTCTTCCGGTCCTCTGTGGCATAGGCGATCCCGTTGGAGACGGCCTTCTCCACCGTGCTCACGTCGATCTCCTTGCCGTGCAGGGTCACCCGGCCGGAAATGTTCTGGCCGTAGCTGCGGCCGAACAGGCTCATGGCGAACTCGGTCCGCCCCGCCCCCATCAGCCCGGCGATGCCCACGATCTCGCCGCGCCGGATGTTGAGATTGACGTTCTTGACCACCTGCATGTGGCTGTGGAGCGGGTGATAGGCCGACCAGTTCTCGACCTGGAACATGGTCTCGCCGATCTTCGGCTCGCGCTTCGGATACCGGTCCTCCATGGTGCGGCCGACCATGCCGCGGATGATGCGGTCCTCGCTGACGGACTCGGCCCGGCAATCGAGGGTCTCGACCGTGCCGCCGTCGCGCAGGACGGTGATGGAATCGGCGACCTTCGAGATCTCGTTCAGCTTGTGCGAGATCAGGATCGAGGAAATGCCCTGCTCCTTGAACCGGAGCAGCAGGTTCAGCAGCGCATCGCTGTCCTTCTCGTTCAGGCTCGCGGTCGGCTCGTCGAGAATGAGGAGCTTCACCCTCTTCGAGAGCGCCTTGGCGATCTCCACGAGCTGCTGCTTGCCGACGCCCAGGTTGGTGATCAGCTCGTCGGGCGATTCTTTCAGGCCGACGAGCTTGAGCAGCTCCTTCGTCTTCGCGAACGCGACGGACCAGTCGATGACGCCGAACCGGGCCTGCTCGTTGCCGAGGAAGATGTTCTCCGCGATCGACAGGAGCGGCACGAGAGCCAGCTCCTGGTGGATGATGATGATGCCGAGCTTCTCGCTGTCGGCGATGCCCGAGAAGCGCCGCTCCTGGCCTTCGTAGACGATCTCGCCGGAATAGGAGCCGTGCGGATAGACGCCGCTCAGGACCTTCATCAGCGTGGATTTACCGGCGCCGTTCTCGCCCACGAGGGCGTGGATCTCGCCGGCCTTGACCGTGATGTTGACGTTGTCCAGCGCCTTCACGCCGGGAAACGTCTTGGTGATCCCCCGCATCTCAAGGATCGCATTCATCGCATGACCTCAGGCAAGGAGCCTTCCAACGCATCGTGCGGAAAAGTGGACCCGGTTTTCCGCAAAGAACGATGCGCTCTTCAAAGAATGGAGCATCGGATCCGACCCCAAAAGTGGGTTCCACTTTTGGGTCCGATGCTCTGGAAATGAGCAAGGACCCTGCGCGGGCGCGCAGGGTCCATCTTTGAGACGGTCGCCTACTTGAACTGGTCTTCCTTGTAGTAGCCGCTGCCGACCAGGATTTCCTTCCAGTTCGACGCATCGACGCTGACCGGCTTCAGCAGGTAGGCCGGGACCACCTTCACGCCGTTCTCGTAGGTCTTGGTGTCGTTGACTTCCGGCTGCTTTCCGGAGAGCACCGCGTCGACCATGTTGGCCGCGACCTTGGCGAGCTCGCGGGTGTCCTTGAACACCGTCGAGGTCTGCTCCTTGGCGAGGATCGACTTGATGGAAGGCACTTCCGCATCCTGGCCGGTGATGATCGGCATCGGCTGCTTCGGCGTGCCGTAGCCCACGCCCTTGAGCGACGAGATGATGCCGATGCTCAGGCCGTCATAGGGCGAGAGAACCGCGTCGACGCGCTTGTCGGTGTAGAAGGCGGACAGGAGGTTGTCCATGCGGGCCTGGGCCACCGCGCCGTCCCAGCGCAGGGTTGAGACCTTGTCCATGCCGGTCTGGCCGCTCTGCACCTTGAGCTTGCCGCTCTTGATGTAGGGATCGAGCACGGACATGGCGCCGTTGTAGAAGAAGTACGCGTTGTTGTCGTCGGGCGAGCCGCCGAACAGCTCGATGTTGAACGGGCCCTTGCCCTCCTTCAGGCCGAGCGCCTTCTCGATGTAGCCGCCCTGGAGCACGCCGACCTGGAAGTTGTCGAAGGTGGCGTAGTAGTCGACGTTCTTGGAATTGCGGATCAGGCGGTCATAGGCGATGACCTTGATGCCCTTGTCGGCGGCCTGCTGCAGCGCGTCGGACAGCGTCGTGCCGTCGATGGCGGCGATCACCAGCACCTTGGAGCCCTTGGTGATCATGTTCTCGATCTGCGACAGCTGGTTCGGGATGTCGTCTTCCGCATATTGCAGGTCGACGTTGTAGCCCTTCTCTTTGAGCACCTTGACCATGTTGTTGCCGTCGTCGATCCAGCGCGCGGACGACTTCGTCGGCATGGCCACGCCGACCGTGCCCTTATCCTGCGCCTGCGCGGCGCCGAGCAGGCCAAAGGCTCCAAGAGCCACGGCCGCCATTGTGGTCGTGAATGTCTTCAAGGTCGTTCTCCCTCTCGTCCATGCCCGGAACGCCATCGTCGCGCCCGGCGCATATTCAGCATTCTTCATTCCAGGACCGGGTTCGGCGCGGAAATAGGGCCGATCGGGCCGTCTGTTTTGACCTCATGATAAAGGCAGGGTACCCTCCGGGGAACAGCCCCGCATCTCCGCTCAGGACCAAGTGTTAGGCCTCTCCCGGCTGCCAATATATCATACTATAATACTATTCTAACCAACAAGGCTCCCTTAGCGAGCTACAGCTTTCGGCGTATCGGGTCGCCGCTCCGTCACTCCACTTCCGAGAAGGCGTGGATCTGCACCGTCGCCAGCGCGCTCTCCGCATGCTTGATCCGAACCCGCTCCGCCGCCTGCAGGATCAGCCCCGACATGGCCTCGCTCGCAGCCGCCGGACTGCGCTGCTCGATGGCATCGAACACCGCCTGATGCTGCCGCATCACCTCCCGGAAGCGGTCGTCGCTGGAGACCGGGGAGCTGATCGTGAACGAGGTCGCCAGGGCTGCGCCGATGACCGAGCCGATCGACTGCAGGAAAGGATTGGCGGAGGCCTCCAGAATGGCTTGGTGGAAGGCCAGGTCCGCCTTGGTGAAGCCCTGCCGGCTGCTCTCGCACTGGTACATGGCCTGGAGCGCCCGGCTCATCACCGCGAGCTGCTCCGGCGTCCGCCGCAGGGCGGCGGTGGCGCAGGCCAGAGGCTCGAGCATCTGCCGGATCTCGAAGAGCCATCCGAGGAAGCGCGCGTCGACGCCCATCTCGAGATGCCATCCGAGGATATCGGCATCGAACATGTTCCAGTTGTTGCGGTCGAGAACCTTCGTGCCGACCTTCGTCTTGGACTCGATCAGGCCCTTGGCCGCGAGCGTCTTCAACGCCTCCCGAAGCGCCGTCCGAGAAACCCCGTACAGCTCCATCAGCTCCGCGTCGCCCGGCAGGGTGCTGCCGATGGGGAAGCGGCCCTGCATGATGTTCTGGCCGATCCCATGGGCAACGAGATCATGGGCTGATCGCGCTCTCGCAGGCCTCTGGATACCGTTCAGCAACACCTTTCCTCCCTTTAGCCTACCGTGTTCGAAGCGACGCCGCCGACAGGCCGCGCTGCAGCACGATGAAGGCGAACAGCAGGGCCCCGATGGCGATCTTGGTCCACCACGAACTCAAGGTCCCCTCGAACGTGATGTAGGTCTGGATCAACCCCTGAATGAGCACGCCCGCGAGCGTGCCGATGATCGTCCCATAGCCCCCCGTGAGCAGGGTGCCGCCGATGACGACCGCCGCGATCGTGTCGAGCTCGACGCCGGTCGCGGCCAGGGAGTAACCCGCAGAGGTATAGAAGGAAAAGACGATTCCGGCCAAGCCCGCCAGGAAACTCGACAGCATGTAGATGCGGATCGTCGTTTTCCGTACCGGCACCCCCATCAGCTCCGCCGAGGTCCTGTTGCCGCCGAGCGCATACACATTGGCGCCGAAGCGGGTGAAATGCGCCAGGACGATTCCGACCGCGAAGGTCAGCAGCATCACCATGGCGATGAAGGTCAACCGCCCGCCTCCCGGCAACCCGAAGGCGATGTCCGTGATCTGGCCATAGGCCGGCGCGTTGATCGGGATCGAATCCGTCGTGAGCACGAAGCACAGGCCCCTGGCCAGGAACATGCCCGCCAGCGTGACGATGAAAGCGGGGATCTGGAAGGTGTGGATCAGGAAGCCCATGCCGGCCCCGAACAGTCCCGAGATCCCCAGGACGAGGACAAAGGCAAGGTACGGGTTGAGCCCGTGTTTCTCGATGGTGACGGCGAGGAACACGCCTGTGAAGGCGATGACCGAGCCGACCGAGAGATCGATGCCGCCGGACAGGATGACGAAGGTCATGCCGACCGCCACGATGCCCAGGAAGGCGTTGTCGGTCAGAAGATTGCCGATCACCCGGGTCGACGCGAAACTCGGAAACTGCGCGAGGCAGATCAGGTAGCCGACGACGAAGACGGCGAGCGTGATGAGAACCGGGAGGTGACGCCTGATCATGCTCTTGCCTTCCAGACGGAGCGGACGGCCGACAGAACGGGCGACTGGGCGAGAAGCACGGCGAGCACCACGATGGCCTTCACGATGAGGTTGTATTCGGGCGGGTAGCCGCTCAGCAGGATGCCCGTGTTCATCGCCTGGATGATCAGGGCTCCGACGACCGAGAGACCGAGGCTGAAGCGCCCGCCGAACAGGGACGTGCCGCCGATCACCACGGCGAGGATCGCATCGAGTTCGAGCCAGAGGCCTGCATTGTTGGCATCGGCCCCGCGGATGTCCGCCGTCACGATCAACCCGGCAATCGCCGCGCACAGGCCGCACCACATATAGACCGCGATGGTCACGACCTTGGTGCCGATGCCCGCATAGGCGCTGGAGCGGACATTGGCACCGATGGCTTCGATGAAGAGCCCGAGGGCGGTGTAGCGCACGATGACATGCGTGACGATGAGCATCACGATGGCGATCACCACCGGCATCGGCAGCATCAGGAAGGAGCCGCCGCCGATGGCCGCGAAGCCCTCGCTCACGAAGGTGATGATCTGCCCTTCGGTGATCAGCTGCGCGAAGCCGCGACCGGCCACCATCAGGATCAGGGTCGCCACGAAGGGCTGGATTTCGAGCACGGCGACGAGGAAGCCGTTCCACAGGCCGCAGGCGAGACCGATCCCGACGGCGGCGGCGAGCGCGGCGGGCAGCGGATAGCCCTGCGCGGTCAATGCCGCGGCCATCGCGCCCGCGATGGCCATGACGGCGCCGACGGAGAGATCGATGCCTCGCGTGGCGATGACGAGGGTCATGCCCAGCGCCAGAATGGCGACCGGCGCGCCGCGGTTCAGTACGTCGATCAGGCTGCCGAAGAGCCGGCCGTCCTGCAGGCGCAGGGCGAAGAAGTCGCGGAAGACGAGCCAGTTGACGAGAAAGACGATGAGGAGCGCGGCAACCTGCGGAAGCCCCTTGGGAAGCGTGCGTGGAGCACCGGCCTGAATCATTCCGCTCATTCAATGGCCCGCGATGGTTGTCATGATGGTATCGGCGCTCACTTCGGATCCGGAGAGCTCCCGCACGTGCCGCCGGTCGCGCAGGACGACGATCCGGTCGCTATAGGAAGCGATCTCCTCCAGTTCCGACGAGATGACGAGAAGGGCGAGACCGTCTTCGCACAGGCGCTCGATCAGGCGGATGATCTCCGCGTGGGCGCCCACGTCGATTCCGCGCGTCGGCTCGTCCAGGATGAGGAAGCGCGGCTCGGTGGCGAGCCAGCGGGCCAGCAGCGCCTTCTGCTGATTGCCTCCCGACAGGAGTCCGATGGGCTTCTCCGCATCCGGCGTGCGGATATCGAGTAGTTTGATGAAGCGGTCGGCGATCTCTTCCTGCCTGCGTCGCGGGATCAGGCGCAACCAACCGCGCTGTGCCTGGAGGGCCAGGATGATGTTCTCGCGCACGGACAATTCCGCCACGATGCCTTCCGTTTTGCGATCCTCGGGCGTGAACCCGAACCGCAACCGGGCGGCGTCGCGCGGCGTGGCGATGCGCACGGGCCTGCCGTCGACGAAGGCCTGTCCGCTGTCGGCCCGCTCGATGCCGAAGACCAGCTTGGCCGTCTCCGTCCGGCCGGAGCCGAGGAGACCGGCAAGCCCCACCACCTCGCCGGGGCGCACGGCCAGATCGAACGGCTCCAGGAGGCGGCGCTTGCCGTAATCCTCGAACGCGACGAGCGGCTCTCCCGTGACGGCCTTTCGCTGGTTGCGATGGAGCGCTTCCGCCGCAAGCTCCCGGCCCAGCATCATGGAGACGAGCTCGATGCGCGGCAGCGCGGCGATGGGGCGGGAGCCCACCAGACGCCCGTTGCGCAGAACGGTGATCCGGTCGCAGACAGCGTAGACCTGATCGAGGAAATGGGTGACGAACACGATGCCGATCCCGCGGCTCTTGAGGTCTCTCAGGATCTTGAACAGCGTCTCGACCTCGTGCGCGTCGAGGCTCGCGGTCGGCTCGTCGAGGATCAGGACCTTGGCCGAAAGATCGACCGCGCGGGCGATGGCGACGATCTGCTGGACGGCCACCGAATAGGCGCTCAATGGATTGGCGACATCGATGTCGAGACCGTAACCCGCCAGAAGCTCTTGGGAGCGTCTGCGCATCTCGCCGGTCCGCACGAGCCCGAAGCGGTGCGGCTGACGGCCGATGAAGAGGTTCTCCGCTACCGAAAGGTTCGGCAGGAGATTCACTTCCTGATAGACGGTTCCGATGCCGAGCGAGAGCGCGTCGGCGGGATCGCAGGCCTCGATGTCCTGACCGTCGAGGCGGATGGTGCCGGCATCGCGCTTGAAGACGCCGGTCAATACCTTGATCAACGTGGACTTTCCGGCACCGTTCTCGCCGAGCAGGCCGTGGATTTCACCCGCATGCAGGGTAAAATCCACGTGATCGAGCGCCTGCACGCCCGGAAAGCCTTTCGTGAGGCCTCGGATCTCGAGAAGCTGAGGCTGCTCTGTCGCTGATGGCATCCCGTCCTCGCTGGCCTTCAGAGCATCGGACCCGAAAGTGGGCCGGCTTTTCGCTGAAATGGCCCTTGCGAGTCCGCCCGATGCGTGAAGCAAAACAGCAGGCAATCTCTCGCCTGCTGCCTCAACATATCCCGATTTCAGTAGAGATCCTTGCGCTTGTCGTACTCGGCCTTCGCCGTGTCAGGCATGAAGACCTTGGACTCCGTCTGGATCCACTTCTTCGGCATCGTGCCGTCCTTCTTGTAGGCGATGAGCGCATCGAGAGCCGGGCCTGCCATGTTCGGCGTCAGCTCGACCGTGACGTTCGCCTCGCCGTCGGACATGGCCTTGAAGATATCCGGAACGCCGTCGATGGAAACGATCTTGATATCCTTGCCGGGCTTCAGGCCCGCTTCCTTGATGGCCTGGATGGCGCCGATCGCCATGTCGTCGTTATGGGCGTAGACGGCGCAGATGTTCTTGCCGCCGCCTTCCGCCTTGATGAAGCTTTCCATCACTTCCTTACCCTTGGTGCGGGTAAAGTCGCCTGATTGCGTGCGGACGATCTTCATGCCGGGATTGGCGGCGACAACCTCGTCGAAGCCCTTCTTGCGGTTGATCGCGGGGCTCGATCCCACCGTGCCCTGCAGCTCTACCACATTGCACTTGCCGCCGGTTTCCTTGGCGAGCCACTCGCCGGCCACCTTGCCCTCATAGACGGTGTCGGACGTCACGGCGGTGAGGTAGAGGGAATCGTCCTTGGTATCGATGGAGCGGTCGAGCAGCACGACCGGGATCTTGGCATCCTTGGCCTCTTTGAGAACCGCGTCCCAACCGGTCGATACGACCGGCGCGATGAAGATGGCGTCGACGCCCTGCGCGATGAAGGAGCGGACTGCGCGGATCTGGTTTTCCTGCTTCTGCTGCGCGTCGGAGATCTTGAGGTCGACGCCGCGCTTCTCGGCCTCGAGCTTCGAGACCTTCGTCTCGGCAGCCCGCCAGCCGGATTCCGAACCGACCTGCGAGAACCCGATGGTCATTTTGTTCTGGGCATAAGCGACACTTGAAGACAGCATCAGTGCAGCCATGCCGATCGTCGTGAGAAGATGACGGGCCTTCATGAGCATTCTCCCTAAAATTGTCGTTGCTCTTCGACTTAAGCAGCCTTAACAGCCGACTATTAGTAGTATTATATGATTCGAATTGAGCGCCTATTCAACGAAAGTCGCGCTCCAATGCGGCTCGCTCAATCAGACGATACAGAGTTTCAAGGGCAACGAGAGAAATGACCGAAGAGAAGAAACGCCAGCTTCGCAGCCAGGCTTGGTTCGGGCGTCAGGATAAGATGGGCTTCTATTATCGCTCCTTCCTGAAGAACAGCGGCTTCCCGCAGGACCAGTTCGAGGGCCGCCCGGTCATCGGCATCTGCAATACCTGGTCCGAACTGACGCCCTGCAACGCGCATTTCCGCACCATTGCCGAGCATGTGAAATACGGCGTGCTGGATGCCGGCGGCTTCCCGCTCGAATTCCCCGTCTCGTCTCTCGGCGAAGTGACCATGCGTCCGACGGCCATGCTGTTCCGCAACCTGGCGGCCATGGACGTGGAGGAGGCTATCCGCGCTCATCCTCTCGATGGTGTCGTGCTCCTCATGGGTTGCGACAAGACAACCCCTGCCCTGCTGATGGGCGCGGCCTCGGCGGACCTGCCGACCATCGGCGTGTCGGGCGGCCCGCAGCTGCGCGGCGTCTATCGCGGCAAGTATATCGGCTCGGGCACCAACATCATCTCCATGAGCGAGCAGCTGCGCGCCGGGGAAGTGACGCTGCAGGAGTTCCATGAAGCGGAAGGCGGCATGAACCGCTCGGCCGGCCATTGCATGACCATGGGCACGGGCTCCACCATGGCGTCCATGGTCGAGGCGCTCGGCGTCGGCCTGCCGGAGAATGCCGCGATCCCCGCAGCCGATGCGCGGCGCAACCACCTCGCGCGCATAGCGGGGCGGCGCATCGTCGAGATGGTGAACGAGGATCTCGTGCTGTCGAAGGTGATGACGCGCGAAGCCTTCGAGAACGCCATCCGCACGCTCGCCGCCATCGGCGGCTCGACCAACGCGGTCGTGCATCTTCTCGCGATTGCCGGACGCGTGGGCATTGATCTGACGCTCGACGATTTCGACCGGCTCGGTCGCGACATCCACTGCCTCGTCGATCTCATGCCCTCCGGCCGCTTCCTCATGGAGGACTTCTATTATGCCGGCGGGTTGCCCGTCGTGCTGCGTACGCTCGGCGAGCGCGGTTTGCTGCACAAGGATGCCCTCACGGTCAACGGCAAGCCGATCTGGGAGAACGTGAAGGACGCTCCGTGCTGGAACCGCGAGGTGATCACCACCTTCGAGGAGCCCTTCAAGCCGGAAGCGGGCATCGCGATCCTCAAAGGCAATCTCGCCCCCAACGGGGCCGTCATCAAGCCGTCCGCCGCCTCGCCGGAGCTCATGCAGCACACCGGCCGCGCGGTCGTGTTCGAGACCATCGAGGAATTGCACCACAGGATCGACGACGAGGATCTCGACATCGACGAGACCTGCATCATGGTGCTGAAGAATTGCGGACCGAAGGGCTATCCCGGCATGGCCGAGGTCGGCAACATGCCGCTGCCGCAGAAGCTCCTCAAGAAGGGCGTCCGCGACATGATCCGCATCTCGGACGCGCGCATGTCCGGCACGGCCTACGGCACCGTAGTGCTGCACGTGGCACCGGAAGCCGCCGCCGGCGGCCCCCTGGCACTGGTGCAGAACGGCGACATGATCACGCTCGATGTCGCGGCGCGCAGCCTGCATCTTCACGTCGAGGCCGAGGAAATGGAGCGTCGTCGCGCCGCCTGGGTTCCGCCCGTCCCGCATGCCGATCGCGGTTGGGCCAAGCTCTATATCGACCATGTCCTGCAAGCCGACAAAGGCGTCGATCTGGACTTTCTCGTCGGACGGACAGGATCGCCCGTCCCACGCGACAATCACTGAACGCGACATCGTCATTTCTGAAAGGAGAAAACATGTCCTTGTCCGGCACTCATTCCACGCGTCCGTACCGCGGCGTCTTTCCGGTGGCTCCAACGATCTTCCATGACGATGGGACGCTCGATCTCGAAGGCCAGAAGCGCGCCATCGATTTCATGATCGAAGCGGGTTCGGACGGCCTGTGCATTCTCGCCAACTTCTCCGAGCAGTTCCTGCTGACCGACGAGGAGCGCGAGACCGTGACGACGACGGTGCTCGATCACGTCGCCGGACGGGTTCCGGTCATCGTCACCACCAGCCATTTCTCGACCGAGATCTGCGCCGACCGCTCCCGGCGGGCGGAAGCCGCGGGCGCCGCCATGGTCATGATCATGCCGCCCTTCTTCGGCGCGACGCTGCGCGTGTCGGAGGCCGGGATCTACGAGTTCTTCCGCAGGGTTTCGGATGCCATCGCCATCCCGATCATGATCCAGGACGCCCCGATGGCCGGCACCTTCATGTCGGCTCCCTTCCTGGCCCGCATGGCCAAGGAGATCGCCAATGTGTCCTACTTCAAGATCGAAGTGCCCGGCACGGCGGTGAAGCTGCGGGAACTGATCGCGCTGGGCGGCGATGCCATCGAAGGTCCCTGGGACGGCGAGGAGGCGATCACCCTCATGGCCGATCTCGATGCCGGCGCGACCGGCGCGATGACGGGTGGAGCCTATCCGGACGGCATCCGCCAGATCATCGATCCCTACATGGCCGGCAACAAGGAAGAGGCCGCCGCAGCCTACGAGCGCTGGCTTCCGCTGATCAACTACGAAAACCGGCAGGGCTGGCTGCTGGCCGCCAAGGTGCTGATGAAGGAAGGCGGCGTGATCCGGTCCGAGGCCGTGCGCCATCCGTTGCAGCCCCTGCACCCGGAGATCCGCAAAGGCCTGCTCGAGGTCGCCCGCCGGTTGGACCCGATGGTGCTGCGCTGGGGCCGCTGACCAGCCTCGAAGTTTGACGCGAGCGCCGCAGCCGCAAGGCCGCGGCGCTCTTCTCTTTTCAGGATCTGCGCATGATGGAAAACCAGCCGCGCGAGACATATATGGAATGAAACCCTACGAGATACCCTCCATGCCCGAGACAGACGAGCAGCCGGACGACGAGTTGGAAGAGCTGAACGGTAGCAAGCGTATCAATTTCCGCGACTATCCGAGTTCCGGCTTGGTCGTGATCGCCGCCCTCAGCTCGGGCCTGGGGTGGATGATGTACAAATGGCTCGGCAAGAAGCGGAAGGCCCGGAGCGGCACATCGACCGACGATGGAGCAGCCCCAGGTTCCTCCCGAGAAACGGGACCGTCGGGGGACCGGAAGCCTGAGCCGTGATACCCCTGCCCTGGAACGTGCTGTAGCGCACCGCCTCCTGAGACGCAGGAGATTACCTTAAGGAACCATCAGGAGGTTCCTATGGCTCATTCGGCGGTCTCCTTCGTTCTCGGCATCATCGCCCCGGTGGCCCTGGTCGGCTGGCTGCTCGTGCTGCATTGACGGCCCGCTGGTTCTGCCTGCATCGAGCGGCTATGCCCCGTTTTCTGGGATGCGCTTCGTTCGCCCCGCCTCCCCGAGCTACGCACATATTCTAGCGTCCTGTATCCAACTCGGGTCGATAGAGAACCGCCTCGCTCAGATCCTGGACCCGGGAGCAGCCCAGATGGCCCAGCGTCGTCCAGAACTCGCGCTGCAGGAGTTCCAGGGTCCGCCGGACGCCGTGCTCGCCATCGGCCGCCAGGCCAAGCGCAATGAGGCGGCCAAGCGCGACCGCATCCGCGCCCAATGCAAGCGCCGTAGCGATGTCGCTGCCGCGCCGGATGCCCGAGTCGAAGATGATCGGGACATCTCGCCCCACTGACTTCCGGATGGACGGCAGGACGTCCAGAGCTGCGGGCGTGCGGTCAACCGTGCGGCCGCCGTAATTCGAAACATAAAGCCCGACGGCACCGGCATCGAGCGCCGCATGGGCGTCCTTGACGCTTGTGACGCCTTTGACGATGCAGGGAAGAGGCGCACGGGCGATGACGCGCGCGGCCTGCTGCCAGGTCCAGCGCGGCTGCGTGAACTCCAGCAGTTCGACGAGAGAAGCCGGGTCCGACCGTCCCGGCCCGAAATTGGCGGAGCCGCTCTCGCCCCGGATGGAGAAGCGGTCCTCCATCATCCGTTCCCGCCATTGCCTGATGGGCGAATACGTGACGCAAATATACTTGTAGCCCGCGACTTTGGCCCGCTCCATGAGACCGACGGCGGCATCCTCATCGCCGACGAACGTCATCTGGAAGATCGATGCCACGGACGAAGCGGCCGCGATGTCCTCGAGCGGGAACGATGCGGCTACCGGAACCATCTGCTGAATGCCGACTGCTTCGGCCGCACGCCCGATGGCAACGTGTCCGCCGGGATGGAATGCGGCCTCGCCGCCGAACGGAGCGATGAAGGCGGGAAAGCTCAGATCGAGCCCCAGAACATTGGTTCGTGTATCGGGGTTGCTGATCCCCGCGAAAAGCGGAGTGACAAACCGATGGCGGTCGAACGCTGCCGTATTGTCCCTGAGAGTGACCTCGTCGCCGGTGCCGCACCAGAGATAATTCCACTCGACTTCCGAGAGATGCCTCTGGGCATCGCGGTGGATCCCACGCAACGTGGTGTATTTCTCGTTGGTCGCGTAGCGATCGTCGATCCGGCTGGTCTTCGTCTCGGTCATTATCGGCATCCCAGGGTCCGGCGGGATCGCGGCAGCAATCCTTGGGCGATGAGTTTTGCGTGGAGTGCCTGCGGGCGGAGAAACTGCCCGCAGGCCGATGTCATTGCTGCACAAAAGCCAGCTTGCGCTATCGCGCGGCGGTGATGATCACCTCGATCAGGCGATTGGGATCGCCGAGGCTCGCAATGCCGATCGTTGCCCGCGACGGGAGGTCGTCCTCCGGAATCCATTCGAGCCACGCCTTGTTCATCTCTTCCTTCTGCGACATATCGCTGAGGTAAATTCGGGCCGCGAGGATCTTCGTCTTGTCGGAACCAAGCTCCGCGAGGAACGTGTCGAGCTTTGCGCAGACTTCCCGGGTCTGATCCGCCATGCCCTTCGACAGGTCGTTGGCTGCATGCCCACCGAAATAAAGCACGCCGTTATGCTCCACGGCGCCATGCATGATCTTGTGTTTCCGGTGACGGATGATGTCGGTCATTGGATGTCCTTTGATTGTGAATGGAACGTCGCTCACGCCGCGGCGGGAGCGTAGGGAGCCGTGTCGGTATCCGGCGTCTCACCCATGCAGATCTGGGCCAGCAGGCGGCCAGCATAGGGCCCGATGGTGAGGCCGGCCGCCCCAAGGCCGTTGCCGATGACAAGGCCGTCGATGCCCGCAACGCGACCAAGGATGGGTTTGTAGCCGTCGCCTGCGGGCCGGAAGCCGATCCGTGTTTCGATGATGGTGCCCGAGGCCAATCCGGGCGCAATCGCGAGGCCCGCATTGAGAACCTCGGCCTGGCCGCTGGCCGTGACCCGATAATCGAACCCGGTATTGTCCTCCCGCGTTGCGCCGATCACGACACGGGAATCGTCGAAGGCCAGCATGTAATGGCTGGTCATAGGGAGCAGGACGGGCCAAGAGCGTGTTTCCGCCCCCGGCAGGCGCAGGTGGACAATCTGGCCCCTTTGCGGACGGACAGGATGCTCCAATCCGAGAGGACGCAGGATCTGTGAGGCCCAGGCGCCCGCCGTGACGACAATCTCGTCCGCTTCGACCGGGCTTCCGTCGCTGCGGATGCCGTGCACTCTTCCGTCCCGCAATTCGAGCGACACGTGATCGTGCCGAAGCACGGCGCCCGCCGCGACGGCCGCACGGGTCATGGCCGCGGCGAGAAGCCTGCCGTCGACGCGAGAGCCTCCGGGAATGTAAATGCCGTCGAGATCCTCCCGCAATGGCGGGGACAGCCGCTTCGCTTCAGCGGCCGATACGCGCCGCACGTCTCCCGCCTCGGGTGCATGGGCGATGCGCGATTGGATTCTCTGATCCGCCGCATCCAGTTCCCGCCGGTCCTCGGCGACGACGAGCGTGCCGACGCGCCCGTATCCGAGATCGGTTTCGCCACGCTGCGTCAGGCCCTCGACCAGTTTTGCGTAGTAGCGCGCTCCGGCGGCATAGAGAGCGTACCATTCCGGATCGGTGACCTTGGTGGCCCAGGGGCAAACGATTCCCGCGCCGGCCAGGGTCGCCTTGCCCTGATGAACCTCGTCGAACACCTCGACTTCAATGCCGCTCATGGCAAGATGATAGGCGACACTGGATCCGAGAATCCCTGCGCCGATCACGACGACACGCATCTTCAAGCTCCGCATGAAGGAAAAGCCTTGCGCCGGGTTCTGGACCCGGCCCAACGGCAGGAAAGATCGACGGGGAGGAATCCTTCAGTCCTCCCCGCCCAGTTCTGAGAAGGATCGTTCTACGGCACCGTGACGCCCGAGAAGCGGCTGGTTCCGAACACGGCCGGGACGAAACCCGAAACCGACTTGTTGACGGCGAGCAGCGCCGACGAGCTGCCGAACAGGATCGCCGGAACCTCGTCGTTGAACACGACCTGCGCCTGCTTGTAGAGGTCGGTCCGCTGCTTCTGATCGGTGATCTGACCGGCGCGCGCGATCAGATCGATGAAGGTCGGGTTGCACCATGACCCAATATTCGACGGGCTCGGTTTACCCTGCGAATTACAGGTGAAGTAGTTGTTCGGGATCTGGCTCGGATCCGGAAAGTCCCAGATGCCGCCGAACATCGCGGTCTTCGACTCGCCCATGCGCGCGCGCTTGACGTACTCGCCCCATTCGTAGGTCACGATTTCCGCCTTGACGCCGATCTTGGCCCAATCCGCCTGGATCAATTCCGCGGCGCGGCGGCCGTTCGGCATGTACGGACGTGTGACCGGAAGCGCCCAGATCTGCGTTTCGAAGCCATTCGAATATCCGGCCTCGGCCAGCAGCGCCTTGGCCTTCTCGATATCGTATGCATGTCCCTTCAGGTCGGCATTGTGCCCCCAGAGCGAGGCCGGGATGAGAGCCCCCGTCACCGCGCCCGTGCCCTCGAAGACGTTGTCGACGAGGCCCTTCATGTTGATGGCATGGGCAAGCGCCTGCCGGACGCGCTTATCCTGGAAGGGCTTCTCCTTGAAGTTAAAGGCGAGGAAGCCGGAGGATGCCACGGGCGTTTCAGCAAGGTTGAGCTTGGCACTGGCCTTGATCACCTCCCGGTCGGCCGGGCTCGGCGCGTTGGCGATGTGGCATTCTCCCGCCTGCGCGCGCTGCAGCCGGACCGGCGCGTCCACCGTGATCGGCATGATGAGATCGTCGACCTTCGGCGTCCGCGACGGATCCTTCGCCTTCTCGCCCCAGGTATCGTGGAAGGCCTTGAACCGCACGGCCGCATTGGTCTGATACACCTGCATCTGGAACGGGCCCGTTCCGATCGGCTGCAGGTCGAGCTGCTCAGGCGTTCCGGCCTTGAGCAGTTGATCGGCATATTCGGCGGAGAGGATAATCAGTGACTGGTGGGACAGGATCCCGATGAAGGGCGCCAACGGTTCCTTCAGCGTGAACGCGACCGTGTGCTCGTCGATCTTCTTCACCGCCGTCAGGACATCCGCGAGCTTGGTGTTGAAGGTGATGTAGTTCCCGCCATTGACCTTGGCGTAGGGATGGTCGGCCTTCATCATGCGTTCGAAGCTGAAGACCACATCGTCCGCGTTGAAGTCACGGGACGGTTTGAACGCCTTGTTGGACTGCCACTTCACGCCTTGCCGCAGCTTGAACGTATAGGTCTTGCCGTCCTCCGAAACGGACCAGCTTTCGGCGAGGCTCGGCTCGAGCTCCGAACCGCCGGCCTTGACCGAGACGAGTTGATCGTAGATCTGGCCGGTCACGATGCTCGTGGTCGCATTGCTGGTCAATTGCGGATTGAAGGTCTCCGGGCTTCCTTCGATGCAGACGACGAGACTGCTGCTCAAAGCAGGCGACGCGGCGGATATCATGATCGCCAACGCACCTACCGAAATTGCTGATTTCATCACGTTGTGTCCCCTTTGGATATTGTTGCCGCAGACACACCGGACGAGCCTCTGGCGCGCTCCTTCCAGAAGGGCAGCTTCTCATGACGCCAGTCATCCGACCGCCTTGCCCGCAGTTCTTCCGAGGATTAGAGGAGCCCATAACATGATTGTCAAATTGCTTTTCTGCCGTCCATTATAACCGAAACTCATGGACCAGAGAGCAAGCCTGAGAACGTTGTAATGAACATCAGACAGATAGAAGCGTTTCACGCGTTCATGGAAACCGGTTCGGTGACGCATGCGGGCGAGAGGCTCGGCATCTCGCAGCCTGCGGTCAGCAAACTGCTGAAGGGCTTCGGTGAGAGCTGCGGCTTCAAGCTCTTCATGCGCAGCAACGGCCGGCTGGTTCCGACCCTCGAGGCCCGTCTCGTAGCCGCCGAGGTGGAGAAACTCATCGCCGGCACCGAACGCATCGAGCGCGTGGCGGCAGCCGTGCGAAACCGAGAGTGGGGACAGGTCACGATCGCGGCGCTTCCGGCGTTGGCGTCGCGCTATCTGCCGCGAGCCCTTTCTCCTTTTCTGGCCGAGCAGCGCGACCTGCGCCTGACGCTTCAAAGCAGGGCCTCGCCGCGCATCGCGGAGCTTGTCATGGCGCAACAGGTGGATATCGGCCTCAGCATCCTGCCGTTCGACCACCCGGACGTGACAGCCGAGGCGGTGATCCGCTTCGACCTGATGTGCTTCCTGCCGGCGCAACATCCGTTGGCCGAGAAGTCCACCATCGGCGTGGAAGATTTGCGAAACGAGTCATTCATCTCTCTCGAACGGGACGATTGCTCCTTGATGACGATTGATCGGGCATTTCAGATGCGCGGCGTGCAGAAGCGAAATCGGATCGAGGTTCCCATGTCCGAGACCGCTTGCAGTTTTGTCGCGAATGGCATCGGGGTCTCCATTCTTCCACCCTTCGTCGGAATGGATTATCCGCCCGACCAGCTGGTCCGCCGTCCGCTCCTGCCGAAGACCTCGATGGATATCTGGCTTCTGACATCCAGTCGCCGTCCTCTATCTCTCGCGGCGCAGCAATTGACCGAGTTCATTCACACGGCCCTGGCGTCCTTTCAGCAGCCCTCACCCGCCTCATCGCCAGAGCAATGATGCCCCGCGCGACGCCCAGGATTGATGAGCAAGACAATGCGGCAGCATGCCGGAATGCGAATGGGACCTGCGGCTTGTCCTGACCACAGCCAAGGGCTTTGGGCTGAACCTTGAACATTCATGGTGAACAGGAAACGCTTCGAGACAGTCGAGGTGCGGGATAGGAACTCCGGATGATCCGATTAATAACTCCGCATTTCTCCTGGGCATACGCCTGTCGTTTCCATGTATAACAGGCACGGCGACAAGCCAGACACAAGGGTGACCGATGATGGACCTTCAGCGCAATGTTTTCAAAGCCGCTCTCAAGAACAGGCAGTTGCAGATCGGACTCTGGAGCAGCCTTTGCAGCAATATCGTGGCGGAGATCATTGCTCATAGCGGCTTCGATTGGATCCTGCTCGACATGGAGCATTCCCCCAACGAAGTCCCGGGAATCCTGAGTCAACTCCAGGCCCTTGCAGGCGGCACCGCCACTCCCGTCGTGCGTCCGGCCTGGAACGATCCTGTTCTCATCAAACGCCTCCTCGATATCGGCGCGCCGGCTGTTCTGATTCCCTTCGTGCAGAACGCGCGGGAAGCAGAGCAGGCGGTTGCCGCCTGTCGTTATCCTCCGGCAGGCATTCGCGGGATCACGTCGGTGGGCCGCCCCAGCGGCTATGGACGCTTGCCCGCTTATCTCAAGCAAGCGGACCGGGAAACCTGCGTCCTGGTGCAGATCGAGACGTCGGCGGCGTTGAGAGAGCTGGAGGCCATCGCAAGCGTTGACGGAGTTGATGGCGTGTTCATCGGCCCCGCCGATCTGTCAGCATCTCTGGGGCATATCGGCAACCCGCAGCATCCTGAGGTTCAGGCTGCCATTCAAGATGCCGTGCGACGGCTCCAGACCGTGGGAAAGCCTGGAGGCATCCTTGCACCGCGTGAGGCGGATGCACGCCGCTACATCGAGTGGGGTTATGAGTTCGTTGCCGTCGGATCCGACCTGGGACTTCTCGTGAAAGGCGCTGATGATCTGGCGACCAGCTTCAAGCCTGTCTCTTCGGAATAAACCCTGGCAGCCATTTCAAAGGACATACGGTTGTCCGGAACATCGCTGACGCATGCATCGGCTCAAAGGATGAAGCCACTCGTGGACGCATCATGCGGAGCGGCAATGCCGCTCCGACCGCAAGTCCACTCTTTTGGGTCCGGCGCCCTCGCCTATGGCTGCGCGCGAACGCTATGTGCGCCCCTCAAGCAACCCTACTCACGCTCGACCTGCATGTCGTTGGTCTCGAACTGCATTTGATAGGGTGTCCGCGTCCGTTCGTAGGTGGCCTCGGCAACAGTGTCGGGCTCAAGCGCCTCTTCCGGTTCGGCATAGACCGGCCGCTTTTGTTCCTTGCAAAAATTCTCACAAATGCTTCGGGTCGCCCGGCGATTGCTCGCTTCAATGCGCTTGTTGAATTTCTCTTGCTGAGCAAGCCAGTTGCCTTGGTGGTCAGGCTCGCGAGCGCAAGCGAGGTTTGCCACGAGAAGGCTGGCGATCGCCAGCAAGATTGATTTCAGTCGCATCATCATACCGCCAACGATCACCCTGCCGGGCATGGTGTCCGAGCTTGTCGCATCATCACTGTGATTAAAATGGAAAAGCTGGATCACGAACGACCCTGGAGTCGAAGCGAGGTGACTACAAAGTATGACACCCCCATCGTCCGTTCACAGCGCATCGCGCGAGCCCAGAAGGCCGCGCCCAGGAAGAGCTGGGCATCGGATCGCGTCCATTGCTCCAGCCCCTCCTTCGACGAGCCCCGGCACAATCGCCAGAAAGGCCGAGCGCTCGGCAGACTCGCCCTCGTGAATTGCAGTCTTGTGCAATCGCCTGGAAACTGAGCGGAGCGACCTCAGAAGCGCCAGGTGAGGTTGCCCTTGACGGCGTGCTCCTGAGCCTGCGCGCCGATCTGGCCGGCATAGGCCACGCCCAGACTGATCGCGTCCGAGGCCTGCCAGTCGAGACCGGCTTCGGCCACCAGCGCATCCCGGTCCACCGGCGTACCCGCCACCGAAAAGACCGACGCCCCGCCGCCGAAGGCCAGCAGCGCCGCAGGCTCGACGTCGCCATAGGCATGGCGCCAGCCGAGCAGGCCGCGCGCCACCAGCGGCACCGTGTCGCTCAACCGGGCCTCGGCCCGCACGCCCAGCGTGGTGGTGGCCAGGGCGTGGACGCGGGCAGAGCCGGTCAGGGCCGCGGCGCCGCCGTCCTCGGCAAAGCCGTCCGTGTGCAGCCGCAGCACGGCGGCGCCGGCGAACGGCTCCAGCTGCACCGGCCCCAGGTCGATCCGATAGCCGGCCTCGCCAAAGGCCTGCGCGCTCCAGCCGTCATAGGAGGCGCCGGTCTGGTCGCGGAAGCCGGGGAAGCGGATGGCGCGGTTCACCTCGAGGGCATGCCCTGCAGAGGCCGCGCCCAGCCGCAGCGTGACCCCGCCCCAGGCGCCGGAGCCGTAGAGCGCGCCGAACACGCTCTCGGTGCGGCCCGACGCGAGGCGCCCGTCGATGTCGAAGCCGGTGCGGATCAACCCGCCGGCCAGGCCGAGCCGGACCGCGTCGGCCACCGGAGCGTCGGCGCCGAGGATGAAGCCGCCGGTGGCGGTGTCGAGGCCGGCGGCGTTGCCGTTGGCGCCGGCCCGCCCCCAGGAGCCGAAGCCCTCGCCCCACAGGGCGAAGCGGCCGGGCGCAGGGGCGTCGGGCTGGGCCGGGCGGGCGGCCAGCGGCTGGCGCAGGCGCGTGAGAAGGCCGTTGCGCACCCGCTCGGCATCGCCCAGCGCGACACCCGCGGCCGTCGCATGCGCCTCCCCAGAAAGGGAATCGAAGGCGGTGCCCGCCTGATCTGCGGAAAGCAGCACGAGAGCCTCATAGAGGTCGTTGCCGAAACCCAGCATCTCGGTGGCAGCCGCAGCCGCTCGTGCATTGGGGCTTCCCGCAAGGGCGCTGAAGTCCACCTGATTTCTGGTCAACGTAAGATAGGCGTTGTGAGGGTCGTAAGAGAGCGAGGGAGTCAGGAAAGCAAGGTCGGATGAGGCAGAGGCGAACCTGCCGGTGATCCCACCCTGGGCGCTCAGGATCGTGTGAGTGCTCCTCGCTCCATAGAGGCCCCGGACCGCTCGGACATTCACCGTGCCACCCGAGAGTGTGGCCGCGCCCGTCGCAGCGATGAGATCGTGCGCGCCGTCTGCCGTCACATCGACCGTGTAGTTCGAACCGGCATCGAAGGCTACGTTGCCGGCAACGTTGAGCGTGCCGGGCGAATAGCCGGGTGAGACGGTGCCGCCCTGCCTGACGATCAGTCCGCCGATCGTGCCTGAGCCGCCGATGGTGCCGCCCTGCTCGATCGTAAAGATCGAACCCCAGCGTGAATGGGGTGCGAGGTTGAAGGTACTTGCTTCCACCGAAACCGGGCCGGCGTAGCTCGTGCCGGTGAAATTCACCGTACCGCCGACAATCGCGAGCGATCCCGTTCCGGTGATGGACGCGTTGACGTCGTAGGTTCCGGAGCGGTTCAAGACCAGCGCGCCGTTGTTGACGATCGAGCCGGAGATGCTTCCCGATCTTCCGCCGTCGCCGATCTGGAGCGTCCCCTCTTCGATGACCGTGCCGCCTGCGTGGCTGTTGTTGCCGGTGAGGATGAGAGTCCCGCTGCCTTGCTTGGTGAGCGCCCCCGAGCCCGAGATCGATCCGGAATACGTGCCGGTATGGCCCTGATCGAAAATGAGGGAGGAATTGTTGGTGATGTTGCCCGAAAGGCTGGACGAATTCCCGATCAGCGTTCCCTGCGCGATGGTCGTGCCGCCGGTATAGTTGTTGTCGCCGGTGAGCGTGAGCCGGCCTGCGCCTTGCTTGACGAGTGCGCCGGCCCCGAGAACCGCTCCGCCGAAAGTGACGTCATCACGCCGGTTGAAAACCAGTGTGCCGTTATTGGCGACGTCACCGAGGATCGACCCGCTCGTGCCGCCATCGCCGATCTGCAATGTACCGGCTGAGATGACGGTGTGGCCCGTATAGCCGTTGTCACCGGTCAGCGTCAGCTTGCCCGCGCCTGTCTTGACGACACTGCCTGGCATCAAGCCGTCGCCGATCACGCCCGATAAGGTGGCGGCCTGATCGGAACCTGTTGCGATATCGATGTTGCCACTGAGCGCCATGGCGTTTGCGACATTGAGCTGATCTGCGCCAAATGAAAGCCTTGTGCCGTCGCGCGCATCGAGACGCCCTGTGCCAAGGGCATTGTTCGAGGCGAGTGTCAGGGTACCGGCTTGGAGCAAGGTCCCGCCGGAATAGCTGTTCGCTCCCGCCAGAACGATCGTGCCCGCGCCGATCTTGGTGAGGCTTCCCGCGCCGGTGAGCGGAGCAGAGACCGTCGCGGTCGTTTGAGCACCCTCGGCCCAGAGGCGGCCGCCTCCGTCGAGAAGGAGCTCGCCCCCGCTGCCGGCCACGAGTTCGTAGCCCGACGTCAGAAATTCCAGCGTGCCGATCCGTTGGGCTCCCTCGACCGTGATGCGGCCTGCGGGACCGTCGAAGACACCAGTGCCGTTCAACCAGGAGCGCTGCCTGCCATCAGGTTCGAGCCACCGTGTCGCGCCGCTCCAGGTGCCGCTTCCACCTCTGTCTGCGCCATTGCCGCTCCAATATTGAAGCGCCGACCCGTCGCCTGTGACCAGGACATCCACCGTGCGTTCGCCGATATCGAGCCGCGTGACGACGTTCTCGATGGTGGGCGCCGAGCCGAGAGCCAAGCCCGCATCCGTCACGGTGTCGCTCGTGGAAAAGATCCGGTAGATGCCGGTGCCATAACCTCCACCGCCCGTCACATTGAGCGTGCCATTAATTGTGAGGGGTCCGGCGACATCGAACAGCGCGGCACCCGAAGGCGCGTCGAGACTGACGTTGGTGGTTGAGCCTGCCGCCAGGCTGAGGCCACCCATGCGAAGCGTGCCGCCGTTCTGTCCGCCGAACAGCGCGCCACCGCTTTCAACCGTCACTGCGCCCTCGACGGTGCCGCCCGCCGCAAAGAGAACACCGTTTGGTCCAATCGCAACAGGTCCGCCGAGCGATCCCGACAGTTCCAGCACGCCCTGGCCGACCGTTGTGCCGCCGGTATGCGTGCTGGCGCCCGAAAGGACGAGCCTGCCGGTGCCTGTCTTCCGGAACGAGCCAGCACCGTTGAACTCACCCGAGAAAGTGCTGTCCGCCGTCTGATTGAGGGTGAGCGATTTGCCGCCAAGCGCGACGGTGCCATTTCCGGCGAGGTTGGAGAGCGTGGTTCCGGCCGCTGTCAGGCCGGAGATGTCCAGCACGCCATCGACACTCATGCCCCGCGACCGGCCGATATTGGCGTTGCCGGCCAATGCCAGGGTGCCCTCTTCGATCGCGATGGTCCCGATGAAGGGTGAGTAGATGTGGTCGAAGCGGGTGCTGTTGCCCGTCAGCGTGAGTGTGCCGGCACCGGTCTTTCTTACGGCCGCATAATTTTCCAAGCTGCCGGCAAAGGTACCATCTGCATCCTGATCGATTGTGAGCGAACCGCTGTTGCCCAGATAGAGCCTGCCCGTCTCGGAACCGGATAAGTTTCGGAAGACCAGATCTCCCGAGCCCGAGGTGCCCAGCATGCTGTCGATCTGGACGGCGCTTGAGTTTGCGATGCTGCCGTATCCAGTCAGCCTGAGACCGCCCCCACGGATGATGGTGGCACCGCTGTAACCCTGCTCGGCATAGAGCGTAAGCGCTCCTCCGCCATCTTTGATGAAGGATCCAGCGCCGATGATCCGGCCGGCGAAGTCACCGATGCTGCCCTGGTTGATGATGAGCGTTTTGTCGCCCAGGACGATATTGCCGGGCGCTGGCTCACCAAGCGCAGTTCGCGCGAGGCCTGGGACTGTAGTGCTGAAAGCCGACAGGCCCGAAATGTCGAGCGTGCCGTCGAGGCGCAGGCTGGCCGCACTCGCAAGGTTGCTCACGCCCGTCAGGGCCAGAGTGCCCTGGCCGATGACGATGCGGCCTCCGTACGCGTTTGCTCCCGACAAGGTAAGCGTTCCGCTGCCCTGCTTTTCCAGCGTGCCGATGCCTCGAAAAGCCCCGTTGTAGCTGAAGTCCGACGGCGCATTGACCGTGAGGGCGCTCATGTAGCAGCTGCCTGATGGGCAATTGCCATAGTCGATGACAATGTCTCCCTCGATCACGGCGCCGGCGGAAAGATTGAGCGTGCTGTCCCCTGTGACCCTTATCGCGGCACCGCGTACGCTGCCGGCAAGCCCCCCGCTGACGACAGCATTCGCCTGCAGGGTGATTTCGTGGCCCGTGCCCTCGCCGTCGATGGCCGTGCCGCCGGACGTCGACCCGTTGCCGCCCCGCACAGACGAATTGACCGTGACGTCTGTGTCCGTACGCAGGAATATGCCGGTTCCGCCGGTGATACCTTCGCCCCCGCGGATGGGAGCGAATGTGTTTGCGTGGCTGGTACCTTTCAGCTCGATGCCGGTTCCCCCCAGACCGGTGTAGGCACCGTTCGAGCCGACCCCGCTGTTGCCGCCGCGGATTTCGGCCGAGACCGTCACGTCGCCCGATGCCTCCACGCCTGAGCCGCCGGTTCCGCCTTGACCGTTGTTGCTGTCGCCACCGTCGCCGCCGATAACCATCGCCTCGATGCTGGTGGAGCGGCTTGTCGAGTACACGCCCGCGCCGCCGCGACCACCCTTCCCGAGGCCGAGGCCGTCCAGCCTGTCGTTGCCGCCGCCGCGACCACCCTTGCCGCCCATCATGACGGCGCGCACAGCCAGTGAGTCGGCATTGGTGGCGGCGATCCCTATCCCGCCGTCGCCGCCGCCACCGCCCTGACCTTCTCCACCATGGCCACCATCCCCACCGGCACCGCCGACTGCCCGCTGCGTGATGCTGTAGTCAGTGCTGTTCTGCAGCACGAGACCGAAGCCACCGCCGCCACCGCCAGTGGTGCCGTTTCCGCCCTTACCGCCCCGGCCGCCGCTGAATTCCCGGTCCGCGATTGGTCCCGATACGTCGTTGAAGCCATGCGCGGCCCCGCCGCCGCCGCCGCCTCCACCCCTCCACGTGGCGTCCTGGCCATTGCCTCCATCGCCCCCGAGGCCATCCCTGACACCGGGCTGACCGCCGCTCCCGCCTGCGGCGGTCCCTGATGAGGTTCCACAATCCGAGTCCTCACAGCCCGTTGGGCTCCCACCATTTCCACCTGTAACGCCGGCTCCGCCTCCGCCGCCGCCATTGAGGCCCCGGACGACAGTGCCGCCTGTTTCGCCGGTTCCGGAAAAATGAGACTCTCCGCCGGACGAGATGAAACCGGCGTCTCCTCCGTCGGCCAGGACACCCGATGCGCCGACCATTGCGCAAATTGCCACCGAGCCGAGCAGGGTGGCGCGGAAGGAGCGATGCTCAAGGGCAGGAGCAGGAGGCGGGATCAGGTCGTGCATAAGCGGATCTCAGTATAGCGATGGGCTGCGGCGCGCCGTCGGCGGGGAACAGGCGACCCGACGAGCAAGCTTAACCGCCATGCCGGTTTATCGGTTGAAACCGAGGCGCCCGACAGTCCAAACCTTGCATCGAATTCCTAGAGCCTCGAACGCAGAACCGGTCCCCGCTTTTGCGGCCGATGCTCTCATCCCGATGGATCCCGATCCGTCATTCGGCCATCGTCTTCGGTGCTACGCCGCCCGGGTCGCACACCTGCTCCGCCAGCCCGCGGAAATGAGCCATCTGGCCCGCCGACCAGGTTTCGAACTCGGCAATGAGATCCTCGGAGATCGCCCTCAGGTGGCCGCCCGCCGCGATGCTGAACCAGCCCAGCCTCTCGGCCTCGGCGAGCATGTTGCCGATATGCTGGCGGGAGACCTGGAAACGTTCGGCCAGGACGCGGTAGGTCAGCGACGGCAGGCCGGCATCCACGCCGCGTTGCGCGGCGTAATGCGTCCCCAGGATAGCGGCCATCAGCGGGTAGCCGCACTCGCGCTCCGTGAGCTGCACGATGGTCCGGAATGGCGCGAAGAGGCTGTCATCCTTCTGATAGCAATCCACGGATCGGCCAAGCCAGTCGCACATTCGTTCCGGCGAAGCGGAGATTGCCGCGAGGAGAGGCCTCGAGGACGGCTCCAGGCGCTCGGACGCGGCGAGAAAAGCCAACGGCGAGCGCGCAACCTCCTGGATCAGCGCCGCCGTCGGGCGCAGATGATAGCGCCGGCGGTCGCTCTCCTGCTGCTCGGCAACGACATAGCCGCCATGCCTCAGGTCCTTGATGAAGCCGGCAATCTGCCGGGGGCTAGCCACAGCGGTGCGCTGCAGTGCTGCGAGCGTGGGCGGGCTTCCCTCCCCTCTCTGCCAGCGGGCATAGCTCCCGATCAGAATGTAGCACGTCAGGTAGCGCAGCTTCTGCACGAAGACCTTGTTGCTCGGCCACGAGGCACCGGGCGGCCGGGTCATCGTCACGCAATAATCCACCAACGCGTCAGGAAAGTCCGGCGTTGCGAGAAGCGTCCGCGCCCATCTCCATGTCGGATGAGCCGCGTCATGAATTGTCGAATGGAACAGATTGCGGCGTGTCGTCGGCATGCGGTTCTAGGGTGGGGTCGTCCGGTGAGCTCGCGCGACGAGGTACCCTTCCAGAGCTTCGGACATCAATTCGAACTCACGTCCGATGCTCTCAGCTTTTGTTGTGCCGCATCGCACGCGAAACCGGTTTCCGCTTGTAGATGCGATGCCTTAGCTGGTGAAAACCTTGTCTCACATGATCTAAACGTTCAATGGGAGCGACGGGCTCCCATTGAACAAACGCTTCTGCCGATGGTCTAGCTGTTCGGCGTGCTTTGGTTCGACGGCAAATGGCTTGCTGCCCAGATTGCAGCCTGTGTGCGGTTTTTCGCCTGGATCTTGCGCAAAATCGCTTTCACATGGACTTTGACGGTCGCCTCGGTGATGTCGAACTTTCGGGCGATGATCTTGTTCGAGTCGCCATCCATGAGGCAACGCAGGATCACCGTCTCGCGGACGGACAGCCCTTTCGCAGGAAGGCTTGCCTCATGGTTTTCTTCGGACACCGGCGCCGGCTTGGCATGGTCGGCCTGCAGGTCCCGGTCACGGAGCAGATCCAGGATCGCACCCGGGAAAATGGCTTCTCCCAGCATGACGAGATCCAGCGACTTCACCAGAACCTCGTGCGAGATCGACTTCTTGAGATAGGCATCCGCACCGGCCTGAAAGGCTGCAACCACCTGCTTGAGGTCGTACTCCTCGATCAGCATGACCACTTTGACGCTCGGATTGCCTTCTTTCAGCATCCTGGCCTGACGGCAGGTGGCATCATGGTCGCGGCTGGCATCGATGATGAGGACGATCGTGCTGTTCTCGATTCCCGGCACCACCCCCATTTCTTCCAGGCTCGCAGTGGCGACGGAAGGGGCATAGGCTGTCTCCGCAAGAATCCTGCGCAGGCCTTCCCTCAGCAAAGCGTTCGGCTCGATGAGAAGCGTCTTGACAGGGCGAGCGGCAACATGGTCTTCCGAAGCAGGCTCAACCGAACGGGCCAGCTCCATATATCTTGAATATGCAATATCCTTGGCCGAAGAGGCCCCAGGATGAGGAAGACTATCAAGATCGTAGGTGTTCCGCATCGCAGATGCCTTTCTGGTCTTGATTCGGTGGGCAGATAATAAAATTTCCCCAACAATGTTTAGCTTATAATCTCATTATAGACAATCATTACCCATTCAAATCATTTTAACAATCTTTAATTGCATTCACGATATATAATATTATTGCTTAAAATAGATATTTCATCTTCTGCTTGGAAGCAGCTTCATATCATCCGTTGGAGAGCCCTACACTCCGGGATTTCGCCACCGCGGCCTCGACTTCCCCAGAACGGATTTCTTCTTTGCCATGACCCATGTTTGCGAGGCATGAACGAGCAGCTTCGCCGGAGGCGGCTTCAGCTGTTATCGGCTGCGAGGAAGCAGACCGCTCGGCACTTGAACGGTCTCTTCCTAAAAAGTTTGAGGCAGCAGGCCCATCCGCTTTACGGCAGCCTCCTCATTCCGTCCGATCCGCCAAGCGGACCAACGAGAATGAATGGAGCATCGGACCGAGAAGGACATGCCCTGCCTTAAGCCCGATGCTCTGTGCGCGAATATTTTATCGACGGATTATGCCCAGGGCGTATCTGTTGAACTGGGCGACAGATGATTGACAGCCCACATGGCGGCCTGCGTCCGATTGGCAACCCGGATCTTACGCAGAATAGCCTTGATGTGAACTTTCACGGTTGCTTCAGCGACATCGAGCTTGCGCGCGATGACCTTGTTTGGAGCTCCTTGCATCAGGCATTGCAGAATCTCAGCCTCTCGGCTCGACAGCGTACGGACCGGAGAGTCATGGCCTTCCGGAGCCGATGCGACCTGCAGAGGCTGCATCCGGATGGAGGCAGTGTCTCTCGCGTCATCGGATCCTTCCGCGCTGCCCGTGATCGCCGTCAGGAAAGCCGCCGATGGAAAGACGACCTCGCCCATCATGACGAGGTCGAGATACTTGATCAGAGCCTCGCATCCCGTGCTGGCAAGGCAATATCCATCCGCCCCGGATTGGAAGGCGGATTTCATGCCTTCGAGGTTGAAGCTGTCAGACAGCACCACGATACGAGCCTGCGCATATCGCTGCTTCAACGACCAGATTCCTTCAGCCAAACCGGATGGATACAGGCTCGCATCGAGGATGAAGAGCAGCTGGCTTTCCTGATCGACGTGATCCAGAGCCATCTCTCCGCGCATCAGATTTTCCGGGTGCAATCGAAACCGGGTGCTTGAGAGAACGTGTCTCAAGCCCTCACGTAGCATCGAATTCTTGCAGCCTAAAATCGTCGTGACCGGCAGAAGGTGTGACATGCGAGGGGGCCTTTCCGCAGAGGTTACCTCGAATTGTACAAATTAACCGTTTGTTAGCCATCCTTAATAAAGAGGTAGCGAATTATGCTTAGGTGGTAGAATTCAAATCCTCAGATGGAAGCATCATCTTGAGTGTACTCATGAGAGCGGGCAACTGCCACACTCGGCTCGCGAAAATTCGCTCATAATCCTTCCAGGTCCACTGCGCACCGGCTTGTGCATGCACACAAACGTCGTGAGCGAATCTGCAGTCCGCGCCCGCATTCACCGCCGCATTTCACATCTGAAATGCCCTGCTCGTCCATTGCACGAAACGTAGCACCCGAGTGCATGCGATGATCGCCATACGGCCAAGCTGACGTCCAATTGCCATGATTGGTGATGAGAAATCTCCTCAAACAAGGGGACATTCATGATTTCTCGTCTTGTGCTCGCATGCGCAACGATCGCCTGTACTCTGCCTGCAACAGCGTCTGAGCGCGCCCAACTCGATGCGCTGATCGCGCAGCACGCGAAGGCTCATGGGGTTCCCGAAACATTGGTACACAGAGTCATCAAACGCGAAAGCGGCTATAATCCGCGTGCATCCCACAGAGGGAATCTCGGACTCATGCAGATCCGCTACGCCACGGCACGCGGCATGGGCTACACGGGTGCGGCCTCCGGGCTGCTCGATGCAAACACCAATCTGACCTACGCGGTTCCCTATCTGGCGAATGCCTACATGGTCGCAGGCGGCAACCCGGATCGCGCGGTGGCTCTTTATTCCGGCGGCTATTATTACGAAGCCAAACGCAAGGGCCTGCTGAATGCACTCAGGACAGGTTCCAACGATCCCATCATGACCGGAGCCATTTCCACCTCCTCCGGCTTTGCATCGGCCACGGCTCGCTAGAGTTTCTTCAGTGGTGGGGAGCCGGCTCACCGTCGGGAATGCGGTGTCGCCAGGAGCAGAGCTGATGCTGCGCACGTGGGAACAGCTGCAGCGGATCGCGCCGATACGGACGTTGCGCCGCCTCGGAAAGCGAACACCCGATGTGAGAGGATGGCCCTTACCTCCAGGACCGTGATATTGGGTATTCGTGGTCGGCGGCGCCGACATGTGCGAGTTGATCCACGATGCTCTGCCTATCAGATATCGTCTTCCTCGATTTCGAAGCATCGTCCCTCGGCAAGCAGGGATACCCCATCGAAGTCGCATGGGTCTTCGCGAGCGGAGAGGAGGAGAGCCACCTCATCAGGCCGGCCGCGTCGTGGACCGATTGGGACGTCAAGGCCGCCAGAATTCACGGCATTTCCAGAGAACAGATGAACTCGGAAGGAACGCCGCTCGAAGACGTCGCCAAACGCATGGTATCGGTTCTAACAGGTCGCAAACTTTATGCGACGGCACCGTCCTGGGACGGCAAATGGTTGAGCAAACTGTTACGCGCCGCGGGATTGCCTCGCCATGCATTGCGCCTTGAGGATACCGAGATGGCGCATCGACGGATCATGCGGGAGGTGCTGAGGGACGCAGAGGTTCCGGAAGAACTTCAGCGCTCGCTCATGCAGGCCATACTTGCTCAGGCTCAACGCAACAACGAAGAACTCGGCCCTGCCGCACATCGCGCCCTCGCGGATGCGAGGAGGGAGAGAAACCTCTGGCTCGACATTCATCGCCGCGTGCAGGAAAAGGCCGCGGAAGCGAGAAACCTCCATTGAGCCGCAGATAGCGACAGCAGAACGTCATCGATCGGACGGAGTTTTCCAGTTCATCCTTCCGCCGAGCCTCACACGATGATCAATATCCGTCCGGCAACCCGGATGCGATGTCCTGATCGGGGCGTGTCAGAACTTCGATACGACGGCCATCCGGAAGCTGAATGGTTCTGAGTCTCATAACCTGAAGACCCGCATCCAATCCTTCCTGAACGGAGCCGTATCGCACCGCTCGCACGCGACGTTCAATGGCGTTGCGCGGTTCAGCCTGCGACACCTCGGTCCCGCCAGTACGCCGACGCACGACCTGTGTCGTCTGTCGCTGATTGCGTGACGACGAGCTGGCCTGCTGTGAAACGGCACGAGCCTTGCGTTCGACGACCGACTTCTGCTTCGCGGGCTTGTCGGTTGCCGTCTTGACGGGCTTTGGAGGAGCTGTGTCCTCCACCGGCAGCGTCTCCGTGCTGGCCTTGGCTTCGGAAGGAGACTGAGCCGGAGGCGCCGCAGCTTGGGATGGCGGCTTGGCCGGCAAGGACGCCGGCGCCGATGCGGGGGCCCGGATCTTGCTGTCCGCCTCGGAGGGAGGGTCGACCCAGGGCCGCCCTGACTGCGCGAGAGCGGCCACCGGGCTCCCCAGAACTCCCACAAGGGAGGCAGCCACCAGCCAACGTCCTGAGAATTCCGCCACAACATGCCTCCAGATCATTCCATGAGGAAACGCTTCTCCTGCCACGAGCGGTTCCACAGCGCTGACGCCGCATAGCCGAAATAGGAACTAAAACACTGGAATCAAAGCATTTCTCCACAGCCAAAACGAACGCGACTGCCATGCTTCTTCACGATATGTGGGCGCCGGAACGCACAGTTCAACGGCCCGCTCCGGAAATCGGCCGCCACAAATGGGGCGAATAATATCGAGTCTCTGGCAAAGCCCCTTGCACAAGCCCGGCAGTCACCAAAATAAAGCCTGACAGTTAGGAATGGCTTCATGGATTATCTTCTTGCCTTGGCCACGAATCCGGCCGCCTGGGCGGCTTTGGCGACCCTCGTCGTCATGGAAGTCGTGCTCGGGATCGACAACCTCATCTTCATCTCGATTCTGACCAACAAGCTCCCGGCCGACCGGCAGGCGACCGCCCGGCGCATCGGGATCGGCCTTGCCCTTATTCTTCGCCTGGGCCTGCTGGGCACCATTGCGATCATCGTCCAGCTCACCGAGCCTCTTTTCACGGCCTTCGGGCACGGCTTCTCCTGGCGCGACCTGATCCTCATCGCGGGCGGCCTGTTTCTGGTCTGGAAGGCGACAAAGGAAATCCATCATAATGTCGATCCCGATCCCGGCCCCGATCTCTTCGAGAGCGGAAAGGCTCAGATGAGCTTCGCCTCGGCAATCGCCCAAATCCTGCTCCTGGATCTCGTCTTTTCCATCGACAGCATCATCACGGCCGTCGGCATGACGGATCACGTACCGATCATGGTCGTCGCCGTCGTTGTCGCCGTCACAGTCATGCTGCTGGCGGCCGATCCCCTGGCACGCTTCATCCAGGCTAACCCGACGGTGGTCATGCTCGCGCTCGGATTCCTGCTCATGATCGGCATGGTCCTGATCGCGGAAGGCTTCGGAGCTCATGTGCCGAAGGGCTATATCTACGCGGCAATGGCGTTCTCGGCTCTTATCGAAGGCCTGAACATGCTCTCGCGGCGTGCCCGCACGAAACGATAGGCAAGCCGGTAACCGGACGCAGCCGAGGAGCTCCTCGGCTGCGTCCGGAATGTCTTCAGAAACCGGCTCTCTTCGTTTCATCCTTCAGCGGGATGATGCAGGCCCATACGATCTCATATGGGGGCAGGCTTCCGGACCTTCCGCTTTTGGTCGGAGAAACATTCCCTAAAGCAAAAGATATGTTATTTCAGCAATAGTGCAGATCATACATCTTCCCTAAATTTTTCCAGGGAAATACCATACTTCAATAGTCTCATCCGGCCCCGATTGTGAGAATCCCTTGGGATCGCCTATAGAATATATTCTGTAGAAACTTGCGCGACGCCGAATGAAACGTCTGTTCTCAGAAGTCTATTTGCACCTGATTGCAGGCGTGATCGCCCTGGGCATCCTGGGGATCTCGGCTCACACGCTTTGGATCGACCGCCAGAACACGTGGCAGGAGGCGGAAAGGTCTTCGCGGAACGTCCTGACGACCATTGCCCGGGACCTCGAGGGCAAGCTCGATCTGCTCGATTTGTCGCTCAGGGGAGCCATGGAGGGGCTGAAATATCTCGGCTCCGAGCAGCTTCCTCCAGACCTTCAGTACCGGATGCTCTTCGACCGCGCGGCCACAGCCTCCTTCATGGGGACTTTGCTGCTCGTGGATCAGGCCGGCAACCTCATTGCCGATGCCGGCCCCATAATCGCCCCGCGGTCCCTCAACGTTGCAGACCGCGAATACTTCATTGCCCATAAAGAGAACAACCATATCGGCCTGTATATCAGCCGTCCCTACACGAGCCGAACACGCCTCGGCGACACGAGTATCGGGATCAGCCGGAAGCTTTCGGATCCCGCCGGACGCTTCGCCGGGGTGGTGATGGGATCCATGCCCCTGACCACCATCAATCAATTGTTCGACAACCTGAGCCTCGGCCAACACGGAGCGATCAATCTCTTCCGGAACGACGGCATCCTCCTGACGCGCTATCCCTATGATGCGAGCCAGATCGATCAGGATCATGGCGGCTCTCCGCATGTCAGGCGCATCCTTGCGGATAAATCCGGCACCTTCGACTCGGTCTCTCCCATCGACGGCGTCCGGCGCATCATCTCCTACGAACGGCTGGAGCGGTACCCGCTCGTTCTCACCGTTGCCCTCTCGGTCGAGGAGATTTTCTCCGCCTGGCAGCGCAAGGCGCTTGTCCTGAGCCTTGCGACCCTCGCCCTGTGCTGCGCCGTCGTCGGATTGACGATTCTGTTCCAGCGCGAACTGATGCGCCGTACGAAAGCGGAGACCAAGCTCCGGCGCATCGCGCGCACCGACGATCTCACGGGCCTGCCGAACCGCCGCGCCTTCCGTGAGACCTTCGAGCGGGAATGGCGCCACGCCATCCGGTCAGGCTCGGCCCTGTCGCTGCTCTACATCGACGCCGACTACTTCAAGAACTTCAACGACCATTACGGCCATGGGCGGGGCGACGAGGCTCTGCGCGCCGTTGCCGGTACGCTCGAAAACAATATCCGCCGTCCGCGCGATGTCGCGGCCCGCTATGGCGGTGAGGAATTCGCCATCGTGCTGCCGGAGACGGATCTGGCGGGCGCCCGGCTCATCGCCGAGAACATCCGCCAGAACATCATCGCGCTGGATATCGCGCATGAGGGCAGCCCCTATCGGGTGGTGACGGTCAGCATCGGCATCGCATCCGTCCACCCCTCGCGCGGAAGCGTCCGCGCCACCCTTCTCGAGGCGGCGGACCGGGCGCTCTACGGAGCCAAGGCCGCCGGCCGGAACTGCATCCACCATCATGAGCCCGGCGCCGACCCGCAACACATGCGCCTTCCCCACGCCGCCGCGTGATCGTCACCGCCGGCAAGGACAGCATGGGCCCGACGATCGCCGAGCAGAACGCGCGCATAGCCTTATCCGAATGACCGAAGGGCCGCCTGTTCAATTTTGCTTTGGGAAGTTTGGTAGCGGAGGAGGGATTTGAACCCCCGACACAAGGATTATGATTCCTCTGCTCTGACCAACTGAGCTACTCCGCCCCAGGAAGCGGGGCGGGCCCCGCGTCAGGCATGCGCGATATAGGGAAGGTTGCCCCCCAGTGTCAAGGAAGACGCGCGGCAAAGCTGCGGATTTATGCAGCGCGCTTCCGGTTGAGGTTCTCAGGGCCGGTTCGGCAGCTCCGTCAGCCCTTCGACTTCATGCGCCAGAGCTGGAAGCCGTCGGTCGAAATCGCCTGTTCGATGGCTTTGCGCGGAAACTTGTGCGGCGGGGACTCGCGGGAGCCCAGCGTGCCGGTCAACCCCCAGGGCGCATATTTGGACGGGAGCTTGCTGCCCGCTTCATCGCCGGCAAACGCGTGCAGGTCGTCCTTGGCTTGGGAGGTGAACATGAAGAGGCGCATGGGAATGACTTTCGCTTTTTAAGAGATGGCAGCCCCTATGGAGATAGGGTTCAAGCCACGAAAGTCATCTCGGCGCCGGAAACGCCCCGATGAGGCGTCCCAGATGAGGCCTCCCCATTGACCGAAGCGGGCTGGACGCGGCCCGCCCGGTTCCGGTCCCGTCCTTACGCCTTCTTCCTGATCCTCATCAGCTTGAAGAAGCCGACCGGGAACAGGGTTCGCAGCTCCACGACCTCCATGCGGCCGGTCCTGCGGGCCCAGTCCTCGACCCGGGCCGCCTTGAAGGCCGAGCTCCAGCCGATGGCCTTGGCGACGGGCGACGCCAGCTCCTCCAGGGCGGCGATCGGTCCCGAGGGCTGGCCCCAGTGATTGGCGAGCACGATCTCGCCGCCCGGCTTCAGGACGCGCATGAACTCGTCGAGGGCCGTTTCGGGCTCCGGCACGAGGGTGATGATGAACTGGGCCGTGACGGCGTCGAAGCTTTCGTCGGGAAAGCCCAGGCGGGTGACGTCCATCACCTGCAGGCTCTTCACGTGGCTGAGCCCCCGCTTCTCCACCTTGTCCTGCGCCCGGCGCAGCATGTCCTCGGAGAGATCGACGCCATAGACCTCCGCGTGCCTGGGATAGTAACCGAGGGACAGGCCCGTGCCGACGCCCGCCTCCAGCACCTTGGGCCCGCAGGCGACCGCGGCGTTCACGGCCGCGCGGGCGGCCGGTTCGGTCAGCTTGTCGTAGACGAGGTCATAGATCGGGGCCCAACGCGCATAAGCCTTGCGCATCAGGACGGTGGTCGCTCCATCCGACATAAACTATCCCTAGGTAAACACCTCAGGCCGCGGCGGGCGCGGCTTCGGCGAGAGTCCGAGCAATGGTGCCCCCGCCAAGCACACGCGCCCGGGGAGCATCGCTCTCATAGATGACACAAGCTTGACCGGGAGACACCCCATCTTCCGCCGATAACAGCTCGACCGTAGTGTGGGTTCCTGTGGATCGTAAAGTGGCCGGACGCGGCTCGCGGGTGGAGCGGACGCGCACGGCCACCTCCATGCCCCGGTCGCCCAGGGCTTCCAGCGGAACGTCGCCGAGCCAGTTCATGTCGGTCACGCGGATCAGGCGGGTGGCCAGGGCCTCACGGGGCCCCACGACCACGCGGGCCTCCTTGGCGTCCAGGCGGACCACATAGAGCGGCTCGCCCACGGACAGGCCGAGGCCCTTCCGCTGCCCAACGGTGTAATGGATGATGCCCTCGTGGCGGCCGAGCACGCGGCCATCCACATGGACGATCTCCCCGCCCTGCACGGCGCCGGGCTTCAGCCGCTCGATCACGTCGCTGTAGCGCCCCTGCGTGACGAAGCAGATGTCCTGGCTGTCGGCCTTCTCGGCCACGGTGAGGCCGAATTCGCGCGCCAGCTCGCGGGTCTTCTCCTTGGGCAGCTCGCCCAGGGGAAAGCGCAGCAGGTCGAGCTGCTCCGGGGTGGTGGCATAGAGGAAATAGCTCTGGTCCCGGTCCGGGTCGGCGGCCCGGTGGAGCGCCCGGCGCCCGTCCGGCAGGGCGCGGCTTGCCACGTAATGGCCCGTGGCAAGCACGTCGGCGCCGAGCTCCCGGGCGGTTTCCAGCAGGTCGCGGAACTTGATGGAGCGGTTGCACTCGACGCAGGGGATCGGCGTCTCGCCCGCCAGGTAGCTCTGGGTGAAACGGTCGATCACGGCCTCGCGGAAGCGGGCCTCGTAATCGAGCACGTAATGGGGAATGCCGATCGCCTCCGCCACCCGGCGGGCATCGTAGATGTCCTGGCCGGCGCAGCAGGCGCCCTTTCGGTGGGCGGCGGCCCCGTGGTCGTAGAGCTGGAGCGTGATGCCCAGGACATCGTAGCCCTCGCGCTTGAGCAGGGCCGCGACGACGGAGGAGTCCACGCCGCCCGACATCGCGACGACGACGCGGGTCTTCGAGGGATCGGTGGGAAGATCGAGTGAGTTGAGCATGTTTCCATCCAGAGGCGCCGTTCAAGGCGGCGCACGGGAGGGGTTGCAAAGCCCCTCTATAACCTATCGCGCGGAAATGTGGACCCGTTTTCGCTGACGCGGCCCTTCGGGCCCGCGGCTAACGATGCGCCGGCAAGGACCAACAGCATCGGATCCGGCTCCGAATGCCGGGACGATTCGCGGGCGGGATGCTCCCGCGCCACAATTCTTAAAGGGAAAATGCGCCGCAATAAGGCAACGTTAACGTTTATGGCTAAGCTTAGGCATTCTCGTAACCGCCTGATGGGCTTAGGGAAACATTAAGTCCCGTCACGTAGGTTCGAGCCTGTCAAAGGTCGTTGAATTTTTGTGTGAGCGTATCATGACCGAACCCCACCGCCCAAGGGTCAAGTATGTCATTGGGCCCGACGGCAGTCCCCTGACGATTGCCGACCTTCCCCCGTCCAGCACCCGCCGCTGGGTCATCCGTCGCAAGGCCGAGGTCGTCGCCGCCGTCCGCGGCGGGTTGCTCAGCCTCGAGGAGGCCTGCCAGCGCTACACGCTGACCACCGAGGAATTCCTGAGCTGGCAGATGTCCATCGACCAGCATGGCCTGGCCGGCCTGCGCACCACGCGCATCCAGCAATACCGCCAGTAAGCATCTCCAGAGACCCTCCTGAAAGGCGCCTGTCATCCGACCGGCGCTTTTTTCATGGGAGCCGTCATCGCAAGCTCGGCCGTTAAGACCTTCCTAACCATAGAATGAGCATATATCCCCTGAATCACTTCCCTTAAGGCAGGCTCGCATCGTGCTCGGCACCTCGGATTCGTTGGAACAGCAAGGCTCAACCCAGGCGAATGCAGGTGCGACGACGCCCGAACCGGAACAGGCCATCGAAGTCCTGCGACGTATCCTGGTCGGGCGCACCATCGCCGACGTTGAGCGTCACCTCATCCTCGATACCCTTGCCTCCTGTTTCGGCAACAGGACCCATGCCGCGCGGATCCTCGGCATCTCGATCCGCACCCTGCGCAACAAGCTGAACGAATACATGGAAGCCGGCATCGCCGTGCCGGAGCCGGGCCAGAGACCTATGGCCGTCGCCTGAACTCTACCGTTTCCGCAGCCACAGGCTCGTCTCGTGCCCGCCGGGCACGACCGGAATTTCCGACAGGACGCCACGGGCCAACGCGCCGCCGCCGGTTTTCGCCACATGATGGCTCGCGAAGACGAGGTCGTAACCGCCTCCCTGGAGCAGAGCCCCGACGAGAAGCTGCTCGTTATACCCGCGCCAGTCCCAGATCGCCGGATAGGCATGGGGGAGCGTGATGTCGTGGATGTGGACCAGGGTCCCGCCCGCCAGGCGGGGCAGCACATCGAGGAAGAGACGATCCACATCGGTGCCGGGCATGGCGATGTGGCTGGAATCGATGAACAGGATGTCCCCGGCCTCCAGAGCCTCGAACACGCCAGGGTCGGCATCCCGTAGCAGCACCTGCCGGTGCTCCACGTCGAGCGTCCGCAGCGTCGCCCGGGGGGCGGGATCGATGCAGGTGATGCGGGTGGCAAGTCCGCCGTCCTGGACCGCCTGGGCCATGAAGCGGGTCGAATGGCCGGAGCCGATCTCCACGATCCGGCGCGGCTTCTCCCGGCGGACGATGGCATAGGCGGCGGCCGCATCGAGGCGGGGGAACCAGCTCTGGTCGAAGCGCGCAGGCCCCCTGCCCCGCAGGATGGCGCGCAGATCCTCCGCATGGCACTCGATGGCTTCGATCACCCCGGTAAAGCGAGGCCGGGCCGTCTCGAAGAGCGGGCGCAGGGCCGGGTAGTCCTGCGCCTCGACGCTCTCCGCATAGCGGTAGGGGATGAAGAAGCCGAGCCGCTTGACGCCGAGCAGCGTCGAGAGACCGAAGCGCAGCCGCCGCCAGAAAGGACTCATTTTTCCGAAGAGGACAGGGGCGGCGGCGGCACGGCGCCGTCGGGGGTCCCCGCCCGCGCACGCCAGGCCTGGGCCAGGCGGGCGCGCTCGAACATCAGCACGACCACGAGGGAGAGGGCGAAGGGGATCAGGAGGTAGAAGAGGCGGAAGATGATGAGGGCCGCCAGCACGTCGGCCTTGGGGATATCCGGCATGGCCGTCAGGAAGACCAGCTCGAACACCCCGAGCCCTCCGGGCGCATGGCTGACCAGGGCGGCCGAGAAGGAAGCCAGGAAGACCGCCAGCACGATGATGAAGCTCGGCTCCAGATGGGCCGGCAGCACAAAATAGATGATGCCTGCGGCGCCCAGGAGTTCGAGCGGCGCGGCGATCAGCTGGCGCACCATCACGGCGGGGCGGGGATATTCCAGCTTGGCCTTGCGGATGACAAGCGGCGGCAGGTGCAGGATGGACCCCACCACATAGAGCGCGACGAAACCGAGAAGCAGGAACCCCACGATGCGGGCGGTCGCCGGATTGGTGAGCATCGGCGGCAGAAGATCCTCAAGCCGGTGCAGGAGCGTCGGGTCTGACACCAGCACGACGCCGCCGAGCAGAATGGTGCCGAGGCCGAAGGTGAAGGAGCACAGGGCCACCAGCACGGCGATCTGCGGCGCGCCCAGGCCTTTCGACGTGTAGGCCCGATAGCGCACGACGGCGCCGGAAAAGACCGAGGCGCCGATATTGTGGGACAGGGCATAGGTCGTGAACGATGTGACCGACACGAACAGCCACGAGATATGGTGCACTCCTAAATGCAGCAGGGCGATCCGGTCGTACCAGGCGAGAGCCGCATAGGCCACGAGGGTGGAGAGCGCCGCGAGAGCATAGCGGTGTGACGGGACGGCAGTCAGGCTGTCCCAGACATCGTCGAGAGACATCCCCCGCAGCTCACGATAAAGAAGCCAGCCCGACACGACGACTGCAAGCAGCCCGATCATGGGCCAAATGAACTCACGCACATTCTTCATCGAGCCGGCGGAACTCCCTCGTTGCTTCTTCTGTGCCTACAATCCCATTGTTCTGCAAGGGGATTATGCCTTACCGGGGCATGACATAAGGTCCAAGGCAGGCATCCGCCGCAAGAGCGAGATCCGTGAAGGATCCGAAGGCTGCCTGAAGAGGCGTGACGCAGGGGAACAATCGCCGTATCAAACAGCGCAGCTCCTCTTCTTCACCGATTTCACGAGGCACGGGCCCATGACGGCGGAACCTGCGGCAACTCTCAATCTCGATGGATATACCGATCTGCCGCAAGGTAAGATCGCGACGATCGTCACCTTTCTGGAGATGCGCCGACGCCCAGTCCTCACGCCTTTTCGGAAGCCGGACAACTGGAGCCTGCAGCGCATCGACAGGGACCATCGACGCTATCGGGCGCTGTTCAGGACGATCGGGGAGCCATGGCTCTGGTTCAGCCGGGCGATGATGCCGGATGACGAATTGGCGGCCATCCTCGACCACCCCAAGGTCGAGGCCTATGCCCTGCACGACGGCACGGCCGATGTCGGCCTGCTCGAACTCGATTTCCGCACTGAAGGAGAGGCCGAGCTGGCCTTCCTCGGGCTCGTTCCAGGATTCATCGGCCAGGGTGCCGGGCGGTTCCTGATGGGCGAGGCCATCGCCCGCGCCTTCGCCGACCCGGTCGAGCGCTTCTTCGTCCATACCTGTACGCTCGACTCGCCGGGCGCCCTGCCCTTCTATTTACGCTCGGGCTTCACGCCGTACCGCCGAGCCATCGAGGTGGCCGACGATCCGCGCCTCCTCGGCTTGCTCCCCATGGAGGCAGCGCCTCACATGCCGGTCCTGAGCTCCATGAAATAAGGAAAGGGCGCGCCCGGACAGGGCGCGCCCTTTCACCGAATTCACGTGAACCGATCGTCAAGCCGATGCGCGAACCGCGCGACCGTGCCCGGCCTGGGCGATGGCGGCATCGAGGGTCCGCTCCCGGTCTTCCAGGCTCTCGGCCTTCTTCAGATCCTCGAAGGCCTCGCCGAGTTCGGCCTTCGCATCGTCGAGCTGGATGTGCAGGTTCTGGGCCGAGTGGCGAAGGTTGTCCCGCCTCTGGGCCGCAGCGCGCGCGTAGGTCGGATAGGCAAAGTGGTTGGGGTCGGCGATGCCGGCCTTCTGCTCTTCCGCGGCGATTTCCCGGTCCAGGTCAGCCGCCATGCGGTCGAACTCAGAGATCATCATCTCGATCTGCGCTACCCGGCGACGCTTCTCGTCGACCTGAAAACGCTTGAGGCGGATGAGCGTATCCCGCGACTTCATCTTGATTGAACTCCACACGTCGCTGTTTCACTGCATCTCACGGATCGCTCAGTTATCCGCCAGACATGCCTCACCTTCGTCCATGGAAGTTGAGCTTTCCTTACCGGCTGCGACAAAAAATTTCCTATCCCCGGAGGCCCCCTCGATGATGCCGCGCGCCGGGAAGCCTGCCGCCGAGTCTCGTAAACCTTTCGTTTACCGATTTCGTTAAGACTGGCTCGGTCACGGATGCGGCCGCTTCGGATCCGCCTCTGGGTTCACTTGAAACGCTTAGGTTACAAGAATTTGGGATGATGTGAGGCGGTTCCCTATGGTTACCCAGAATCCACAGGATAATCACCTTCGGCAGATGATCTGCCTCTCCAGGTCGTTAAGCGCTTGCATCCCGGAATCAGTGTTTGTTAACCATTCTGAATTAGCGTTTCGAATCAGTTCAAAAGAGCATCCGCCGCAGGCCCGGTGGCGGATGGGCGGCTGTCCGCTGCTCGAAGGCTCAAGGGCAAGGGCTGGGGATTGAACATGCGCGTACTTCTGATCGAAGACGACAGCGCGACTGCGCAAAGCATCGAACTGATGCTGAAGTCCGAGAACTTCAACATTTATACGACGGATCTCGGCGAAGAGGGCATCGACCTCGGCAAACTGTACGATTACGACATCATCCTTCTCGACCTGAACCTCCCCGACATGTCGGGCTACGAGGTTCTGCGCACGCTGCGCGTCGCGAAGGTGAAGACGCCGATCCTGATCCTCTCCGGCATGGCCGGCATCGAGGACAAGGTGAAGGGCCTGGGCTTCGGCGCCGACGATTATCTCACCAAGCCGTTCCACAAGGACGAGATGGTGGCCCGCATCCATGCGATCGTCCGCCGCTCGAAGGGTCACGCCCAGTCGGTGATCACCACCGGCGACCTGATCGTGAACCTCGACACGAAAACGGTCGAAGTCGGTGGCGCCCGCGTGCACCTGACCGGCAAGGAATACCAGATGCTGGAGCTCCTCTCCCTGCGTAAGGGCACGACCCTGACGAAGGAGATGTTCCTCAACCACCTCTACGGCGGCATGGACGAGCCGGAGCTGAAGATCATCGACGTGTTCATCTGCAAGCTGCGCAAGAAGCTTGCCAATGCCTCGCAGGGCCGTAACTACATCGAGACGGTCTGGGGACGCGGCTACGTGCTGCGCGAGCCGAACGAGGCGGAAGAGCGCATCGCGATCTGATCGTCGCGATCGGCAGGAATTCAAAGAAGCCCGGCTCGAGTCCGGGCTTTTTTGTTTTGACAGGCATGGAGGTTCACATGAAATCCGTTCTGTTGTCGTGGCAGTTCTGGGCCCTGCTCTCGGCCGCCTTCGCGGCCCTGACGGCGATCTTCGCCAAGGTCGGCATCGAACACATCAATTCGGATTTCGCGACCTTCATCCGGACCGTCGTGATCCTGGTCGTGCTCGGCGGAATCCTGATCGGCACGGGCCAGTGGCAGGACCCGGCATCCGTCTCCGGCAGGACGTATCTCTTCCTCGCCCTCTCGGGACTTGCCACGGGCGCATCCTGGCTCTGCTACTTCCGGGCCCTGAAGCTCGGCGACGCGGCGCGCGTCGCTCCGATCGACAAGCTCAGCGTCGTGCTCGTCGCCCTGTTCGGCGTGCTTTTTCTTGGAGAGAAACTTGCGATGCCGAATTGGATCGGCATCGCGCTCATCGCGTCCGGCGCGGTCCTCGTCGCCTACAAGGCATAAATCAGACCGTCGCGGCCTTGATCGTCACCTCGTCGCCCTCGATGCCGAAGGCGATGCTCATGTTCGAGGCGCGGGCCACCATGCCGGCGTAATAGACCTGGATGCCGTGGGCATCGACCGTGCCGGTCTCGGAATCGCCGGCGAGCAGCGCTTCGGAATGTGCGGGAATGCGGGCGTTCAGCCCCTTCGACACGAGAGTGAAGGCGCAGTTCTCCGCGTCGCCCGTCACAGTCACGGCAATCGAGCCGCCGCGCGGGATCGCCGTGGTGGCGATCATGACCAGATTGAGGAGCAGCTTCACCCGGTTCTTCGGAAACAGGAGCCGGGGCGACGACCAGGAAAAGCTGATCTTGTCGTCCAGGAAGAGTCCACGGGCCACCTGCTCGGCGTCGCCGAGATCGATGGAAGCCCCGGCCGATCCGGCGGCTCCGAAGGCGAGGCGCGCGAACTGGAGGCGCGCGGAGGCCTGCTTGGCGCTCTTCTGGATCAGGTCGAGCGCGAAATCGCGCATGGAGGCGTCGCTGTCGTCCTCGAGAACCTCCAGCCCGTTGACGATCGCGCCCACCGGCGAAATCACGTCATGGCAGACGCGCGAGCAGAGGAGAGCGGCGAGGTCGAGCGAATCGAGCGAGATCGTGGCCATGAGGGCTCCGGAGGCACCGTAATGTCAGCTATATGTTCATGAAATCGAGATTTCGACGCGTACCCATACAGCCAAACAGGAAAGAGAACGTGAACCCGGATACCCGGCTACGAGTTCTTTGGGAAGCGGGCAAAAAGAGATCGACAGATCTCGAGGGAACGGGCACAAAGCCATGATGCGCTTCGATGGTCAAAACCCTGACGAAATCGCCCTGAAGCTCGCTCACATCGCCGTCGAGGCGGGCCGCGTCCTGCGCGGCATGGAGACGGCTTTTCTCGACCAGCGCATCAAGGACGACGGAACCCCCACCACGGCGGCGGACCTTGCCGCCGAACAACTGATCCTCAAGCGCCTGGAGGAAGCCTGGCCGGGGGTGCCGGTCGTGGCGGAAGAGACCTGCAGCGCCGGACATGCCGATCACTCTTTCTTCCTGGTCGACCCCCTCGACGGCACGGGCGACTTCATCCGGGGAACCGGCGAATACAGCGTCAACATCGCCCTGGTCCAGGGCGCAAGGCCGATCGCGGCCGTGGTCGCCGCCCCCGCCATGGGGGCGATCTGGATCGCGGGAGAAACGGCCCGGACGAGTCTCCTCCCCGACGGGACGACGGATTTCGACTGGCGCGAGGCAAAGGTCCGCCCGGCGCCCGAGAAGGATCTCGTGGCCCTGGTGAGCCGCCGCCATGGGGACAGCGCCACGGAGGTCTGCCTTTCGGCCCTGTCCATCGGGACGCGGCGCATGACCTCGTCGGCCCTGAAATTCTGCCTCATCGCGTCAGGCGAGGCGGACGTCTATGTGCGCTGCGGCCCGACCATGGAATGGGACACGGCGGCGGGCGACCACATTCTGACCCGCGCGGGCGGAAGCGTCGTCGGCCCCGGCGGCATTCCCCTGACCTATGGCCACGAGGACAGGGGTTACCGGAACGGGCCTTTCGCAGCCCTCGGCGACAACGCCTTGGCCTCGCGCCTCGACCTGCCGGCGGCGTCGGATAAAACGCACAGCTAGGCTACGCATCCTGCACTGTCAGGCCGGGTCCATCGACCCGAAAGCGAGCCTGCGAGCATAGGCGCGCACGTCCTCGGGCCATGGGGCCGTCAGGTCGGCGAACTGCTTTTCATGTCCGGCGAAGAGGGCGCGGAGTGCCTCCTCGTAGCCGGGGAAGTCGCCTGCGACGGCGGACATGAAGCGGTAGCTCGCCTCCTGCGCGGCCCTTTTCCGGCTCTCGCCTCCATCCGTCTGGCGCGCCTCATCCACGAGGCGGCGCACGGCCTGGGATGCGCCTCCAGGCTGCGCCGACAGCCATTCCCAATGACGCGGCAGCAGGGTGACCTCGCGTGAGACGACGCCCAGTCTGGGGCGCCCGCGCCCTTGCGCCGGTGCGGAAGCCTTCGAAGCCGCATCCGCCTCCTGCTCCCGCGCGACAAGGCGGGACACGATCTCCGCGGAGCCGCCGCGCATGTCCACATCGACGACACGACCGGTCGCGTCCTCGAAGATGATGGCGGGCCCCTCTTGCGCTCCCTCAAGAGCCTTTGCGGCTAGGGCGACATCGACGAGCGGCCCCGCGGCCATGATCCGCGTCCCTGCGAAGAGGGTACAGGGTTTGGACAGGAATTCCGACATTGACGCCTCCGTTACGATGAATTTTTACCGGGTAAAAATTTCCCTGTCAAAGGTTTATTACCCGTGCAATATTCGGTCATAGGAACATGCCGGCGACGCGGCAGGCGGAATGGAGACTCTGATGCAAGGCATTGAAAGGAAGGCCGCAATCGCGGCCTACAAGGAAGCAAAGGTAGTGGCTGGCATCTATGCCGTTCGATGTCGGCCGACCGGCATGTGCTGGTTGGGCCGGTCGCCGAACCTGTCCAAGATCCAGAACCGGGTCTGGTTTACGCTTCGGCAGGGCAGCCATACCTGCCGCTCTCTGCAGGCTGAATGGCGCGCGCACGGCCCGGACGCCTTCATCCTGGAGGAGATCGAGCGGCTCGAGGATGAGAGCAGCGCCTATCTTCAGGATCGGCTCTTGAAGGAGCGCCTCGCTCACTGGACCGAAAAGCTGGGCGCCGAAGCCCTATGATCCCGCTTCGGTTCGACGGGGCTTCTCTAAATGAACCTTGCCGTATGGTCATCAAACCGCCGGCGTACAGGTTTTGTTAGGGTTGATAGCCTTAAAACTAAGCCTCACGAAGATTGTCCGGCTCTGTTGCCGGATCGTCGAACGCTTCATGCGAGGAGATGGCCCATGCGCTCCCGGTCCACGATTGTTGCGGCAGCGGCTTTCGCCGCCCTCATCAGCGCCCTGCCCCTGCAGGCCTCCGCCCAAACCGTTCAACGCGCCTACGCGAACAATCCCGGCGGCCCCAACTCGTTCAATTCCAACGAGTTGGTGGAGTCGGGCCACCAGTTCTTCGGCTCCGCCTCGCGCGGCCTCGCCCTCGCCGTTCAGGAGGCCACCCGGCGCTGGGGTGAGCCCAACGGCTACATCCTGGGCCAGGAAGCCTCAGGCGCCTTCTTCGGCGGGTTGCGCTACGGCGAGGGCAAGCTCTTCACCCGCAATGCGGGCGAGCGCAAGGTGTTCTGGCAGGGCCCGTCTCTGGGCTTCGACGTGGGCGGCGACGGCGCCCGCACCATGATGCTGGTCTACAACATGCCCTTCACGGACGCGCTCTATAAGCGTTTCGTGGGTCTCGACGGCTCGGCCTATTTCATTGGCGGCTTCGGCGTCACGGCTGTCGCGGCGGACGAGATGATCGTGGTCCCGATCCGGGCCGGCGTCGGCGCCCGCCTCGGCGTCAATGTCGGCTACCTGAAATTCACCCCGGAACCGACCTGGAATCCTTTCTGAGGTCGATCAAGGAGCCGGGACCCGGGTAGGGCTTGGTGTCCCCTCCTCGTCTTGGTCGGCCTTGTGCCGGCCATCCCGATACGGTGAGGCGCCAGGCTCTTCCAGTCGGGGGCTCCGGCACGAGGCCCGCGACGACATGCGGAGCCAGGCTCCGCAAGCTTTCGGATCATGCCGCCGCGCCGCCAGTGGAAACCGTCCCCGAATGCGCTACAACGGGCGGTCTGGAGCAAGATATCTCCGGGAAGCTGCGCAGGCACAAGACAGGGTGCTTGAGCGTTAACGGTCAAGCATTTTGGAGTTGGCGTCCGCGTGATCGAAAGCATCATGATCTTTGCGTTGGGGTTCGTCGCAGCATCCCTCATCGCACTTCTCATCATCCCGGCCGTCAATGCCCGGGCGGAGCGTCTGGCCCGCCGCAGGGCGGAGGCGCTGTTTCCCATGTCGATCTCGGAATTGACAGCCGAGAAGGACCATTTGCGGGCCGAGTTCGCGGTGCTGCAGCGGCGGCTCGAACGCAAGGCCGAGGAAGCCCTGGCGACCAAGCACGAGAGCATGGAGGAGCTCGGCCGGCGGGCCATCCGGATCGAGGCCCTGGAGGCCACGCTCGTGGAACGCGACCGCACGGTGTCCGAACTGGAGACCCGGCTCGCGGAAACGCAGACCCGGCTCGCGGCCACCGAAGCCGACCAGGCGCAGACGCAGGCCCACCTCTCCGGCACCCGCGAAACGCTCACGGCCCTCGAGAACGCCCACCGGTCGACCCTGGACGAGCTTTCCAATACCCGCATGGAGCTCGACATCGCCCAGGGCGAGGGCGCGAAGCTCAAGAACGAGATGCTCCATCTGGAAGACAAGCTCGCCCGCCTGGAGGCGGACTTCACCGACGCCCAGAGGCGTCTTACGACCTCCTTGAGCGAACTCGACACCAAGCGCATCACCATCTCGGACCTGGAAACCCGCCTGATGACCCAGACGGCCCGGGGCAACGACTTCGAGCGCGCCCTCGGCGAGCGCCACAGCGAGCTCTCCGACGAGCGCCTGCGTCTCGCCGAGCTCGCTAAGAGCCTGGCCGCCGAGCAGGAGCGCGGCCTGATCCTCGAGCAGCGGATCCGTGAGATCGAAGGCGAGCGGGACGAGGTGCAGACCCGCCTCGCGGGCCTGGAAAGCTCCGGGAGTCAGACCGACGAGCTGCGCCGCCAGATCACGGAAGTCGCCGCTCAGATCATGAAGAGCGACAACAGCAACTCAGGCAACGGCAAGACGCGGGAGAACAACCGCTCCCGCGAGGGCAAGCGCCGCCGCTCGGCGGGGAAGTAGACCCTCCCCGCCCCTTCCAAAGACTTATTTGGGCTGGACCTGCTGATTACCGCCGGGGCTGCCCGGTGGGGGGATCACCGGCGTGGTGCCGGGATCAGGCACCGGCGGACGCACGGTATTGTCGGGAGACATGTTCGCCGGCGGGCGGATCACCCCATCGGAGCGCTCCAGCTTGTCGCTCAGGGTGTTGGTCGAGCCGGTCTCGGCCGGGCCGTTGTTCGGGCCGGAGAGATTGCTGTCGGGCTCGACCTTCTCGGCCGGCATCTGGCTCGGCGCAGGCATGTTCGGGGCCTGCTGCTTCAGAACCTCGGGATTTTGAGCCAGGGCAGCCGTGCCGAGGCCGGCGGCCAGGATCGTGGATAGGACCAGCACACGCTTCATGGGTCGCTCCTTTGAAAAGGCAACGGGCGACCCAGGAGCGGGTTCCGGCAAAGCTACTCGGCCGCCAGGGCCGGCGCGGCGGCCATCTGGAGGTAAAGCGCGCGCAGCCTCGTCGTGACCGGCCCAGGCTTGCCGTCGCCGACCGGACGCCCGTCGATGGACACGATGGGGAGAACGAAGTTCGAGGCGCTGGTCAGGAAGGCTTCCGCTGCCTCATAGGCCTCCTCCACTGTGAAGCGGCGCTCCTCCAGGACGATCCCGTCCTCCTGCGAGAGCCTGAGCAGGGACTTGCGCGTGATGCCGGGCAGGATGGCGTTCGAGAGCGGACGCACGACGATGCTGCCCTGCTTCGTCACGATGAAAGCGCTCGACGAACCGCCTTCGGTTACGAAACCGTCCTCCACAAGCCAAGCCTCCTGGGCGCCCGCCTCCTTGGCCGCCTGCTTGGCGAGCACCTGTGCGAGCAGGTTGATCGACTTGATGTCGCGCCGCTGCCAGCGCAGATCCGGCACGGTCACGACGGCGATCCCGGTCCTAGCCGCCGGAGCGTCGGCGATGGACTTGGCCTGGGTGAACATCGCGACCGTGGGCTTGGGATCGTCAGGGAAGAAGAAATCCCGCTCGGCAACCCCGCGGGTCACCTGGAAATAGATGAAGCCCTCGGTCATGCCGTTGCGGCGCGCGAGCTCCTCCTGAAAGCGGGTCCATTCGGCTCGGGTATAGGGGTTGGGGATGCGGATCTCGGCGAGCGAACGCTCCAGGCGCTCCAGATGGGCCTCGTTGTCGATGAGGCGGCCGTCGAGCATGCCGATGCCCTCATAGACGCCGTCCCCGAACATGAAGCCGCGGTCCATGAAAGGCACCTTGGCCTCTTCGATCGGCAGGAAGGATCCGTTCAGGAAGACGATGCGGGACATGAGAACTCCAAAGTCGTAACGGGTTCGCAAGCTTAACCTATGGGCAGAAGAAACGCCCGATCTATATGGCCAGGGATCGCTGCAACCTCTCGCCGATAGGTAAACTCATCATGAGAGCGACGCCACTTCTCATTTTGAAGGCCCTGCCCTTCCTGTTGCTCATGGCCCCGCCGGCCGGCGCCGCCTCCCTGCCGGCCCAAAGCTGGTTCAACCAGCAGGGCTATGTGGGGCCGACGGGGAGCCGGATCATCGCCTGCCATGGCTATGGCTGCGTACGACGGATGGCGATCTCGGTCGATGGGGCGTGGCTGAGCAGGGCAAGGGAGATTCTCCGGGCCGGCCAGGGCTCTCCCGATGCGGAACGCCGGGCCCTGGGCGAGGTGATCCGGTCCTATACGGCCTATCTGGCCACCTCGCTCGGCGGCAGGCCCGATACTCCGGGGTCGCCGCCCCAGATGTCGGGGGTCTACGGGCAGATGGATTGCCTGGACGAGACCGCGAACACCACGAGCGTTCTCCTGGTCCTGCAGGAACAGGGGCTTCTGGCCCATCATGCGGTGCAATACCCGGAATCGCGCGGCTTCTTCCTCGATGGGCGCTACCCGCATTTCACCGCCGTGATCACCGAGAGGCGGACGGGCACGGCCTGGGCCGTGGATCCCTGGAAGAAGGCGCCAGGCCAGAGGCCGGATATCCTGCCGCTCACGCGGTGGCGGCAGGATTCTTGATCGAGCTTAAGGCTCGTTCAGCTTATTTCAGGTGCTGGGCGAGGTGCTTGTTCATCTCGAACATCGTCACCTTCGGCTTGCCGAAGATCGGCTGCAGCTTGTCGTCAGCCAGGATCTCGCGCTTGTTCTCGGGATTCTGAAGGTTGTTCTTCTTGATGTAATCCCAGATCTTGCTCACGACCTCACCGCGCGGCAGCGGATCCGAGCCTACGATGGCGGCCAGTTCCTTGGACGGCTGCAAGGGCTTCTGAAGAGCGTTGGGCTTCGAGCCTTCCGTCTTCGTGGCAGCCTTCTTCGCACCGGCTTTTCCGTCTGTAGTCTTGGTCGGCATTTATTCCTCCGGGAATGGGATGGGAAAGCTCGTCGACAGCCCTGAACCAGGCCCGAAAAGCTCATTGACCAGCCTTCGGTCGGACCGCTCGGCTCCAATACCGGAGCCCGGCCCCCTGACAGAAGGTCAATTCCGGCAGAGCTTATGTCCGCTCAGCGCCAGCAGCAAGCCGCAGTTCAGGAATTTAGGCGGTTTTCGGAAAGGGAAGGATCTTCCCCGCATGATCGACCGCAGGTCGTGGATTTTTGGCAACATGGCCGAATCGCCGGGTCCGCTCCGCAGCGGAGGCCACATGGGACACGATCGCCTCGTTGGGACATGGCTTGGCGAGGAACGCCGCGCCGGGCGGGAGATCCCCCTCCGAGGGCCATTGCCGGCCCGACATGATGAGGATCTCGATCTCGGGCCAGGCGCGATGGATCCGGTGCGCCAATTCGAAGCCGCTACACCCCAGAGGCATGTCCACATCGGTCAGGAGAACATTGACGGGCAGCCCTGCCTCCAGAAGCACCATTGCCTCCGTGGCATTCGCAGCCTCCACCACCTTGAAGCCGGCATCTTCAAGCAGATCTGAGATGAACAGGCGGATGAGTGGTTCGTCTTCGACGAGGAGAACCGTGGAGGGATCGGCGGCCATCGACTTCTTGATTCACTGCACAATGCTCAATAACGCCGCCAAATCGGTTTGGTTCCAGAGCTGTCACTAAAAACGAAATATCATGTCGATACGAGCCCGGTCGCCTGCCTCAGCTCCCTGTGGCGGGCCAGGCCTTCCGAGGCGATGTTCTTGAGCTTGGCCTCGATTTCGAAATCAGACCAGGCGAGGTGGCGCATCACGAGGTCGTTGACGGCCCGGTTCCACATGAGATCCGAATGGGCCCGCAGGTCCTTCGGCTTGATCCCGGCAGCGGCCAGGGTCTGGAAGTCCGGAAGCACTTCCATGTCCGGGTCGGGCAGCAGATCCTCCCGGGAGACGCTCACATGGCTTACGGGACGCACGCCGCGCCACGAGGCGACGATCCGCGCGATCCTGGGGTCTTCCGGCTCGATATACTCGCCCCGGCTCATGATCCAGTGGTGGTGGAGATCGAGGACGAGCGGCACATCGTCCGCGAGAGGCAGAAGATCGTCGAGGCCGAAGCTGACCTCGTCGTTCTCTAGGGTGATCAGGTTGCGGGCCGTGCGCGACAGATGCGCGAGACCGCCGCGGATCCCCTCCGCGCCGAGAGCTTTCGCGCCGCCGTGAATGTTGATGTGCGCGCCGTGGGGATGCCACCCCTGGCCGTAGCCCATGAGCGCCATGACCTCGGCATGGTACTCGAACTCCGCCAATCCGTTGGCCGCAGCGGACGGGTTGGCGGAGGCGATGACGCAGAACTGGCCCGGATGCATGCTGAGCCGCACATCGTTGTCGCGCGCGAAATCTCCGAGCGCGGCGAGCTTGGTTTCGATCAGTCGGCGCAGGTCCGGGTCGCGGTAGATGTCCCGGCAGCTGGCATGGGTGTAGCCGGGAAGCAGATCGCTCGACAGGCGATGCAGGCGCTCGATCTTCGGCCGTGTCGCCACGTGGGCGACCTGCAGACGGAACGCTTCGAGATTATGCGCCACGACCGCGCTGATCTTGTCGTAGGCCGCCTTCGGATCGAGCCGGCCGAGATAGGCCATCGTGACCGTACTCGTGTTCATCGCCCGCGCGGTCCGGGCGTCGCCGTCCTCGGGAATGTATTTGCAGCAGAAGCCGAAGCGGGAATTTTGCATTGCGAGAGACGACACCATCAGGTCGCGACAGGTTCCCGCAATGCCGTCAGCAAGGCAAGCGGCCAAGGGAGAGATGATCGACGGATTCGAGAAGAGTCCGCTCCTCGAAAGGCTTTGCCACGAACGCCGCCTGCCGGAGAGTTTGCGGCAGATCGGAGGGCTGGGACGCCGACACGAACACGAAGGGAATTCGCCGCTCGGCGAGGGCCTCCGCCACGCCGAAACTCTTGCCTCCGATCACGTCGATGTCGAGCAGCGCGCAATCGAATCCATCATCCAGATGCCGATAGGCTTCATCGAGGGAACTCAAGGAATCAACGATCTCATGCCCGTCCGACTCGAGGATCGCCTGCAGGTCGGTGGCAATCCATGGATCGTCTTCCAGGATCAGAATACGCATACCCAACTCCAACATCCGATCCTTCGACTGGATCGCAAATCTCCCAGGCATCTCGACGATAGGAAATCTTTTTCTTGTGCAGGAGCAACAAGTTCGAAAGCGGCTCGTTCCAGCGCGAGTGACATCCAGCTGATTTTTGGCGTGTTACGGTTAAGAGATGAATAGCAAGCGCATGCAATCCACCATGAAGCCTTGAAACCGAAGGGTTCGATCCTATCTTATTCTCAACCTGGCGGCACACTCGCTTGCCAGAAGCGGTCACGATGCCGAGATGATGACGCCGGATGTACGCGCATCATCTCGCCGTGGCCGTTGTTATTTGCGCAGAGCCTTCTAGTGACCGGCGCATTCGTCCGCTGCAGGGGAGCCCTCCACCGCCCGATAAGGACGCCGGCGTCTGGCAGCAATGACGACCTGATTGGTTATCGAACAGACGCTTTCCACCATGACTCGCCTGGATAAGGCGTCAGGCCGCGTCCCAGGACCCCGATCTCCGTGGAGGCGGTGTAGTCGGGCATGATGCCCGACTACACGTTGGATCACGTCCGCAGACGGTCTCGGTCATGCAGCCATCCCTGCGCAATCAGGACGACGACGGCCATGATCGAGGAGAAGGTCGCAAGCGGCCATGCGGTATCGCCGCGTAGCCAGATCACGGCCAGCGTTCCACCGATGCTGACGATGAGGCTCTGCACGCAGAAATACAGCGCCACCGCCGACCCGGCGATGTCCCCGAACTCCTCCAGGGCTCCGTTCGCCGTCACCGACCCGGTGAAGACGATGCCGATCGCCATGACCCACATAGGGACAATGAACGTCCAAAAGGATGGGTTTCCGAACACCTGTCCGATGCTCAGGAGCCCTGCGCCCAGGAGCAGCATCGCCATGCCGCGCGCAAGACTGCCGGAGGTTCCCCACCGGGCCACGAACCGCTTGGCGAAGCGTGTCGTCATGATCATCACGACCGCAGCCGTCGCGAAGGCGAGGCTGAATTCCAGCTCGGAGTACCCGGCCCTGTCGATGAGGACGCTTGGAGCGGTCGAGAAGAACACGAAGAACGTCCCCATGGCGGCACTGAACCCGAGCGTATAGGTCCAGAACGCAAGGCTGCGGAGGACAGGCAGGAACGAGCGTCGTGACAGGGTGGCTCTTCTCGGCCGGGTCTCATGCCAGCGGAGCTGAGCTTGCAGGGTCGCGAGAACGGCAAGAATACCCAGGACCACGAAGATCGAGCGCCATCCGAAGCTGTCCGCGAGAAGTGCCCCGGCGATGGGCCCTAACGCAGGCACGAAGGCCAACATGGAGCTGAACAGGCTGTAGATCACCACGCTTTCCGGGCGGTCGGCATACACGTCCCGGACTGTCGCGAAGGTGGCCACCATGGCTGCCGAGGCCCCGACCGCTTGCAGGAAGCGGAGGGCGATAAAGGGAACGGCGGTCGAGGATGCCGCCAGGCAGAATGACGCCGCCGCGAACAGGATCGCGCCGCTGACCAGAACGGGCCGCCGTCCGAAGCGGTCGGAGACCGGCCCGAAGATGATCTGGCCGAGCCCGAGCATCACCATATAGATGCTCAAGGTAAGTTGGACGATGGCCGGGCTGGTGCCGAGAATGCCCGGCATGGCCGGAACGATGGGGAGATAGATGTCCATCGCCAGGGAAGCGAGGATGTCGAAGGGGGCCATCAGCAGGAGGGCCGTTGGCAGGGAATAGGCCCACACGGGGGGCTTTGGAGACATAGTGAGGCATCCGCTCAAATGAGGAACATTCGGCGGCGGTCTGCCTGTCAGCATAGGCTGGGATCGGTTCGACAGACGCCGCAACAACAAGAAAAGGGTTGTTGCGGCTTACTTGTCTGCGGACTTTTGGGCTCCCATGCCACGACTCCAGGTTCATACGAGGTTAGAAGAGAACCGGTTGAGTATCATGTTGATCTGGAGCCGACAATCCTCGCAGGATCCTCGCGACGAATTCGTCTAAGCCTGCGGCGAGTTTGCGATGGGAGGAGATTGAGAGTCGCGTTCGCTATCGAATGCTGCAAAAAACGCCGGCTTTCGCCGGCGTTTTTCATCTCGGTTCAGCGGTTCATGCGTTAGTGGCGATTGGCATCGCGCTGGCCGTTGAACTCGCTCTCATGCCGGCTGAAACGCGCTTCGTCGCCGCTGAAGGTATCCTCGACATATTCGCGACCACGGTTGGCGGCGTCGCGGGCATAGCGCAGGCCCTGGCTGCGGACCTCGTCCGCCCATTCGCCGAACATCTCGTTCTCGCGACGGGTGCGCGGCAGCAGGGCGCCCAGGAGAAGGCCCGCGGCCAATCCCACGAGGCCGACGACCATCGGGTTCTCGGACACGTAGCTCTGGACGCCGCCACGGGCATTGCCGAAGGCGCGAGCGGAACGACCGCCCATCTGGTTCATACGGCGGCGCTGCCCCTCATAGGTGTCCGAGGCCCAATGCGAGGCGCGGTCATAGGTGTCGCGCGCCCAATCGGAAGCGCCTTCATAGGCTTGCTCCGCCTTCTGCCGAGCCTGATCGGCAGCCTGCTGGGCCTTGTCGGAGATCGACCCGCCCTGATCCTGCGCATTCTGCTGTGAGGACTGGCCCTTCGGCTGGCCAGATGTCTGCTGGCCGCCGGTCGCGCCGGAGCCTTGAGCATTGGAGCCTTGGGCAGAGCGCTGCTCATGGGCATGCGGCATGGGCGGCTCGCCGATATTGCCCACCGACGTCCCGGCGGAAACATTCCCTGTCGCGCCCGACTGGGCTCCGCTCGGCTTGCCGGTTTCGTTCTTGCTGTTGGCCATGGAAAACTCCTGTTTCATTCATCGAAATCGAGAAGAGGTGCCCGGACGTTCGAACATCGGATCGGACGTGCTCAGCGGCGCGGGCTCCGCGCCGTAAAGGCGAGGATCCTCCGCCTCCATCAGGAGATGCTCTTCCGTGATCAGATCCTCGTCTGCCGCGATCAGACGGGTTCTCCGTGGCGCGGCGGACCGTCCGAGACGATAGGCGAGAAGCCCGACGCCCATGGCGATCAGCATGACCGGCACGGGGTTGCGCCTGACCGTATCCAGAACCTTGTCGTAAAGCGGCCCGTACTGGCCGTTCCGCGCCGTGCCGAGCATGTCATCGACCACACCGGAGACCGTCATCTTGTTCTGGAGACGGTCGATGGTCTGGTCGAGCTGAGCGCGGCTGCGCTCGATATCGCTCTCCAACTCCTGCAGACTCTGCGACGTCATCATGCACCTCTTTCCGACAGGACTTCCGCATCGCGCTTGAGCGAGTGCATCGTCCGCTTCGGCGTGAGCGTGGACGACGACATGGCGCTGCGTCCCCATAACCCGAGGCCGATGGCGATCACGGCCAATACGCCACCGACGATGAGCGCGGCGAGCGCTTCGGAGTTGACGACGGTCGCCAGCCATTTCACCAGGGAGTCGGTCAGCAGCATCACGGCCGCGATGGCGAAGATCGCCGCCACGACCACCATGGCGAGACCCATGAAAAGCGTGCGGATGTTCTGGGATACTTCAGCCTTGAAGAGGGTGAATTCCTTCTGCGCGAGATCGGTCGATTCCCGCAGCGCCTCACCCACGAGACCCTGGATCGTTTGGTTGCCGTTGCCCTGCATGGCGGCCTCCGTCAGGCGCCGGAGCGCGAGCGCTGGGCCTGCCGCGCACGGGACCGCGCATTCTGAGCCTGGCTTGCGCGCACGTCGTCATAGCGAAGATCCTCCGCCGTGCTCTTGATGAAGCGTGCCGCAAGGAAGCCGATGGCGACGGATGCGGCTGCCACGGTTGCCGGGCGGCGGCGGACCACATCCTCGAAGTCGTTGAAGAAATCCGCGAAGGTGCGCTCGCGGATGGACCCAGCAAGCTGCTCCAGACCTTCCGCCGCGGTGTCGACGACGGCGCGGATGTTGGGCCGCTCATCGAAGGAATGGGTGGATTCGCGCAGGGAATTGGCGAAGTCCGCAACGGATTGCGCGATATCGTCCTTGCGGCGATCGACGTAATCCGTCGCCTGTTCCCGCGCGGAATCGATGAAGTAGCGGCTGCGCTCCACGGCGGCGCCTGCGATATCGCCGACATCGCCCTTGAGCGCATCCCAATCCTCGTTGCCGTTGTCCTGCTGCCTGTCGGTGTTCTGCTGTCCCACGCCCATGGTCAACCTCATTCAATCGTGAGTGAGTAACCATTAGAAGCGCGGCGGGTTCCGAAGCTCTCCGATGCCCCTTGCCGGAAGGCGCCCAGCACACGTCGGGTAGGCGGCCCTACTTGGCCGATGCGAGCCAGTCGACGAGATCGGCCACCTTGCGGCGGGCTTCGTCGTCCTTCAGCTTCAGGAAGCCGCGGACGAGGCGGTCGCTGTCCGAGCGCGTCAGGAACTCGGCCATCAGGCTGTCGTCGGAGAACCCGCCGGCCCGCAGGCCGGGAAGCCCTTCGAAGAAGAACTCGAAGCTCACGTCCAGAATGCCCGCGATATGGAGCAGGCGGCTCGCGCCGATGCGGTTCGCGCCCTTCTCGTATTTCTGGACCTGCTGGAACGTGAGCCCCAGGGCATCCGCAAGCTTCTCCTGGCTCATACCGAGCATGATCCGCCGTGCCCTGACACGGCTTCCGATATGCCGATCGACCTCGTTGGGGGACTTCTTCTGCAAGGGGGGCTCCTGCGTCATCCTTTTTGCTCTCTAGGCCATTACTAAAACGTTTGATAGTATTGATACAACAATTAACCTTGGGTTGAATAGCTTTGTTTGGGAGATGCCCTTGAGTGGCTGCGCCTTCGACCATGCGACGGAAGCCTTCGCCTTCATCGACAGCCTCGACAGCCTAACCGGCCCGGACGACGTGGTGGAGGCGGTCGCCCGGACTTTCTCTTTGTTCGGCTTCGAGAATTTCATCATGACCGGACTGCCGAACCCCAAGGAGCGTTTCGAACAGGTCGTCCTGCTCAAGAAGTGGCCCATGGGCTGGTTCGACATCTATGCCAAGCATGATTACGTAAGGTCCGACCCCATCATTCGCCTCTGCAAGAACACCACCCAGCCCTTCGAGTGGTCGGAGGCGCCCTTCGATCGGGCGACGGAGCGGAAGGCCGCCGAGGTCATGGACCGGGCCACGGACTTCCGGATGCGGGACGGCTTCTGCCTGCCCATTCATGGGATCAACGGCTACGAGGCCTGCTTCTCCATGAGCGGTGTGGACCTGGACCTCTCCCCGCGGACGAAACCCGCGCTCCACCTGATGGCCATGTACGCCTTCGAGCGCGCCCGTCGGCTGCTCGAGCCCCAGCCGCCAGTCGTCCCGAGCCTGCTCACGCCTCGCGAACGCGAAGCCCTGATCTGGGCCGCCGCAGGGAAATCGGCGGCTGATACGGGCGAAATCCTCGGGATCACGGAGCGCACGGTCACGGCCCACATCGTCAGTGCATGCCAGAAGCTCGAGGCGGTCAACAAGACCCAGGCCGTGGCGCGGGCTCTGCAATACAAGCTGATCCGGCTGTGACGTCTCACCTGTAATTTCCTACAATATCTTTCTTCCGTCGGACGCGGGAAGACTTCTCCACCAAGCAAGAATGGAGGGGGAGCTGCATCCGATGACGAAAATCCATGTGATCCGCAGAGATAACCAGCATTTATACGAAGCTTCGCTAGAGGAATACTTTCGTCTCCGGCACGAGGTCTTCGTGAGGGAGCGTGGATGGCGCAACCTGCATCGCCTCGACGGACGGGAGATCGATGCCTACGACAACGACAACGCGGTTTATCTCCTCGCCATCGACCAGGACCGGGTCGTGGGAGGCCAGCGGCTCTATCCGACGGTTCTGCCCCACATGCTGAGCGAGGTCTTCGGCCACATGGCGCAGCGGGGCATCCCCCGGGCCGACCGCATCTTCGAGTGGACGCGGTACTTCGTCGTCAAGGAAAGGCGCATGGGGCGGACGGATTGCCGCCTTCTCGCGGCCGTGCAGGAGTTCTGCCTCGAGGAAGGCATCACGGAGCTCACGGCGGTGGTCGAGATGTGGTGGCTGCCGCGCTGGCAGCAGGCCGGCTTCAAGGTGAAGCCCCTGGGCCTGCCGACCGTGATCGAAGGCCAGCCCTGCATCGCGGCGGCGATCACGGTTTCACGGGAGAGCCTGGAGCAGGTTCGCCGCCTTGCCGGACTGCGCGGATCCATGCTCCTCCGCAATGCCCAGATGTCTCCTGTCCTTGATCGGGTGCCCCATGTCGCTGCCTGAAGAACTCACCCCCGTGTCTCTTGTCAGCCAGGAAGAGCTGATGGAGCATGCGATTCAAAACATGGCGCAGTGCCTCGCTCATTTTCCACCGATCGCGCGCCTGAGGCTCTTGGCCTTTATGCATCTGGTGGAATATCCCGACACGACGAGAGCCTCGCTCGAGGTCACGCCGTCGGGATCTATGCGCCTGACCCTGGACACGAAGGTCGCGCCGGATTCGGCACATCGGCATTGATTGCGCTTTTCCCGAGCGCCTCAAAAAACAGGAAGGCCGCGCGCCCCGCGGCGCGCGGCCTGTCGTTCGAAGGAGCGGGTTAGGCGGCTTTGGTGTTCACGCGCGCCTCGGCAAGCTGGGTCAGCAGCTTGTCGGTCTTCTTCTCCTCCTCGAGGTTCTGGTCGAGAAGCTTCACGGCGTCGTTCAGGCCCAGCTCGCCCGCCCAGGTCTTCAGGGAGCCGTAGCGGGTGATCTCGTAGTGCTCGACGGCCTGCGCGGCGGCGAGGATGCCCGCATCGAGAGCCTCGCTGTCGGCGAAGTCCTCCATGACTTCCTTGCCTTCCTCGATGATGCCGTTGATGGCTTCGCACTGTACGCCGCGAGCCGGCTTGCCGAGCATCTCGAACACCTTCTCGAGCCGTTCGATCTGGCCTTCCGTTTCTTCGCGATGGGTCTCGAAGGCCTGTTTCAGCTCCTCGGAATCCGCATTCTTGGCCATCCGAGGCAGGGCCTTCAGGATCTGCTTCTCGGCGTAGTAGACGTCCTTCAGCGTGTGAAGGAACAGGTCGTTCAGGGTCTTTTCCTTGGCTGCCATCGTAACAACTCCTTCGTTGAGCGTGGACTCAACGAGGGTCAAGCTTCGGGGTTCCTCCGGTTTTTCGGCGTCATGGCTCGAGAGGAACAACACGGCTTCGCGTCGCGTTCGGCCTTCGGGCACCGGACCGAAAAGTGGACACCGCTTTTGGGACCGATCCGATGCTCTACCCCATAAGCGGCGCATCGCCGAGGCGGAAAACCAAGGCCCCTTTTCCGCACGATGCGCTGGTCGAACAAGGAGAACCGATGTGACGAACATGATGGACGCAGAGCCCAACCTCAGCACGGTCGAGCGCGGGGCCTATATGCTGGCCGGCCTTGGCCTTGCGGCGGCGGCGGCCAAGCCGCGCCCCAATCCCCTCTTGAACATCCTCGCGCTTGCCGGTGGCTCTTATCTCGCCTGGCGCGGTTATGTGGGCAATTGCCCCGTCAAGGCGGCTCTCATGGGCTCTCACGACCAGGACCGCATCGCCCATCACGGCTAAGGCATCGAACCCGAAGGCGGCGTCCGCCTTCAGGTTCCATCCCATGCAAGAAGGGCCACAGTCTCGCTGTGGCCCTTGGCGTTTCGGCTCGGTCCTGGAACCGATCAGTACGACGACGTCGAGCGGCGTCCGACGATCAGGCCATAGATGAAGAGCACGACGATGGCGCCGACGATGGCACCGATGAAGCCCGCTCCTTCGTCGGCCCGGTACCAGCCCAGAGCCTGACCGAGATAGGTGGCGACCACGGCACCCACGATGCCCAAGATGGTCGTCATGATGAAGCCGGAGGGCTCATTCCGTCCGGGCATGATCCATTTAGCGATCACACCTGCCACGAAGCCGATGATGATGGTCCAGAGAATGCTCATGTTGCGGTCCTTGGTCTGCGTTGCCTCCACAAGGAACGCGCATCCTCGGCTAAGGTTGCGGCGGAACCGTTCCCCGAACCTCCATTTCATCATCTCGCCGCACTTGCGACGGACGCTTGTGCTTCGTTCACAGGGAGAAGCATGCCATGAACCCCGCCGGAGACCATTGGAGCTATGAGGCCGTCCAGGCTCTTCTGTCCCTTGCACGGGAGGGAGCCCCGGTCTCGGTGATCAGCCTGAAGCTGAAACGGCCGGTCACGGAGGTTCGAGCCAAGCTCACGGACCTCGGCATCACTCCGGCGGCCGAGGTCTAGAACCCTCAAGACCTGGATATCGGCGCAGGGGATGCCGCGCTCAACAGATTCCGGGTCCAAGCCGAGGATCCTGCAAAGCAGAGCGCCATCGGTGTCATTCCCGGCCGAAACGTCAGCGGTAGGGAGGGAAATCCATAGCTACGCGCGTGGGAGTGGATGCCCTTCCCGCACTTCGTGCGCCGGGGATGACACCCGACGCCATGGCGGCCATGACGTGCGAAACGACTAGGGAGTCCGGACGCTCAGCAATGAGCCTCGAACTCTCGTCTTCATCGATTGTCGAAAGGAAAATGGCGCGCCCGAAAGGATTCGAACCTCTGACCCCCAGATTCGTAGTCTGGTGCTCTATCCAGCTGAGCTACGGGCGCTTTGTCGGCCGGTCGTTGCGGGGAGCAACGTTCGCCGAGGCCGCTGACATAGAGGCATCTGATCCGCTTGGCAAGCCTCTTCGTGCAGAAGATATGCGGAAAGCGTCAGTTTGATCCCGGGACGGAGGGGCGGTCCGGAATCGCGATCTTGAAGCAGGTCGTGCCGTGGCTCTCGTCGAGGGCGATCGTCCCGCCATGCAGCTGGACGAGCTCCGCGGCGATCGGAAGCCCCAGCCCCGTCCCGCCCTTCTGGGCCGAGCCCTGGAAGGGCGTGAAGAGCGTCGGCTTCGCCCGCTCGGGAATCCCGGGGCCGTTGTCCTTGATCAGGATGCATACCGTTCCGCCCTCCCGGGAAGCCGTCACGTCGATGCGGGGCCGCCCCCCGGGCGATCCGGTCTGGCTCAGGGCCTGGACGGCGTTGCGGACCACGTTGACCAAAACCCGGGAGAGCTGGTCCGGATCCGCATCGACCATCAGGTCCTCCGGCACCTGGGCGTCGAAGGCGATGCCGACCTCCGGCGCCAGGTCCGTGAGGTTCGACAGTTCCTCGATCAGGGGCGCCAGCGGAATCAGCCTCCGCTGCGGCAGGGGCTCCGTGGCCCGGCCATAGGCCAGGGTGGTCTCGCAGAAGGCGATGGCCCGGTCGAGGGTGTTGACGAGCCTGGGGGCGATGCGCTGGACGCTCTCGTCGCTGACGTTGTCCAGGCGATCCGTGAGGAGCTGGGCCGTGGTGAGCATGTTGCGCAGCTCGTGATTGATCTTGCTGACCGCCAGCCCCAGCTGCGCCAGGCGGCGCTTCTGACGCAGCTCGTCGGCGAGCGTCGTCTCCATGCGGGCGAGCGCCTGTTCGGCGAGACCGATCTCGTCGACGCGGTCGGTCGGCTGAATGACCCGCGACGCATCCTCCGGATTGCTGGAGAACTCCGCGATGTTGCCGGTGAGACGCCGCACGGGGCGCACGATCACCCATTGCAGGGTGAGATAGACAAGAAACGCCGTGATGCCGGAAATGAACAGGGACAGGAACAGGATGTTGCGCGAGAATCGAATCATGGCCTGGCGGAGAGGCGCCTGATCGAGGATCATCTCGACGAACTCCACCCCCATGCCGGCCCCGATGACGCGAATCGGCTTGTGCGCGGGGGTGAACAGAACGGAGAAGGCGTCCTGCACCAGGGTCGGCCAATGGGCGTCGCGCAGATCGACCGTCTTGCTCACCTCATCCGGCATCTCGCCCGAAGCCAGCAGGCTCCTGCGCCCGCCACCTTTGAGGGCGATGGCCTTGGCGCCGACCCCGTGCAGGAGGCGCAGCTCCAGCTCCTCCGTCAGGCTATCCTCGGGCGCCGCATCGAGGACCATGGCGGCGATCTGCGCCGCCGCCAGACGGTCGTTCAACCATGTCAGCCGGAAATTGGCCACGGAGGGCACATAGATGAGCACCTCCGCGATCATGACGAAGAGCACGGTCAGCAGGAGCAGGCGCGCGGAAAGCCCGAACTGGCTCAGGATGCGTCCTGTGAGAGTGGTCGGCTCGCGGCTCATTCCCGTTTCATTCCAGGCGGCAGCCCTGAAGGCCGGCCGCCGCACTCATGGATTGTGGGCCGATGATTCGAGAAACACCACCGCCGTACCCACCATGGGCTGGGATAAAGGGAGATCAGAATGGAGCAAGCCCGAAAGCGAGGTCCACGCCAGGATTCGATACCCTCATCCCCGCCCGCTTGACCATCAGCCCTCGTCGGCGACGCGCCTGCGCCAATGCTTCAGCGCAACCGGAACCAGTGCCAGACCTCCCAGGATAGCGAGAGCGATCAGAAACTCCGGCGTCAACAGGCTTCGGACGTCGAAATCGACCGCGCAATCGCTTCGCCCGGCCGCCCGGCAATCGGCCAGGAGCGTCTCGTGCCGGGACAGCGCCTCGTCGAGGCCCGAGCCGGCGAAGGCGAAGGCGAAGGACACCGGCAGGATGCCCAGTTGGGTCGCCAGCACGAAGGTCCTGGCGGGCATGCCGAAGAAGGCCGCGGCGAGATTCGTCAGCCAGAAGGGCACCGCGGGAATCAGGCGCAGGAAAAGGAGATAGAAGAAGGCCTGCCTCCGAAATCCCGCCGCGAGGGCCTGGATCCGAACGCCCGCGCTTTGGAGGAGTGGTCCCGCCAGGGATGTGCGGGCCATCAGGAACAGGCCGGTTGCCCCCAGGGTGGCCGCCACGGAAGCCGTCAGCCCTCCGAGAACCCAGCCGAACAGATAGCCCCCGATGGTCGTCAGGAGAGCGGAAACCGGCAGGGACAGGGTGACCGCCGCCACGTAGATCGCGCCGAACAGGCCGAGCATGGCCAGCCGATGGGCGGCGACATGGTCCTGCAGCCATGCCTGGTAGCGGATGAAGGTCTCGAAGCTCAAGGAGCGGTGCAGGCCCGATGCGAAGCAAGCTCCCAGGACCAGGACGACGAGGCCAAGGGGCAGGATGCGCAGGAGACGGGCCGTTCCTTTTGAACTATGAGGGTTCCGTTGCGGATCGACCACGACTTCTCCTTGTTTTCAGGCCCTATGTAGGGCCTGCTGGCGGCGGGCCCACGAACCTGCCTCCCGAAGCGAAGCCGCCGGGCCGATTGCCGCATAAAGGCCAGAGCGGCGTTGACTTTGCCCCTCCGTTCCTTCATAAGCCCGCAAGCTGACAGCGCTCTTCTGGGGCGCTGATCGTTTTTTCGAGACAGTTTCGGGGGCAACCCCATTTTAACCAGACGGGCGCGAGCCATCGAGCACCGCTGCCCCATTCGACCGGAGATGTGCCGTGAAGAGGACGTATCAACCGAGCAAGCTGGTTCGCAAGCGCCGCCACGGCTTCCGTGCGCGCATGGCGACCAAGGGTGGCCGCAAGGTCATTGCCGCTCGCCGCGCCCATGGCCGCAAGCGCCTTTCGGCGTAAGCAGCTTAGGATCGCCCGATGCGCGAGCCTCGCGCAGAGCTAAGCCTCGGGCGTCTGACGAAAAGACCTGACTTCGTCGCGGCGGCCTCTGGCCGCCGCTTTCATACCGAGCGGATGTCGGTTCAGGCTCGGCTGCGCGAGGGCTCGGGCCTCGGCCTGCGCTTCGGCCTCACGGTCACGAAGCGCGTCGGCCACGCCACCGAGCGCAACCGGATCAAGCGCCGGCTCCGGGCCGCCCTTCCCGCGGCGGGCCGGGATTACGCGAATATCGATGCGGACGTCGTCATCATCGGACGACGCGATATCCTCTCCGCCGATTTCGATCTGCTCATCGACGATCTCAGACGCGCGCTGCGGACGGTCACCAAGCCGAAAAGCGCGCCGTCGGCAGAGCGTCGGCCCCCTTCCTCACCTCCCCCCAACGGCGAGCGTCGCGGACATTCCCATGCGTGAAGACAACAAAAACCTCATCGTCGCCATCGCGCTATCGCTGGCGATCTTGCTAGGCTGGCAATACTTCTATGCGGCTCCCCAGGCCGAGAAGCAGCGGCTGGCCGCCCAGCAGGCGCAATCCACGCAGGTGAATCCCACGGCGCCGAATCCTCCGGCGAGCCCGAGCCAGGCCGGCGGCGCCTCCCCGACGGTGCCGGGAACCGTCCCCGGCGCCCCTTCGGTCCCAACCGTTCAGTCCCGTGAGGCGGCGCTCGCCGCCTCGCCGCGCATCGCCATCGACACGCCTGCGATCTCCGGCTCGATCAACCTGCGCGGCGGCCGCGTCGACGACGTGTCCCTCAAGCATTACCGTGAAACGGTGGACCCCAAGAGCCCGATCATCGTGCTCCTGTCGCCCACCGGCACCCAGAACCCGTATTACGCTGAGTTCGGCTGGGTCGGCGCCGACGCCGGCAGCCTGCCGAACCAGAACACGGTCTGGACGGCGGACAAGACCTCTCTGACCCCCGGCAGCCCCGTGACCCTGACCTGGCAGAACGACCAGGGCCTGGTCTTCCGCCGCACGATCTCGGTGGACGACAAGTACATGTTCACGGTCAAGGACGCGGTCGAGAACCGGGGTTCGGCTCCCGTGACGCTGCAATCCTACAGCCTCGTCTCCCGCCACGGAAAGCCGGTCACGCTGGGTTACTACGTCCTGCACGAAGGCATGATCGGCGTGCTCGGCGACAACGGACTCCAGGAGGTCACCTACGCGAACCTGGACAAGAAGGAGCCGATCTCGGGCGGCAGCACGGTCGGCCAGATCTGGAACTCGGTCACCGGCGGCTTCCTCGGCATCACGGACAAGTACTGGGCGGCGGCCGTCATTCCCGACCAGACGCAGCCTTTCCAGGGCTCCTTCACGTCGCAGCAGGGCCAGACGGCGGATCGCACGTACCAGGCCACCGTGGCCGGCGCGTCGCAGACGCTCCAGCCCGGCGCCACCACCGAAGTGACCCAGCGCCTGTTCGCCGGCGCCAAGGAGGTCGCGACCGTCGACGCCTATCACAGCGCCCTGAACATCAAGAACTTCGATCTCCTGATCGACTGGGGCTGGTTCTACTTCATCACCAAGCCGCTCTTTAAGGTCCTGGACTTCTTCTTCCGCCTGTTCGGCAACTTCGGCATCGCGATCCTTCTCGTCACCGTGATCCTGAAGGGGCTGTTCTTCCCGCTCGCCAGCAAGTCCTATCGCTCCATGGCGAAGATGAAGGCAGTGCAGCCGGAGATGGCCTCGATCCGCGAGCGCTACGGCGACGACAAGATGAAGCAGCAGCAGGCGCTGATGGAGCTCTACCGCAAGGAGAAGATCAACCCGGTCGCCGGCTGCTGGCCGGTCCTGATCCAGATCCCGGTGTTCTTCGCGCTCTACAAGGTGCTCTTCGTCACCATCGAAATGCGCCATGCGCCGTTCTTCGGCTGGATCCGCGACCTCGCGGCTCCCGACCCGACCTCGATCTTCAACCTGTTCGGCCTCCTGCCCTACAATCCGGGCGCCGTGCCGGTGATCGGCCACTTCCTGATGCTCGGCGTCTGGCCGATCATCATGGGCTTCACCATGTGGCTGCAGATGAAGATGAACCCGGAGCCGCCGGACCCGGTGCAGAAGCAGGTCTTCTCCTGGATGCCGGTGATCTTCACCTTCATGCTCGGCTCGTTCCCGGCTGGTCTCGTGATCTACTGGGCCTGGAACAACCTTCTCTCGGTGAGCCAGCAGGCCTTCATCATGAAGCGCAACGGCGTGAAGATCGAGCTGTGGGACAACCTGCGCAAGACCTTCAGCCGCAAGGCCAGCCCAGCCAAGGGCTGAGCGGTCGCCAGGCGAAACGAACCAGAAACCCCGGGTCGCACCCGGGGTTTTTCTTTGCTAGCCTCCTGCAAGGCCTTTGAGCTTCAGGTGCTGCAGCAGCATGATGGTCTTGCCGTCAATAATCCGGCCCTGGCCCACCATGGCGAGGGCTTCGTCGAGGGCCATTTCCAGCACCTCGATGTCCTCCCCCTCATGCCTGTCGCCTCCCCCCTGGCCGATCCGGTCGTCCGGGGAATAGCGGGCCATGAAGAACATCAGCCTCTCCGTCACGCTGCCTGGGCTCATGAAGGCATGGAAAACGGGCTCGGTCTCGCGGAGCCGGTAGCCGAGCTCCTCCTCCGCCTCGCGGCGGATGCAGGTCTCCGGGTCGTCCTTGTCGAGCAGTCCGGCGCAGGCCTCGATCAGGGGCTCGGTATGGCCGCTCACATAGGCCGGCAGCCGGAACTGCCGGACGAGGAGCACCGTGCCGCGATCCGGATCGTAGGGCAGGATCACGGCGCCGTGGCCGCGATCATAGGTCTGCCGGACCTGCCGCTCCAGGCTGCCGTCCCGGCGGCGGTAGTCGAAGGTGAATTTCTTGAGGATGGCCCAATCCTCGGAGAGGATTTCGACCGAGCGGATGAGAATGGGGGCGTCCGTCATATGCGCATTCCCGTCATGTCCAAGACGGCACAGCATGGCGGCGGCCTGTCCGAATGCACTCCTCCGGTTTTGGAGAACAGTGGTAGATTTCTGGTAGCTTCTGTCTGAAAGGATCTGCCAGAGATCTTCCACATGGCATTCGCCGTGAATCGCTCTACATGACCGCTGGAGCAGGAACCGGAGTCGAGGCTGGCCATGAATGCCGGATGGCAGGACAAGCACGGACCCGAAAGGGCGAGCGAGATCGAGCTGAAACTGGAACTCGCCGCGGATGCCGCAGGCAAGCTCCTCCGCCACCCGCTGATGTCGCAGGCCCGGGCACTTCCCGACCAGGGCGGAGCCCTCCACGCGGTCTATTACGATTCGACGGATTGCGCCCTGCACAAGGCGGGACTGACCCTCCGTGTCCGACAGCGGAACGGTCGCAGCACGCAGACCATCAAGGCCGAGCGCAAGACACGGGGCCTCGCCCTCGATCGCGGAGAATGGGAGATCCCGGTCGAGGACGGGCCCGATCTCGCGGCGGCGGCCGGTACGCCCCTGGCCCCGCTCGTCGCCAGGGAAGCCGTCCGCCACGACCTCAAGCCGGTTTTCACGGTCGACACGGACCGCCGGGCCTTCGAGATCGAGCGCGACGGAGCCACGATCGAACTCGCCCTGGACGAGGCCCGGGCATCGACCGGGGCAGGCGCCGAGCATTTCTGCGAGGTCGAGCTCGAATTGAAGAAGGGCAACCCGTCCGCCCTGTTCGCTCTCGCCGAGGATCTCGCGGGCAGCATTCCATTCCGCCTCTCTCCCGTGACGAAATCGGAACGCGGCTACCGGCTCCTCGGCCAGGCCGACGTCACGCCGGTCAAGGCCGGCCGGATCGTCCTTCCGACCCAGGCCTCGTGCGCGGAGGCGTTCCAGGTGATCGCGCGCGCCTGCCTGTCCCAGATCATCCGGAACGAGGCGCTGCTGCGTCGAAGCGACGATCCCGAACTGGTGCACCAGATGCGGGTCGGGTTCCGGCGGCTCAACGCGGCGGTCTCGCTGTTCGAGCCGATGCTGCGGGACCGGGACAGCAAGGCCGTCAGGGCCGAGATCCGATGGGCCGGCAAGAAGCTCGGCCTGGTGCGCGACCTCGACGTCCTGATCGCGCGGCTGCGGAAGGCCGACGATCCCGACAAGGGCCCGCAGGTGCTGGAGGAAGCCGAACGGCTGCGGGCGGAGGCCTTCGAGAAGGTCCTGAAGATCCTGTCCAAGCCCCGCTTCATGCGGGCGGTCCTGAAGGCCGCGACCTGGGTCGAATCCGGTCGCTGGCTCGCGCGGCGCAAGCCGTCCATCGTGGCCGCGCGGGATCTTCCCGCTCGGGCGCTGGCGGCCGAGGAATTCTCGCGCCGGTGGCAGCGAATCCGGCAGGGCGCGCGGCGGATGGACGACCTGGACGGGGAAGACCGACACAAGCTTCGCATCCGCATCAAGAAACTGCGCTACGGCGTGGAGTTCTTCGCCACCCTGTTTCCGGGCATCCCGGCGCGGAAGAGCCGCAAGGCGATGCTGGACCTTCTCGAGGGCCTGCAGGACATGCTGGGCAAGCTGAACGACATCGAGGTGGGCAAGACCCTGCTCGATCCACCGTTCCGGAAATGGGTCCGAAAGGCCGCCGGCGACACGAAACGGCGCGAACGCAAGCTCCTGTCCCAGGCCGGGAAGGCCTCCCGGAAGCTCGCAAAGGCGGAACCGTTCTGGGCCTCGACACCCTAACGATTGGAAAAGCTTGAGCGAGATGCCTTGAACTCCGGCCCCCAAGCGCCGATAAGGGCCCCATGACCGATATGGAACCTGATACCGACCCCTTTCTCGAGATCGGCCGCAAGCTCTTTGCCGGCGAGGCGGATTTCATCTGGGCCGCGAACTCCCTGACGAACCTGCCGCCCATGAGCAAGGTGGAGATCGCCTTCGCGGGCCGCTCCAATGTCGGCAAGTCGAGCCTCGTGAACGCCCTGACCGGGCGCAACACGCTGGCCCGCACCTCGCATACGCCGGGCCGCACCCAGCAGCTCAACTTCTTCAACGTCAACGATCGCTTCCATCTGGTCGACATGCCCGGCTACGGCTACGCGGCCGTCGACAAGCAGAAGGTCGCGGCCTGGACGCAGCTGATCCACGACTACCTTCGCGGCCGCGCGAGCCTCGCCCGCGTCTATGTGCTGATCGATGCCCGCCACGGCATCAAGCCGGTGGACGAGGCGGTCCTGGAGACCCTCGGCACCGCCGCCGTCTCGTACCAGATCGTCCTGACGAAGGCCGACGAGCTGAAGAAGGACGAGCTCGACAAGCGCATGGCCGATACCCTCCAGAAGATCGAGAAGCGCGCCGCCGCCTTCCCGGAGATCCTGCCCACATCGAGCCGCACGGGCTTCGGCATTCCCGAGCTGCGTGCCGGCATCGCCAGGCTCCTGAGCGAGCGAGGCGCGGGATGAACCTCGCCGCCCGGATCCTGATCGTCCTGGCTTCCCTCTCGGGCCTCCTCGGCGTCGGCCTGTCGGCGGCCGCGGCCCACATCGCGGGCGGGAACCTCGCCACCGCGGCGCAGTTCCTGCTCTTCCATGCCCCTGCCCTGCTGGCCCTCGTGGCCCTGATGGCGGCCGGAGCCGTGAACCCCATGCTGGCCCAGATGGCAGGCTACGTGCTGGTGCTCGGCCTGATCCTGTTCTGCGGCGACCTGTCCCGCCGGGCCTTCTCGGGCGTGGCGCTCTTTCCCCGGGCCGCGCCCACGGGCGGCATCCTGCTCATGCTGGGCTGGCTGCTCGTCGGAATCTCCGCCCTTCTGCGCCTGAGGGCCTGAAGTCCTGTTTGCAGCCGCCTTTCCTTGAGCTAGAAGGCAGGCCGTTTGATCCCGATCCCCGCGCCGGAGCCGTTCATGTCCGATCCGTCCATGCCCCTTCCCGACGTTCATGTGCAGGCCGAGGTGCTTGTTCAGGCCCTGCCGCACATGCAGCGCTACGACCAGCAGGTGGTGGTGATCAAGTATGGCGGCCACGCCATGGGCGACCGTGCAGCGGCCGAGGACTTCGCCGAGGACGTGGTCCTGCTCGAGCAATCGGGCATCAAGCCGATCATCGTCCATGGCGGCGGACCGCAGATCGGCAAGATGCTGAACAAGCTCGGCATCAAGTCCGAGTTCAAGGGCGGCCTGCGCGTGACGGACGAGGCCACGGTCGAGGTCGTCGAGATGGTGCTCGCCGGCTCCATCAACAAGCAGATCGTCGGCTGGATCGGCGCCGAGGGCGGCAAGGCCGTCGGCCTTTCCGGCAAGGACGGCAACATGGTCACGGCCCGGAAGGTGACCCGCACCGCCGTCGACCCGGATTCCAACATCGAGAAAGTGGTGGATCTCGGCTTCGTGGGCGAGCCGGAGCATGTGAACCGGGCCGTCCTGGACCAGGTTCTCCAGGCCGAGCTGATCCCCGTCTTGGCCCCGGTCGCGACCGGGCATGACGGCCAGACCTACAACGTCAATGCCGACACCTTCGCCGGTGCCATCGCGGGCGCCATGACGGCCAAGCGCCTCCTGCTGCTCACGGACGTCCCGGGCGTTCTCGACAAGAACAAGAACCTCATCCCGGACATGACCATCGACGATTGCCGCCGCCTGATCGCCGACGGCACCATCACGGACGGCATGATCCCGAAGATCGAGACCTGCATCTATGCCCTGGAAAGAGGCGTGGAAGCGGTCGTCATCCTCGACGGCAAGGTGCCCCATGCGGTGCTGCTGGAGCTCTTCACCGACCACGGCGCGGGCACCATGATCCGCAGGGGATAAGGTATCGCCCTTCACGGATCGGCCGAAAGAGCCTATATATTTGTCAGTGGGGCCGCACGGCCCCATTGTCGTCTTTGGGATCCATGAACGCTAAGCCGCCTGTCGAAAATCACCTGTCGTCGTCCGACTCCCGCCCCTTCGCCCATGTGGAGACATGGGTCTTCGACCTGGACAATACGCTCTACCCGCACACCTCGCGGGTCTGGCCCCAGGTCGACGAGCGGATCACGCTCTATGTCGCGAACCTGTTCGGGATCGACGGTCTCTCCGCCAAGGCGCTGCAGAAATATTTCTATCACAAGCACGGCACGACCTTGCGGGCGCTGATCGAGGAACACGATGTCGATCCGACCGACTTTCTCGATTTCGCCCACGACATCGATCACACGGATATCGAGCTGAACCACAGCCTGGGCGAGGCCATCGAGAAGCTCCCGGGGCGGAAGCTGATCCTCACCAACGGCTCCCGCAAGCACGCGGAGAACGTGGCGAGGAAGATCGGCATTCTCGACCATTTCGAGGACGTGTTCGACATCGCCGCCTCGAACTTCGTGCCCAAGCCCGACCGGCGCGCCTATGAGGTCTTTCTCGACAAGCACGGGGTCGAACCGGCCCGCGCGGCCATGTTCGAGGACATCGCCAAGAACCTCACGGTGCCGCACGAACTCGGCATGACGACCACGCTCATCGTGCCCAAGACCTTCGACCCGTTCCGGGAGAGCTTCGAGCAGGAAGCGGTCCGGACGCCGGAGATCGACTACATCACCAACGATCTGGCGGACTTTCTGCGCGCCTATGCGTTGCCGGTGAAGTAACCGATCCTTTGTCACTCCCGGCCGGAGATGGCGAAGCCATCGGAGGGGAAGGGAATCCACGTTCAGGCGCAACGCCATGAATCCCCTTCCCTCGCCTGCGGCTCGCCGGGGATGACAGCGGGCAGCCAAAACAAAAATGACCTCCTTTCGGAGGCCATTTCCGTTTCGTCTGACAAAGACCTTACGCGGCCTTCGTGTTGATCTTGCTCTCGGCGATCCGGTTGAGCTTCTGGTCCGTGGACTTTTCCTGGTCCAGGATCTGATGCAGGACGCCGGCGCAGTCTTCGCGGCCGAGCTGCTTGGCCCAGGCGACGAGCGTGCCATAGCGGGTGATCTCGTAGTGTTCGACGGCCTGAGCGGCGGCCAGAAGCGCCGCGTCGAGAACCTGCGGGTCGTCGATGTCGCCGGCGATGTCCTGGGCTTCGTCGATGATGCCGTCGATCGCCGGGCAGGTTACGCCCTTCGGGTCGTGGCCGTGCATGCGGAACACCTGCTCGACCATCTGGATCTGCTGCTGGGTTTCGCCGAGATGGGTCTGGAACGCCTGCTTCAGCTGCGGGTCGCTCGCCTTCTCGATCATCTCCGGCAACGCCTTCGTGATCTGCTGCTCGGCGTAGTAGATGTCCTGCAGGGTGTGGATGAAGAGATCATCCAACGACTTGATGTCCTTCGAGAAAAGGCCCATAGCGCAATCCTTCCCAAAATCCGTGATGTACCGTCGTCAAACGCCATCATTCCATGGCGTGTCGTGCAGCGTGGGAAGAACGTTGCGGGAGAAAGGCGGTTCCCGGCGCCAACCGTCATGAACGCATCGTCGGGTGCTTTTATTCCACGGCACGGAGATTCCGTCCTTGGAGGCGCAGCCACTCGGCCCGAGCCTCGGCCTCATCCTCGTCGAATTCGAGGGTTTCGATCTTCTGGCCGCGCTTGACGATCTTGTCGGCCGAAACCCGGATCTGCGACACATCTTCCTGGGCCTGCCGGAAGTGGGTGTCGAGCTTCGCCACCCGGGCATCGAGGCGCACCACGTCCTCCAGGAGCTTCTGCACCTCGACCTGGATCACCCGCGCCTCCTCGCGGATGCGGGCATCGCGGACCAGGGCCTGCATGACCTGGATGGCGAGCGTCAGGAGCGACGGGGACACGATGACAATGCGGGCGCGATGCGCCTTCTGGACTACGTCGTCGAAATGCTCGGCCAGATCGGCATAGATGGATTCCGCCGGGACGAAGAGCATGGCGATATCCTGGGTCTCTCCCGGGATAAGGTACTTCTCCGCGATATCCTTCACATGAACGAGCATGTCGTTGCGGACCCTCGCGGCCGCACGGCTGCGCGCCTCATCGCCTTTGGCCTCCCGGAAAAGTGTGAAGCCTTCCAGCGGGAACTTGGCGTCGATCACGAGGCCGCGCCCGTCGCCGGGCAGGCGCACGAGGCAGTCGGGCCTCGTGCGGTTCGACAGGGTCGCCTGGAACTCGAAGGCATTGGCGGGAAGCCCGTCGCGGACGATGGCCTCCATGCGCCCCTGCCCATAGGCGCCCCGGGTCTGCTTGTTGGACAGGATATCCTTCAAGCCGACGATCTCGCCCGTGAGGCTCGTCAGGTTCTGCTGCGCAGCATCGATCACGGCGAGACGCTCGTTGAGCTTCGAGAGGTTTTCCGTCTGATGGCGCGTGGAGGCCTCGAGCCCTTGGCCGACCCGGTGCTGCAACCCGTCGATCCGCTCCGAGATCATGCGGACGAAATCGCTCTGGCGGGAACCGAAGACCTCGGCCATGGTCCGCATCCGGCCGGTCATTTCCGACTGGATCCGGGTGAGCTCGGCCACCTTGTCGTCCATCTCCCGGGCCCGCTCGTCCGCAATGGCGGCCTCCAGGGCCCTGTCCCGGCGCGTTCGCAGGAGGAGCATCGTCACGATGAGGAGCAGGACGAGGCTCAAGCCGGCCATGCCCATGACGATCTGCCCCCAGGTCAGGGGAGTCTGGCCGAGGATCAGGACGACGTCGTTCATGGGATTATGGTTCCGGTGGACGGCGCATCCGAACACAAGTGCCTCGTGGGGCAAAGCGGAATCCCCTTTTCCGCGGAAACGATGCACTTATGAATGGCGAGCATCGGACGAGGCCCAAAGCGGATCCGCTTTTGCGTCCGATGCTCTAGATGAACGATTTGACCATCCTTCTCCGAGCGCTTATCTCCCGCGATCATGAGCATCAGACCCCTCGTCATCATCCCCGATTCAAAGCTCCGGCTGGTTTCCGAACCCATCACGGACATCACGAGCGAGATCCGCCAGCTGGCCGACGACATGCTGGAAACCATGTACGACGCCCCCGGCGTCGGCTTGGCTGCCATCCAGATCGGCGTGCCGGTCCGCATGGTGACCATGGACGTGTCCAAGTCCGATGACGAGCGCCAGCCGATGGTGCTCCTCAACCCGGAGATCACCTGGGCGTCGGAGGAGAAGCGGGTCTACGAGGAGGGCTGCCTGTCGATCCCCGAATATTATGAGGAGGTCGAGCGTCCCGATCGGGTGCGGTTCCGCTTCATGAACCTGCAGGGCGAGACCGTCGAGCAGGATGCGGACGGCCTGCTGGCCACCTGCGTGCAGCACGAGATCGACCACCTGAACGGGGTCCTGTTCATCGACTACCTGTCGAAGCTCAAGCGCGACCGGGTGATGACCAAGTTCAAGAAGGCCGCCAAGCGCGAGGCCGGGGCATGAGTCTGCGCGTCGTCTTCATGGGCACGCCGGATTTCGCCGTGCCGACCTTGTCCGAGATCGTCGGCCAAGGCCACGACGTGGTGGCCGTCTATACCCGCGCGCCGGCGGCGGCCGGCCGCGGCATGGCGCTGAAGCCCTCTCCGGTCCACACCATGGCGGATCGTTTCGGCTTTCCCGTGCTGACGCCGAAAACCCTGCGAACCGAGGAGGCCGCCGAGATTTTCCGCAGCCACAACGCCGACGTGGCGGTGGTGGTGGCCTACGGCATGCTGCTGCCGAAGGCCGTCCTGGAGGCGCCGGAACTCGGCTGCCTCAACCTTCACGCCTCCCTGCTGCCGCGCTGGCGCGGCGCCGCGCCGATCCAGCGGGCCATCATGGCCGGCGACAAGGAAACGGGCGTCGCCGTCATGAGGATGGAGGAAGGCCTGGATACCGGCCCCGTCGCCATGGTCGAGCGGGTTGCGATCGCCCCGGACATGAACGCCGGCGAGCTCCACGACCGCCTCATGGTCCTCGGCGCCGACCTGATGGTGCGGGCGCTCGCCGCTCTTTCCCGCGGAGGCTTAAGCTTCACGCCCCAGCCCGAGGAGGGCGTGACCTATGCCCACAAGCTCAAGAACGAGGACGCCCTGATCGACTGGTCGAAACCCGCGCAGGCCGTTCACGACCACATCCGTGGCCTCTCGCCCTTCCCGGGCGCCTATTTCACGGCCGATTTCGGCAAGGGGCAGGAACGGGTGAAGGTTCTCAGGGCCGCCATGGGAAAAGGTTCAGCTTCGCCCGGGACTCTGCTGGACAATGATGGTACAATATCCTGTGGCGAGGGTGCGATCCGCCTGATCCAGGTTCAGCGTGCCGGAAAGGGCCCCGTGGCCTTCGAGGAGTTCCTGCGGGGAGTGAGGCTTGGCCCGGGCGCCCAATTCGCGTGAGGTCCGACATGGAGGTTCGCCTGGAGGAAGCTGCCGACTGGTCCATCCTCTACGCCATCTATTCCGCCTCGTTCGGACAACTGGCAGAGGCCGATCTCGTGCGGAACATGCACAGGGACGGCGATCTCATCCTGTCTCTGACCGCCCATGCCGATGAGCCGGCCGGCCATGTTGCCTATTCCCGCCTGATCCTCCACGATGCCCCGTCCGTCAAAGGGGCGGTGCTGGCTCCGCTCGCCGTCGTTCCCGCCTTCCAGCGGCAGGGCATCGGGGCAACCCTCGTGCGGGACGGCCTGATGCGCCTCACGGACGAGGGCTACGATCTTGTCCTCGTGCTGGGGGAACCGCACTATTACGGCCGCTTCGGCTTCACACCCCAGCTGGCGGAACAGGTGAAAACGCCCTATGACGGGCCCTATCTCCAGGCCCTCGCGCTTTCCGCAAAAGGGAAAGACGCCCATGGCTCGGTAACTTACGCCAAGGCCTTCGCAGAACTGGAATAACATGCCTCGCTACAAGCTTGTCGTCGAATACGACGGCACGCCCTTCACCGGTTGGCAGCATCAGACGAACGGGCTCTCCGTGCAGCAGGCGGTGGAGGATGCCATCGCGCGCTTCACGGGCGCGGCGGTGCGCATCCATTGCGCCGGGCGGACGGATTCGGGGGTTCACGCCACCCATCAGGTCGTTCACGTGGACCTGGACAAGGACTGGCGGCCGGACACGGTCCGCGACGCCACCAACGCTCATCTGAAACCCGCTCCCGTGGCCATTCTCTCGGCTGAGGCCGTGCCGGAGACGTTCCACGCCCGCCTGTCCGCCGTGAAGCGCCACTACGTCTATCGCATCCTCAACCGCCGCGCCCCACCGGCGCTGGAGACGAACCGGGTCTGGCACGTGGCCTGGAAGCTCGACGCCGACGCCATGCACGAGGCCGCGCAGACGCTGATCGGGCGGCACGACTTCACCACCTTCCGGGCCGCCGAGTGCCAGGCCAATAGCCCGGTCCGCACCCTCGACCGGCTCGACGTGGAGCGGATCGGCGACGAGATCCGCATCTATGCCTCGGCCCGGTCCTTCCTGCACCATCAGGTGCGTTCCATGACGGGAACCCTGGAGCGGGCCGGCGCGGGGCGCTGGTCCGTGGAGGATGTGCGCGCGGCGCTCGACGCGCGCGACCGCAGGCGCTGCGGGCCGATGGCCCCGTCGTCGGGGCTTTACCTGATCGGCGTCGATTATCCGGATCTATCCGAGTAGGCCCCGCATCGCCGTTCCGATGACGGAATTGAGCAGGATGCCGAGCACCACGATTCCGAGCGCCGGCAGGCTCGCGATCTTCAGCGTCTCCTTGGTGGCGAACCATTGCATCCGCACGATGATGACCGCAAAGGCAAGGGCGAACAGGCTCGCGAGCCCGGGAGGCGCCCAGCCGAGCAGCATGAGCATGGCCGGCACGGAGAGGAGCAGCATGCCGATGACCGAGATCCAGTTCGTCACGATGACGAAGGGCACATAGGCCTTCTCGAGCCGGAACCACCGGGCGACCCAGATCATGGCGAGCGGCAGGGCGATGAAGCCCGCCACGTGGCCGAGCGCCACCACGACGTCTATCCAGAAACTGTCGAGAAGGGGCCGATCCGGCTGGAGGAGGCCGAGGCGGAGGCGCTCGAAGGCCAGGGAGACCACATAGGCCGGAAGCGTCAGCCAGATCGCCATGAAGGAGCGCCAGAAGCCCCGCTCGCTCATGTCGAAGGACTTCAGGCCCTCGGACCTGCTGTTGAGCAGATCGAGCGTTCCTCTGAACGAGCGGTTGACCTCCTCAGCCGTAACGATCATCAGCGGCCTCATTTTCGAAGACGATTGCCCTCGAAAATGGATGGCGCCTGCAAAACGTTCCGCTCTTTCTTCGACTTTAGTTTAGACAGTCAAGTTTCCCGGTCGGACTCACGCGGCGAAGTATGCGTCGAGCACCTTGCGGTAAATCGTTGCGAGCCGGTCCAAATCCGCAACGGCCACCCGCTCGTCCACCTGGTGCATGGTCTGTCCGACGAGGCCGAATTCGACCACGGGGCAGTCCTTCACGATGAAGCGAGCATCCGACGTGCCGCCCGTGGTGGACAGCTTCGGCTGCGAACCGGTCTCGGTCTTGATGGCGTCGGCGATGAAGCCCACGAAGGCGTTCGGCGGCGTCAGGAAGGCGACTGCGTTGGTCGGCTCCATGGTCAGGGTGTAGCGCACCGTGTTGCCGGCGGCCTCGCGCAGGCGGCGCTCGATCTCGGCCTCCAGGCTGTGAGGCGTCCAGAGATCGTTGAAGCGGATGTTGAAGGTGGCCTTCACCTCGGCCGGGATCACGTTCGCCGCCGGATTGCCGACGTCGATGGTGGTCACCTCCAGGTTCGAGGCATCGAAATGGTCGGTGCCCCGGTCGAGCGGCTCCTTCAGAAGCCCGTCGAGCAGGCGCATCATGCCCGGAATGGGATTGTCCGCGAGATGCGGATAGGCCACGTGACCCTGCTTGCCCTCGACCACGATCCGGCCGGTGAGCGACCCGCGCCGCCCAATCTTGATCATGTCGCCGAGCTGGTTCGGATTGGTCGGCTCGCCGAGGATGCAATGGTCGAACCGCTCGCCGCGCCCCTTCGCCCACTCAAGCAGCTTCACCGTGCCGTTGACGGCGGGCCCCTCCTCGTCGCCCGTGATCAGGAAGCCGATAGAGCCCTTGAAGTCCGGGTTGCTGCGGATGAACTCCAGCGCCGCCGCCATCATGCAGGCGATGCCGCCCTTCATGTCGACCGCGCCGCGCCCATAAAGCTCGCCGCCGTGGATCTCGCCGCCGAACGGATCGTAGGTCCAACGGGCCGCATCGCCGGGAGGCACCACATCGGTGTGGCCCGCAAAGAGCAGGTAAGGCTCGCCCTTGCCGTAGCGGGCATAGAGGTTTTCCACGTCCGGCGTACCCGGCTCGGAAAAGACCGGTCGGTGGACCTCGAACCCCGCCTCCTTCAGCACGCCCTCGATGAAGGCGAGCGCGCCGCCCTCCTCCGGCGTCACGGAGGGGCAGCGCAGGAGGGATTGTGCGAGGGAGAGCGGCGAGTGTTCCATCGGATCAGTCCCGCAACAGCTCGTTGATCCCCGTCTTCGCGCGGGTCTGCGCGTCGACGCGCTTCACGATCACGGCGCAGTAGAGCGACGGGCCGGGGGTGCCGTCCGGGAGCGGCTTGCCGGGGAGCGAGCCGGGGACGACCACGGAATACGGCGGCACGCGGCCGACGAAGACTTCTCCCGTGTTGCGGTCGATGATCTTGGTCGAGGCCGAGATGAACACGCCCATGGACAGCACCGAGCCCTCGCCCACGACGACGCCTTCCACCACCTCGGAGCGGGCGCCGATGAAGCAGTTGTCCTCGATGATGGTGGGATTGGCCTGGAGCGGCTCCAGCACGCCGCCGATGCCGACGCCGCCGGAGAGGTGCACGTTCTTGCCGATCTGAGCGCAGGAGCCGACCGTCGCCCAGGTGTCGACCATGGTGTTCTCGTCCACATAGGCGCCGAGATTGACGAAGGACGGCATCAGCACCACGCCGGGCGCGATATAGGCGCCGCGCCGCACGGTGCAGTTCGGGACGGCGCGGAAGCCTGCAGCCCGGAAGCGGTTCTCACCCCATCCGGCGAACTTGGACGGCACCTTGTCCCACCACGTGGCCTCGCCGGGCCCGCCGCCGATCACTTCCATGTCGTTGAGGCGGAAGGACAGCAGCACGGCCTTCTTCAGCCACTGATGCACCTGCCACTCGTCTCCGGTCTTCTCGGCCACGCGTGCCTTGCCGGAATCGAGAAGGTTCATCGCCTCGTCGACGGCCTCACGGACGGCGCCGGCCGTCGAAGGGTTCACGTTGGCCCGGTCCTCCCAGGCGGCGTCGATGGTGCGGGCGAGGTCAGCTGTGGACATGGGCAACTCGGGTCAGGGTTTCGTTGCCGCCTGATTAGCAACGGCGCCCGGGCCTGTCACGTCATCATCTGCTGCTCGCATGCGAACCGCGCTTGTCATTCCCGGCCGGAGCGCAGCGGAGGGGAAGGGAATCCACGTCCATGCGCGACGCCATGGATCCCCTTCCCGCACTGCGTGCGCCGGGGATGACACTTGCATCGTCATGGCCGTCCCCGGACTTGATCCGGGGATCAGTCCCGGCCATCTCGATACGGAAAAGCTCGGCGTTTCATGCAATCGATATCACCGGCACAAGGCCGGTGATGACGTGATAGCAATCAAAACTGTATCAAAACGACGTGCGCTGCCGGATCGCGGCCGAGAGCGTGCCCTCGTCGAGATAGTCGAGCTCGCCGCCGACCGGGACGCCGTGGGCGAGCTTGGTCACCTTCACGGGCAGGTGAGCGAGAAGCTCGGTGATGTAATGGGCCGTGGTCTGGCCGTCGACCGTGGCGTTGAGCGCCAGGATCACCTCGTTCACGCCGGGCTCGGAGGCGCGGGCGACGAGGCGCTCCAGGTTCAGGTGCTCGGGCCGCACGCCGTCGAGCGGCGAGAGCACGCCGCCGAGCACGTGATATTTCGCGTTGACCGCGCCGGAGCGCTCCAGCGCCCAGAGATCGGACACGTCCTCCACCACCACGAGGATGGACGGATCGCGCTTGGGATCCCGGCACACCGTGCAGGGATCTGTCGTATCGACATTGCCGCAGGACGAGCACACGACGATGCGCTCGTTGGCGATGCGCATGGCATCGCTCAACGGGTTGAGCAGCGTCTCGCGCTTCTTGATGAGATGGAGCGCCGCGCGCCTGGCCGAACGCGGCCCCAGACCCGGCAGGCGGGCGAGGAGCTGGATCAGGCGCTCGATCTCGGGGCCGGCAACGTGCTGGGCCATCGATATCTCGCGAAATCTCAGAACAGCTTCAGGCCCGGAGGCAGCGGCAGGCCCTTGGTGATGCCTTCCATGCGCTCCTGGGTGGCGCGCTCGGCCTTGCCGCGGGCATCGTTCATGGCCGCGACGATGAGATCCTCGAGGATCTCCTTCTCGTCCGGATTCATGAGCGAGGGATCGATATTGATGGCTTTCAGGCTGCCCTTGCCGGTCACCTTCACGGTCACGACGCCGCCGCCGGCGGTGCCGTCGACTTCGAGGGTTTCGAGCTCGGCCTGGGCGTCCTGCAGCTTCTGCTGCATGGCCTGAGCCTGCTTCATCAATCCCATGATGTCCTTCATGACCGTATCCTCAATCTGGAAATGAAAATCAGAAAAGATCGTCGTCGTCTTCGGCCTCGTGCGCGGCCAGCGCGTCGGCCTCGCCGAGGATCTCGGTTTCCGCATCCTCGCCGGGCTTCTCGGCCCGTTCGATCACGTTCACGATCTGCGCGCCGGGAAACTTCGTCAGCACCGCCTGCACGAGCGGATGATTGGCGGCACCTTCCTTGCGCTCGCGCTCGGCCTCGACCGCCTTCTCATGCAGGGTCGCCTGCCCCTCCTCCGAGGACAGGGCCACCATCCAGCGCTCGCCGGTCCATTGCTGGAGGGCGCGGGTCAGGTCGTTGGCGATGGTGCGGCTGCCGGTGTCGGTGAGGCTGAGCTCGATGCGGCCCTCCTCAAAGCGCACGAGACGCACGTCCCGTTCGAGCTGCGCCTTCAGGACGATCTCGCGCTTCTCGCCGGCGAGCGCCACCACGTCCTCGAAGCGGCGAAGCCGCATGGTCGGCTCGGGTTGAGCAGTTTGCGGGCGCGGCTGAGGATAAGGCTGGGACGTCGCAAGCGCCATGTTGCCGGACGTGGCGGGACCGGACGGCCGGGGCGCGGGCGCCGAGGGGCCGCCGACGGGAACCGGCGCGCCGTCCTTCAAGGCGCGCAGGGCCTCGTCAGGGGTCGGCAGGTCGGCCGCATAGGCGAGGCGCACGATCACCATCTCGGCCGCCGCGATCGGACGGTTCGAGGACTGCACCTCGGGAATGCCCTTGAGAAGGATCTGCCAGGCGCGCGACAGGGTCCTGACCGAAAGCTTCTGGGCGTAATCGGTGCCGCGCGTCCGCTCGATCTCGGAGAGAGCGGGATCCCTGGCGGCCTCAGGGATCAGCTTGAGGCGGGTGACCACATGCGAGAAGGCCGCGAGATCGGACAGGATTACGGCCGGGTCCGCGCCGGCATCGTATTGCGAGCGCAAGCCCGCGAAGGCCCCCGGCACGTCGCCGCGCATCACGGCCTCGAAGAGGTCGATCACCTGCGTGCGGTCGGCGAGGCCCAGCATGTCGCGCACGGTGTCGGGCGTCACCACGCCGGCCCCGTGCGCGATGGCCTGGTCCATCAGCGACAGGGAATCGCGCGCCGAGCCTTCCGCCGCGCGGGCGATGGCGGCGAGCGCTTCCGCATCGGCCTGCACGCCCTCGGCGGCGCAGATGCGGCCGAGATGGGCCACGAGCTTGTCCGCCTCGATGCGGCGCAGGTCGAAGCGCTGGCAGCGGGACAGGATCGTGACGGGCACTTTCCGGATTTCGGTGGTGGCGAAGATGAACTTCGCGTGCGGCGGCGGTTCCTCGAGCGTCTTCAGGAAGGCGTTGAACGCCTTCTCCGAGAGCATGTGGACCTCGTCGATGATGTAGACCTTGTAGCGGGCCGAGACCGGCGAATAGCGGATGCCGTCGATGATCTGGCGGACGTCGTCGATGCCGGTATGGGACGCGGCGTCCATCTCCAGCACGTCCACGTGCCGCGATTCCATGATCGCCTGACAATGCACGCCGAGCTCCGGCATGTGGATGGTCGGCTGACCGGAGCCGTCGGCCTTCTGGTAGTTGAGGCCGCGGGCGAGAATGCGGGCCGTGGTGGTCTTGCCGACGCCGCGGACGCCGGTGAGCATCCAGGCCTGCGGGATGCGCCCGGTCTCGAAGGCGTTCGAGAGGGTGCGCACCATCGCCTCCTGACCGATCAGGTCGTCGAAGGTTCGAGGGCGGTATTTACGGGCAAGGACGCGGTAGGGAGAGGCCGGCGCTGCGGAAGCGGGCGCGGCGGGGAAGCCCGGCAGGGCCGGCTCGTCGTTCGGGGGCGTGCCGGCTGTGGTATCGTCCATCGACTGCAAGGCTTTGGAGAATCTTAAAAAAGGTGGGAGGCTGGACGAAGACCCGTTCGGTCTCGTTAGGGCTGCTTCCTTCCGGACCTGACCCGGTTGGCGAGTGAGACGTCCCTCGCCAACCTCCCACCGGCTATATGGGCGTATTGCCTGAGAAACGCAAGTTGGAAACGAGCCGCTCGCGCGGCCATCCCCGCTCTCCACCGCCGTCTGTGTCATTCCCGGCCGGAGCGCAGCGGAGGGGAAGGAATCCACGATCAGGCGCAACGCCATGGATCCCCTTCCCCGCCTTCGGCTCGCCGGGGATGACACGTTGGGTTCGTATCGACGAAGGCTGACACGAAGCCGCAGGGTCGGTTACATAGCGCCATGACATTCACGCTCGATTCCCGGCTCGAAGCCGACACGATCCCGGTCGGCGATCTCGCCCTCTCGTCCGTCCTGCTCCTGAACGACGCCCGCTTTCCCTGGTTCGTGCTGGTGCCGCGCATCGCGGGGGCGAGCGAGTTCACCGACCTGTCGGAGGCCGATTACGCCCAGCTTGCCCAGGAGATCCGCATCGCCACCAAGGTGATGCTGGAACTCTCCAAGCCCGACAAGGTAAATGTGGGGGCGCTGGGCAACATCGTGACGCAGCTTCATGTGCACGTGATCGGGCGCTTCCGCTCCGATCCGGCCTGGCCGGGCCCCGTCTGGGGCCATGGCACCCGCACCCCCTATCCCGACCACGCGGCGACGGCCCTGATCGAGCGCGCCGCAGCCCTCTTCGCAGCGGCCTGACCCCATGACCCGACCCATCGCCTACATCTCGAATCCGCTCGTCCGCCACAGCGCCGAGCGGGACCCGGAGGCGCTTGCCAACGCGGCGCGGGATCCGCGCACCGCCATGGTGGTCCTGGCCGGCGACCTGCCGGTCCTCCAGGCCGGGGAGCCGGGGACGAGCCTCCTGCCCGCCTCATTCCTCGACCGCCTCCCCGGCCATCAGGAGCAGGTCTTTCTCGGCACGCTCGGCGACCGGCCCGTGGTGGCGACCCTGGCGGCGCCGGAGGCTGCCGAATCGCTTCAGGACGATCCGTCCCTCGCGGTCGTGGACCTGCGCTCCATCGCTGTGCGCGGACTGGTTCCGGCCGAGGAACTCGGGATGCTCGCCATGGCGAAATCCCTGCTCGACTGGCACCGACGGCATCGCTTCTGCGCCAATTGCGGCGCGCCGACGCAACCCACACAGGCCGGCTTCCGGCGCGACTGCGCCTCCTGCAATGCCCAGCATTTCCCCCGCACCGATCCCGTGGTGATCATGCTGATCACGCGCGGCGACAGATGCCTGATGGGCCGCCAGCCGCGCTTCGCCGAGAAGATGTATTCCTGCCTGGCGGGCTTCCTGGAGCCGGGCGAGACCATCGAGGACGCGGTGCGCCGGGAGACCTTCGAGGAGGCCGGCATCCGGGTCGGCGCGGTGCGCTACATGACCTCGCAGCCCTGGCCCTTCCCGTCCAACGTCATGATCGGCTGCATCGGCGAGGCGCTCACCGAGGAGATCGCCTTCGACGGCGAGGAGCTGGAGGACGCGCGCTGGTTCACCAAGGACGACGTCCGGCGCATGCTGGAGGGCACCCACGAGCAGTTCAACGCCCCCTCGCCCATCGCGATCGCCAACCATCTGGTCCGGGAGTGGGTGAAGGGATAACGGAAGATGCATAGCATCGTGCCCGGACGCGTCGGCCAATCCGGGCGGGTCCAGGACAGGATGCCGGAACCGCGAAGCAGTCATTCCCGCATCGGCGGTTCGGGGTCCCGGGTTCCGCTGCGCGGCCCCGGGAAAAGCCGACCATGACGGGCGGGTGCTGACCCCTCACATTCAAAGAGCCAGCACCTTGGGGCCCGCAGCGTGTGCTGCGAGCCTGAAGGTCAGTCGAGGGAGGGTGCGGTGCATCGCCCGGCTCGCTGTGAGAGTGAGAGTGGAAGAGCCGGACGGCGCCTCGCACGCGGTTCTTTTCAGGTGGACCAGCTGGGGAGCGCCCAAGGTCGACCTCCCGCGACCACAGGCGTGCGAGGCCTGCGGCGGGACCCCCTCCCGCCCCGCACTGGCTGACGCCCCGCGAGCGCGCCCCTCGGCGGGCGGGGATGCGGACGATATAGCCGAGCTTGTCCGCCCTGTCAAGAACAAAGTGAGAACATAACGTTCGCTTGGTCATCCCATTGACGTCATTACCGGCCTCGTGCCGGTGATCCCGATCGGAACGGCGGGGCGCCTCCCAGACGCGGGGTGCCAGGCACAAGGCCTGGCCATGACGTGGAAGGAGTTGCATGAGGCGCGTCATTCCCAGCTGAACATGCAGGGATGAGCCGGGGGTGACAGAGGCCCTAACGCTTCGACTTCAACTCGAACCGATAGGCGACCTCGGCGACCATCTGGCCGCGCAGGTCGAAGGATTGCTCGGCGCCCGGTTGCCCGCCCAGGGCCTCGTAGAAGCGGCGGGCGGACAGGTTGTCCTTGAGCACCCAGAGGCCCACCGAGCGGAAGCCGTGCTGGCTCAAGTGAGCGAAGACGCCGCGCATCATCCTCTGGCCGATGCCCTGGCGCTTGACCTTGTCGAGCAGGTAGATGGCGAAGATTTCGGCCTCGGCGCCGAGCTGTTCGGCCCCCTCGCGAATCGGCCCGCCACGGGCGAAACCGACGATCTCGCCTGTGTCCGCCTGCGCGACGAGTAGCCTGGCCCGTGGATCCGGCTCCGCAAAGGCGCCCTGCCACATCCGCATCCGCTCCTCGACGGAGAGACCTGCCAGCGCCTCGGGACGCAGGAAATCCTTGTAGGATTCCCGCCAGCCCTGGACGTGAACCCTGGCGATTCCTTCGATGTCACCCTCGACCGCGTCGCGGATGCGGATGGTCACTCGGCGGCTTCCTTGATCTTCTCGCGGAACGGATCGGCCGGGTAGACGCCGAGGATGCGCAATTCGCGGGAGAAGAATTCCAGCTCTTCCAGGGCTCGCTTGAGGTTCGCGTCCTCCGGGTGGCCGTCCACCTCGGCGTAGAACTGCGTCGCCAGGAACTCGCCTTCGAGCATGTAGCTCTCGAGCTTCGTCATGTTGATGCCGTTGGTCGCGAACCCGCCCAGGGCCTTGTAGAGCGCGGCCGGCAGGTTGCGGACGCGGAACACGAAGGACGTGACGGTCGGCCCCTGCCCCTTGGGCGCCCAATACGGCGTCTTGGACAGGATGACGAAGCGGGTGGTGTTGTGCGCCTCGTCTTCCACGTTCTCGGCCAGGATGTTCAGGCCGTAGATATCGGCCGCCATGCGGGGCGAGAGCGAGGCCCGGGTCGGATCCTTCCACTCGGACACCTCGCGGGCCGAGCCCGCGGTGTCGCCGGCCACATGGGCTTTCAGCCCGAGCTTGCGGATGATCTTGCGGCACTGGCCCAGGGCATGGACGTGGCTGTAGACGTCCTTGACGGTGCCGAGATCCGCGCCCGGGATCGCCATGAGGTGGAAGTGGATCGGCAGGAAATGCTCGCCGAGGATGTGCAGCCCGGAGGTCGGCAGCATATGATGGATGTCGGCGACGCGCCCGGCGATGGAGTTCTCGATGGGGATCATGGCGAGGCCTGCCGTCCCCTCGTTCACGGCTGCCAGGGCGTCCTCGAAGGTCGGACAGGGCAGAGGCTCCCAGTCGGGACGCGCCTCCGAGCAGGCCGTGTGGGAATTGGCGCCCAACTCACCTTGGAAGGAAATAAGCTTGCTCATGATGTCCTCCGCGCGGCGAGGATCTCGCGCGCTTCCTCCAGTTGCTGCGGAGTGTCGACCCCGAAAGGCACATCGTCGACGACCGCCGCGTCGATGCGCATGCCGGCCTCGATGGCCCTGAGCTGCTCCAGGCGCTCCCGGACTTCCAGAGGCGAGGCAGGAAGCTCGACAAAGCGCCGCAGAGCAGGGCGACGATAGGCATAGACGCCAATGTGATGGTAGAGCGGCCCCTCGCCGGTCGGGGCCGTAGCCCGCGTGAAGTAAAGGGCGCGGAAACGACCCGGCGAAATCTCGGTTCCCACCATCTTCACGACGTTTGGATTCACCTTCTCGTCCTCGCGCTCGATAGGGTAGACGAGCGTCGCGATATCGACGGCGGGGTCCTGCAGGGGAGAGACAGCGGCCGCGATTGCCTTCGGGTCGATGGTCGGAAAATCCCCTTGGACGTTCACGATCACGTCATGCCGCCCGTCCGGATCGAGCTTTTCCACAGCCTCGAAGATGCGGTCGGACCCGGAGGCGTGGTCCGACCGGGTCATGACCGCCCGCCCCCCGACCCTGGCCACGGCTTCGGCGATCTCGGGCGCGTCGGTCGCCACGGCCACGGGCCCGATTCCCGCCTCCATGGCCCGGCGCCACACATGGACGATCATGGGCTCGCCGGCGATCTCGGCCAGAGGCTTGTTCGGCAGACGGGTTGCGGCGAGGCGGGAAGGAATCAGGACGATGGGATAGGACATGGTGCGTTCTTCAGGGAAACTGCGCGTCCTTAGAACATTGGGCATGAAAGTGGAAGGCGGAGCCCTTCGTCCCGGGCGGGAACCGAAGCTTCGGACGGTTCGCCGCGTCCGGGACCGGTGCTGCGACCACGAGAACGGCGAAAACTCCTGGAAACCCCATTGTCAAAACCCCATCACTACGGCTAAGCAACGGCCCTGTCGTGGGCGTCCGCCCGCGGATCCGTTCTGCTGCGCTGATTTCGCCGGTGTACGAAGGCGAGGAGAGCCTAACTGATGAATATCGAGACCAATAAGATCGCGGGCGCCGTTTTCGGTTCGCTTCTCTTCGTGGTCGGCGTGAACGTTATCGCCGGCGGCCTGTTTGCTCCCCATAAGCCCGCTGTCCCCGGATACGACCTCCCGGCCCCCGAAGCGGCGGCCGCCGGTGGAGCCGCCGCTCCCGCAGAGCCGGCGCAGCCGCTGCCGGTCCTTCTGGCCAGCGCCGATCCGGCCAAGGGCCAAGCCCAGTCCAAGAAGTGTGCCGCCTGCCACACCCTCGAGAAGGGCGGCGCGAACAAGGTCGGCCCGAACCTCTACGGCATCGTCGGACGCCCCGTCGCCTCGCATGAAGGCTTCAACTACTCTGCCGGCATGAAGGCCCATGGCGGCGACTGGACATACGAGGCCTTGGACGCCTTCATCCACAATCCGAAACAGGCGACGCCCGGCACCATCATGGCCTTCGCGGGACTTGCCGGAGCCAAGGACCGGGCGGACCTGCTGGCTTACCTGCGGACCCTTTCCGACAGCCCGGTTCCGCTGCCGGCCGCCCAGTAAGTCATTCGCATCGATCACTTTTCGGAAAGCCGGGCCTCACGCCCGGCTTTTCTTTTGGGCGCTTGCGGCATTTACAGTTCATCCCTTGCGCTCGACCTGCTGCGCCCAAAATGTAAGCTGACGACAGACGCCTCGCCCCTTCAGGAGACGCCTTGTGATCCGTACCCTTCTGCCGAGCCTCCTCGCGGCCTGCCTCGCCTTCACCCCCCTCGCAGCCCAGGAAACCCCATGGCGGCATGGCGCGGCCCTCCTCGACGAGCCCAGATATCCTCAAGGCTTCCCGCATTTCGACTACGTCAACCCGACCGCCCCCAAGGGCGGGCTGGTGCGCCTGGGCGCGCTCGGCACCTTCGACAGCTTCAACATCGTGGTCGCCGGCGTGAAGGGATCGCCCGAGCAGGGGCTCGGCCTGATCTACGAAACCCTGACCACCTCCGCCCTCGACGAGGCGAACGCCGCCTACGGCCTGCTGGCCGAATCCTTTTCCTACCCTGAGGATTATTCCTCCGTCAGTTTCCGCCTGCGCCCGGAAGCCAAGTGGCACGACGGCCAACCGGTGACGGCGGACGACGTGATCTTTTCCTTCGAGAGCCTGAAGGCCAACAGCCCCACCTATGCCTTCTACTACGCCAACGTCACGAAGGCCGAGAAGACGGGCGAGCGCGAGGTCAAGTTTACCTTCAATCAAAAGGGCAATCGCGAGCTGCCGCAGATCATGGGCCAGCTGATGGTCCTTCCCAAGCATTGGTGGGAAGGCACCGCCCCGGACGGCCGCAAGCGCGACGTCACGCAGACCACGCTCGAGCCGCCGCTCGGTTCCGGCCCCTACCGTCTCAAGAATTTCGACACGGGCCGCAACGCCACCTATGAGCGCGTGAAGGATTACTGGGGCGAAAAGATCAACGTGAATGTCGGGCAGAACAACTTCGACGAGATCCGCTACGAGTATTACCGCGACGCGACGGTGCTGCTCGAAGCCTTCAAGGCGGACCGCCTCGACTTCCGCACCGAGAACAGCGCCCGCAACTGGGCCACGGGATATGATTTCCCGGCCCGGCAGGAAGGCCGCGTGGTCCTTGAGGAGTTTCCGTTCCGCGCCACGGGCGTCATGCAGGCCTTCGTGCTCAACATGCGGCGCGAGAAGTTCAAGGACCAGCGCGTCCGTCGGGCCTTCAATCTCGCCTTCCCGTTCGAGGAGCTGAACAAGACGATCTTCTACGGCCTCTACGAGCGCCCTTCGAGCTACTTCTACGGGCTCGACCTCGCCTCCTCGGGTCTGCCCGAGGGCAAGGAGCTGGAGATCCTGGAGAGCGTCCGCGACAAGGTCCCGGCTTCCGTCTTCACGACGCCCTACAAGAATCCGGTCAACGACTCGCCCGAGACGATCCGCAACAATCTGCGCGAGGCGGACCGCCTGCTCAAGGAAGCCGGCTGGGAGGTGAAGAACGGCCGTCGCGTCAACGCCAAGGGCGAGGTCCTGAGCGTGGAGCTGCTCAGCAGCAGCCCCAACGAGGAGCGCGTGTTCCTGCCCTACAAGGCCTCTCTTGATCGTCTGGGCATCGCCGCGAGCGTGCGCACCATCGACGACGTGCAATACACCAACCGCACCCGCTCGTTCGACTTCGACATCGCCACCGGCCTCTGGCCGCAATCGCTCTCGCCGGGCAACGAGCAGCGCGAGTTCTGGGGCTCGCAGGCGGCCAGCAGGGAAGGCTCGCGCAACCTCGCCGGCATCGCCGATCCCGGTGTCGACGCGCTGATCGACAAGGTGATCTTCGCCACGGACCGCGAGGATCTCGTCGCCGCCACCAAGGCGCTCGACCGCGTCCTGCTCGCCCACGACTATGTCGTTCCGCAATGGACGTCGCTGAAGCAGCGCACGGCGCGCTGGAACCGCTACTCCCATCCCGAGACGATGCCGCGCTACGGCGGCGCCGCCTTCCCGACCATCTGGTGGTACGACGAAGCCAAGGCCGCCAAGACGGGAGCGCCGCGATGAGGGACATCAGCCGCCGGACCATCCTCAGGACGGGAGCGGCAGGTGCCGCTCTTTCCTTGCTGCCGCGCATCGGCTTGGCACAGGAAGGCGAAACCGAGACGCATGGCCTCTCGAGCTTCGGCGAGTTGAAATACGCGCCGGACTTCAGGCATTTCGACTACGTCGACCCGAATGCGCCCAAGGGCGGCACGCTGGCGATCCAGATCAAGCAGACCACGGGCAACCAGAACTTCGACACCTTCAACACGCTCAACGTCTTCGTGCTGCGCGGCGACGGCGCGGCCGGCATGACGGGCACCTACGACAGCCTGATGGCCGGCTCGGGCGATGAGCCGGACGCGCTGTACGGGCTCGTGGCGAAGAGCGTTCGCGTCTCCGACGACAAGCTCACCTACCGGTTCATCCTGCGCCCGGAGGCGCGCTTTCACGACGGCTCGAAGCTGACCGCGAAGGATGCGGCGTTCTCGCTCAACATCCTGAAGACCAAGGGGCATCCGGTCTTCAACCAGCTCCTGACCCAGATGGAAGCGGCGGAGGCGGAGGCTGACGATGTCCTGCGCGTCCGGTTCACGCCGCAGCGCAGCCGCGACATTCATCTCGTCGTCGCCGGCATGCCGATCTTCTCCGAGCGCTACTGGCATGGGAAGGATTTCGAGGCCTCCACGCTGGAAGCGCCGCTCGGCTCGGGTCCCTACAAGGTCGGTCGCTTCGAGGTCGGGCGCTTCATCGAGTTCGACCGCGTTCCGGATTACTGGGCCAAGGACCTGCCCGTGAATGTGGGACAGAACAATTTCGAGCATGTCCGCTACGAGTATTTCCGTGACCGCACGGTAGCCTTCGAAGCCTTCAAGAACGGCACGCTCAACTACAACGAGGAATTCACGTCCCGCATCTGGTCGACGGGCTACGACTTTCCGGCCGTGCGCGAAGGCAAGGTGAAGAAGGAAGAGATTTCGAACGACGCGCCCTCGACCATTCAGGGCTGGTATTTCAACCTGCGCCGGGACGCCTTCAAGGATCCGCGCATCCGCGAGGCCATCGGTCTCGCGTTCGACTTCGAATGGACGAACGCCAACATCATGTTCGGCCTCTATCGGCGCACGACCTCGTTCTTCGAGAACAGCGACATGAAGGCGGTGGGCAAGCCATCGCCGGAGGAATTGGCGCTGCTCGAACCTTTCCGCGACAGGCTGCCGGCCAGCGTCTTCGGCGATCCCGTCCTGCCGCCCGTGTCCGACGGGTCGGGCCAAGACCGGCGGCTTCTGCGCCGCGCCGACGAGCTCCTGCGCGAAGCCGGATGCAAGCGCGAGGGCGGAGTGCTCAAGCTGCCGAACGGGCAGCCCTTCCGGATCGAGTTCCTCGATTTCCAGCCCTCGCTTCAGCCGCATACGCAACCTTTCCAGGCGAACCTGAAGCGGCTCGGGATCGATGCCGTTTCGCGCATCGTCGACGCGGCGCAGTATCAGCGCCGGATGGACGAGTACGATTTCGACATGGCGAGCCGCAATCTCGTCGGCTCCTCCACGCCCGGCGACAGCCTGCGCATCGTCTACGGGTCGGCCGCCGGCAAGAGGCCGGGCGCGCAGAACATCGCCGGAATCGACAACCCGGCCGTGGATGCCCTCATCGAGACGATCGGCAACGCCAAGTCGCGCCAGGAGCTGAACGTCGCCTGCCGCGCCCTGGACCGGGTCCTCCGTTCGGGCCATTATTGGGTCCCCATGTGGTACCGGGCCAGCGAATGGCTGGCCTATTGGGACCAGTTCTCGCGCCCCGAGACCAAGCCCCGTCTCACCTCGGGAGCACCGGGGACCTGGTGGTACGATGCCGAGAAGGCGAAGCGGATCGGAAGAGGATAAGGCTTGGACACGACGCTGACGACACAGAGGGAGGCGGACATGCCCCGCCTGATCCTGCGGCTCGAGGGACTGGCCCTCTTCGTCCTGGCCACGGCCGCGTTTGCCCATATGGGCCTCTCCTGGTGGCTCTATGCCGTTCTCTTCTTCACGCCCGACCTGAGCTTCGCGGCCTATACGGCGGGCCCCAAGCCAGGAGCCGTTTTCTACAACGCCCTCCACACCACCCTTGGCCCCGCCATCCTGGCGGGATCGGGATGGCTGTCGGCGAATGCTCTCTGTCTCGGTCTCGCGGCCATCTGGGCGGCGCATATCGGGTTCGACCGCGTACTGGGCTACGGCTTGAAATACTCATCCGGCTTCAACGACACTCACCTTGGCCGCATCGGCCCCAAATCCGCAGGCGCTTGATGCTCGCCTATATCGCACGCCGCATTCTCCTCATGATCCCCACCATCCTCGGGATCATGCTCATCTCCTTCGCCCTGGTGCAGTTCGCCCCCGGCGGCCCCGTCGAGCGCATCATCGCGCAGCTGCAGGGACAGGATACCGGCACCTCATCCCGCATCTCCGGCGGCGGAGGCGATTTCGGGGTTCAGAGCCCCGGCGGCGCGGGCGCGGGCGGCGGCGACACCTCCCGCTATCGCGGCGCACAGGGGCTCGATCCGCAATTCATCAAGCAGCTCGAGGCGCAGTTCGGCTTCGACAAGCCGGCCTATGAGCGTTTCCTGAAGATGCTGTGGGATTATGCCCGCTTCGATTTCGGCAAGAGCTATTTTCGCGACATCTCGGTTCTCGAACTGATCAAGGAGAAGCTGCCCGTCTCCATCAGCCTCGGTCTCTGGATGACGCTTCTGTCCTATGCGATCTCGATCCCGCTCGGCATCAAGAAGGCCGTGCAGGACGGCTCCTCCTTCGACATCTGGACCTCCGCCGTCGTGATCATCGGCTATGCCATTCCCGGCTTCCTCTTCGCGATCCTCCTGATCGTGCTCTTCGCCGGCGGCTCGTTCTGGCAGATCTTCCCGCTGCGCGGCCTCACGTCGGAAAGCTGGTCGCTCATGCCCTGGTACTGGCAGATCGCCGACTACTTCTGGCATCTCGTGCTGCCGATCACCGCCATGGCGCTCGGTGCCTTCGCCACCTCGACCCTGCTGACGAAGAACTCCTTCCTCGACGAGATCCGCAAGCAATACGTGCTCACGGCGCGCATGAAGGGCTTATCCGAGCGCCAGGTCCTCTACGGCCACGTGTTCCGCAATGCCATGCTCATCGTCATCGCGGGCTTTCCGGGAGCCTTCATCGGCGCCTTCTTTGCCGGAGCGCTTCTCATCGAGACCATCTTCTCCCTCGACGGCCTCGGACTCCTGTCTTTCGAGTCCATCGTGAACCGCGATTATCCGGTGGTCTTCGCCAATCTCTACATCTTCTCGCTGGTGGGGCTCGCGGTGAACCTTGTGTCCGACCTCACCTATACCTGGATCGATCCGCGGATCGATTTCGAGACCAGGGAGGCGTGAGATGAACGAGAACGTGCCCGTCGTCTCGCCGGCATCCTCGCCCGTGGCGCCTCCCCTGCCCCGGCAAGGCTTCATCAAGCTCTCGCCGCTCAACCGGCGGCGCCTGCAGAACTTCAAGGCCAACCGTCGCGGCTACTGGTCGTTCTGGATCTTCATGGTCCTGTTTGTCCTGAGCCTCTTCGCCGAGCTGATCGCCAACGACAAGCCGATCCTCGCCTCCTACAAGGGCGAGCTGCTCTATCCCGCCTTCGTGGATTACCCGGAGGAGAAATTCGGCGGCTTCCTGGCGCAGACCGATTACCGCGACCCGGTCATCGCCAAGGAGATCCAGGAGAACGGCTGGCTGCTCTGGGCGCCGGTCCGCTTTTCCTACAACACCCACAACCTCGACCTGCCCGTCCCGGCGCCTGCGCCCCCCACATGGATGCTCACCGACGAGCAATGCCGCCCCATCGCGGAGCGCACCGGCGGCACCGGCTGCAAGGACATCGAGTGGAACTGGCTCGGCACCGACGACCAGGGGCGGGACGTGGTGGCGCGCCTCATCTACGGCTTCCGCATCTCCGTGCTGTTCGGCCTGACGCTCGCCGGCATCTCGTCCATCGTGGGCATCCTTGCCGGCGCGGTGCAGGGCTATTACGGCGGCTGGACCGATCTCCTGTTCCAGCGCTTCATCGAGATCTGGACCGCGATCCCCTCGCTCTATCTTCTCATCATCATCTCGGCCGTGATCACGCCGAGCTTCTTCGTGCTGCTCGGCATCCTGCTGCTCTTCTCCTGGGTGTCGCTCGTGGGCGTGGTGCGCGCCGAGTTCCTGCGCGCGCGAAACTTCGAATATGTGCGCGCCGCGCGGGCGCTCGGCCTGTCGAACGGCACCATCATGTTCAAGCATCTCCTGCCGAACGCCATGGTGGCGACGCTGACCTTCATGCCGTTCATCATCAACGGTTCGATCACGACGCTCACATCCCTCGACTTCCTCGGCTTCGGCCTGCCGCCGGGTTCGCCGTCGCTCGGCGAACTGCTGGCGCAGGGCAAGGCCAACCTTCAGGCGCCATGGCTCGGCCTCGCGGGCTTCTTCGTGATCGCCATCATGCTCAGCCTCCTCATCTTCGTCGGCGAAGCCGTGCGCGACGCCTTCGATCCGCGGAAGACGTTCCGATGACCGAGCCTCTCCTCTCCGTCCAAGACCTCTCCGTCGCCTTCCGCCAGGGCGGTGGCGACATGCTGGCTGTCGACCGCGTGTCCTTCGATGTCATGCCGGGCGAGACGGTGGCGCTGGTGGGCGAATCCGGTTCGGGTAAGTCCGTCACGGCCCTGTCGGCGCTCAAGCTCCTGCCCTACCCGTCCGCGCATCATCCCTCGGGCCGCATCCTGTTCAAGGGCAAGGATCTGATCGCCGCCGACGAGGACGAGATGCGAAAAGTCCGCGGCGACGACATCACCATGGTGTTCCAGGAGCCGATGACCTCGCTCAATCCGCTCCACACCATCGAGCGGCAGATCGGTGAGATCCTCAAGCTGCATCGCGGTCTCTCGGACCGCCAGGCGCGCGCCCGCACGCTCGAGCTTCTCGCTCTCGTAGGCATCCGCGATGCGGAGACGCGGCTCGACGCCTATCCGCACCAACTCTCCGGCGGCCAGCGCCAGCGCGTGATGATCGCTATGGCGCTCGCCAACGAGCCCGACCTCTTCATCGCCGACGAGCCGACCACCGCGCTCGACGTGACGGTGCAGGCGCAGATCCTGAAGCTGCTCGCCGAGTTGAAGAGCAGGCTCAACATGTCGATGCTCTTCATCACCCACGACCTCGGCATCGTGCGAAAAGTGGCCGACCGTGTCTGCGTGATGTTGAAGGGAAAGATCGTCGAGCAGGGAACGGTCGAGGAAGTGTTCGGCAATCCGCAGCACCCTTACACGCAAAAGCTCCTCGCCGCTGAGCCGAAGGGCCGCGCCAATCCGGTGGCGAAGGACGCGCCCGTCATTGTCGATGCTGGGCCGATCAAGGTGTGGTTCCCGATCAAGCGCGGCTTCTTCCAAAAGACCGTCGGCCATGTGAAGGCGGTCGACGGCGTGTCGGTGCGCGTGCGCCGGGGCGAGACGGTCGGCGTGGTGGGCGAATCCGGCTCCGGCAAGACGACGCTCGGCCTTGCGATCCTGCGCCTCGTGCAGTCGGAAGGCCCCGTGGTGTTTCTCGGCAACCGCATCGACGGCATGCGCGGGAAGGAGATCCGGCCGCTGCGCAAGGATCTGCAGGTGGTGTTCCAGGACCCTTACGGCTCCCTCTCTCCCCGCATGTCCATCGCCGAGATCGTCGAGGAAGGGCTGCTTGTTCAGGACAAAGGCCTCACCTACGCGCAGCGGCGCGACATCGTCGCGCGCGCCCTGCAGGATGTGGGCCTCGACCCGTCCACCATGGACCGCTATCCGCACGAATTCTCCGGCGGCCAGCGCCAGCGCATCGCCATCGCCCGCGCCATGGCGCTCGAGCCGCAATTCATCATGCTCGACGAGCCGACCTCGGCGCTCGACATGTCCGTGCAGGCGCAGATCGTCGAATTGCTGCGCGATCTCCAGAAGCGGCGCAATCTCGCCTACATGTTCATCAGCCACGATCTCAAGGTGGTGCGGGCGCTCGCGAACCACGTGGTGGTGATGCAGAACGGCAGGATCGTCGAGGAAGGATCGGCCGAGAGCATCTTCGCGGCCCCCCGCACCGAGTACACCAAGGCCCTCTTCGCCGCAGCCTTCAACCTCGAAACGGCGGCATCGGACGCCGTTCGGGAATAGGCTTTTCGGGATCAGCCCCCCAATTGTGGCGGTCACCTCCCCGTAGGAGAGCATCGCATCTTTCGCCGTAATGCCGTATCACTCATGATTCCCGTGTCTTGAAGGACTTTGCGAATGCCTCGCGCTCTACTCATCGTGCTCGATTCCGTCGGTATCGGCGGGGCGAAGGATGCGCCCGCCCATGGCGATGCCGGGGCCGACACGGGCGGGCATATCGCGGAGGCCTGTGCGGCAGGGGGCGGCGGCCGGGCCGGGCTGCGCCAGGGTCCGCTCGACCTGCCGCACATGACGGCGCTCGGCCTCGGCCTCGCCTGCGAAGCCTCGACCGGGCGCATGCCGCCAAATCTCGATCCGAAGGGTGCGCTGAGAGGTGCCTGGGGCTATGGGGTCGAGACCTCCAAGGGCAAGGACACGCCCTCGGGCCATTGGGAGATCGCAGGCGTTCCCGTCGCCTTCGATTGGGGCTACTTCCCCGACACGCTTCCGTCCTTCCCGGAAGAGCTGACCGCGGCACTCATCGAACGCGGCAACCTTCCGGGCATTCTCGGCAACAAGCATGCCTCGGGCACCGCCGTCATCGACGAACTCGGCGCCGAACACATGCGCACCGGCAAGCCGATCGTCTACACCTCGGTCGACAGCGTGCTGCAGATTGCCGCCCACGAGGAAACCTTCGGGCTGGAGCGCCTCTACGACCTCTGCCGGATCGGGCGCGAACTCTGCGACGCATACAAGATCGGCCGCGTGATCGCCCGTCCCTTCGTGGGCTCGCCCGAGACGGGCTTCAAGCGCACCGGCAACCGCAAGGATTTCGCCACGCCGCCGCCCTCCGACACCATTCTCGACACGCTCACAAAGGCGGACCGCTCCGTGGTCACCGTCGGCAAGATCGGCGACATCTTCGCCCATCGCGGCACGGGCAAGGAAATCAAGCCGAACGGCAACGATGCCTGCCTGTCCGCCGCCATCGCGGCGCTAAGGGACCTGCCCGACGGTGGCTTCGTCTTCGCCAATCTGGTGGATTTCGACAGCGAGTTCGGCCATCGCCGCGACATTCCCGGCTACGCCGCCGCCCTGGAAGCGTTCGACCGGCGCATCCCTGAGATCGAAGCGGCGCTTAAGGACGGCGACCTCGTCATCGTCACGGCCGACCACGGCAACGATCCCTCCTGGCGCGGCTCCGACCACACACGCGAACACGTCCCGATCCTGAGCTTCGGGCGGGGTGTGGCGCAGAACGCCATCGGACGGCGGGAGAGCTTTGCCGATATGGGGGCGAGCGTGCTGCGGCATCTGGGTGTCGGAAATCCAGGCAAGGGGATGTCCTGGCTCTGACCCTCGAAAAGGGCCAAGCTGCCGCACCTTGGGCGGGCGGCATTGACGGCACCGAAACTTTGGATCAGTCTTCCATAGATCGTATGGAGGCTCTCCGACGATCCGTTGTGGGAGTCTTCCCGTTTTCGCGTGGAAGATTGTTCATGAGCTCGCCTAACCGCTCGACCCATATCCGGCTCACCTCCCACCCCGAGCCGAACGCAGGCACCATCAAGCATCCGATCAGATGGGGGGCCCAGGATCCCCAGGAGCGCGGCCCGATCATCGGCACCGTGACCAATCCGGCCGACCGCAACGTGATCGGCGCCCATGGCGGCTCCTATTCCCTGTACCGGGCCCTGGCCATCTCGGCCCGCGCCCTCAATCCTCTGGCACGGCCGGACCTCCACAACACCCATCCGACCGCCGAGATCGGCCCGCATCCGCAATGGCTCGAGCCGGGCCGGATTGTCTCCCTCGACCCTTGGGGCCACATGGTCGGCCAGATCTACAAGGACGAGATCGCCGGCGGCCTCGACATCCGGCCCAGCATCGCGGTCACCAAGGCCCGGCTCAACATGCCGGAAATCCTCTCCGCCATGGGCGCGAAGCGCCTCGAGGCCGATGGCGGCTTCCTCCATGAATCGGGCGACATCTCTGTCACGAAGATCGCGGTCGATCCGGTCTGGCACCTGCCGGGCATCGCCCAGCGCTTCGGCTGCTCCGAGGGCGAATTGCGCCGCACCCTGTTCGAGCAGACCGGCGGCATGTTCCCGGAACTCGTCACCCGGCCGGACATGAGCGTCTTCCTGCCGCCCATCGGCAACACCACGGTCTATGTGGTGGGCGACGTGTCGCGCCTGAGCGATCCCAAGACCCGCATCGCCTGCCGCGTCCACGACGAGTGCAACGGTTCCGACGTGTTCGGCTCCGATATCTGCACCTGCCGGCCCTATCTCGTGCACGGCATCGAGGAATGCGTCCGGGAGGCGCAAGCGGGCGGCGTCGGCGTCATCGCCTATAACCGCAAGGAAGGCCGGGCGCTCGGCGAAGTGACCAAGTTCCTGGTCTACAATGCCCGCAAGCGCCAGGAGGGCGGCGACCAGGCCGCCACCTATTTCGAGCGCACCGAATGCGTGGCCGGCGTGCAGGATGCGCGCTTCCAGCAGCTCATGCCCGATGTCCTGCACTGGCTGGGCATTCGCCGCATCGACCGGCTCATGTCCATGTCCAACATGAAGTACGACGCCATCACCGGCTCCGGCATTGAGGTCGTGGAGCGGGTGCCGATCCCGGCCGAGCTCGTGCCGCCGGATGCGCAGGTGGAGCTGGAAGCCAAGAAGGCCGCCGGCTACTACACGCCGGACGGCGCGCCCGACCCGGCCGAGCTGACGCAGGTGAAGGGCCGCGACCTGGAGCGGTTCTGACGCTTGGCTTTTAACCTTCCCGTCAAAGGGCCGGGCGACGGGATGCTGCGCTCGGCCGATACTATGCTATCGCTCGCGATCCGAAAGCACCGGAGCCCTGTGTGACCGACCAGCCTGACCTGTCTCCAGAAACCCAAGCCGCGCGAAGCCTTCTCTCCGCCGCTGCCGTCCGCGAACGGTCGCACCAGCTCCTGCGGGTGGGGCTCGAAGGCCGACTTCGGCATTTCACGGTCGATCCCGGACGCCTTGAGGCTTGCGCCGACGAGGTCGTCAAGACGATCCGCGAGGCTTATCCGTCGCTCGATATCCCGTTTCATGCCCGATGGCGCCATTTCTCCGCCGGCGGCCATGACCGCTGGGATGCGGTGATGCACGGCGCCCCTTGGGAAACCGCCGCCGACATGGCCCGTGCCGCCTTCGATCTCGCCATCGTGTCCGTCCTGCTCGATGCGGGCGCGGGGGCGCAGTGGCGCTACGAGGAAGGCCGCACGGGCGAAACCTACACCCGGTCCGAAGGCCTGGCGGTCGCCAGCTTCGACATGTTCATGAGCGGCGCCTTCTCGAGCAAGCCCGAGGATCCGTTCCGCGTCGACGCCGATGTGCTCATGACCCTCACACCCGAGGATCTGGCCGAAGGTTTCCAGGTCTCGGCCGACAACCCGCTCGTCGGGCTGGAGGGCCGCGCCGCCCTGCTGAACCGTCTCGGCCGCGTGGTCGCGACGAATCCCGACATTTTCGGGCAGGTCGACGATCCTCGTCCGGGAGGCCTCGTCGACGTCATCGCGGCGACCGAGCAGGACGGCAACATCCGGGCGACCTCGATCCTGGAGGCGCTGCTCACCCATCTCGGGCCGATCTGGCCGGGCCGGATCACGCTCGGTGGGGTCGATCTCGGCGATACATGGCGCCATCCCCTGGTCGACGCGCCGGATGTCACGACGGGGCTGATCCCCTTCCACAAGCTCTCCCAATGGCTCTCCTATTCCCTGATCGAGCCGCTTGAATGGGCCGGCCTCACCGTGGTGGACATCGACGGGCTTACGGGCCTGCCCGAGTATCGCAACGGCGGACTGTTTCTGGATACGGGCGTGATCGCCCTGAAGGATCCGGCGGATGCAACCCGCCCCCACGCGGTCGATTCCGAGCTCGTGGTGGAATGGCGGGCCTTGACCGTGGCCCTTCTCGACCGCATTGCCGAACCGATCCGCGCGAAGCTAGGATTCGCCGCGAAGGATTTCCCTCTCGCCAAGGTGCTGGAAGGCGGCACCTGGGCGACGGGGCGCAGGCTCGCGAAGGAGAAGCGCGGCGACGGCTCGCCTCCTCTCAGCGTGATCAGCGACGGGACGGTGTTTTAAAGCTTCGAACGCGCACGTTAAGAACCGGTTTTGCGTGTGGAGACGCGCAAAACCTTAGAGCACCGGATGGCTTCGCATTCACGTCCGATGCTTTAAATGAATCAGCATCCGACGATCAAAGAGGAAAAGAACATGCAGGGCGTCACCGTGGTCGATCATCCGCTGGTTCAGCACAAGCTGACCCTGATGCGGGACAAGGAGCGTTCGACGAAGGGCTTCCGCCAGCTCCTCAACGAGATCGGCATGCTGCTCTGCTACGAGGTCACCCGCGACCTGCCCATGGAGCGCATCGAGATCGAGACTCCGATGACCAAGATGGAAGGCGCGCAGATCGCCGGCAAGAAACTCGTCTTCGCCCCCATCCTGCGCGCAGGCGTCGGCTTCCTCGACGGCATGCTCACCCTGGTTCCCGCCGCCCGCGTCGCCCATATCGGCCTCTACCGCGATCCGGAATCGCTCCAGGCCGTCGAATATTATTTCAAGGCCCCGTCCGATCTCGCCGACCGCATGGTGCTGGTGCTCGACCCGATGCTGGCCACCGCGAACTCGGCCGTCGCGGCCATCGACCGGTTGAAGGAGCGCGGCGCCAAGGACCTGCGCTTCGTCTGCCTGCTTGCCGCCCCCGAGGGCATCGAGAAGCTGCGCGGCGCGCATCCCGACGTGCATATCTGGACCGCCTCCATCGACGAGCGTCTCAACGACCACGGCTATATCGTGCCGGGACTCGGCGATGCCGGCGACCGCATGTACGGAACGCGTTAACCGAGGATCATCGATCTTGCGCTTCATCGTCGCCGACTGGGGTACGACCCGCTTTCGTGGCTATCTGATCGAGAACGAGACCATTCTCGATCAGGTCTCGTCGGACGAGGGCGTGTCGGCCCTCCGAAAAGGCCAGCATCGCGACGTGTTCCTGCGCCAATGCGGCCCTTGGCTGAATGCGGAGCCGGACGCACCGGTTCTGCTCGTCGGCATGGTGGGGAGCCGCGAGGGCTGGGTCGAGGCGCCCTATGCCGCCTGCCCAGCAGGCCCAAGTGAGATCGCCCGGGCGCTCGCGCCGGTGGATCTGGAGAACGGCCGCAAGGGCTACATCATCCCCGGCCTGTTCTGCGAGCCCGCGCCCGGTGCCGTCGACGTGATGCGCGGCGAGGAAACGCTGGTTCTCGGTGCGGGTATCGAGAACGGATTGATCTGCTCCGCCGGCACGCATCCGAAATGGATCGAGATGCGCAATGGCCGCATCGAGCGCTTCGCCACCTACATGACCGGCGAGATGTACGCGCTCTTGCGCGAGCATTCCATGATCGGCCGCCCGGCCACCGAACCGGAAGACCCGAGGGGCTTCGACCTCGGCCTCGATGCGGCACAGCGCAACAGCGGCGATAACAGGGTCGGCCTGCTGCATCTCCTGTTCAGCGCCCGCGCGTCCGTGGTCTCGGGTCGCATGAACAGCAATCTGCTCGCACCCTACCTGTCGGGCCTGCTGACGGGCGACGAGATCAACGGCGCGCTGTCGCAATTCGGCCGTCCCTCCTCCGTCACCATCCTGGCCGCACCCGAACGCGCGGAACTCTATATCCACGCCCTCAGGCGCCACGGCATCAAGGCGGAGACGAAGGACATGCAGCACGCCCTGATCGCAGGTCTCGCACGCATCGTGCGCGAACACGCGATCGGATGATGCGCATTCCGCCACCCTTTGAAGCTGTTCCGCAATTCGTCCACCGTTAGGTCAAAGCCAATGCCCCATCCCCTCCTCGCCTCCGCGACCGATGCCTCGAAGCCGATCTGGCTCGTCACCGAGCAGACATGGCCGGACATCGCAGGACAGCTCCCGCAACTCGCGCAGGGCTTCGCGAAGGCGCAGGGTTTCGAGGGCAAAGCCGGGAGCCATTGCCTGCTGCCCGATGCGGATGGCAGCCTCATGGGGGTCCTCTTCGGCCTCAACGGCGCGGATTCCAGGCACAACGATCCGTTTCTCGTCGGCAAGCTTCCGCCGCTCCTGCCGGACGGCGTTTATCGCTTCGAGACCGATGCGCCGAACCCGACGCTCGCCGCGCTCGCCTGGTTGCTCGGCAGCTACAGCTTCGACCGCTATCGCACACGCCGCGAGAAATCCGTGCGCCTCGTGACGCCGAAGGGCGTCGATGCCGAGGAGGTCTCGCACATCGCCAACGCGGTCGTGACGAGCCGCGATCTCGTCAACACACCGACCAGCGACCTCGGCCCCGACGGCATCGAGGCGGCCGCGCGCCGGCTCGCGGAGACACACGGCGCCACCTTCACCAGCATCGTCGGCGACGATCTGCTTGCGCAGAACTTTCCGATGATCCACGCGGTCGGGCGCGCGTCAGCCACACCGCCACGTCTCATCGATTTCACCTGGGGCAAGGCGGATGCGCCGCGCGTCACGCTCGTCGGCAAGGGCGTCGCCTTCGACACCGGCGGCCTCGACATCAAGCCCGCCTCGTCCATGCTGCTCATGCGCAAGGATATGGGCGGCGCGGCCGCAACACTCGCGCTCGCCTCCATGATCATGGACGCCAAGCTCCCCGTGCGCCTGCGCGTGCTGATCCCCGCCGTCGAGAATTCCATCTCCGGCAACGCCTTCCGTCCCGGCGACATTCTCGCGAGCCGTAAGGGGATCAGCGTCGAGATCGGCAACACGGATGCGGAGGGCCGGCTCATCCTGGCCGATGCCCTGGCGCTGGCCGACGAGGAGAGCCCGGACCTTCTCGTCGATTTTGCGACCCTGACCGGCGCCGCCCGCGTGGCGCTCGGCCCCGAACTGCCGCCGTTCTACACGGACGACGATGCGCTCGCGGCCGACATCGCCCGCCACGGCTCAGGCGTGAACGACCCCGTCTGGCGCATGCCGCTCTGGGCGCCCTACCAGAGCCAGCTCGATTCCAAGTTCGCCGACATGAACAACACCGGCGGGCCCATGGGCGGGTCGATCACCGCGGCCCTGTTCCTGCGCCGCTTCGTATCGGCCGCCAAGGCGCACGTGCATTTCGACATCTTCGCCTGGAACAGCTCCACCAAGCCGGCGCGCCCCGAAGGCGGCGAGGTTCAGGCGGCGCGCGCCATGTACGCTCTCCTCAAGGAACGCTACGGCTCCTGAGCCGATGGCATCGTAGTGCCGAAGAGACTAGAAGACCGCATGACCGTTCAGGAGCTGCCCCGATGAGTTTCGACCGCCGCACCACGCCCGTCCGGGAGGATCTCGCCGATGAGCGCCTGCGCGGGCAGGTCGCGGCCGGGCGCTTCACGACCGGCACAAGCAAGCGCGTCGTCACGACCTTTTCGCCTCTGCATCGCCACCCGTCCCGCGATGCGCCGGTGGACACGCAGGCGATCTTTGGGGAAAGCGTGACGGTCTACGACGAGCACGAGGGCTGGGCCTGGGTGCAGCTCCACCACGACGGCTATGTGGGCTACCTGCCGAGCGAAGCTCTCGGCGAGCCGGGACCGGAACCGACGCACAAGGTCAGTGCGGTGCGCACCTTCGTCTATCCGGGCCCCAACCTGAAGCTGCCCTTCCAAGATTACCTGACGCTGAACTCCAAGGTCGCCGTCACGGAAACGGAAGGCAATTACGCGCGCCTCGCCGCCGGCGGCTGGGTCTTCGCCGCGCACCTGAGCGGGCTCAATGTCTTCGAGACGGATTATGTGGACGTGGCCGAGCGCTTCCTGCACACGCCCTATCTCTGGGGCGGCAAGACGAGCCTCGGCATCGACTGCTCGGGGCTTGCCCAGACCGTGCTGACAGCCGCCGGCATCAAGGCCCCGCGCGACAGCGACATGCAGGAACGCGAACTCGGCTCCTCGGTCGAGGTGAAGCCGAATCTAAGCGGCCTCAGACGCGGCGACTTGGTGTTCTGGAAGGGCCATGTGGGCCTGATGATGGACGAAACGAACTTCATCCACGCCACCGGCCACAGCATGACCGTGATGATCGAGCCGCTGTCGGTCGCGGAAGAACGCATCCGCAGGACGAGCTACGGGCCGATCAGTTCGATCAAGCGGTTGGGCTGATCCACTGTCGTTCCGGACTGCGCAGTCCCGGGATCACTCGACAGGTGTGGCGCAGGAATACCTCTCCCTGAGGGAGAGGTCGGACCGGAGGTCCGGGTGAGGGGTTAGTGTCTTCTCCGGATAGGCCTGTAACCCCTCACCCCAACCCTCTCCCTCAGGGAGAGGGAGATCAGAGCCTCATTCGGCATTTGGTCCCGAACTTTGCTGCGCTTCGGACGGGATGACCAATAAGGAATGCCGCGCGTCAATAACCCCGCTTCTTATCCACCACGTTCTCGAACGCCTCGCCCGCCTCATGGCGGCGGATCTGCTGCGCGATGTAGCGCGCCGTCGCTTCCGGCTCGCTCGTCGCCGAGTTGTGCGGCGTGATGGTCACGCGCGGGTGCGTCCAGAGCGGAGAGTTTTCCGGCAGGGGCTCGGTCTCGAACACGTCGAGGGTGGCGGCCATCAGGGTCCCGTCGTCGAGACAGGCGAGGATATCGGATTCCACCTGCAGTTTGCCGCGTCCCGCATTGATCAGGACAGGTCCGCCGAGCCGGCCGTCGCGCGCGAGTTTCCCAAACAGGGAGCGGTTGAGAATGCCCTTGGTCTCGAGCGTGAGCGGCATGAGGGCGATGAGGATGTCGGTGCGGTTGAGGAAAGGCGTCAGCCCCTCTTCGCCCGCATAGACCTCGAAGCCCTCGACGGATTTCGCCGTGCGGCTCCAGCCGGCCACGTCGAAGCCCATCACCTTCAGCTTGCGCGCCGCATCCTGGCCGAGCACGCCGAAGCCCATGATGCCGACGCGCACGTCCCCGGCAATCGGAGGAGCGCGATCCGGATTCCAGCGCTTGGCCCTCTGGTCCTCGTCGAAGCGGCGCTGCTCGCGCAGATACATGAGGCAGTGCAGCACCATGTATTCGCTCATGCGATGGGTGAGATCGTCCTGCGCCACGCGCACGATGGGCACTTCTGGGAGATCGTGATAGCTCATCAGGTGATCGACGCCTGCGCCGAGCGAGAAGATCGCTTCGAGATTGGGCAGGCCGGACAAGCTTCCCGGCTTCGGTCCCCAGGTCGCCACGTAGCGGACGGCGCTCCTGTCGAAGTCCTCGCCCAGCACGACGATGTCCCGATCCGGCAGATGGCGCGTGAAACGTTCGACCCAGGGCTGCGTTTCCCAGGTGACGGCAACGAGAAGGCTCATGCGGTTGCTCCGATCCGTTCCAGAATGGCAGGTCCGGGAGCGGCCTCGCCGTCACCGATGGTATAGGCGGCGCGAACGGCGCGCGCCGCAGCCTCGGCGGCTTCCTCGCTGCGCGCATGCACGATGGCGAGCGGGCGCGATGCATCGACGGTCTCGCCGATAGCCGCGAGATCCGTCAGGCCCACCGCATGATCGATCGGATCCTGCGGCCGTGTACGGCCACCGCCGAGCGCCACGACGGCAACGCCGACCGCACGCGCGGCGACCTTCTGCACGATGCCGGAACTCTCGGCATGGATGGCTTTGATGACGGGCGCAGCCTGCAAATGCGCCTGATGGTTCTCCAGAAAATCTGCGGGACCGCCGAGCGCGGTCACCATGCGCTGAAAAACCTCGGCCGCCTTGCCGGAGGCGATCGCATGCTCGATCTTCTCGCGCGCCTCCTCGATGGTCGCGGCGAGCTTGCCGAGCAGCAGCATCTCGGCGGAGAGTTCCACCGTCACCTCGTGGAAGCGCTGCTCGCGGCGGCGGCCCGTCAGGTAATCGACCGCATAGGCCATCTCGACCGCGTTTCCTGCGGCGGAGGCCAGCGACTGGTTCATGTCGGTGAGAAGCGCGCTCGTGGGCAGGCCCGCGCCGTTGGCGACGAGCACCAGGCTCTCGGCGAGCTTCCGCGCGTCGTCGGCATTGTCCATGAAGGCGCCCGAGCCGAACTTCACGTCCATCACGAGGCCCTGCAGGCCGGCAGCCAGCTTCTTCGAGAGAATGGACGCGGTGATGAGGTCGATGGATTCCACCGTCGCGGTCACGTCGCGGATGGCGTAGAGTCGCTTGTCGGCCGGCGCGAGATCGGCCGTCTGGCCGATGATGGCGCAGCCCACTTCGCGCGTGACGCGCCGGAACGTGTCGAGATCGGGCTGCGTCACGTAGCCGGGAATGGAATCGAACTTGTCGAGAGTGCCGCCCGTGTGGCCGAGCCCGCGTCCGGAAATCATCGGCACGTAGCCGCCGCAGGCCGCGACTGCGGGACCGAGCGCGAGACTGACCGTATCGCCGACGCCGCCGGTCGAGTGCTTGTCGAGCACCGGACCCGGCAGGTCCCAGGTGAGCACCGTACCGGAATTCATCATCGCGCGCGTCAGCGCCACGCGCTCCGGCACGGAGAGCCCCCGGAAGAAGATCGCCATGGCGAAGGATGCCGCCTGGCCCTCGGTGACGCGCCCCGCCGTGAGACCTTCGATGAAATGCTCGATATGCGCGGGATCGAGCGTGCCGCCATCGCGCTTGTGGCGGATGATTTCCTGCGGAAGAAGCGTCATGTCAGTAGGTTCCGGCGGCCGTCGTTCCGGCCCGTCCTTCGATGGCGGCGATCAGCGCGTCGTAGACGCTGCTCGCCCCGATGCGAAATGTCTGTGGCGTTGCCCAGCCGAACCCCATGATGCGGTCGGCGAGATCGAGATAGATCTTCGCATCTGCGACGGTGCGGATGCCGCCGGAGGGTTTCAGGCCGACAGGCTTGCCGGATGCCTTGATGGCCTCGAGCATGATCTCGGCTGCCTCGGGCGTTGCCGAAACCGGCGTCTTTCCGGTCGAGGTCTTGATGAAATCTGCGCCCGCGTCGATGGCGAGACGGCTCGCCTGCGCGATCAGCTTCGGATCCTTCAGCTCGCCCGTCTCCAGGATCACCTTGAGCAGACGCCCCTGGTCGACGAGATCGCGCACGGCCTCCACCATCTCGGCGGCTACGGCAACATCGCCCCGGCGCAGGGCCTCATAGGGCAGCACGAGGTCGATCTCGTTGGCGCCGTCGGAGAGCGCTTCCTGTGTGTCGTCGGTGACGCGGCTCACATCCTCGCCACCGGCGGGGAAGTTCACCACCGTGGCGATGCGCACGGGCGAGCCCCTGAGATTCTCCTGCGACCGCTTCACGAATTGCGGCCACACGCACACGGCCGCCACCGGCCCATGCGGATCGAGCGCCTTCTTGCACAGCGCATCGATGGCCTGATCGGTGCAATTATCCGTGAGATCGGTGAGATCGAGACTGCGCAGGGCGCGCGTTGCTGTTTGCGCATCAGACATGAGAGAGCTCCGCAACGAAGGACCGAATGAGACGCTTGAACTTCTCAGACGCCTCGGCCGCCGTATCCTTGGTTTCCTGATGCGAGGGCGACGCGCCCTCGATTCCGGCCGCGAGGTTTGTGACGACCGAGACGGCGGCGACCTTCAAGCCGTAATAGCGCGCAAGGATCACCTCCGGCACCGTCGACATGCCGACGAGATCGCCGCCGAGGATCTGCACCATCCGGATCTCGGCCGGCGTCTCGAAGCTCGGACCGGACAGCCAGGCATAGACGCCCTCGGGCAACGCGATTCCGCTCTTCGTGGCGGCACGCTGCAGCACTTGGCGCAGATCCGCGTCATAGGCATTGGTGAGCGAGACGAAGCGCCCTTCCGTGTGATCGCGCAGCAGCGGATTGCCGCCCGAGAGATTGAGGTGATCGCTGATCGCCACGAGGCTTCCGGGGCGGATGTCGGCGCGCACGGAACCGGCCGCGTTCGTCGCAACGAGAACCGAAATGCCCAGCTCCTTCACGAAAGCGACGGGCAGGCGCATCGCACCCGCGTCGCCTGTCTCATAGTAATGCGCGCGGCCCTGGAACAGCAGCACCCGCTTTCCTTCGAGCGTGCCGGCGACGAGCTTGCCCGCATGGCCGGAGACGCCGCTTCTCGGGAAATGCGGAATCTCGGCATAGGGCAGGCTCACCGCATCGGTCACTTCGTCCACGAGGGTGCCGAGCCCCGTGCCGAGCACGAAAGCCGCATCGAACTGGCCGCCGAAGCCGCGGGCGCGCACGAAGGCGGCCGCCTCTTGAATCATCTGGTGCATCGTCATCGTTTCAGGCCCGACCCGCGGGCCTTCCTTTCATTGTCGCAATCGATCTCGGACAGAACTCAGCGATCCGTCAAATTGTCCGGTCCGAACGAGAAGGGCAAAAGCTCGTCGAGCGTGAAGCTTTTCCGGATCCCCTCGGGACCGGCGATGTGAATGGGCGTGTCGGGCGCGGCGAATTCGCGGATACGCTGGCGGCAGCCGCCGCAGGGGGTGACGAGATGCTCGCCCTCGCCCATCACGACGATGGCCGCGATGCGGCTTTCGCCGGCCGCGATCATGGCCGAGATGGCGCCCGCTTCGGCGCAGGAGCCGACCGGATAAGCGGCGTTCTCCACGTTGCAGCCGGTAAAGATCCTGCCGTCGGGCGTGGCGATCGCGGCGCCGACCTTGAAGCGCGAATAGGGCGCATAGGCTTTGGCCTGGATCGCCTTGGCGGCCTCGAACAGAATGTCGAGCGACGTCATGCTCAGCGCTCCTTCACATAGGGCACGCCGGCGGCGCGCGGCGGGATGGCCTTGCCGATGACGCCTGCGAGCAGGATGACGGTCATGAGATAGGGCAGCGCCTGAATGGCCTGGACCGGCACCTCGCCGATCCCCGGCAGCGCAATGCCCTGCAGGCGGATGGAGATGGCGTCGAGCAGTCCGAAGAGGATGCACGCGCCGAGGGCCGGCCATGCCCGCCACTTGGCGAAGATGAGGGCTGCAAGCGCGATGAAGCCCTTGCCGGCCGTCATGTTGTTCAGGAAGCCGGCCGATTGGCCGACCGAGAGATACGTCCCGCCGATGCCGCAGAGGACGCCCCCGATGACGACGGCGGTGTAGCGCAGTCCGGTGACCGAGATGCCCGCCGTATCGACGGCGGCCGGGTTCTCGCCGACGGCGCGCAGGCGAAGGCCGAAGCGGGTGCGCCCCAGCACGAACCAGGTGAGCGGCACGGCGAGCAGCACCACATAGACGAGAGCCGAATGGCCGAAGATCACGTCCTCGAAGCGCTGCGCGCCCTCCAGCGGCGGCGTGCGTCCACCCTGGTTGTACCAGGCGTTGCCGACGATGGCGGTCAAGCCCGCCGCCAGCATGTTGATGGCGACGCCGGACACGATCTGGTTGCCGCGCTGGCTGATGGACGCGAAGCCGTGGATGAGGCCGAAGACCACCGATGCGCCGATGCCGGCGATCAGGCCGATCCAGGCCGAGCCGAAGGCGTAGGCGGCCGCAGCCGCCGCGAAGGCCGCCACCAGCATCTTGCCTTCGAGACCGATATCCACCACGCCCGACCGCTCGGACCAGAGCCCGGCCAGGCAGGCGGCGAGAAGCGGGATCGAGAGCCGCAGGGCCGAGTCGAAGACCGTGACGAGAGAACTGAGTTCCATGGCTCAGGCCCTCGCCAGTTTCTGGCGCGTGAACAGATGCGCCACGGCGCGCCGGAACAGCCCATCGAGGGCGCCGGCGAACAGGATGATGATGCCGCCGATCACCACCACCATGTCGCGGGTGATGGCCGGCTGCTCGAAGGCGAGCTCCGCACCGCCCTGATAGAGAATGCCGAACAGGAGCGAGGCCAGGATGATGCCGACGGGGTGCGCGCGTCCCATGAGCGCCACCGCGATGCCGACGAAACCGTAGCCGGAGGTGAATTCGAGCAGCAGGCGGTGCTGGTAGCCCATGAGCTCGTTGACCGCGAGGCCGCCTGCCAATGCGCCGGAGATGACCATCGCGATGATGATGATCCGCGCAGGCGAGATGCCTGCATAGACCGCCGCCGTAGGATTGGAGCCGACGACGCGGATCGCATAGCCGAGGCGCGAGCGATAGATGAGAAGCCACACGAAATAGGACGCCGCCAGAGCCAGCACCAGCGTGAGGTTGAGCTGCGAGGCCGGGATCTGGATGCCGAAGGCGGCGAAGACGTCATGCATGAAAGGAATGCTCGCTGCCTCCGGGAAGGCCGGCGTTTCCGGATTCATGGATTGGGGCTCGCGCAGCACGTTCACGAGCAGGTAGACGATCAGCACGCTGGCAAGCCAGTTGAACATGATCGTCGTGATCACGATGTGGCTGCCGCGCTTCGCCTGGAGATAACCCGGAACGGCCGCCCAGGCGGCGCCGAAGGCGGCGGCACCCAGAATGCCCAGTGGGATCAGCAGGAAGCCCGGCAGGAAAGTGAGATTGTTGAGCACGAGCGCGATGCCGAGGCCCGCGAGCGTCGCCTGCCCTTCGCCACCGATGTTGAACAGCCCGGCATGATAGGCGACCGCGACCGCGAGACCGACGAAGATGAAGTCGGTCATGTAAAACAGGGTGAAGCCGAGCCCCTCCCCGGTGCCGAGGCTGCCCTGGATCAGGAAGCGGGTTGCCGAGAGCGGGTTCTCACCGATGCCGAGCACGACGAGGCCGGCGACGAGGAAGGCCGCCACCACGGAAATGGCGGGCACGAGGACCGTGTCGGCCCATTTGGGCAGGTCGAGGGGAGCGCTCACGTCTGAGAATCCGGCAGGAACATGTGGCCCTGCTCATCAAGAGGGAAGGACGGGTTCCAGGCGACTTCCCAGAGATGCCCGTCGGGATCGGCGAAATAGCCCGAATAGCCGCCCCAGAACACATCGTGCAGCGGCTTGACGGGACGCGCGCCGGCCTTCACGGCAAGCGCATAGACCTCGTCGGCCTCCTCCTTGGAACGGGCATTGTAGGCGAGCGTGATGGCGGCAAAGGCGGTTGGCTTGTCCTCGACACCCGCATCCGCCGCGAGATCGGCGCGACCGAAGAGACCGAGCGCCAAACCGTTCGCCTGGAAAAAGGCGACGCTGGGCTGGCTGGCGCTCGATGCCTTCCAGCCCCAGGCCTCGTAGAAGGCCCGGGACTTCGCGAGATCGGCGACGCCAAGGGTGACGAGGGTCAGTCGTGGTTGCATCAGGCGGCCTCGTCCGTCACGCCGGCCATGAGCAGGCCGAGATCCTGCTCGTTGGTCTCGGAAGCCTTGCGCTCGCCGGTGATCCGGCCGCCGCACATGGTGAGGATACGGTCGGACAGGTTCATGATCTCGTCGAGCTCCACCGAGACGAGCAGGATGGCGACGCCCGCGTCGCGCAAGGCGATCAGGCGACGGTGAATGAACTCGATGGCCCCGATGTCGACGCCGCGCGTCGGCTGGCCGACGAGGAGCACCTTCGGGTTGCGCTCGATCTCGCGCGCCAGCACGATCTTCTGCTGGTTGCCGCCGGAAAACTTGGACGATTTCAGCCGCGGCGCGGGCGGGCGCACGTCGTACTGCTCCATCTTCCGTTCGAGATCCGCGATCAGGCGGTCATGGTCGAGGATCGGCCCGCGGCCGAGCCGGGGCTCGTCGCTGAAGCCCAGGATGGCGCTTTCGAAAGCCGGAAAGGCCGGGACGAGCCCCATGCGCAGCCGGTCCTCCGGCACGTGCAGCAGGCCGAGCTGGCGCATGCGATGCGGGTTGTGCTCCGAGGACGGAATGTCCCGTCCCTCGAGCCGGATCGAGCCGAGCGCAGGCTGGCGCATGCCGGCGATGGCTTCCAGCAACTCGCTCTGGCCGTTGCCGGCCACCCCTGCGATACCGACGATCTCGCCCGCGCGAACCGTCAGAGACGCATTCGCCACGCGCACCACGCCGCGTGAATCGACGACGGTCAGGTCGCCGATTTCGAGCAGAGGCGCACCGGGGATCTTCTCCGCCTTCTCGACGCGCAGGAGCACGCGACGCCCCACCATCAGCTCCGCGAGCTCCGGCGGCGAGGTGTCGGCGGTCTCGACGCTTGCGACCATCTCGCCGCGCCGCATGACCGAGACGCGGTCCGTGATCGCCATGATCTCGCGCAGCTTGTGCGTAATGAGGATGACGGTCTTGCCCTGCTCCTTGAGCGAGCGGAGCAGCCCGAACAGGGCATCCGCCTCAGGCGGCGTGAGCACGGCGGTGGGCTCGTCGAGGATGAGGATATCGGCGCCGCGATAGAGGGCCTTCAGGATCTCGACGCGCTGCTGCAGGCCGACGGAGAGGTCGCCCACGATGGCATCCACGTCGATCTCCAGCCCGTAATCCCTGGCGAGCCGCGCCAGCTCGGCCCTCGCCTTGGCTTCGCCCGCGCGCAGCATGGCGCCGCCCTCGGCGCCGAGCATCACGTTGTCGACCACGCTCAGGGGCTCGACCAGCATGAAGTGCTGATGAACCATGCCGATGCCCGCATGAATGGCATCGTTGGGGGACCGGATGGAAATCGGCTTGCCGTTGACGCGGATCTCGCCGGAATCCGCCTCGTAGAAGCCGTACAGGATCGACATCAGGGTCGATTTGCCCGCGCCGTTCTCGCCGACGATGCCGTGGATCGTGCCGCGCTCGACCCGCAGGTTCACGTCCTTGTTGGCGTGAACGGCGCCGAAGCTCTTGTTGATGGCGATGAGTTCAATGGCTGGGGACATCGGCCTCGAAGGATCTGCCGGCAATGACGAAACAGGAGCCGGATCTTATCGGAAAAACTAAATCTGGTCGAAAAAGATTTGGCCGCAGGCCTTTGCGGGCCTGCGGCCAAACCGTGCTTCATCTTACATCGGGCACTTGGAGTCGGACATGTAGTCGTGCACCTTGATGGAGCCGGACTTGATGCCTTCGGCGGCCTTGTCGGCGGCGGCCTTCATGTCGGGGGTGATCAGCGACTTGTTGTTGTCGTCCAGCGCCCAGGCCACGCCGTCTTCCTTGAGGCCGAGAACCTGGAGGCCGCTCTTGAAGGAGCCCTTCTTGGCCTGGTCGAAGACGTTGTAGGTCGCCACGTCCACGCGCTTGACCATGGAGGTCAGGATCTTGCCGGGATGCAGGGCATTCTGGTTCGAGTCGACGCCGATGCCGAGCTTGCCCGCGTCGGCGGTGGCGCGCATCACGCCCACGCCGGTGCCGCCGGCCGCATGGTAGATCACGTCGGCGCCGCGATCGATCTGGCTCTTGGCGAGTTCGCCGCCCTTCACCGGGTCGTTCCAGGCCGCGCCTGTCGTGCCGGTCATGTTCTGGAACACCTCGGCGTCCTTCTTGGCGTATTTCACGCCCTGGACATAGCCGCAGGCGAACTTGCGGATGAGCGGAATGTCCATGCCGCCCACGAAGCCGACCTTGCCGGACTTGGAGGCCTGGGCCGCCAGGAGGCCGACCAGGAACGAGCCCTCGTGCTCCTTGAACACGATGGATTCCACGTTCGGCTTCTCGACGACGGCGTCGATGATGGCGAACTGGGTCTTCGGGAACTCCTCGGCGACCTTCTTCAGAGCGGATTCCTGGGAAAAGCCGACGGCCACGATGGGCGAGAAACCGTCGCGGGCGAAGCGGCGCAGGGCCTGCTCGCGCTGTGCGTCGTTCTGCGGCTCGAAATCGCGGTAATCGGTGCCGGTGTCCTTCTTGAACTTCTCGGCGCCCGTGTGGACGCCCTCGTTGAAGGATTTGTCGAACTTGCCGCCGAGATCGTACACGATCGCGGGCTTGAAGGCCGCCTGCTGCGCGAAGGCAGCCGAAGCGGAGAAGGCGAGGCCCGCGAGCGCGAGGCCGAACTTGGTTACTGTCATCGGCTTTGTTCCCTGTTAGACGCCGGCTTGGTGCCGGTTGCCCCATGACGATGGCATGGCAAGGGTCACAACGCCAAGGCCCCTGTCAAGACAGCATGTTATTTCCTTCACGCATCGTGCGGAAAAGTGGCCCCGGTTTTCCGCAAGAACGATGCGTCAATGTCAATCCAAGCATCCGATGGATCCCACAAGTGCCTTCCACTTTTGGGTCGGATGCTGACGGAATGGTTGATAGCCAAACTCATTCCCGTAAGGTCACGACATGCCGCTCACCTCCGACGAAATCGACCGCTATGCCCGCCACCTCGTTCTCCGGGACGTGGGCGGGCCGGGACAACTGAAACTGAAGGCCGCGCGCGTGCTCGTGATCGGCGCCGGCGGGCTAGGCGCGCCCCTGATCCAATACCTCGCCGCAGCCGGCATAGGCGCCATCGGGATCGTCGACGACGATGCGGTCAGCCTCTCCAATCTGCAGCGGCAGGTGATCCATTCCACGCCGGATCTCGGCCGGCCCAAGGCGGAGAGCGCGGCGGAGGCCGTCGGGCGCCTCAACCCGCACGTGGCGGTCGAACCCCATCTGACCCGCCTCACGCCCGACAACGCCCGCGGCCTGGTCGGCGGCTACGATATCGTGGCCGACGGCTCGGACAATTTCGACACCCGTTATGCGGTGTCGGATGCCTGCTTTTTCGAGAAGAAGCCCCTGGTGACGGCCGCCCTGGGCCAGTTCGACGGTTCGCTCACGACGATCCGGGCTCATGAGAACGGCCCGGACGGCAAGCCGAACCCTACCTATCGCTGCCTCTTCCCCTCCCCGCCTCCGGCCGGCGCGATCCCGACCTGCGCGGAGGCCGGGATCCTCGGCGCCCTGGCGGGCGTCATGGGCAGCCTGATGGCCCTGGAAGTGATCCGGGAGATCGTCGGCTTCGGCGAGAGCCTCGTGGGGCGCCTGCTGATGGTCGATGCACGTGGGATGCGGTTCGACACGGTCCGCTACGGCTGGGATGAGGGGAACCCGTTGAGTGGCACATCGCGCTAAACCCTCTCCCCTTTTGGGGAGAGGGTTAGGCCCGTGTTCAAGACCGCAGCACCGCGCCGGTCTTCTTCGCGACCTCGCCGACGATCTTGGCCGAGACGGCCTCGATCTCCACATCGGTGAGGGTCTTTTCCGTCGGCTGCAGGGTGACGGCGATGGCCACGGACTTCTTGTCCGGGTCGATGCCGGTGCCCTCGTAGATGTCGAACACGTCGACGCCCACGATCAGCTGGCGCTCGGCCCCCTGCGCGGCCTTCACGATGTCGCCGGCGGCCACGGCGCGGCCGACCACGAAGGCGAAGTCGCGGGTGAGCGGCTGGAAGTCCGGCAGGTTGAGCTTCGGCTTCATCTTGGTCGGCTTCGCCTTGGGCGGCGGCAGCGCGTTGAGGTTGAGCTCGAAGGCGACCAGCGGCCCCTTCAGGTCGAGCGCCTTCAGGACCTTGGGATGAACCTCTCCGAAAGAGCCGACCACGTTCTTGGGTCCGAACTGCAGCGTGCCCGAACGGCCGGGATGGAACCAGGCCGGACCTCCGGCAACGATCTGGAGACCGCCGGAGGGGATGCCGAGCGCGGCCAGCAGGGCCAGCACGTCCGCCTTGGCGTCGAAAGCATCGACGGCCTCGGCGCCACCGTCCCAGTGACGGCCGACACCTTCGGCCCGGGCGGTACCGCGACGCACGGCGGCGGCCTTGATGGACTGACCTTCCGGCTCATCCGACGCGAAGGTCTGGCCGACCTCGAACAGCGCCACGTCGCCGTAGCCGCGATCCGCGTTGCGCTGCGCGGCCTTGAGCAGGCCCGGCAGCAGGCTCGGGCGCATGTCGGAGAGTTCGGCCGCGATCGGGTTGGCGAGCGCAAGCCGCGCATCGCCGCCGCCGAACAGCTCGGCCTCGCTCTTGGCGATGAAGGACCAGGTGACGGCCTCCACCAGCCCGCGCACGGCCAGCGAGCGGCGGGCGAGGCGTGTACGCTTCTGGATCAGGGTCAGGATGGGCTTGGCGACGGCGGCTTCGAGGCGCGGCAGCGGCTGAGGCTCGATGCGGTCGACGCCGGCGATGCGGATGACCTCCTCGACGAGATCCGCCTTGCCGTCGATGTCGGGCCGCCAGGACGGGGCCGTGACACTCACGCGGTCGCCGGAACCCTGGATACCGAAGCCGAGCTTCTTCAGGATCGTCTCGGATTCGGCAGGCTTCACGTCGAGGCCTGACAGGCGCGGCACTTCCGACCAGGGAAACTCGACCGTGAGCCGGTTGTCCGGAACCTGCCCCGCCACGAGAGCCTCGGACGGCTCACCGCCGCACAGATCCATGACCAGCTTGGTGGCGAGGTCGAGACCCGGCAGCGTGAAGGCCGGATCGACGCCGCGCTCGAAGCGGTAGCGGGCATCGGTGATGATCCCGAGCTTGCGACCCGTCTGCGCGATGTTGAGCGGGTCCCAGAGAGCCGATTCGATCAGCACGTCGGTCGTTGTCTCGTCGCAGCCAGAATGCTCGCCGCCCATGATGCCGCCGATGGATTCGACGCCGTTCTCGTCGGCGATCACCACGACACCCGGATCGAGCTTGTAGGTGCGGGTGTCGAGCGCCAGCACCTCCTCGCCCTCCTTCGCCCGGCGGATTGTGAGGTTGCCCTTCACCTTCCTGGCGTCGAAGACGTGGAGAGGACGGCCCCGGTCGAAGGTCATGTAGTTGGTGATGTCCACCAGGGCGTTGATCGGACGAAGACCGATGGAGAGCAGACGGCGCTGCATCCATTCGGGCGACGGCCCGTTCTTCACGCCGCGCACGAGCCGCAGGGCGAAGGCCGGGCAGAGCTTCCCGTCCTCGATCGTCACCGAGACCGGGCAGGCCCCCTCGCCCTGGATGGGCGTGACGGCATCGTTCTTGAGCGTGCCGAGGCCGGCGGCCGCAAGGTCGCGGGCGATGCCGTGGATCGACGTGCAGTCCGGCCGGTTCGGCGTGAGGTTGATCTCGATCACCGGATCGTCGAGGCCTTCATAGGCCGCGTAGGGAACGCCCACGGGCGCATCGGCTGGAAGGTCGATGATGCCGTCGTGATCATCGGAGATTTCGAGCTCCGCCGCCGAGCACAGCATGCCGGCGCTCTCGACGCCCCGGATGGTGCCGACGCCCAGCGTGATGTTCTTGCCCGGAATGTAGGTGCCGGGCGGCGCGAACACGCTCTTCATGCCCGTGCGGGCATTGGGAGCGCCGCACACGACCTGGATCGGCGCGCCTTCGCCCGTATCGACCATGCAGACGCGCAGGCGGTCGGCATTGGGGTGCTGCACGGCGGAGATCACATAGGCCACCTTGTAGGGCGCCAGCGTCTTCGCCTTGTCCTCGACGCCTTCGACCTCGAGGCCGATGCGGGTGAGCGTCTCGACGATCTCGTCGAGGGAGGCCGAGGTGTCGAGGTGATCCTTCAGCCAGGAGAGGGTGAATTTCATGACTTTGACTCGCGGAATTTCTGTATCACGGCCGGCTGCGCCAAGCCCCAGGCACCAGATGCTCGAGTGGGAGCGTTCTCGTAGCTCTCTAGAAACTTATGGTGCGCTTCCCTTGTAGCCATGCCGAGCATCGCAGGAATGGCAAACTGCTCCAGTGCATCGACCAGAAGGGACAAGCGCTCCGACTTGCTGAAGATGTCAGTATAGGAAACGGTATCGAGCCTCGGCTCGAGATCAGGTGGACAGAGCCCCGCTATCCGCGAGCGAAGGTGACATTCGTATTCTTTAGGGTCCTGAATATCCTCGATCCAGCGGAGCAAGATGCCGAGATTGACATAAACGCGCCCTCCCCCGGCTGACTTCTGAATATTCACCAGGCAGACAGCATCGGGCGTCAGAAGACGCCAGGTCAAGGCATCGCGCTTGAAGCCATGCGGCCTCAAACGCGCATCGAACGCCTGCCTCAGCTCCTTTACGGCAATCTCTCGCTCTTCCTTCGAGAGACTATCCAGCTGGGCGTCGAGGCTGTTCATGACGTCAGGCCGCTCACGAGGCTCGGGATGTCGAGCGGGCGGAAGCCGTAATGGTTCAGCCAGCGCACATCGGCCTCGAAGAAGGGGCGCAGGTCCGGCATGCCGTATTTCAGCATGGCGATGCGGTCGATGCCCATGCCCCAGGCGAAGCCCTGGTACTCGTCGGGATCAAGACCGCAATTCCTCAGCACGTTCGGATGGACCATGCCGCATCCCAGGATCTCGAGCCAGTCCGTACCCTCGCCGAAGCGGATCTCGCCGCCCTTGCGCGAGCACTGGATGTCCACTTCGGCGGATGGTTCCGTGAAGGGGAAGAACGACGGGCGGAAGCGCATCTTCACCTGCTCGACCTCGAAGAAGGCCTTGCAGAACTCCTCCAGGACCCATTTCATGTGCGCGATGTTGGCCTGCTTGTCGATGACGAGGCCTTCCACCTGGTGGAACATCGGCGTGTGGGTCTGGTCCGAGTCGTGGCGATAGGTCCGGCCGGGAATGATCACCCGGATCGGCGGCGCCTTCGACGTCATCGTCCGGATCTGCACCGGCGAGGTATGCGTGCGCAGCACCTTGCGCTCGCCCTTCTCGTCGGGAGCGAGGAAGAAGGTGTCGTGCATTTCCCGGGCCGGATGACCTTCGGGGAAGTTGAGGGCCGTGAAGTTGAGGTAATCCGTCTCGATGTCCGGTCCCTCGGCCACGGAGAAGCCCATATCGGCGAAGATCGCCGTCAGTTCCTCGATCACCTGGCTGATGGGGTGGATGCGGCCACGGGCTTCGGGCGCCTCGGACACGGGGAGCGTCACGTCGATGCGCTCGGCCGTCAGTCGGGCTTCGAGCGCGGCCTCGGCGAGCGTGTCTTTCTTGGCCGCGATGGCGGTCTGCACCTTGTCGCGCAGGCCGTTGATGAGCGGTCCGCGTTCCTTGCGCTCCTCGGGCGTCATGGAGCCGAGGGTTTTCAGGAGCTCGGAGACGGAGCCCTTCTTGCCGAGCGCGGCAACGCGCACGGTTTCGAGAGCCGCTTCGTCGCCGGCGGCATCGACCTGGGTCAGCAGGTCAGTTTCGAGTTGGTTGAGATCGGTGGTCATCGGTCCCTGGCCAGATGCGTGCGCCAAATTCAGGCGCCTTGAGTGAGGCGCGGCGCGGGAACCGTCAAGTCTTCCGAGCCGCGAAAGTGCGACCGACAGCGCAAAAAGGCCGTCAGCGCGAATGGTCTCGGAGAAGGGGGAGTAAGGCGGTGCGGCTGAACAGGCCAGCCGCACCGAAATCCGGTCTATCCGACCTTAGGCGGCCTGCTGCGGCAGGGCGGCCTTGGCGGCGTCCACGTAAGCGGCGAAAGCCGCCGGCTCATGGATGGCCATTTCGGACAGAACCTTGCGATCCACCTCGATCCCAGCCTTGCCGAGACCATCGATAAATCGGGAATAGGTCAAGCCATGCGTGCGGACGGCAGCGTTGAGACGCTGGATCCAGAGAGCGCGGAAGGTGCGCTTCTTGTTGCGACGGTCGCGAGTGGCATATTGCATGCTCTTCTCGACCGCCTGCTTGGCGATGCGGATCGTGTTCTTGCGGCGGCCGTAGAAACCCTTGGCGGCCTTGAAAACCTTCTTGTGCTTGGCGTGGGCGGTAACGCCCCGTTTGACGCGGGCCATGGAAAAACTCCTTCAAAATCCGGGATGTAGAGAAAGAACCGCCTTAGCCGTTCGGCAGGAAGTACTTCTTCACGTTGTACGCATCGCCCTCGAACAGGGTCGTGGTGCCGCGCAGGTTGCGGATCTGCTTGTTGGTCCGCTTGATCATCCCGTGGCGCTTGCCGGCCTGGGCGTAAACGACCTTGCCGGTGCCAGTGATCTTGAAGCGCTTTTTCGCGCCAGACTTCGTCTTCAGCTTGGGCATTTGGCTCTCCTTTGGACAGGCGTCCGGAGCGGCAAGCCGCACCTTGGCCTTTTCATTGCTGCATTGAGCAAAACGAACCGCCACGGCAGCCCTAACAGCCGGGCGGTTCAATGAAGGGCGGCTTATGACAGAAGGGCGCCCAAAAAGCAATGGCCGCCGGAACCCCGACGGCCGTGAATTTCGCTTGGGAAAGAGAGCCCTTACCGCGGCGCCAGGACCATGACGACTTGGCGGCCCTCGAAGTTCGGCTCCATCTCGACCTTGGCCAGATCGCCCACATCGGCCTTGACCCGGTCCAGCACCTTCAGACCGAGGGATTGGTGCGCCATCTCGCGGCCACGGAAGCGCAGGGTGATCTTCACCTTGTTGCCTTCCTCGAAGAAGCCCTTCATGGCCTTCATCTTGACCTCGTAATCGTGGTCGTCGATGCCGGGACGCAGCTTGATTTCCTTGACCTCGACCGTCTTCTGCTTCTTTCGGGCCTCGGCGGCCTTCTTCTGCTCGAGAAAGCGGAATTTACCGTAATCGAGGATCTTGCAGACGGGAGGATTGGCGTTCGGCGAGATCTCTACGAGATCGAGGCCGGCCTCTTCGGCCACCTTGAGGGCATCGAAGAAGGGCACAACGCCTCGGTTCTGCCCTGCATCGTCGATCAGCTGCACTTCGCGAACACCGCGAATGTCTCGGTTGGCGCGCGGTCCGTCCTTCTGCGGCACCGGCATGGCTCTCATTGGTCTGCGAATGGCTCGTATCTCCTGTTGAGGGCTAGGCCGCCGACCGGGGACTCCGGAGGAATCCCTGCTGGTATGCTCAGCCTTGCCACGAATGAATCGACATTTCGCGCAAATCTGCGGGAAGTCAACTCGTCCGATGGGTAAAACGGCCTGTCAGGAGGGCTGAATACACATCGAGGGTGCTGGATACCATGCGCTCGAGCGAAAAATGGCGCTCCACATGGGACCGGGCCCTGGTCCCGAGGGCGATTCTGGCGCTGGCTCCCAGGCCCAGCGCCGCCCCGACCGCTTCGGCCAGGGCATCGACGTCTCCAGCCGGGATCCTCCAGCCGGTCCGCTCCTGCGGCGGGACGGCCGGCGGGGCCAGGACCGTCTCCGGCACGGCCCCCAGATCGGACACGACCACGGGCGTTCCCATCGCCTGGGCCTCCACGGCCGAGCGCCCGAAGGCCTCCGGCTCCGTCGAGGGCACGGTCACGACCGACGCCGCCAGGAAGGCGGCCGGCATATCGGTGCAATGGCCGACCCGCCGGACGATGCCCTTCAGCTTGCGGGCCGCGATCAGGCTGTCGAGCTCCTTCTCATAGGCCTCCCTCCCCTGGGGATCGCCCGCGAGGATATAGGCTACATCGCTGAGGCCGGCATCGCGCAGCCTGGCCGCCGCCTCGATCAGCACCTTCTGCCCTTTCCATCCGGTAAGTCGGGCCGCCAGCAGGACCACGCGTTCGTGCGGGGCGACCTCCCAGGCCTTCCGCAGGGCCTCGATCCGCTCCGGGGCCACCGCATGGGGAGAGAAGACGGAAAAGTCGGTTCCCCGGTGGATAACCCGGATACGGTCCCCGGCCTGCGGGTAGACCGAGCGGATCAGCTCGCCGGTGTAGTGCGAATTGGCGATGACCGCGTCGCCCCGCGCCATCACGGAATTGTACAGGACCTTGACCGACGACCGGCCGGAATAGCTGCCGTGATAGGTGGTGACGAAGGGAATGTTCAGGGAGCGCGCGGCCCCCAGGCCCACCCAGGCGGGTGCCCGGGAGCGCGCATGGACGAGGGAAACCCGCTCCTGATGGCAGATCCGGGCGAGCTTTCGCACGTTGACGAGCATGGAAAACGGATTCTTCGTGGCCGCCGGGAACGGGATCCATACGCCGCCCTTGGTCTGGAGCTCGCCGACGAGCCGCCCGCCCTCCGTCGCCACGAGGGCGCGGGCGCCGGCATGGACCAAGCCCTCGGCGATATCGACCGTGGTGCGCTCGGCCCCTCCGGCTTCGAGCTCGGGCACGATCTGCAGGATGGTCCGACCCTCCAGCGGATGCACATGAGAGGACGGAAATGCCGCCCCTCCGCCGGGTCGCGTTGAAAAACTCACGGATGTAAGAGCCTTCTCAAAAGAATCATCTAGAAACGGTTGCTTCAAAGCAGTTGAGGATGAGTTAACCATGCCGCAAAGCGTCACGGTAGGCCAGGATGCCCGCCCCATCGCGGTTTTATTCCGGGAGGGCAAAGGCCCTCCCGTCGTCTGGCTCGGCGGATTCAAATCCGACATGCGCGCCACCAAGGCGACAGCCCTCGACGACTGGGCGAAGGAGAACGGCCGCGCCTTCCTGCGGTTCGATTATAGCGGGCACGGCGAATCGGGGGGAGACTTCGAGGACGGGACCATCTCCCGCTGGCTCGAGGATGCGCTGTCCGTCATCGAGCGATTCGTGACCGAACGTCCCATCTTCGTCGGCTCGTCCATGGGCGGGTGGATCAGCCTGCTGGCGGCCCGCCACCTCATGGAGACGCGGCCCGAGATCGCCCCAGCGGGCATGGTCCTCATCGCCCCGGCGGTCGACATGACGGAGCGGCTCATGTGGGACCGCTTCCCCGAGGCTCTTCGGAAGGGCGTGCAGGAAACCGGGGTCTATCACAGGCCTTCCGCCTATTCGGACGACCCCTATCCGATCACCTGGAAGCTGATCGAGGACGGGCGCCGCCACCTCATCCTCGACCGCCCGATCCAGACCGGCTGCCCGGTTCATATCCTGCAGGGCATGGAGGATCCCGACGTCCCGTGGGACCATGCTCTGCGCCTCGTCGAGCACCTGCCGGGGGACAGCGTGTCGCTGACCCTGATCAAGGACGGTGACCACCGGCTGTCACGACCGGAAGACATCGAACGGCTGATGATGGCCGTTGCCGGAATGCCCTAAGCGATGGGAAAAAGACGGATCGTGGGGAAAGGTGGCGCGAAAAGCGGACTCTTCTCGTGAGGCGGCCCCTCACCTCTTGAAGAGCGCGCCGCCCGAACAGGCCCCGAAGGCTGCATGGTGCTAGATCTCCACGCGGTCGAGGAGCGGGACACCATGGGGTTGGAGCAGAATCCTCCCGCGTCCGACTCGGGCGAGCCGGACCGGTGCCCCCTTCTCTTCCAGGCGGCGCCGGAGAAGAAGCAATCGCGTATCGAGATTGTCCTTGACCTCGGGCAACCGCATAGTGGCCGAGAGCCGAAGCTCCCGGTTTGTGAACCCGACCCGTCCTTCGCGCTGATGCACATCGAGCATGAACATCAGCAACCGGCCCGCGACACCCTTGATGAGGTATTCGTTGTCGATGAAGATGCTGTCGTCCAGCGTGTGATGCGACACGCGGAACACGCGCTCTTCCGGTGAATCGAAAGATTTGTGGGTCTTGGAAGCATGCTCCTCTGCCGCCGGAGCCTCCGCGAGAGCGAGGGAGGCTCCGATCTGGCATGCGATGATCGTCATGACCGCCTGATCGTCGGCACCAAAAGCGAACCGCTCCCGGCTTTCGGCGAACAGCACGCCTGTGACTTTTCCTTGCACGATCATCGGAACGCCGATCCGGCTCAGCGGGCCCGGCACCGTCCCTTCCACGGTCTCCCCGCGGCCCCCGCCGGCCGGCTGCGTCTCGTCGTCCATGCCATCCGCATGGATGAGACGCCCATCAGTCGCAACCACGCCGATGAGACCGTCACCGAGGCGCACCTCCGATGTACTGCCCGTCCGCTCGTAGCCGCGACTTCCGCGCGTGATCAGAACTCCGCGCGATCCATCGAGAAGCAGCAGCAGGATATTCCTGTATCCGAAACGTTCGCGAAGGCCATCGAGGACGGTATCGACGATCTTGCTCGCATCGCTCTGCCGGGAGATCGCATCCACGAGAACGGCGGCATCCAACAATGGAGAGAGGCTCGGCATGACGGGCGGAAGGGTCAGATCAAGAGAGACCGGCCATTTCGGCGCCGGCCAAGAACAGCTGATCCGCTCCTGGGAACCACCCGGAAACCCAATTTGGGGAGGTGCACCGCCGGGCGCGGCCCCGCATTGTCTCTCGATTGGCCTGGCCCGCTGCTGACGTCGATCTTGCCAGAGGGCCGCGGAGCTGCGTCAGCGAACTGAAGGCCCGCGTGAGTGAAATCCGGATCTGCCTTTCACCAGCATGGCCCTCCGGGTTATCGGCACACCAATCGCGATCCGCCCAAGGCGCTGGAGCTGCCTCCGCTTGAGTGAAATTTTCCCTATTCTGTGGTGAGCCACATTTTCGAACGGCGAACCCGCTCCATTTCGCCGAAGAACTTTCTGACGGAACGTCGAAAAACGGTTGAAGGGATAGCCATGTCCTGCCCTGGGCCAATCTGCGGGCGATCGCGCGATCCGGCGAGCCCCGTTCATGGTGACGATGGACTTGCACTCCGGCGTCTCTGCTCGCACGCGAAAGTCAGGACAGAGATCGCGTCCCATCCGCATGTGGGATGGCGCGGGTCGCCTTGTTGAGCCAGTAAGCCGCTTGTTCGTGCCGCCAGTCCAAGCGCAATGCACTTCTGAAATCGTCGATGGCCTGATCATACTGGCCGAGGCTGAGGAGAACGCGGCCACGGATCAGGTGGAACCGTACCGTATGGGGGGAGGAATGCTTAAATTTCCGCAAGGATAGCCCTAAGCCCCAACATGTGATGAGGGCTGAAAATGGCATTCTTGGCAGTTCAATGCAGTCCCGATCTTTAGGCATCGTTTCTTTCCAAGAGTACATACCGATTTAGCCATCTCCAGTTCGTCGGAGCGGAACGCCCCTCCTCGCTGTGGGGGAAAAGGTGGCATCGGTCTTCCTTTGCGGAAATCGGAAAAGCGCACGACCTGTCGAAATTGCGCAGAAAACGTTTTGGACCCTTCACTTTGATGCTCGACCAGTCTTCGCTGACGCGGCAGAAAAGAAACTGAGTTTCATGACACAGGCCGCAAAACGAAACCTCATTTCAAGACAACCCCTCAAAGCTCTCGCCGGCCAAGGGCTGCGCGGTTTCATCACCGTGACCTCCTGAAAGGCCGGTGCAATCGAGCAATTGAATTGACCGGATCCGATCATGGCGAGCCGAGCCCCCCGATCACCCGTGATGCGTGGAGCTCAGCGATACATGGCTTTTGACAGGGTCTGCTTTGGGGTTTCGCCGAACGTGCGCTTGTAGAGAGCGCCGAACTCACCCAAATGGCCAAAGCCGCAAGCGAGCGCAATCTCCGTTACGGTGCCGACAGCCGGATCCGCCGCGAGCAATGCCCTGTTCACGTGCTGCAGGCGAACGGACCGAAGAAAGGCCATGGGAGTCATGCCACGGAAGTTCTGGAAGCCATTCTGCAGGCTCCTGGCACTCACTCCCGCATAATTGGCGATATCCGCAAGCGATAACGGCTCGGAATAATGCGCTTCGATATAGGCTTCGGCGCGCTTTACATAAAAGGGCGCGGCCGCGGATTGGGGCCGCAGAAGCGCATCGGTGTAGGTGTGGCGTTGGGACAGAAGAAGCCCGGTGAGCAGGGATTGCTCGAATTGCCGCCAAGCTATGGGCGAGTGCCTGATAAGAGCCTCCGGGTCGGATAACTCCGTCTCCACATATTCCAAAAGCCTCAGCCAGCTATGTCCGGTCGGGGCCTCCAGATCGACCCCGGTATCGAAGTCGAGAAAGCCCGGAATTTCATAGCCAAGAAGTTTGGCGCAGCATTCCGCAACCTTGTGCCGGCTCGTGATGAGCACGCGATGCTCCGCATCCTTCGGAATCGTGAGCATCCGCTGGGGTCCGGAGGAGAAGATGACGCCCTGGCGTTGTGAGATCGTGAAAGATTCTCGATTGATCTCAAGCTGGCTGGGTTGGCTCGGGCTGACCACGAAAGCCATCCGATCGTCAGCTTCCTCCGGGGATTGGTCTATCTCGACGTCGCTTTCGACGTGGAGCCGGAAGATGCCAAGATCGAAATGTCCTCGATACCCGAACATTCCACCCGCCGACCTGTCGCGAGATGCCGGCGTAAGACGCTGGGGCGACACGAAGACATTGAGGGCGTTCTCCAACTCTTCAAGCTTGGTCGAGCGCCAAGTCTGGTCGATGATGAAATCGATGTGAGGCGCCGCTTCGGCGTCCTGATCCGGCGTATCGTCCATGACCATCTTCAGAGGAGAACTGGTTTTTTCTTTTTCAAACCGCGAGATATAACAATTGAGTACAACTATAAGCTTGCATATATTAAATACAAACTAAGTTAATACTAAAAATAGTTATCTGCCCTCGGAAAACCCCCGCACTCGCGGAGATCTGCCAGGGCTATGGCCCCTAAAGCATCGGACCCAAAGGTGAAATCCACTTTTGGATTCCCATCCGATGCGTTCTTCTTTGAGCAAAGCAGCGTCGTTGCGGCCCCGAAGGGCCGCGTCAACGACAGCCGGATCCCGTTTCCCGCACAATGTTCTAGTAGTCGCAAAATCCGAAATCTCTTGCTGCGTTCGGTCCGCGAACTGTTAGCGCCTCGGACGGACCCAGAGAGCCGCGTCAGCGAAAAGTGGCCCCAGCTCTCCGCCTCATCCGATGCGCCAGCCCAGAGAAGGAGCCTCGGACCCGAAAGGGGAGTCCACTTTCGGGTCCGAGGCTCTAGCGCGGTCGTTATTCTCTCATCCACGCCGATGCGTTACTCTTCGAACAGCGCTTCACAAGCTCGCACCCTTTGGGTTCTTCCAAGAAGAAACTCCGGCAGGAGCCCCGCCGGAGTTGAGGTCAAAACCGATAGGCTCGTCAGATAACCCAGATATCCGTGACCTTCAGCCCTTTGACCTTCACGATCTCGACTGCGGCGCCTTTGCCGGAACCGTCGGCATCGTAGTAGAGCACGCCGCCCTTGTAGACCAGGTAGTCGTTCTTGTCCGTGGCCTTGTTGGCCTTGAACATCGTGACGTCGAGCTTTGCGGGCACATCGAATGTACCCGTCGTTCCGAGCTTCTTGAACACAGCGTTATCAAGGAAGAGCTTGTCCTGACCCGACTTGAAGTCATAGATCTGATCGAAGTTCGCCGCTTTGCTGGTCTTTTTGTTGAAGACGAAGGTGTCGTTGCCGGCACCACCATAAAGCTTGTCGTGACCTTCCTCACCGTTGAGGACGTCGTCATCGGCGTCGCCCTTGAGAAGGTCGTTGCCTTTGCCGCCGAAGAGGGCGTCGTTGCCGATGCCCCCGTACATCTTATCGTTGCCGGCCTCGCCCTTCAGGAGATCCTTGCCGGCTTCGCCCTTCAAGGTGTCGTTGCCTTTGCCGCCGAACAGACTGTCGATGCCATCGCCACCCAGGAGAGAATCGTCACCGTTCTCGCCAAAGAGCTGGTCGTCACCGGCCAATCCCTTGATGATGTCCTTCGCCGTGCCGGTGCCGCCCTTGAGGATGTCGTCCAGGGCGGAGCCGTTCATCTTGTCGGCCTTCTTCGTGCCGCGCTTGTTCAAGGTGAGCTGGTCACCGACATTGATGGTGAAGACCTGATCCTGCACACCCCCGTGACCATCGGCGACCCTCACCTTGATCTGGTGAGACGCAGCCTCTTCGAAATTGACGCCCGGTCCGGCCAGCACGAGCTTGTTGCCAGAGGAGATGGCGAAACGGCCACCCGCATTGTCGAGGAGCGTGTAGGTGAGAACATCACCATTCGCATCGGCAGCCGAAAGCGTGCCGATTTCCGCACCCGGCAGGGTGTACTCCAGGACGGAAGCATTGCTCAGCGACAGGCCCGTCGGGGCGTTGTTGGGTGGGTTGACCGGCGCATCCTTCACAACGACGGTGATGGTTTGTGTCGCCACGTCGTCAATGCTGCCGTCCGATACCCGGACCGTTAGCTGGTACGGCGTGTCCGCGCCGACCTGCAACCGGTCAGCATTGGCGATCTTGATCTTGCCGGTGGCGTCGATCGTGAACAGGCCGTTATGCGTATCAGCCAACGAGTAGGACAGAGTACGTCCATCAAGGTTGGCATCCGGGTCGGACGCCGTCACCGTGCCGATCTCGACGGCGCCAGCATTCTCGCTGACGACGATCGTTCCGTTCGCACCAGCCTGACCGCTGCCGGATGCGGTGATCGGGGCAATCGTCGGGCCGACATTGTTCTTCACGGTGATCGTCACGCCGCCGGTGACGGGAGTGACGCCATCGGTGGCCGTGATCCGGTAGGTTCGCGTGTAGTCTGCTGTGAGAGGAACCCAGTCCACACCGCCGCGCACACGGATTTCATTGCCGACAATCTCGAACCGTCCGTCCTCGCTGACCTTTCCTCCGGTATCATTCATTGGATTTTCGAACGTATATCCAATATCGACGGCACCGTCTTTAAGCGGAAGCGTCTTGACAACGAAGCCGTTGGTCTTGCCCTCATGCACCGTGTGGGTGCCCGACGGGGTTGGCGGAGGCGGATTGTCCGGCACCGTACCGACGACATTCACCGCGTTGGTGAAGGTCTTAATCGGGTTGAAGGTGTCCGTCACGGTGAACGAGAAGTCTGTCTGCCCTGCGGCAGCCGCCGTGAAGGTGACTGCGGCAAGGAAGGTTTCGATGGCAGTCGCAGAGCCCATCAGTGTGAACTTCCGAACGCCGTTCCCATCCGTACCGTTATCGGTAACCTGCACGCCACCGCCAGGCACCATCCCGGCAAGCTCACCCTTCACGTTCTGGAACGATACGGTCAGGGTGAGATCGTCACCGTCGAGATCGTCGATGTCGACACCCGACAAAATGCCGGCGATAGCGGTTCCGACGTCGCCGCTATGAGTTTCCTGTCCGGCGCGGATCGCGAAGCTCGGAGCATTGTCGTCGTCGGTGATCGAGCCCGTCGCGCTGCCTTGGCCGGGATTGATAGCCGCACCTTGCAAATTGCCCAGCGTGACAGTGAAGGTCTCGGCGAGTTCTGCAACCCGGTCGGCTCTCACCTTCAAGGTAATATTCTGGAAGATATCGGTCCCCGAGAAGCTGACGATACCAGTCAGGTCCTGGAAATCGTTGGCATCGATCCCGGTGCCACTCACGGTCCAGGTAGCCGTTGACGTGCTTCCCGTCGAATCCCGCGTGACGCGGAACACGTAATCCACGAAGCCGGCATCACCCTCGACCACCGGTCCGGTCGTGATGGCGGCGATCGACAGGAGCGGCACGTTCTTCACGGTGATGGACACATTGCCCGTGACGGTGCCGTTCGGTGCACCCGAGCCGTCATCGGCGATGATGGCATAGTTCGGCAGGGTCGTATCCTGCGCCACTTCGGAGAGCGTTGTTCCGTTGGGTGCGTTGACAACGATCTTGTTGTTTTCGATCCGGAACTTCCCATCCAGGCTGATCTTGTGGGCAGCATCCTGCGCGACAGCGAAGGTGTAGGAAATTGCCTGTCCGTCGTCATCGAAATCGTCCATGACGAGCACGGGCGTACCGTCGCCGGAACGCTCATTGATGGTCGCTGCAGCTGTCGGATCGGTTGGGGCCTGGTTCGGCGCCGTCGCCGTGACGGTGGAGGGGGCTCCGGCCACGGCCGTGTGCTGGCCGGTGCCGGTGTGCTGGTCGACCACCGTGTACGAGAACGTCTTCGTGCCCGCCGCCGTCGGCGTGAAGGTCACGTTGTCGAGGAAGTTCGACACGGCCAAGGCCTTGCCGGTGAACGTGATCGAGCCGGTGCCGGCGTTGTTCACCACCGTCACGCCGCCGCCGCTCGTCAGCCCGCCCCAGGTGCCGCCGCCGGCCGCGAACGTCACCGTCAGGGTGACGTCGTCGTTCTCCGCGTCGGTCAACGCGATGGCGGCGAACGGGGTGATCGTCGCCCCGACCGACACCGCTTGGTCCCCCGCCCCCGCGGTGAACGCCGCGTTGTTGTTGATGTCCGCCGCCACCGTGATCGCCGTGCTGCTGGCCGACCACGCGCCCGCGCCCTGCGGCTTCACCTGCACGGTGAAGGTGGTGTTCTGGCCCGCGCCGCTATAGCTGTCCGTCGGGTTGAACTGCAGCCCCGCCAGCCAGGCGTTCACCTGGCTCTTCGTGCCCGTGAAGCTGTAGATCTTGGTGGTCGCGTCGCCCCCGGCCACCTGGCCCTGGAACGCGCCGTTCGCCGCCGCGAACGACACCTCCACCGTCAGCGGGTCCAGGTCGTTGCCGTAGCTCACCGACAGGGCGCCGTTGAACGGCGTCGGGTAGACCGTGCCCGTCGACTCCCCGCTCACCGTCGTCGTCGCCGCCGCAATCGTCGGAGGTGTCGGTGCCGCCTGCGTGATCGCAACCTGATAGCTCTGTTGCTTTTGAAGGGTGTTATTGCCGACATCGTAGGCAACGACGATCAAATCCTTTGACGTTCCATCCGTCGATGTGATTGCTTGGTTCGTCGTGATCTGGCCAGTCGTCTCATTGATCGTGAACTTGCCGTCCACGGTCAGCAGGTTGCCACCCACCAGGAACGCATATTTATTGTTTTTGAATGCCGTAAGAAGATCAGGATCAACCCAGGTTGCCTTGACGACGGTTGCACCGGCACCCGTCGTACCTCCCGTAATCGTCGACTGAGCTCCGAAATTGACTGCACTGACTGCCTCATTCACATTCTGGATGTTGAACGTGAAGGCAAGACCGTAATCTGCCTTTGGTGTGTAGCCCGTCTGAAAGCCCACGGAGAACTGGATGGTGTTCGTCCAAACATTCGTCGGACCGTTCTTGTCCTCGAAGTTCCACAATGTGGAAGCAGGCGTCGTCGTGTCTCCATTAGGACGCTTCAAATAGACAACCCAGCTGTTGAAACCGGCATCCCATCTGATTCCATAGCGCCCAAAGTCATCTCCAGGTGCGCCATTCGCGGTATCTGGAGTAAGAATGACTTTCGAAAGATCCTCCTGAGGATCGAAGCCGGTAATCTTTGCGACAATCAGCCCAACATCTGAATTCTCGTTGAAGTTGAGGGCCGCAGAATTGGTCGGATCGGTGCTTGTTCCGTTAACCGCTTCCATTGCGAGATTGTAAAAGATCGCCATCGGCCCCTCTTTATTAAGTTTATACCATTTCACTTATGAGACAAAATCGGACCGTGTTTCGCAGCCTCGATATCTTGCTACGTTATATCACTATAAACGCCGACCTGTCCAGGGTTGCGCTATTGGCGAGCCACGCGAACATGACCGCTGCTGCCTCACCTGAGCCGTCCTCATCGAAGTAGAGCGCGCCGGAGTCGGGATCGTAGATGATCCTATGCGTGTCCAAGGTCGCCGCAGGCCCAACCACGAACACATCGTCCGTCAGTTCACCACCCTGATAGTCCCACAACTGGAACACATCAGCGCTCAGCCGAATAATGTCTTCTCCAGCGGTAAAGTCTTGGATGGTATCGAATTCGTCAGCGATCAGATCCGTATCGAATACGAAGGCGTCGTGGCCTGTGCCGCCCGTGAGATCATCGTAACCATAGCCGCCATGCAGAACGTCATCGCCCCCGCCGCCGGAGAATGCGTCGTCACCTCTGCCGCCTTTGAAGGTTTCGTTCGCTGCGGTGCCCGTTCCGATTTCATTGAACCAGTCGCGCACTGTAATGCTCATCTGCTTCTGGAATGTACCAGACCCATCCGAAACCTGGATTGTCACTGAGTGAGAGCGCGATACCTCGAAGTCGAGCTTGGTACCGTCGAGCACCTTCAATCGGTCGCCATCGATGTAGAACCGACCAGCCGCGTCTTGATCCGACAGAATCGCATTACCCGATCCATCCGTGCCAATCACGAACTTGAACGTGTACGCTCCTGACGGTCCATCAGTATCGACTGGCAACAGAGAGCCGATCGTGAACCCATTCTGTGACCACTCGCGCGCCCAATTTCCAGACCAGCCAAGATCCGTTGGTGCTTGGTTCGCCTGCTCCGCCCCGATCGTCACAGTCTGCTCAGCCGACGCCACCCGAAGCTCGGGATGAGCTACGTCATAAGCGACGATCGTAAACGTGTGGGTCGTGTTCGCATCCGTGTCGACGAGGGTCCGCGTCAGGCGCACCTGCCCGGACACTTCGTCAATTTCGAATAAACCGTCATCACTCCTCAGACTCAGCGCACCGTTCACAAGGAACTTGTAGTGATTGATCCGGAACTGATCGTTCAGCACATCGGGATCGTTCGAACCAACAAGAACGAGACTCGTGTTGTCGAGGTCTCCAACCCGCAGCGTCGCAAATGTTCCGAAGGTCACCTCCGTCGGCGCCTCGTTCACATCCTCGAGGTTGATCGTGATGTCTACATGGGCGGACTCAAAGCCGTTGCCCTGCTGGTCTCTCGTCCATACGCTGATGGTCCAGCTGTGCTGCGTCAGCGTTTCGTAGTCGAGGCCCGCCCGCAGGGTGATCCTGCCGGTCGCCTGGTCGATATCGAACAGGCCGCTCTGGTCATTCATGAAGTACCGAAGATCAGCCAGGCTGCCGTCGTCGTGCGCGACGATCTGCGCTACGAACCCATTGGCCAGAACCGTCTCCAGGAAGCCGATCGTCGCGACCGCCGGTCCGGCGCCGCTGTTGACGCCGTCCACGACGGGCGCCTGATTGGCGCCCGTATCGTTGATCGCGATATGGATCGTGCTCTCGGTGTAAGCACCATGGATATCCACGGCCCGCACAAGATAGGGAAGATCCGGAATGTCTCCATCGACGAAGGCGTTGAGCACCTTTACAGCGCCGCCGACGATCTCGAACCGGTTGTCCTGGCTCCCCCGGTGCATGGCGTTGTCGTACCAGAAGCCGACCGCCACATCGTCATTGTCCGGGTCAACAACATGCAGGGTACCCACCTCTGACCCAGGCGCGGCGGTCTCGGCGATCGTCTTCCTTGCGGCATCGTCCGACCAGCCGGGAGCGACCGGGGCACGGTTTTGATCAGTCGATGTCTCGCCATCGGATGTGTTCACCGTGGCCCACGTGCTGACCGGGTAATGATATGCGTCCTGGACCGTAATCGAGAAGATATGCGGACCGATGAGACCATCGATAGGATTGTCGGGATCATAATGGGCCGGATCGTAGCGGAGAGCGTGAAGGATACCGTCCAGTGCATCGGCCGTACCCGCGAAGGTGATGGTCACGACGTTGCCTGAAGTCGCAACCTGCACACTCGGGTCATTCGGGTTATAGCCGGTCAGCGTTCCGAGGTTTCCGTTGAAGGAGACCGTGACGATCAGCGTATCACCGTCGCTATCCGTCAGATCGATGCCACGGAATGGCGCCACCACAGGACCGTCGTCGGTGGCGGGCGTCACCTGTGTTCCAGGGAAGAATGTCACGCTCGGCTCGGCATTCGGAGCCGGATCCGTGCCATGGGTCGTGCGGACCGTCACCTGGGCCGTAACCGGCTCGTGCATGGGATCCTGAACCGAGATATCGAAGATCGTGCTCACGCCTGTCGGCGCATTCGACGCCGAGTCGTCGGTCGGATTGAATGACAAGCCGTGCAGGAATTCGGTCAAAGAACCGACATTAGCCGTGATGGTGTAGGTGCGAATACCATTCACGAGCGATGTGGCGACGTCCCACCCAAGTAAGCCTTCGAGCTCGCCGGCCGCATCACTGAACCGGATGGTCAGAACGAGGATGTCATTCTCCGCGTCCGTGATGCCGACGCCATAGAACGGGTAAACGGCGGAGCCATTATCCGTGGCCCATGTCGTGTCCGAACCCTGAGCGATCTCAATGCTGGGCGCTGCGTTCGTGATGCCCGAGCCATAAGGCGCCGTTACGACCTCCACCTGGCCCGTTACAGGAGAATGGGTCGAGTCCTGGACCGTGATCGTAAAGGCCGTCGTAACTGAAGCGGAACCCGTCAATCCATCGGTCGGGTCGAACGACAGGCCATGCAGGATCGCGTCCAGCTCGTCGGCCTTTCCCGTGAGCACATAGGTCCGGATCCCATTCATCTGCGTCCACGTCGTGGGAAGGCCGGTGCCTAGCAACGCTCCCGTGGCCGCCACGAACGAGATCGTCAGAACAAGCGTATCGTTCTCCGCATCCGAGATATCGACACCTCGGAACGGATAAACGACAGGACCATCGCTCATTGCACCCGTCGTTTCCGTACCCGTCAGGATGTAGATCTCGGGCCGCATGTTGCCTGTGTCGTCGCCGTCCTGCGTATGTACGGTGACATGATCGATCACGGGCAGGTGCAAGGCATCGCTCACGCTGATGGTAAAAACGGTGTCAACCGCTCCACTATCCGCCGAGCCATTCTGGGGATTGAAAGTCAGATTATGCAGAGCAGCATCCAGAGCATCCGCTTTACCGACGAACCTGAAGGTGACGGTTCCATCCGCATTCGAGACGAAGGTGGCACTGCCCGCGCCTTGAAGCTGGTCCGCCGTACCGCTGAAGGTAATCGTCAGGACCAGATCGTCATCCTCGGCATCCGACAGATCCACGCCCCGGAACGGATAGACGGCCAAGCCGTCGTCCATCGCATTGGTCGTTCTCGTATCGGGCGCAATGAACAGAACCGGACGCCCGTTCGCGCTCGACTCGGTTACCACCGTCACCGTTTCCGGCGCATCGATGAGCAGATGGAGACCATCCGAGAGGGCGAAGGTGAACGTCGTTGTGACTAGCCCGCCTGCGGCGGAGTCATTGGTCGCGTCGAAGGTGACGTTGTCAAGGAAGGTTTCAAGATCTGCTGCCTTTCCGACGAAGAAGTACGTCACGAGCCCCTGATTGTCGGGAGCACTGTAACCTACACTTACGGTTCCCGGGACCGTATCGATATTGCCGAGCGTCCCGTTAGCGGCACGGAATTTCACACTTAGGGTAATGGTATTGTTTTCGCGATCCTCGAGATCGAGACCGGCAAAGGGACGTACCACGCCGGCATTCCCCTGGCCATTGTCCAGAACAACGAAATGCTCCGCATCGTTATCGATTGTCAGAGTCGAATTCTCGTTGGCCGGCGTGTCGATGATGGTGACGGTTCGGGGTTGAGCGGCCGTCGCACCGTGAGTGTCCTCGACTTGGACCGAGAACTGGGTCGCCCGATCCGGCCGACCGGCGAATTGATCCTCCGGATTGAAGGTCAGTTGCTGGACGATCTGGTTCACCCAGCCAACGGCTCCCTTGACCGTGAAAGTATTGTTCACCGGATCATAGAAGTAGTCCCGATTCTGCTGGCCTAAAGCGCTGGTAAGAGAGCCGTGACTGCCGTCGAACGTGATAGTGACCGTGATCTCATCGTCCGGTCCGGCGTCATCATCCTCGAAGGAGAAGCCCTGGAACGGTTTGGTCGTCCCCGTATCAGGGATGGTCCATTCGGTATCGCCGCTGACGAGGATTTCAGGCGCGATATTCAATGCTCCAACAGTGAACGTGACGGCCCGAACAATGGTGCTGGCATCGGGACCGGCGCCATCCATGACCTTCACATAGAGCGTCTTCGTTCCGGCTGTCAGCGCCCCGTTCACGACGATGTTGCCACTCGCATCGACCCTGAAGTCGGAGCCTGTGTAAACAGTATTGCCCGATGGATCTGTCACGAGCTGGTAGTGGAAATCGCGGAACTCCGGACGTTCGTCGGGATCCTGGATCGTGATGGTCGCAGCCACCGTATCAAGCGGCGCTCCGACGATGATCCCATCGGCGGGCGGATATGCTGCGGGCGGCGCCTCGTTCACGTCCGTGACGTAGATCCTTAGCGTCTGCAGATCTGAGGTCTGGTTATGATTGTCGGTCGTCGTGACGCTGATTTCATACCATCTCGTTTCCACTCCCGTGTCTGGATCGATCCACCGATGGAGACGCGGGTCGTTGCTTTCGTAATCGAGCGGACCAGTCGCGATGACGCGCCATGCACCGTCGCTGTAGACCAGTGAGAACAAACCTCCAGCGTTGTCGACAAGATTGATACCCTCGAGCGTGTCGCCAAGATCGGGATCTATGGCAGAAAGGGTACCGACGAACGCACCGGCCTCAACAGTCTCACGAACCACGTTGTCGGCGATGCTGGCGATCGGGGCGAGGTTGCCCACGTCATTGATAATGATCGTGATCGTCGTCCTGGATTCCGCGCCGAACTGATCCTTGACGACGATCGCGTAGTCACGGCTCTCGCCGTTGGGAGCGACCTGGATCGGCGCACCCGTCCTAAAGACCTGGTTATTCACGATGCGGAAAGCGCCATCCGCGCTGACATCGGACGGACCGGAAGGAAGATCGAAGAAGAACGTGATCTCGTCATGCTCAGGATCCTCTGCCAGCAGCTCTGCGACGTAGGCTCCTCCCGGGATCGTTTCGTCGATGACGCCGTCCTGCATCCCCCATAGGTGAGGAGCCTCGTTCACATCCTGAACGTAGACCTGGATCGTCGTGTACTCGGAGTACTGACCGGTCTCTAGGTCCTTGGCCCTAATCTGGAGAAGGAAAAATTTCTGCTCGTTCGCTCCGACTCCTATGGGGGTCAAGCCATCCGTATCAGAATCGTAATTGACAGTTCCCCTGAAAGCGATTTGCCCGGAGGATGAGACAAAGAACCGGTTGCCATAATTGTTAGCCATCTCATAAGTGAGCGACCTGCTTCCGTCGTCATCCGAGGCGACATTCACGACCGGAGTGAGGCTGTCATATACGAAGTCATCGATCAGAATGATGGGAGCGCCCGTCGGTAAGGGAGTGCTTGGCGGGCCAGTCAATGTCCCGTGCACGGAGTGTACGACGATATCCGGCGTGATAGTGGCCTGCCCGCCCTGCCCGTCCTGAACAGCAATCCGGAAGGTGGTGTCATCAATGCCGCTTGTCGCAGCGGGTCGGTCAGTCGGATTGAACTTCAGGGTGTGCAACTGATTGAGCACGTTCTGCAGGGAACCGATGATCGTGTATGCTCCTTCATGCACGCCACCGTTCCCGTCGACGAATGCGCCGCCGAACTGCCCTAGGGCAGTAACCGTCACCGAAATAGTATCGGTAGTGTTCGGATCGACGATGTTCACGCCCGCGAATGGCGTAACGAGATTAGTGTTCTCATTGTCAGCGATAGTGAAGCTCGCAGCCGGTGCAGTGATCGTCGGTGCCGTATTGCTTGTATTCTCTGGATTGATCGTAAAGGTTACAGGTCGGACGATGTTGAAGGAAGTTCCGCTTGAGTTACTGACTCCTCCGTGGTCGGCAACTTTCACCCAGAGAGTGATCGAAGATGGAGTCAGTGCACCCGACACGCTGATCTGCCCGGTCGTAGCATTGATCTGGAACGGACCCGTATAGGTGGTATGACCGTCAGCTTGGACGAGTGAAAACACGAAGTTTTCGTTCGGTCCTGGAAAATCCGGATCGTCCACGGTCGCGACAGTCGCGACGATCGTACCTGACGGCGCATTAGAAGCGATGGAGGAGACGACGTTGAAAGTTGCGTTCGTCAGAGCTTCGTTCTGGTCGAGAATATAGACCCTAATTTCAGCAGGATCAGAAGCTAGGCCACCGTACTCCTCCTGTGCTACGACCCTGAGCAGGTAATAGCGACCGCCAGTCTCGGGATCCACGAGAAGCCCCGGATCCTCATAGTCTAAGGCAGCCACGGCCCGGATTACAAACTGGCCGTCGCTCTGTTCGATCTGGAATTTAGCCTTGAGCGCGTCGGAAACACTGCTGTGCCATTCATAGATGATGGGATACTGTTCTGGATCGTAGGAATCGGAGCCCGCCCCAACGATGTAGCCACTCGTATTCTCGTAGACCTCACCCTCTTCAACAATTGGAGTGGTCGGCGCATCATCCACATTCATGAGTGTGATGGTGAGCATTTGAACCGAACTCGAGAGGCCACCCGGATCGGTGGCCTGAACGAATATTTTGACGATCCCCCCTATGTGACTCTCGTAGTCCAGCGTAGCCGTAGGCTTTAGGGTGATGATCCCTGTAGCAGGATCAATATCGAACAAGTTGTTGGAATTGCCGGGCTGATTCACGAAGCTGTAGCGCAGGTCTACATCACCATTAGGATCCGAAGCGATTACATGGAAAGGGATCTGTGTTGAGTTCTCAGGGATTGTAAAGTCGATCGCGTTATTGCTCCACTTGGGCGCATTCGGCGCAAGGTTGTTGGGGGTTAACGTCGTGTTGACATGGATCGAATCGTAAGTGACCGCTGAATGCTGGTCATCTTTATACGTGATGGTGAACTGGGTGGTTCCCGCCATTCCGTTCGTCGGATCGAAGGTCAACGCGCGAAGCGCAGCCGTGATGGAGGCTGGAGAGCCTGAGAAGGTGTAGGCAATTATCCCGTTGCTGCTCTGTATGGTGGCCGTACCAGCATTTCCAAGTAGGCCGTTTGCCTCGGCGAACGAGATCGTCACGACAAGATTGTTGTTCTCCGGGTCGCTCAGAGTCACACCCCGGAATGGATTGACAATCGAACCATAGTCGAAAGCCGCCGTTGCAATTGTGCTCGGGTCAACGGAGATCGATGGTAGGGCATTTGATCCGGCTGTCGCACTCGCTGTAATGACGCGAATTTCCGGAGCTGACACCGGCAGATGTAGAGCGTCTTTCACCTGGATATTGAACAAGGTGATATTCGCACGCCCATCCGTTGGATTGAAGCTGAGACCGCGAAGAAGGGCCTGAAGCTCCCCAGCCTTACCGGTGAAAGTGTAGATCCGGGTTCCGTCAACTACGACGCCACCAGATAGTCCGCCATTATCGAAAGCACCGTCATCGTTGGGGAAAGAGATTGTTACCTCAAGATCGTCGTCCTCCGAGTCAGTGAGCTGCAATCCTCGGAAAGGTTTTACGGAAGGCCCCGTATCGACAGCATACGTATCCCACGTACCCTCCTCGACATCGACCACTGGAGCCTCATTCGAGCCGGAGTTGCTGACAGTCGTCTCGACGTGAATCTGGCTGTTGCTGACGGCCTGATGCAGATCGTCCTTCACCTTGATCGTGAAATTAGTGCGATTGGCTATGCCATTGCTGGGATCGAACGTTGCATTTTGCAGGATGTTGGTCACCGCACTCGCCGACACACGGAAACTTATCGTGTGAATACCGTCGATGTATGTACTGGTAATTGCTGCTTCGCCAACAGATAAGAATCCATGGTCCGATTCATATGAGACCTCGATGGTGACAAAGTCATTTTCTGGATCGCTCACGACGACGCCGCGAAAGGGCTTCACGGCAGGCCCCACATCGGTCGCGTATGTCGACACCGTATTCGGATCCACAATGATCACCGGTGGCGAGTTCGAGGTCGTGTTGCTGGCGCTCGTAATCACGTGGATCTGATCGTTAACGACCCAATCATGATACCGATCCTTGACCGCGAGGGTAAATTCTGTGGTGTTCGCATACCCGTTGGTTGGATTGAAGGTGAGCGCGCGGACGAGGTTCTGGAGGTTCAATCCCTTTCCTGTGAACGTATACGTGATGATGCCCGTGTTTGGATTGAAGGAACTCTGCGCGGAGCCATAGCTCGCGAGATCACCGTCCGACTTTTTGAAGGATAGGGTGAAGGTGAGGTCATCGTTGTCGAGATCGTAGAGCCGGACTCCTCTGAAGGGGGAAACTGGATCTCCCGTGTCGACCGCATAAGTCCTTTCGTCTCCTGTCGCCACAGTGAGCGACGGCAAGGAATTCACCATTTCATCGACTACGACTACATAGTCGATGGTTTTTTTGAGAGCGGGATTGCTTTCATCCTCGACTTGCACATGCAGTACATAAGTGCCTGGCGCCGTGAATTGCGATCGGGTCGTAACCTGACCAAAAGCATCGATCATGAACATGCCGCTGTCGTCGACCCGCGTGCCGTTCGTAAAACTGAATACGTTATTGCGGAAGCTCGACACCGTATCCGGATCAGTCCAATTGAACTTGATCACCTGCGACCCTGGGTCTGTCTCCCATGCGCGGATTGCATGAGGGTTCGCGTATGTCAGCGTGTCCGGAGCTTCGTTGACGTCTCTAATCTGAACACCAATGCCGAAGATGGAGGAGCGGCCCGTATTATCGGTCACGCGAATTGTAACCTGCTGAAACGGGTTGATCGCCTCATAGTTGAGGGCTGTCTTCAGGCGCAGCTGATCGCCAACGATTTCAAATGCCGGGTTATTGATATTGTATGCAGTATTCTCAAGAGCGTAAGTGAAGGTACTCCCGGCATCGTCGTCGACGCCGAGCAAGGTGCCCAAGGAAACGTTAGAGACATTTTCGTTGACGGATACGCCTGCCCCATTGTTGATCTTAAGGCCTTTTGGGGCCTCTGGAGCATCGGTAATGTAAACCCGGAGAACGGTGTCCGAGTAGTGCCCTACCTGGTTTGTCGCCCGCACGACAACGTCAGCCACTCCCCCCGGCCAGGCTTCATAATTGACATTGTTCGCGACGAGAAAAATCTTACCATTGTCCCATTGAGCCGAGAAGCCTGAACTGGGGTTCATCACCTCAAAGGACAGTGCTCCGTACCTCTCCTGGTCGGTACCGGTGAGCTCGCCGACCCTGATGTTGTACGCATTCTCGACCGGAGAAGTCCCGTTGATGATTCGAACATCGGTCGGATTCTCAGCGACATCCGTCAGGTCAAACGTTATTGTTGCCTGTGAACCCGATCTGCCGTCGGAGGCCGTGACCGTTGCGCTGATCTTGTGATCAGCGTAAGCCTCATAATCGAACTTGCTCGGATCCTCGACGTAGAGCCTGCCCAAATCATCAATCGAGAAGCCGGTCCCGGGATCCACTCTCCAAATGATGCTATCACCGTCGGCATCCCTCGACTGGAGGTACCCGAGCAATGTACCGTAACCGAGATTCTCGGTGATCGTGAGATTGCCCGTAAACTCCGGTGTTGACGGCCTCGCTAAAGGCACTGGACTTTCAACACCCGAGAATGTGGGTGCTCCCCCCTCCGGTGCTGGATGAGACAATGCTGCGATCAGCTCGTATGATGCGATCAGTGCCTCACTGGACGAGTCATCAGCCGCACCCCCCTCCTCCCCACCTGGAGCGGCCGGCGCGAGAACCGCCTCGTCTTGCGGCCAAAGGGGGACCTCCGTGGAATGCGACAGGACTGAATCGAAAGCGCCCTCATCCAAGCCGTGCAACTCGTCGCCATCACTCTTAATGGTTGAAGCAATGCCCTGAGTCTGAAGGATCGAGGAGCGGACCTCACCATCGGACAAAGACTCGTAAGCCGTCGCGGAAGCGGCCTCTCCCATAATGGACCGTCGCCCATCGAGTTCGTCGACTAGGAGGTCGAGGGCTAGATTCGTTGGCTCTGTCGGGGCTGAATCGCCCGGCAACGTTTCGTCGATCACCTTGCCGACATTGACAGGCTTTCCGGTGACCTTGTCGAAAACGGGCTTATTCATGGTGATGTCCCCTTCTGTCCACTTGCAGACGCCGGAACTGCTGGAGCTCAGGCGAATGTTACAATGTTTGAGACATTTAAGGACAAACCGGCCAAGCTGACAGCTCTCCAATCAGAGAGGTGCCCAGAGGAAATGCCGGATTCGAGATTATTTTCCGAAGCTAAAGGACGCCGAGCTCCGCGAGCAAATCCATGTCTTTCCGTTGAGAAGACAAAGCAGGGGGGGGAGTGCGGAGCGAACTATCCTGCTGCTTTTTCTTGGAGTGAGAACATCAACCTATTAACTGTCTCACGAGATATTCAGCAATTCTGAGAAGGATGGAGCAAATACTACGATCAACAGGAGCAGTTGCAACCGATAGCTGCATCATCTTGCTACAATGCACGATGGCCCCGCGATATTGCAAAGAGAGGCGCGGGACGGAAGGCAAGGCGCCACGAATGAGCTCCTGGGCCGAACTCTCACGATGTTCGAAGGAAGCCGAAGTGCATGTCTTCCGCCGGATACTAAGCGAGGTGTTTCTCAGGAAACTGAGCGGTCTTGGCCCATAATGATCGGGAACCCGAAGGTCGATACCTTTGAGAAGGGTAGCCATCGCGATACACGTCCGCCACGACCTCAGGAGCAACCCGCCCCTCGTCAGAGCAGATAAACTGTCACATAAAGCTATTCGTGAGTTCCGCTCGAACCTCCGACACGAGGCGAGCTGCAAATTTGAACCTTTGGCGCTCCCTAGGGGACTCGAACCCCTGTTTTCGCCGTGAGAGAACTACAACACCAATCATCTTCTCAATAAGATCAACGGGTTAAAAGAGACCCTGTAGTCATTTCCTGTAGGCAATGTCTTTCGTCATCTTCGCCTGGGGAAACCGGAGCAGGTCCAGGCTCATCCCATACAGCGCCGGGCGAGTTTCCCCCGTGTGGGGTGTGCCTGTCCAATGGGAGAGTCGGCCCGTACCACACCGTTGATACCTATGCGCTCATGCCTTGAGTGCCCCGCTTGGCCTGCTATGAATGAGGCCGAGCGACTGCGCCAAGAGCCAGGAATTCAGCGGCGGGCCTCTTTCGATTACCACCTCAGCTATATAATCGTAATCCGCGTAAAGGGCTGTCGAAGGAAACCCAGAGGAGACATTGTGAAAGTCTTACTTGTCGCGGCTTGCACCGTCCTAGCCCTCTCTAGGACCGTCTATGCGGACGAGGTGTCGGACCTCAGGGATCGCGTCCAACAGCTAGAAAGCCGCATTCAAGAGATTGAAGCTGGCCAGTCCACCTATGTCCACAAGGATGAGGATGAACAAAAGGAAGCAGCTAAGGCCGGGTTGAGCCTGAACGATAGCTTTTGCAAGATGGGCGCTGAAATGGCCTGCAAGGAAGCTGCGAAGCTCCGTGTCAAGGGGCACACGATCTGGCCAGACAATCCACGCCAGGCCACCTACCAATTCTTTCCGGAAGGATCTCCAAAGCTCTAATCCTATCTCACAAGGCTCAAGGAGGCTGCTCGATGCACTACGCCCCAACTGCGGGACGTACATGCCCTGCGAGAGGAAGCCAACGGACGCCCGAGAAAGGACCCCACTGGCCCGAAGGGTGTCTACTCGATCAGCATGGACAGTCTCGGCAATCTTGAGGTGGATAAGGATGGCCCCCTATTGGGACGGAGCCCTGATCGAGACGCGTAGCCCCAAGGTGCCGCGGCGTACGATCATCTGCCGCCTCGATTAAACCCTGGCGTATGATCTGGATAAACGCTGGATCTTAAGCTCTTCCGGCGCATCCCAATGGAGAGCCCCAGAATTCCTTGCTCCCCGAATTGGCATTTAATCATAACTGTGCTGTCCTAAGGCCAAGCATCTCCGCAGCAACATGCGAAGGAGTACACCAGGAGGAGGCAAAGCTGCGTTGGCCGCTTCGGCAGGACCCAGAAGCCAGTCTTGTAAAACCGTGAAGGGGGCAACTGGCTCCTTGCGGGGCATTGCTCTGTTTGGGTTGGTCTTCGATGAGCTGTCGAGGCAACTCGGGGATGAGTTCTCGACCGCTGAACTCATGCAAGCGGCCCAACATCTAATTGAGATTTCAAAAGGCGAGTACGTCGAAGCTACAGTCCGGGACTACACTGGCCGACCTAGTTACTACTCACAGGACGTAGCTATCTTGGTCTCGACTCAACCGTGGAAAATCTGCTGTTTTGAGCTGCCGAAGCTCGACCATTGCGACCACGAGGAACTAAGCCTGGAGGCACGCCAGAGTATCAAGGAACTTCACCAAGGTTGGCATGAGTATGTGTGGGACTACTGAATGACATCTGCAAATTATCAGCCTGCTATGGCGCTACGGGAGCACCTGCTTGAGGGACACCGGGTATCGTTATTAGAGGCCATACTTCTTTTCGGCGTCCAAAGCCTTAATGCGGAACTAGCCCGCATGAAGAAAGAAGGTTTCATCGTCAAGTCGCAACGTGCTCCCATGGCGAAGATTATTCGCCGGGTCAACGAATATACGATCTGTAAAGTCCCTGACGCGCTGCCATACAGAGAAATCCATATGACCGAGTACTGGATCAGCCGATGAGCAGGAGGCTTTTCTCTGACCGCCAGAGAAAGATCCTGAGACTACTTGCCGGCAGCTCTTGCCAAAAGTGCGGGCAGCCGCTCGACGCCAGCTTTCATGCCGATCATAAGCAGGCTTTTTCGAAAGGCGGCAAGACCATCCTTAAGAACGGCCAGGCTCTATGTCCAACATGTAATCAACAAAAGGGGAATAAGGATGACGCAGATTAACTTGCGACCGTGGCAGGCTCAGGCAATCAGTAAGGCCATCACTTGGCTTGTTGAGACCCGAGTTGATCGACACTTTCTGATTAATGCAGCACCCGGAGCAGGCAAAACGATCTGCGCATCTGTTATTGCACGTCGGCTGATCGAAGCCGATGAGATTGACCGAGTGATTGTGATCGCTCCACGATCTGAAGTCGTAAGACAATGGGCGGAGGAGTACAAGGTTGTTACTGGCCGCAGCATGACAAAGGTCACAGGCGCTCATGCCGAGATCGAAGACTATGGCACTGATTTATGCGCTACATGGTCAGCAATTCAGGGATTACAGGACGGATTTCAACAAGTCTGCCGAGCATCAAGGACTTTGGTGATCTGTGACGAGCATCACCATGCAGCTGTCGAAGCAGCTTGGGGCGCGAAGGCAGATGGAGCCTTTACCGATGCTAGATACGTTCTTGTTCTCACAGGAACCCCCATTCGGTCGGATGGGCAGGAACCTGTCTGGTTTGGGTATGATAGTCTTGGAAGGATAGACCACCCTCAAGAGGGCACATATACACTCTCTTACGGAGATGCAGTTGACTTAGGATACTGTCGACCGATCACTTTTCATCGGCATGAAGGACGCTTCTCTGTTACGCTTCCGGATGGAGACAATATAGCTGTCTCAGGTACTGCCGAGACCGAACTAGGTACCGAACTTAAGCGCATCAAAGGCTTGCAGCAGGCTCTTGATTTTTACAAGCTTGCTTGCACCCCAAAATATTTAGCTGATGGAGAGACCCCCGATGTGGAATCTTATCAAGCATCAATGCTCCAGTGGGGCATCGCAAAACTCAACGACATCCGCCACCTGATACCCAACGCAGGCGGGCTTGTGATTGCTCCAAACATTGCTGTGGCAGAGTACATGGCAGCTTTGCTTGAACAACTTGAGGGGGAACGACCTGTCCTTGTGCATAGTCAGCTAGCTAATGCAGAGGCTCGCATCAGCTCCTTCAAAAATACGGACAAGCGTTGGTTGGTGTCCGTCTCGATGATTTCTGAGGGTGTAGACATCAAGCGCCTCCGTATTCTAGTCTACTTACCTTACGCCCAGACTGAACTTGCTTTCAGACAGGCAATGGGACGGGTCGTACGCAGCTTAGGCGACAATGATTACTCGCGGGCTTACGTAGTGATGCCCACTCACAGAATTCTGGAAGAGTACGCCCGCCGGGTTGAGCTTGAGATGAGCCCCGCCGCTCGCAAGGACAATCCACGCCCTACGACAAAAACCTGTCCAACGTGTGAGGCACAGAACCCGCTGAACGCCGCCCATTGTAGCGACTGCGGACACGAATTCCCCTCCCGACCAGAAAAGTTCAAGGCTTGCGGCGAGTGCGGCTCTCTCAATCCATTCAGTGCAGACGAATGTCAGGTTTGTGGACACTCATTCCGAACCGACTTCCAAATCACTCTCAACGAAGCATTGCGGCTGGGAGCAATCGTCCGCGGCATGGATCTGGAGGAGGACGAGGTTAGAGAGGGTGAAGACAACAAAGCTGAGATCCTCTCAGATGTCCTTGCCAGCGGCGACGACGCACTGATTAAAGTCGTGAAGCAACTCCCAGAGGAGTCGTGGGGCCGCTTGAGAAGAATCCTTAATAGGACCTAAAATCATCAAGGATACTCGAATCGCCGTAGGCAAGCGTGGTCTGTTATGCGGCGCATTCAGTGTTTGCTCCCTCTCCCGCAGTTGATCTAATTGCGGGAGAACGATGGGGCTGACCTACTACTAACTGTCTGAACAGCTTCCTACATGCAAAATGTTCGTTGACGTTTGATCATGGTGCGGTCTGCGCCTTCTCAACATCAAACCATACCGGCCATCCACCCCTCCGTAAGGATACTCCGCTACTGATCGCTTAAGATGTAGACATTGCAGTGAGCCATGCTGCTATCGCCGCAAAGCGGGTGACGCGCTCTGCATGAGCTGGGTACAGAGGTGTACGAGTTAGGCGGCCGGACTTCGGCTTTCCGCATCACCGTTGCAATAGCCAGTTTTCCCAGCCTCCTAGTTCGTCTTCAGATGAGATGGTCGGGGCAACTTTTACGACCTCCCGCACGTCCTCATACAGGAGCGCCAGAACCGCCCACCGCGCGAGCCGTAGATCTCCTGCAAGTGGCTCCAAATTCTTGTCCAGATGTCAGGAGTGAACTAGCGCAATGGCGCCCAGGAGAAGACTGGGAATTCACCTGCATAGGTCTTGCAGAACAAGGGTTTTACCTACGGCTTGTCATTGCGTGTGTGCCACCACCGTGTACCACCTGCAATGAGTGGAGATTCCTTCCAGTGTGTTAAGTTCCGCACCCAGTTGATGATTCGGGGGCGCAATGGCCGCGAGAGGACGCGCAAGGGCAACCACTCCCTTGACTTTCGGGAACAGCATCAAGGATGAGCTCATGGCAGCGTTTGCTTGGGCTCAGATGGACGAACGTCAGCGGAAGGCCTTTAAGAAGAGCCACGGAACTGATCCAAAGGTCATTGTCGCTCATGCGGCCGGCTCCCTGGCCTTCAATTACGGGGCCTTCACCGCACAGGCTGGGAAAAAGAACTTCGGCGAGAACCTCTCCCGCCATCTCGCAACGCGCTTCTCGGCTGCGCTCGCGCATGCGTTTCCTGGCATACTCCCAAGTCCAGATGGCAAGGGTCACGAGTCCAAGGCTCGCACCTCGAAGGGTTACAAGAAGCTCGATGTGAACTATTCGACGCCAGAACTCGGGCTGGGTCTAGGTGTCAGCATCAAAACGATCAACGCTATCGACGCGAAGTCCAAGCGCTTCACCAAGAACTATACGCGTGTCGATGCCGAACTTCGGGCCGAAGCGGCCGACTATCACGAGAGACAACCGTACGCGACGATGGTGGCCGTCATCTTCCTCCCTGTAGCCGCCTGTGAAGATGCATCGGAGAAGGATCCTTCGAGCTTTGGGGCCGCAGTGAGGCTCTTCCGGCACCGCGCAGGACGTCACGACACAGCCCACTCCGGTATGCTCTTCGAGAGGGTTTTCATCGGCCTCTATGACACAGACCCTGCGACGTTCGGCGAAACCTACTTCGTCGATGTCACATCACCTCCCCCTTGGAGCGGCAGACCCCGGAGTAGCCTGTCGTTCGACGAGGTCGTCTCGGCAATCATCGCGGAGTACGACAGGCGGAATAAGCCGGAGTTCATATGGGAGAGCGCAGTTCCCACTGAAGCGTACGAAGAGGAGGACGAGCTCACCGAGGAGGATTCAGACGACGAAGAGGATCAAGAAGGTGTGCCTCCTGCTGTGGGGTAAGCTCTCCGAGCTTGTCAACTTCGCATCCCCAGATTGTCATGACATAAAAGCCCATCTCGGAGAGTTGTGCGGCTTTCCGACGATCCCGCTCCTTGTTGGTGTCGATCTTGTCGCGCCAGAACTCTTCGTTGCGCTTTGGTAGGCGCGACCGCACGCAATTCTCATGGCCGTGCCAGAAGCATCCGTGGACGAAGATGGCCCATCGGTGTTTTCGGTTTGCGAGATCTGGTGATCCAGGTAAATCGCGGTTGGAGGTCGTGAAGCGAATGCCCCGTGCCCAGAGCCAACGACGCAGCATCAGCTCCGGTTTCGTATCGCGCTGACGGATGCGCTTCATCCGTGCTGAGGTTTGAGCGTCTGTTACGACGCGCGGGCGTGTTCCCATCACTCTGCCGCGGCAAGCATCGCCTTTCCTTCGTGCTGCTCCATTCGCGCTAAGTGGAGCCTCACTGCGTCCTTGAACTCCTTCGTGATCCGCAGTGGGCTTCTGAGGATTCGTTCATGGAAGCCGTTCGTCGCACGCCGAGAGAGCAACTGGCCGCCATGGATGAGGAAGCTCGCCAGCGGTGGACGAGAGCGGTTCACTGGCCACGTACCGATGTCCACTCGCCTCCTCACCCGACCGTCGAACCAAGCCGCAGCAGGCCATTTGCTTCCGGGCTCAATAGTAGTCCCTTCAGGAACCTTCGCGTTTGCAGAACCTGCGAGACGTTCTCCAATCCACGCGGCGACTTCGACATTCACTGCGTTGCCTATTAATAGCCACCGCTTACGCTGATTGAACCGGCGTTCCCCGAATTGAGGGAGAACTGTGTCCACATCGGTCCAGCCGCTCTCGAAGCCTTGCAGCCGCTCACCGTCTCGGAGGTCAGGCGTGATAATCTTGCCATCAGGCATGAGCACGGCAGGTGCTGCTGGAATCCCGATTGCTGACCCGCCTTTCAAGGTCGGAATGCAGTCCTCACCCCATCCAAGTCCTTTGTTTCCTTCGGTCCAGTAAAAGCCGTGAGCGGCTTCGCTCAGACCGTAAACACGCTGATCTGGCGCCTCATCACCTTGCAGCAGGGCGTCCCGCGGGTCACCCTCTTGGGTCGCGTATAGGAACACCCGAAGCCGCCGTTGCGGCAGGCCGAACGCCCTGGCGTCGATGACGCGGTATGCCCATCGGTATCCTCGTGCCTCCAGCGCCTCCACCACCTCCGTCATGTATTGACCACCGTGGAGGACCCGCCAGTTCGGCACGTTCTCGATCAGAAGGCGAGGAAACGGACGAGCATCGAGCAAATCGAAGACTTTTCGTACGAGGCTCGACTGCGCTCCCTGGAATCCCTGCATCCGGCCTGCTTGGCTCAGATCGGTGCACGGAAACCCAGCTGTGAGCAGGTTCGAAGCAGGATCGATGTCCTCCACCAATGCTTCCGTCTTGCGGACATCGAAGTTGATCCGGATGTCGCGGAAGCGGTGCGCCAGGACCGCCGTTGCCTCGGGGTCATTCTCGCAGAAGAGCGTCGTTACGTGGCCGCTCCGATGCAGCCCGAGTTCCATGCCTCCGATACCGCCAAAGACCGCAGTCACGTTGAGTGTCGTTTTCATGTCCCAGCCATCTGACTTTCAGCCGGACCGTAGCAGCAGATCAAACAAAACTCGAGGATTTTTTTGCCTTCGAAGCAACAACGGCACGTTCTTTGTATGTTCACCATGAGGCATCACGGCACATCGTTCAACATGGGCCGTAGTATGATCCGGTGGATAAGTGAGGCCCTCTCCGGGTTCGGATTATCTTCCGCAAGAAAGGGCGGTCAAAAGAAGTTGAGCAAGGCCAAATTCCCCCATACCTCGGCTGAGGTCCGAGGGGCTGTCGCGCTTATAGGATCGGCCTAATCCGAGGTGCTCAAGAACGAGACGGTTGTGGCGACTGCGCCTTAGCCGGCTAGTAGAGGAGTTCAATTGAGCGATGCTCGGCCGAGCGACCTGCCGTCTCTTGTCCTTTGGCGGAAGCCGGCTGGACGCGTTAAGGCACTGTTACCCGGAATGGCTCCAGTGCCGAAAAGACGCTCTGGTGCACTTCCCACCCCGTTAGGACACGGTCCAAATCCGCTCCAGGCCAGGCCGGAGTAGCCGGGGGCAAGCCTTCCAACAATTCCCGATCGCCGGCGCGGCCTATCACGAAGCAGGCATGGCGGTGTCGAGTACACATCACGCAGAGGCGTCCAGACTCAAGATGGAACTCGTCGGCCTCGTCAAGGCCAGCCATAGGATGCCAGCAGATGCTGATATCGAATTCACGACCCTGTAGCTTATTGGCCGTATCAACTATGACCCGGCCGAGGCCCGCCCTGTCCAGGAGAGTCCGCACCAATCCTTTCTGATCGTTGTGCGATACCCCGACCGCAATGCGCTCAGGCAGCAGCTTCGTGCCATCTGGATTGCGCTCGCAAACCAGAACGGGTGATCTCGCCAGAAGCCTACTCACTAGATCAGCAATAACTTGGCCCGTATCAGGGTCGCACACCAAAGTCTGACGCGCCGGAAGCTCCAGGTGGGCCCATCCGCCCTTGGCTGCCAGGGCAAGCCCCTCGTCTAGGGCGCGAGTTCGGAGGTCGCTGGCACTACTCCTGGTCAGCTTCATCTGCCTGACGCCATCCGCGACGGCTGCTCCGAAGACGTGGTCACGCGGGTAAAAGCATTTCGCAACAGCCGCGCCACGCCCGTCTAGCCGACGTGTAATGGGAAATCTGTGGGCCGGAGTGCCTGGATGGTTGGAGTGCAGGACGTCCACCGCGGTCTGTAACGGGTCTTCCGACAACCCTCTCCATTGTGTGCCGGCATCGACAGTGGTGAAGGGATTGATTTGGCCGCTGTCGCCCACGCAAAGATGCCGCGGAGCGATATCTGCAAGCGCAAGATATCGTCCGGCATTGGCCTGGAAGCTCTCATCCATAATAAGGGCGTCGAACGTGCCTAGACGTGGGATTGTGCTCCGCCGCGGGTTTCGGGCAGATCCGAGTTTATCGATTGTCCCGACTACCACGGCGTCTCCCGTCGCCTGATGGGCTGGAGAAATAATCTGAACGTTGGGCCGGGCCGCCCATGCGGGCAGTTCAACGCCTTGCGCGGGAACAAAAGCCACTGGCCGGTTGGGCTCGCTCTCCGCGATCGATCGCACCAACCCGTAGACCTGCTCATTCGTCGGCGCAGCTACGGCTACCCGGATGTCCTGACGTCGACACAACCTCACCGTATCCGTCACGAAGTAAGTTTTTCCGGCGCCTGCAATAGCAGAGAGGGTCACGGCCCCCTCCCCGCGAATCTGGAAAAAATCTTGCTGTGCGGCACGGGCGACTTTGTCAGCCTCTGCCAGAACCGTCTGGTTGTACGTGCTCATGCAGCCTCCGTGATATCGCTCGTGTTCTCCAGGTCCGTTTCGGGCGGCGGAGGCTCCTTCGGTCGATGCGTCCATGGCGTGGATTGCGGCAGGTGTACCTCGTAGGGCGTCCGCGTGTTCAGCTGCGAGAAACAGGCGCGTTGACCAACTCGGGGAAGGCCGGCCTCCTGTGCCTGGTTCGTCTGCAAAATGAGGGTTACTTCAGATCCTGCTCCATTCCCGGCGACGCTCATGATAACCCACTCACGTCCGGCAGGCGCCTTAGTCCACCAAACCTCGGTGCCGGTGGGCAGCGCACATGGTTCGTCGGTGCGGAGAACGACGCTGGGCCGCTTGCAGTTGCGCCCATTGATGAGCTCACGACGGTCTGGATCGCAGCGCAAGACTTGTCCGGCGATTGCCTTGCCAGCCAGCAGCACCGGCAACATGCGCAGCGGATCGTCGATTGCCTCTTCTGCAATCATCATTGCCTTGGCGCGTTCGTACTCATTCAGGCGCATGGCTGCCGACCGCGAGTTCATGCGTACCTTGCGCCGGCCCTGCGCGGGCCCGACCATCCAGCTCAGGTGGCTCGCGTAGGCAATCCGGTCTTCCCGAACCCGTCGACTTACTGATGCAGCCTCAGTCCGCTTACGTTCACGGTCCACGACCTTCCAAACCAGCTTCCACGTATCATCGACTAAGTCAGCGTACAGGTCCCGCAACGGCTTCACGAGCTTGCGAACGGTTGGTGCGTCCCTGCGCCCTGCCCTTGCTTGATTGAACTGCATCATTAGGTCGTACACACGTTCCGCGTCGATCGGATCGGGCGCGGGCCCGACTGCTTGGCGTTCAGCCACCTCCGCTGCGTCAAATCCGTGACGCCCTTTTCCCGGATCTACCCAGGCGTCCATAGCCGCAAGCGAGCGAGCCTCGTAGCTGCTCATGCCGGCGACGTAGTGCGTGGCAAGCAGGTCGGCCATCGACAGGATCAGCTGCTGACCCGGCGTGTTGGCGTGTGCGGCGAGCCACATGAAATGCCTACCCAGCCGAGGAAGAATCGGATCCGCCGCACGCTCTCCAGTCGTGGGTAGATACGCCAGCCGCCTACCAAGGCGGCCCAAGACGCCAACCGTTTCAGAGTTCGCCACGATCACCTGAGGCAACATTTTAGGGACCCGCAGCTCGGCGCCAAAATGCTCAATCACTTCAACGGCCCCCTGCGCGTACGCCTCGAAGGCGGGGCAGAAATCTTTCGCGAAATCGGTGAGAGCCGAGAAGAGCAGTTCGCGATCGAGCGGATAACCCGGTACGTACACCTTCGGGCCGGACCGTTTGGTGCCGAAGGCAATAGCGCCAACGCTGTACGGCTCTGCGCCAAGCTGCCAAGCTACGATGCAGAGAGGGTTTTCAGAGATCGCCCGGTGGCGAAATAAGGCAGACGGCTGAGCACGCCCATCCTTGTGAGCCCGTGCGGCAAGCATAGCTTGGAAGCTCATAGGCCCCCTCCTTTTAGGACACGGTCATACGCCGCAGCGGCCCTTGCGAGCGCGTCAGCAGCATGCACCTCGGCTGGTCCTGGAGGTGCGCCCGTTGAGAGCTCGATTGCGCGGGTCAGGGAGTGGACGCCGGGGAGCTGCCGAACGACAGGTCCTCCGCAGAGCACCGGCAGTCCAGAGGTGTGAGCCCGACTACGGCACAGCCGCGCCATTCCACAATCCTGAAGGCAAGACGGCGTATAGCTCGTGCCGACTATATCGAGCAGCTTTTCGAGCACAATCAAGCGCAAATCGGGGTCCAGTGCGACGGCCGGTAGTTCCACCCCTTCCGGAAGGCGAGATAGGATCTCCGCGGGTTTTGGTAGGGTTGCAAGCAGCCGTTCAGCCCTGCGGATACGAGCTTCCATCGGCTGACGCAGCAGGGTGGGGGTCAAGCCGACACCATCGGCGACGATGATGAACCCTTCTGAAGACACAATGTCCGCGGACAATCCCTCGTCCGCCAGAGTGCGGCGACATAACAGGGCGTACCAGGCAGCCTGATCCACTGCGGCGCCCAGCTTGTCGGGATCACAACGAGCGTCAGTGATCGGAAACGATTTCACTTCAACCACGTGCAGCTTGCCATTGGCAGCTGCGGCCAAGCTGTCGGCCTCGAAGTAAGCCGTTTGCCCGGCGATCTCACACGTCAGCACGGCCCCATCAATGATGTTCGGAGCCGTCGCAGCATTGCGAGCGATCAGCCGCAAGATCCGCTTCGTCTCCGCTGCCCGCTGTTTCAGACCGGCAGTGTTGGGAGGGGTGCGGCTGCGGAGATCTTCGACCCGCACACTCGTCAGCGGGAAGCCTGCTTTATCCCTGAGCAGCTGGATCAGCGTGCCATAATTCGGCTCCTTGACGCGCCGCTCGAACATCTCACCGCGCTGGAACGCCTGGGGATCCTGTCCGAATGCGACCTCGAAGTCGGTCCCATCGCACAGCTTGTCGAGGTCGGCACGGGCTGCGAGCGCAACCATCGCGAACGCGCAATCACTGTGCGACGTCGCCGCACTGAGGACACGTACCGATGGGCGCTTTTCAGGCGCCTGGCCACGCACTTTGATCAGCTTCTGCTCCGGCGTCATCATCGGCCGCTCCTAACCGGATATTGGGACGACTTGCGGCATCGCCCCACCCCATAACAGCTGCTCCTCACCGAGCTGACGCAAAGCGCGGCCTGCCTCGCGCTCGCGCGACTCTTGGTCTTGTGTGCCGATGAGCTCAAGCTCAGCGAGCGTTGCCACACGCACGCGCGACACATCGACTGCATCGCCTGTGGTCCATGCGTCATCGAGTGCGGAGGGCACACTGCGGGCGTACTCCACGAGCAAGCTGCGCATGCGTTGTGCTACATCCTTATTGTCCGCTACCTCCACGCGGTCGGCAATGCGAAGGCACGCCGTCAGATGGTCGGCACGAGGGCTCAGCGGGCCCACGATCCGTTGCGTTAGCGGCCAGCTGGACAGAGCGAGGCGACCACGGCCCGCCAAAAACCACGGCCCCTCAAGAGAGGGCACCAAGTAGGTTTCGCGCCGCGACCCGGAAGACCAGGACCTATATTCATCTCGTCGGACTGACGCGAGAGCTCGCACATCGAAAGGCTCCCCAGTGCGTGCTTCCGCATATGCAGCAATCTGCTTCGGCGAGCTCGGAACCGACAGGTCGGTCAGCGCCGCTATAGTCCGCTCCCTCGCGCTGGGGCTCCTTGGCCGCGACGGCCGCTTGTGCTGACGCAGGCCGAGTCGACGGGCACGCGCCCAAACGCTCTCCGCCTCCTTTTGCAGACGCGATGAAGCTTCGAAGTCACCGCGACGCAACGCGTCCGCAGCTTGGTCGGCCAGCTTGGCAGCATCATTCAGAGCTTTGGCAAGATCATCACTCATGAGGCACAATCTACCAGACTTTTTCCAGATTTCAAGCCCGCTTCCAGATAGAGTCTGGAGCTTATCTGGATACCTCGTAATTTCGTGCGACTTATGAGGGTCGATAGTTAGAGTTGTGAAACCGGCTGGAGCTCCGTACCGCCCAAGCCGTGTTCGGGACGAGCTCTATTGAGGTCGCTCCATATCCCTCTGGTGGGTTCACGCCGATTTTTCAAAGTAATTGTTCGCTCGATTTCCGACCTGCGATCGGCGATGTGTTCCCCCCTCTGGGGTGCCGCAAATGGCGTTGGCCCAGCGGCATTTTAGAAAGCAAGTCTGTTCCATTGCTTCTTCCCTCAGCCCCGAGAAGAGCGTCCGATAGGGCATTCTAACGGCCACCACGAGAACGTGCGTGGGTTAAGTCCGCACAGGTTCCATCCGGGCTTGTGGCAGGCTCAGTACGGACACCGCATTATCGGGCATACCGAAGACGACGACAGAGGCCGCAATAGCGAGTCGTGACAGTCACAACGTCCGTTGACAAATGCCACAGCGGCCGATTAGATCGTCCTCAACATCGAGGAGATCCCGACTGATGCCCACCACCAAGTATGTCCTGTACTACCGCGTTTCGACCGAGGAACAGGGGAAGAGTGGCCTCGGCTTGGAGGCACAACATCGGGACATCACCCTCTACCTAGAGACCTATAGCCCCACACCTTGGGAAATCGTGGGGGAGTTCACGGACATCGAGAGCGGAGCCAACAGCAGCCGCCCCGAGTTGACCAAGGCCATCGAGCTTGCACGGAAGTCCAAGGCGGTCCTGCTCGTATCGAAGCTGGATCGTCTCAGCCGCAAGGTCTCCTTCATCGCGGCCCTAATGGAGGACAGGCGCCTGACCTTCCGGGTCGCCTCGATGCCCCACGCTGATGCTTTCCAACTCCACATCTACGCAGCGTTGGCCGAGCAGGAGCGAGCCTTTATCAGCCTCCGGACCAAAGCAGCCCTACAGGAAGCCAAGGCCCGAGGCGTTAAGCTAGGTGGACTCCGGGATACCACCATGAAGCGCAACGCCGTGAGGATGGAGCAGGCCCAGGCGCAGGCCGAGGCATGGCGTGGGGTTGTTGAGCCCCTACACCACGCCGGGAAGTCTTTGCGGGAGATCGCCGCAGCCCTGAACGCAGCCGGGATCAAGACAAGCCGTGGAGGCGAATGGCAGGCCAAGACCGTGAGCCGTGTCATCGAAAGACTCACCATCGGGGACACGCAGGAAGCCGCTTAGCGGGGCCGTGGAGAGACATCGGAGAAACCTGATAGGCACGGACCACCGGATGCCCTCAAGCCAACCAGCGGACTTCGCAACGGGGTTCCTGAGAGGCGAGAACGCAGGGGACTAGAGGTGGACATCAGATCCCCTGCGAAACCGGAAGAAGTCTCAACAAGATCAAGGCCTGGTCACACCGAAGGGACACGTTGTGACGAATTAAAGGGGCACTACGCAGAAGAAGCGCCCCAAGCTTGTGACATTCAACTGGCTCACAACGCAGGACAGATGCCGGGACGGCATGAGCGAGGTTCTTGAGGAAATCCCTCGGGAGCCTTTTCTAATTTCGGCAGCAGCTCGGTCTCAAATCCCCTTTCCGTGACGTTCAACAGCGGCACATTGCAGAGCAACGCCAGGACGGTGGCATTCGTCAGAGCGCCACCTTGCCCACCTCAAGCGGCGACCGCATCCCCCAATCAAGCTGCTCTGTTTTGAAACTCAGGCCCCTTGTCTCACTCGCCGGAGGCATGGGTTTTCCTTTCAAAATGTAAGAGCAGACAGAACAACCCACCCCAACAACAAGGAACCCCGATGATCAAGAACCGCACCAAGCCGACGCTCTATCGTGTTCGGAACCAAGCTCTCACGAGCCACAATTTCAAGCTTTCCGCAGTGGACCTTCAGAGGCTCGCAAAGATCCGGCAGGCGTTCGAGGAGAAGCATGGAGTGATGGTGTCGACCAGCATCGCCCTTTCTCTTGCGCTCGAAGGAATGGCCGAGGAGATCGCCGCAGGGACCCTCAGGACAAACCGCGAGGTTTCTGAAGGGCTTTTCCGCATGAAGGAAGCAGCACGATGAACGCCTCACCAGAATGGCGCGTGTGGTGCGACGGCAGCGCCCTGAACAACCCAGGCCCAGCAGGCTTCGGGGTCTACATCGAGCAGAGCAACGATGAACGGTGGACCCTCCACGGATCAAGCAGGAACACGACGAACAATCGCGCCGAGCAATACGCATTCCTCCAAGCCGTCCTAGCGGTCCCTGAATACCAGCCCGCAATCATCCGCACCGATAGTGAGTATGTTGTGAAGGGATGCACCGAACGACGCAAGAGTTGGCAGGATCGAGGCATGAGGACCGCAGCAGGAAAGCCCCTCGTTAACACAGACCTATGGAAGCTCATTTGGGAAGCGGTCGACCAACGCCCACTAGTCCGCATCAAGTGGACCAAGGGACATGCTGACGATCAGGGAAACGTCATCGCCGATCGCACAGCCCGGGAGGCGGCGCAGCGAGTGAAGCAGACCGGGAAGCGCGAGGATCTGATCCGCACCGAACTTCACGCCTAGCTCACCTAGTGAACAACTAAAGGCCGACACATGGGGCCCCGCCGGAACACCACCGAGCGGGGCCTTTGCACATCCAAGAACAGCAGCAGGAACAACCAATGTTCTACACCATCGAACGCTTCGACCGGACTAGCGGGGAACTCACCGAGACCGAAGAGAACTGGCTCACCGTGACCGAGGTCGGGCAGCTTTACAGGGTTGGCAACCGGACCACCCGCGCGATCCTTCATCACATGGGATTGTTGCAGCAGGAGCGTGGTCGCTACCGCCTGACACAACACGCCGTGAAGACCGGGCTTGGCAGGCGTCACGATAAGACGAAGTCAGGCAATCCCTTCGACGCAATCTCGCCCCTCGGGCAGGCCAAGATCGCAGAGGCTTGGAACATGACCGTTCAGGATTATGCGGCGGAACTCTCGAAGACCACTTGCATGACCGTAGCGCGTGAAGCCCTGGACAAGTTCAGAACTACCCGCCGCAACCCGATCACGCCCGAGGCGGAAGTCTCATGGCTGATTGACCATTTCTCAAGGCTCACACACGACCACATCGCGACCCTCGTGGAAATCACACAGCCCCTCGTTTCCCGCTATGCGAAGGCCCGTGCGAAGCGCCGAGCGTTCTACATTAAGAAGATGGTAGAGGAGCACCTGGAGGATCTGGGCCGCCCCACTGCGGATCGAGACGAGGTCGCCCAGACCCTCGACTTCTACACGGGCGCTCCATGCCAAACGACCGCGCCGGAAGCTATCGCAGCGTAACTATGGTTCTTTCTCGGCGTGTAATGAGCTTTAGTTATAATTACCGCTTCTACGACAATACACCGCGAAACAGGTCATCCCTGAAGAAACAACAGGGATGGGAAGACACCTACCTCATTGCCTCCGCCTGCTGCCTTCACTCCTGTGTCTATCACCTCACAGGCCACCTCCCTTAAGACCGAGACACAGAACTAGGGAAGGGTGTCCTTTCAGGACCACCGCACAATCGAGCAACACGCGCAGCAATAGAAGCAGCGACACCCATCCACGTATGAGCTTGTGGTCTTTGAAGGCCATAGACGCTCACCCAGATCCCACCAAGGCCCTGCCAGGATCACCCTGAGCAGGGTCTTCTCATGTCAGCAGCACCATCGAAAGACAGCACCAACTATGCCAAACACAACGCCCATCCGCCGGGGGTTCAGCCAATGCTCCATTCCAGGATGCACCAACCCGACCCGCTCTAGCGTATCGCCCCTCTGCACGAAGCATCACTCCCAAGCCCGAGTGCACGGCGACCCGCAACAAACCCTCGTCACCCGCCCCGAGCTTCGCGCCTATGAGGCTAGGGTTCGGAAGGTCATGGCCACGGGAAAGCAGGAACTAATCGTGTCGAGTCTCAATGAGATCACCCGACGCCTCGCCGAGCACGCCCAAGCGGAACTCGCTAGGTTCCACCGAGGCCACGCCATGAACCGTCATCTCGTCACCGCTTGTGATCAGATCGAGAAGGTGACCAAGAGTGTGGACAGTATCGAGACCGCGACCACGATTGCCGCCATGTTCCTGCTGCGGGATCAGCAGCCGAGGAGGTTCGTCTCCGATCAAGGGTTCATAGGACAGACCGTGAGGCAGTTTAGATTGCCGTCAGGGATTGCGCGGGGCACGACCTACGATCAGCGCAAGGACAAGACGGTTGGCTGGTTCCGCCCCCTCAGTCGCAAGACCACGGAGGTGATCGGGCGGATCATGGTCGAAGCCTACAAACCGTGGCTGGTCCACATCCAAGCCGCAGAGAAGAGGCTCACGGAGGAGGAGCAGCGTGTGTCTCGCGACCTCGCCGCAGCCTTCGCATTCTAACGCCAGCACACCGAGGAGCAGGAGGTCTTGGCGGCCCCTGCCCCCTCGCTCGCGAGATTATTTCCTTGTCTGAGTCTTTGAGGTGGGAGGCCATACCTCGATACCCCCGGCCCACCTTCAGTCTAACTTGAAGTGAACCCGCTCGACCCACTCGCGGAGAGCCGCCGCGTCCCTATGCTTGGAATAGACGCGGTAGCTTATGGAGATCGGGGAGTGTCCCAGGAGGCGGACAGCCGTAAGCTCAGGACAGCCCATGCGTTCCAGAGCCCCCGCGAAGTTCTTCCTCAGGGAGTGAAACACCTTGCCGTCGCCGAGTTTCAGGTGATCGAGCTTTCGACCGAAGGCCACCGAGGCGGCAGACGCCTTGAGACCATTGGGTATCACCACGTCAGCAAGCCGGGGATGCACAGGGATCACACGGGCGGCGTTGTCGGTCTTACCCTGCCCATCGGGTAGGACGTAGCAGTCGACCCCATCGATGTCCATGCGGACCACCTGGAAGACTTCCGAGAGACGAAGGCCTGAGAACAGCGAGACCATCGCGGCAGCTTTGAGGTCGTCCCGCCCGTCGAGAGCCTTGAAGACGGCCTTGAGTTCACCGCTAGTGAAGGGATGGTAGGTCTCCCGCCCGCCGCTGTGCTTCTTCCCAAGTCCCTTGACGAGATCCTTGAAGGGGTTGAGCGGGGGCTTCTCATCCATGCGGCAGTCCCAATCGACCAGATGGGAAAGCACCGTGGCGTATCTTTGAACGGTATCCCGAGCCTTGCCCTTGCCAACCTCCTCCAGCCACTCAAGGGCCTTGCGCCGAGTAACGCCCCGGAGAGGCCGATCCCCATGCTTCTCAATCCAAAGGTCCACAGCCTTGCGGTAGTTCGCGGCAGTCGTAGGGGAACGCTTGGGGTTCGCCTCAAGGTAGGAGGCCAAGATCGCGGAGACGGGCTCACGACCCGCGATGAAGTCTTGAAGCGCCTCGACCCGCTCGTCCTTGTCCGGTCCCCGGTAGGCCTCGACTTGGTCGATCAGTGCGTCAACCGCCGGGTTGGTCATGGGCTCGCCAGTCAGGACATTCACGTCCTCGGCCGGCCCCGCAACCTTAAGCCGGGACAGGAAGGCCGCATACCCCGAAGCCTCAGGAGCGGGAGCCTCCTCTTGGAAGCGACCCCGAGCCCAAGTCACGACATCCCAACGACGCCGCTGAGCCTCCCGCAGGTCGGAGGTCTCAAGGGTTCGACGAAGGTACGGACCCAAGCGGGGGCGCAGCCGGTTAGGCACGGGAACCCGAGCGTACCAGCGGGAGCCGATGCGTTGGAGATACTGAAGGTCGTGGGGATCGAAGGAACGGGAGGAGCGTTTGGACATGCCACAAGAATCGCCCGGAGCGAGTCTGTAGGCAAGTCCTGTAGGCAAAGAAAGGGCCAGAACCCTAAACCTTTGGCGCTCCCTAGGGGACTCGAACCCCTGTTTTCGCCGTGAGAGGGCGACGTCCTAGACCGCTAGACGAAGGGAGCTAGCAAGGTGGAGGCCGTTCGTATAACCACCCTTCGAAAGGCCTTCAAGTCCTTTTGCTGAAAAAAGCGGACGGCCCAGGTAAAATGAGGATGCGGTGAACGACGCGACGCGCCAGGAATGGCTCTTGGAAGACGATGTACCGGCCGAACGGCTGGACCGGGTATTAACGCGCCTTCATGCCGACCTGTCGCGAAGCCGCCTGCAGGCACTCATTCGTGATGGGCAGGCTGCCGTCGACGGCGTGCCGGTCCTCGACCCGAACCGAAAGGTCGGCGGTGGCGCCCGGATCGCCCTGACCGTGCCCCCCCCCGTTCCGGCCGAGCCGGTCGGCGAGGCGATCGACCTCGCCATCGTCTACGAAGACGACGATGTCATCGTCATCGACAAACCGGCAGGCCTCGTGGTTCATCCGGCGGCGGGTCACGATTCCGGCACGCTGGTGAACGCCCTTATCGCCCATTGCGGGGAAAGCCTGTCGGGGATCGGCGGCGTGAAGCGGCCCGGCATCGTCCATCGCCTCGACAAGGATACGTCCGGGCTCCTGGTCGTCGCCAAGAACGACCTCGCCCATCAGGCGCTCGCCGCGCAATTCGCCGACCATGGCCGAACGGGCCCTCTGGAGCGCGCCTATCTGGCGATCCTCTGGGGTATTCCCGAGCGGCGGCGGGGAACCGTCGAGGCGGCGCTCGCCCGCAGCACCCACAATCGGGAAAAGATCGTCGTGGTGGGCGAGGATCGCGGCCGCTACGCCATCACCCATTACGAAGTTCTGGAAGGCCTGCCCCCAGGACAACCGATCGCGAGCCTGGTCCGGTGCGAGCTGGAGACGGGACGCACCCATCAGATCCGGGTTCACATGGCCCATCTCGGCCATCCGCTCCTGGGCGACGCGACCTACGGGTCGGGCTTCAAGACCAAGGCGAACCGCCTTTCGGAGCCGCAGAAGGAGGCGCTGGGCGCCCTCGGCCGGCAGGCTCTGCACGCTGCGATCCTCGGCTTCGAGCATCCGCGCAGCGGGGAATTCCTGCGCTTCGAGAGCCCCCTGCCCGCGGACATGGCCAGGCTTCTCCAGGCTTTGCGAACAGAGATTTAGCGTCAATCGGTCGCAAAATCAGGTTCCGCGGGCACCCTTGCGAGTCTGGAGCGTTCACCACGTCTTGAAGCCTGACGCCTCTATTCGGACACGGTTGAACCGATTATATAGGGAGCAGGGTGGCCAGCCATGGAGGGGGCCGCCCCAGGCTTGCCTCGTGGTGAGGGAGCCAAAGGAGGAGAAAAGATGGCTACAGCGCTTCCGGTGCTTGCCAATGAAGGGGGCCTTTCGCGCTATCTCGACGAGATCCGTCGCTTCCCCATGCTTGAGCCGCATGAGGAATACATGCTCGCCAAACGTTGGCGCGAGCATGGAGATCGCGAAGCGGCCCATAAGCTCGTGACATCACATCTGCGCCTCGTCGCCAAGATCGCCATGGGCTATCGCGGCTACGGTCTGCCGATCGGCGAGGTCGTATCGGAAGGCAATGTCGGCCTCATGCAGGCCGTCAAGCGCTTCGAGCCCGACAAGGGCTTCCGCCTCGCCACATATGCCATGTGGTGGATCAAAGCGGCCATTCAAGAGTACATCCTGCGGTCCTGGTCGCTCGTGAAGATGGGCACCACGGCGAACCAGAAGAAACTGTTCTTCAACCTGCGCAAGGCGAAGGGCCGCATCTCCGCGTTCGAGGAAGGCGATCTTCGCCCCGAGCACGTGAAGCAGATCGCCACGCAGCTCGGAGTGACCGAACAGGACGTGGTGGACATGAACCGCCGTCTCGGCGGCGATGCGTCCCTCAACGCGCCCTTGCGCGATGAAGGCGAAGGCGGCGGCGAGTGGCAGGATTGGCTGGTCGACAGCGGCCAGAGCCAGGAGCAGGGGCTGGTCGAGGAGGAAGAAGGCCAGAACCGCCTGAGCGCGCTCCGCTCCGCGCTGTCCGTGCTCAATCCGCGCGAGCGCCGCATCTTCGAGGCGCGCCGCCTGTCGGACGACCCGATTACCCTCGAGGAACTCTCCACCGAGTTCGGCGTGTCCCGCGAACGGGTCCGTCAGATCGAGGTCCGGGCGTTCGAGAAAGTCCAGGAAGCGGTCAAGAAGAACCTGACCCAGATCGAGACCTCGTCGGCCGAGGCTTAAGCTCGGCCGGCTTCGAGACCATGAAAAAAGCCGCGCTGCATGCGCGGCTTTTTTGTTGTCGAGGGTGGGTCCGCCCTACTGCCACTGATTGAAGGCGTCGTTGAGGATCTGGGTGCCGGACCCGCCCTTCTCGAAGCTCAGGATGGCGCGTTGGCCGGATGCCATGCGGACCGGCAGGTCGATCCAGTTGCGGCGCACGAACAGCTGGGTGTTGCGCGCGATATCGACCTGAAGGTTCGAGAGGCCGATCAGGAAGAGGTTTTCGCGCACGGGAACCGGCAATCCGGCCACGGGCGTTCCGCGAGCGGCTTCCTCATCCTTGAACTGCAGCAATCCCACGTCCCGGATGACGCGGTTCGCATCGCCCTGGCGCGTGGTGAAGGTGAGTTCGACCGTGTGCGAGGCGGGCAAGGTCGTGTCGAGGTTGCGCCTCAGCACCATGCGCATGGTCAGACCGGCGTCGGGCACCTCGATCAGGGCGCTGACCGCTTTCTCGAGCGCCTGCCCCTGCCCGGGATTCACGTCCTCCAGGCGCCAGGTGACGCGTCCGACCAGCGCCTTGGGTGTCTGTGGGTTGGTCGGGTCCTCCTCGTAGAAGACCGCGCGCTGCACCGCGCCCGCTTCCTGGCGGGGCGCCGTGGCGGGAGCGGTCGCAGGAGGAGCCTGGCCGCCGACACGCTCGTTGATCTTGGCATCGGCCGGCGGCGCCGGCTGCTGCGGCGCCTCCGCAACGGGTGCTTCGGGAGCGAGGTTTTCCGGTTTGTCGCGCCACAGGAACGCGAAGGCCGCGATCGCCGCGATCACGAGCGCCAGCACCGATCCGAAGATGATGGTCCGCGTCCGTCCCTTGCTCTGCATGGCCGGATGCGGACGGCTGTCGACCTTGGGACGTGCCACCGCGGGCTCGGCATAGGTCTCTTCGGCTTCTTCCTCTGCGGCAGGCTGAGGAGCGGGCGCCCGCAGGCCATGGACGGAACCTCGGGACGCCGCAGGAGCCGGCTGATCGTCCGCCAGCATGTGCGAGAAGGCGTCGGCATCGAACCCGGCCGGCGGCGCGCTGTAATCCGCCTCGACGCGGGTAATGGCGTCGTCGAGGGAACGGCTCTCCTGCTGGATTTCCGCCTCGCTCAACGGCGGGTTGAGAGAGCGCAGCTGTGCGATCAGAGCCGTGCGGGCGCGCTCATAGACAGCGCGCCGCTTGTCGGGATTCTGCTCGGGCAAGCCTTCGACGGCTCGTGCGATGAGAGGGTAATAATCTGCCATTTCTCTCTGGGAATGACCCGCCGTGGCTCCGCCGTCAACCCTCAAAGGGGTTCTTCATGAGGATTGTGTCGTCACGCTCCGGCGAGGTGGAGAGCACGGCGACGGGCGCCCCGATCAGTTCCTCGATCCGGCGGACATACTTGATGGCCTGCGCCGGCAGGTCGGCCCAGGAGCGTGCTCCCGCGGTCGAGCCGCTCCAGCCCTCGATCTCCTCGTAGATCGGCTCGACGCGCGCCTGGGCGCCCTGGCTGGCCGGAAAATAGTCGATCGTTTCGCCGTCGAGCTTGTAGCCGGTGCCGATCTTGATGGTCTCGAAGCCGTCGAGGATGTCGAGCTTGGTGAGCGCGATGCCGTCGATGCCGGAGGTGCGCACGGTCTGGCGCACGAGCGTGGCGTCGAACCAGCCGCAGCGGCGCTTGCGGCCCGTCACCACGCCGAATTCCTTGCCCTTCTGGCCAATCAGCTCACCGGTCTCGTCGAACAGCTCGGTCGGGAACGGCCCCTCGCCGACGCGGGTCGTGTAGGCCTTGGCGATGCCGAGCACGTAGCCGACGCCGCCCGGGCCCAGGCCCGAGCCGGTCGCCGCCTGTCCGGCCACCGTGTTGGAGGAGGTGACGAAGGGATAGGTGCCGTGGTCAACGTCGAGCAGCGCGCCCTGCGCGCCCTCGAACAGGATGCGCTTGCCGGCCCGGCGCTCGTCGTCGAGCAGGCGCCACACGGCATCCATGTAGGGCAGCACCTTCGGGGCGATGGAGGCGAGCTCCTCGTAGATCGCATCCGCGCCGAACTCATCGAGGCCGAAGCCGCGGCGGAGCGCGTTGTGATGGGTGAGCAGCCGCTCGATCTTGTCGCGCAGGGCCGAGAGATCGGCGAGATCCATGAGGCGGATGGCGCGGCGGCCGACCTTGTCTTCGTAGGCCGGACCGATGCCGCGCTTGGTGGTGCCGATCTTCGTGCCGGCGCTGCCGCTTTCGCGCAGCGCATCGAGCTCGCGGTGGATGGAAAGAATCAGCGTGGCGTTCTCGGCCACGCGCAGGTTGTCGCGGGAGATCGAGACACCCTGCTCCTTCAGACGCTCCACTTCGCCGGCGAGCGCATGCGGATCGAGCACGACGCCGTTGCCGATGACGGAGAGCTTGCCCGGACGCACGACGCCGGAGGGGAGCAGCGACAGCTTATAGACCTTGTCGCCGATCACGAGGGTATGGCCGGCATTGTGCCCGCCCTGGAACCGCACGACCACGTCCGCCTGTTCGGACAACCAATCGACGATCTTTCCCTTGCCTTCGTCGCCCCACTGGGCGCCCACGACAACTACGTTCGCCATCGTTCAAGCCTCACATAAAAAAACCCCGGCGCAAGGCCAGGGTCGGTCAAAAACCTTGCAAACCCTCATGGTGGATCACGCGCCTCAGGTCAAGGCGGAATGAGCCTCGATCTCAACATGGTACTCCTCACGCACGGCGGGAATGTGTTTTCCATTCGAAACCAAGAAGCCAGCCCCTTTGGGCCCGCAGCGTGCGCTGCGAGCCTGAAGGTCAGTCGAGGGAGGGTGCGGTGCATCGCCCGGCTCGCTGTGAGAGTGAGAGTGGAAGAGCCGGACGGCGCCTCGCACGCGGTTCTTTTCAGGTGGACCAGCTGGGGAGCGCCCAAGGTCGACCTCCCGCGACCACAGGCGTGCGAGACCTGCGGCGGGACCGCCTCCCGCCCCGCACTGGCTAACGCCTCGCGAGCGCGCCCCTCGGCGGGCGGGAATGCGAACGATATAGCCGAGCTTGTCCGCCCTGTCAAGAACAAAGTGAGAACATGCCATCCGCCCGACGATCCCTCCTCGCGTCATGACCGGGCTTGGCCCGGCCGCCCACGTCTTCAACCCGCTTCAAGACGTGGGGGCCGCAACACGGGCGGCCGTGACGGGGTGAGTGTCATCCCCGGCGAGCCGAAGGCGAGGGAAGGGGATCCATGGCGTTGCGCCTGATCGTGGATTCCCTTCCCGTCCGATGGCTTCGCCATGTCCGGCCGGGAATGACAGCGATGACACCTCACCGAAGCGGGATGGCCGGGACAAGCCCGGCCACGACGTGGAGGGTGTCATCCCGGCGCTTTCAATCACCTCCCTCGAGGCTTCCCTGAGACCTGTGCCTGGCGTCACAGAAATCGGGTGTCGCCCTCCTCCCCGGCTCGCTAGGATGAGTGTCAATCAGGATGAAAGCCATGCTGGATACGCTACGCGACATCACCATCGAACCGGGCGCGATCACGGTGCCCGACGAGCCGCATTCGGATTACGAGCGGGTGCGCCGGATCATCGCCTATATCTCCGAGCGCTGGCGCGATCAGCCCTCCCTGGAGGCGATCGCCGACCATGTGGGCCTGTCCACCACCCATGTGCACCACCTCTTCCGGCGCTGGGCGGGACTGAGCCCGAAGGCCTTCCTGCAGGCCCTGACCCTCGACAACGCCAAGGCGCTGCTCTCCGATTCCGCGAGCGTGCTCGACGCCACCTACGAGGTCGGCCTTTCGGGCCCGGCCCGGCTGCACGACCTCTTCGTGACCCACGAGGCCATGACCCCCGGGGATTACAGGACGGGCGGGCTGGGCCTCACCATGCGCTACGGCTTCCACCCCTCCCCCTTCGGCGAGGCGGTGCTGATCGCCACCGACCGGGGCCTCGCGGGCCTCGGCTTCGTGGATGACGACGATCGGCAGGCGGCCCTCTCGGACCTGACCCGGCGCTGGCCCAGGGCGACCTACATCGAGGACGAGGCCGCCACCCCCCCGCCGGCGCGGCGCCTCTTCAACCCGTCGCAATGGCAGGCGGAGCAGCCCCTGCGGGTGGTCCTCATAGGGACGGATTTCGAGGTCCGGGTCTGGCAGACCCTGCTGCGCATCCCCCGCGACAAGGCCACCACCTATTCCGACATCGCCCGCCATATCGGCAAGCCGTCCGCCTGCCGGGCCGTCGGCGCAGCCGTGGGCAAGAACCCGGTCTCCTTCGTGGTCCCCTGCCACCGGGTGCTCGGCCGCTCCGGAGCCCTGACCGGCTACCATTGGGGGCTTACGCGGAAACAGGCGATCCTGGGGTGGGAGGCGGGTCAGTCCCTGGGTGGGAAAGCGGCCTGAGGCTCGAAAGGCGGCCCGAGCCACCGGCGGCCTATCGGTCGCTCCGGTCAGGTGGGCTCGGCAGCGCCGCCGTGCTCGGCGGCAGCACCGCGCATTGCGTCACGTGGAACACGCTGTTGTCGACCCTCTGGTAAGCGCGGCCGCACCAGTGCCCTCCGCCCGTCTGTCCGGCATCTCCGAGCAGGCTCCGGTACTGGATCGTGTAACCCGGCACCTCGACCCATTCCCCGTCGACGAGCATCTGCACGCCGGTCGGGGTGATCCGGTAAGGCGCCGGGCGGCAATCCTGCTCGCTGCAGCAGCTGTTGCCCCAGGAATCCAGCAGATGGGAATAGATGTCGTGGGCTCGGGCCGGACTAGCCAGCCCCATGGCGATCAGGACGACGACAATCTGGGCCATTGGCCGCTTCCATAAGGAGCAGGTCGGCAGCGCTCTTGAGAGCGCCGGGGAACGCCACGAACCCTGATTCTACCGCAGGACGAGCAACGGGGATAGCCGGGCGCCCTGCCACAAAATCCCCGGAAAGGCTTGGTTTTGAGCCTCGTCGCCCCTCCCTTGCAGACATGCAACAGACGCAGGATCAGACGAATTGAGGCAATCTCACCTTCAGGATTGTCTTGCAGCCCCGAATGCCCCTTCTTATATCAGCGCCAGCAAGGGGCACGGCTCGGTCTGAGCCGGTCCCGGCTGACAGTCATCAACATGTAAGCCATGGGCCGAGCTGCTTTCAGGGCTCGGCGGTCTGCTTGAAAGTGAGGGATCCCGCCATGGGTAAGGTCATCGGTATCGACCTCGGCACCACCAACTCCTGCGTCGCTGTCATGGAAGGCACGACGCCCAAAGTCATTGAAAACGCGGAAGGCGCCCGGACGACCCCGTCCATCGTGGCCTTCACGGACGAAGGCGAGCGCCTCGTCGGCCAGCCGGCCAAGCGCCAGGCGGTCACGAACCCGTCGCGCACCTTCTTCGCCATCAAGCGCCTGATCGGCCGCACCTTCGACGATCCCATGACCAAGAAGGACATGGGCCTCGTTCCGTACCACATCATCCGGGGACCCAACGGCGACGCCTGGGTCGAGGCCGACGGCAAGCAGTATTCGCCCTCGCAGATCTCCGCCTTCACCCTTCAGAAGATGAAGGAGACGGCCGAGTCGTATCTCGGGCAGCCGGTCACCCAGGCCGTCATCACGGTCCCGGCCTATTTCAACGACGCCCAGCGTCAGGCCACCAAGGACGCCGGCAAGATCGCCGGCCTCGAGGTGCTGCGCATCATCAACGAGCCGACCGCTGCAGCCCTGGCCTACGGCCTGGACAAGAAGCAGACCGGCATGATCGCGGTCTACGACCTTGGCGGCGGCACCTTCGACGTGTCGGTCCTGGAGATCGGCGACGGCGTGTTCGAGGTGAAGTCCACCAACGGCGACACCTTCCTCGGCGGTGAAGACTTCGACATGCGCCTCGTCGAGTATCTCGCGGCCGAGTTCAAGAAGGAGCAGGGCATTGACCTGACCAAGGACAAGCTCGCCCTGCAGCGCCTGAAGGAAGCCGCCGAGAAGGCCAAGATCGAGCTCTCCTCGGCCCAGCAGACCGAGATCAACCTGCCCTACATCACGGCAGACGCCTCCGGTCCGAAGCACCTCGCCCTCAAGCTCTCGCGCGCCAAGTTCGAGCAGCTCGTGGACGACCTCGTGCAGAAGACCATCGAGCCCTGCCGCAAAGCCCTGAAGGACGCCGGCATCTCCGCCGGTGACATCGACGAGGTGGTTCTGGTCGGCGGCATGACCCGCATGCCGAAGATCCAGGAAGTCGTGAAGCAGTTCTTCGGCAAGGAGCCCCACAAGGGCGTGAACCCGGACGAGGTCGTGGCCATCGGCGCGGCGATCCAGGCCGGCGTGCTCCAGGGCGACGTGAAGGACGTGCTGCTCCTCGACGTGACCCCGCTGTCGCTCGGCATCGAGACGCTCGGCGGCGTGTTCACCCGCCTGATCGACCGCAACACGACGATCCCGACCAAGAAGAGCCAGGTGTTCTCGACCGCGGAAGACAACCAGAACGCGGTCACCATCCGGGTCTTCCAGGGCGAGCGCGAGATGGCGGCGGACAACAAGCTGCTCGGCCAGTTCGACCTCGTGGGCATTCCACCCGCGCCGCGCGGCGTGCCGCAGATCGAGGTGACCTTCGACATCGACGCGAACGGCATCGTGAACGTCACGGCGAAGGACAAGGCGACCGGCAAGGAGCACCAGATCCGCATCCAGGCTTCGGGCGGCCTGTCCGATTCCGACATCGAGAAGATGGTGAAGGACGCCGAGGCTCATGCCGAGGAAGACAAGAAGCGCCGCGAGGTCGTCGAGGCGAAGAACCAGGGCGAGAGCCTGATCCACGCCACCGAGAAGTCCCTGACGGAATACGGCGACAAGGTCTCCGAGTCCGACAAGCAGGGCATCACGACCGCCATCGACGCGCTCCGCCAGGCCCTGGCCGGTGAGGACGCCGAGGTGATCAAGGCCCGCACCACGGACCTGATGCAGGCTTCCATGAAGCTCGGCGAAGCCATGTATGCCGCCCAGGCGAATGCCGGCGAAGGCGGCGAGCAGGCCTCGGCCGAGGAGCCGAAGAAGGACGACGTCATCGACGCCGACTTCCAGGAAGTCGACGAGGGCGACAAGAAGAAGCGCGCCTAATTCGATGCGCACCTTCTGACGAATTCGGCACCCGGTTTCGTGACCGGGTGCCGTTTTCATGAAACGAGCTTAAACACACCCATGACCGATCAACAGACCGCTTCCCGCGATGTTCTGGAAAAGGCTTCCAGAGCCTTTTCCTGTGCAGCGCGCGCGAAAGGGTCCGGCACAATGATGGAGCACATCGACGCTCCGAGGGGCGCCTGACATGTCCAAGCGCGATTATTACGAGGTTCTCGGCGTCGCGAAGACCGCCAGCGAAGCGGAAATGAAATCCGCCTTCCGCAAGCTCGCAATGCAGTACCACCCGGACCGCAACCCGGGGGACCACGAGGCCGAGATCAAGTTCAAGGAAATCAACGAGGCCTACCAGACCCTGTCCGACGGGCAGAAGCGCGCGGCCTACGACCGCTACGGCCATGCGGCCTTCGCCAATGGCGGCGCCGGTGCCGGCGGGCCGGGATTCGGCGGCGACTTCTCCGACTTCATGTCGGACATCTTCGAGAATTTCTTCGGCGAGACCGGACGCGGCGGCGGGCGGGGCCGGAGCACCGGCGGACGCGAGCGCGGCGCCGACATGCGCTACAACCTCGAAATCTCCCTCGACGAGGCCTTCAACGGCAAGACCGCCGAGCTGAAGATCCCGACCTCCATCACCTGCGAGGCCTGCTCGGGCTCGGGCGCGAAGCCGGGCTCCAAGCCCAAGACCTGCCCCACCTGCGGCGGCGCGGGCCGGGTGCGGGCGACGCAGGGCTTCTTCTCCATCGAGCGCACCTGCCCCAACTGCCACGGGCGCGGCGAGGTCATCGACGATCCCTGCGGCCAGTGCGGCGGCGCGGGCCGGGTCACCCGGGAGCGCACGCTCTCGGTCAACATCCCGGCGGGCGTCGAGGACGGCACGCGCATCCGCCTGGCGGGCGAAGGCGAGGCCGGCCTGCGCGGCGGGCCGGCGGGCGATCTCTACATCTTCCTGTCCCTGAAACCCCATCCGTTCTACCAGCGCGACGGGGCGGACCTGTTCTGCCGGGTGCCGATCTCCATGGTGACGGCGGCGCTCGGGGGCGAGTTCAGCGTTCCGACGCTGAGCGGCACCGATGCGCTCGTGAAGGTTCCCGAAGGCACCCAGACCGGCAAGCAGTTCCGCCTGAGGGGCAAGGGCATGCCGGTGCTGCGCTCGCGGGACGTGGGCGACCTCTACATCCAGGTTGTTGTGGAAACTCCGCAGAAGCTGACCAAGCGCCAGCGCGAGCTCCTGATGGAGTTCGACCAGGAATGCTCCAAGGAAAACCACCCGGAAAGTTCGGGCTTTTTCTCCCGCTTCCGGGAGTTTATCGACGGGCTCGGCGGATCAACTTAACTTGACGGTCGTTTTCATTGGGTTCTAAACAGCGAACGTGATCCGCCGCGCAAGGGGTCTTCTCAGTGCATCAGTCGTTTCAACGGCCAACGACCCGGAAGATCCCCTTCAAGAAGGATCGCTTCCAGGATGAGGCCCGGTTCCTGCGCTCCTGGCTCGAGCGGCCCCTCGTCATCGGGGCCGTGACCCCTTCCGGCAAGATCCTGGCCCGGACCATGGCGTCCTATGTGGATCCGCGCATTCCCGGCCCGGTCGTCGAGCTCGGCCCCGGCACGGGTCCGGTAACCGATGCCCTGATCCGGCGCGGCGTGGCGCAGGAGCGGCTTGTCCTGATCGAGTTCAACCCCGAATTCTGCCAGCTCCTGAAGCGCCGCTTCCCGAAGGCGACAATCATCCAGGGCGATGCCTACGACCTCAAGGAAACGCTCTCCGGCATCCTGAAGGAGCCGGCGGCCGCCACCGTCTCCAGCCTGCCGCTCTTCACCAAGCCCATGGACCAGCGCCTGGAGCTTCTGGAAGCCGCCCAGGCGCTGATGCACCCGAACGCGCCCTTCATCCAGTTCACCTACGCGGTGGTGCCCCCGATTCCGGCACGCTCGCAATCCTACAAGGCCAGAGCCTCCAACCGGATCTGGCGCAACCTGCCCCCGGCCCGCGTCTGGGTCTACAACAAGGTCAACCATCCATGAGCGCCGCGATGTCTCTTCCGCCGAATCCCATTCCCGCAGGAGACATTCGCGACAAGCTCATCATCGGCCTCGACGTTCCCTCCGTCGAGGAGGCCCGCGCCATCGTCGCGCGGATCGGGGATGCGGGTACCTTCTACAAGATCGGCTACCAGCTCGCCTATGCGGGCGGCTTCGAGTTCGCCCGCGAGCTGATCGGCCAGGGCAAGAAGGTCTTTCTCGACCTGAAGCTCCACGACATCGGCAACACCGTGGAGGAAGGCGTGCGCTCGGTCGCCCGCCTCGGCGCCACGTTCCTGACCGTCCACGCCTATCCGCAGACCATGCGCGCGGCGGTGGCCGGGAAGGCGGGATCGTCCCTGAAGATCCTCGCCGTGACCGTGCTCACCTCCTACGACAACAACGACTTGGTCGAGGCGGGCTACGCCCCCGTGACGGCGGCGGAACTCGTCGCCCGCCGCGCCGGACAGGCGCGCGACCTCGGCATCGACGGGATCGTCTGCGCGGCCACGGAAGCGGAACGCGTCCGCGCCATCGTCGGCCCCGACCGGCTCATCGTCACACCGGGCATCCGGCCTGCCGGAGCGGATGCGGGCGACCAGAAGCGCGTCGTGACACCGGCGCAAGGCATCCGACTCGGCGCCGACCACCTCGTGGTGGCCCGGCCCATCGTGAAGGCTGCCGACCCGCGCGCCGTCGCCGAGGCGATTGTGCGGGACATCGCCGACGTGAAGGCTTGACGCTGCGGCGTCTCTGGCGTTCGCTGCGCCTCCCGAAAATCAACAGGAGCGCCTCATGCCCAAAGGCTATGTCATTGCCCGCGTGACCGTCACGAACCCCGAAGCCTATGCGGAATATGCCAAGGGGGCGACGGAGGCGATCCGCCAGTATGGCGGTCGGCCGCTCGTGCGCGGCGGCGCCTACGAGGCGCTTGAGGGCGAGGCCCGGCCCCGCAACGTGGTGATCGAGTTCGACTCGGTCGAGCAGGCCCGGACTTATTACCATTCGCCGGAATATCAGGCGGCGAAGGCCAAGCGCGAAGGCGCCTGCGTGGCGGAATTCGTGCTCGTGGAAGGAGCCTGAGGCCATGAAGGGCTATTGGATCGGCCGCGTCGACGTCTCGAACCCCGACGCCTATCAGAATTACGTGAAGGCAAACGCCGTCCCCTTCGCCAAGTACGGCGCCCGCTTCCTGGTGCGCGGCGGCGCCTACCGGGTCGCCGAGGGCGAGGCCCGCGCCCGCAACGTGGTGATCGAGTTCCCGAGCTACCAGGCGGCCCTGGAATGCTGGGACTCGCCCGAGTACCAGGCGGCCAAGGCCCACCGCGACGGCCACGCGGTCGCCGACATCATCATCATCGAGGGCTACGAGGGCCCGCAGCCGGGGTAGAAGCGCAACGCCCCTCTCCCCTTTGCGGGAGAGGGGCAGCTTGTGGCGAACTCTCCCCCCTCTCCCGTCCCTCGCTGACGAGAGGGCCACCCTCTCCCGCTTCGGGGAGAGGGGTAGAACGCACCTCCACGCTTCTCAGCCTTCCCCTGAGCGGCTATACCCTGAGCCCGGAACAACAGGAGAGCTGCATGAGCGAGATGCGACTGGTCGTGGTGGGGGCTGCCGGACGCATGGGGCGCATGCTCATCAAGGCCGTGGCCGAGACGGAGGGCTGCACCCTTGTCGGCGCCATCGAGCGGGAAGGATCTCCCGCGCTCGGACACGATGCCGGGCTTCTCGCCGGAACCGGCCTCCTCGACGTGGACGTGACGGACGATCCCCTCACCGTCTTCGCCCAGGCCGACGGCGTGCTCGATTTCACCGCGCCCGCCGCCACCACGGCCTTCGCCGCGCTCGCCGCCCAGGCGCGCATCGTCCACGTGATCGGGACCACGGGCCTTCAGGAGGCCGATTTCGCCAAGCTGGAGGCGGCCGCGCGTCACGCGCGCATCATCCAGTCCGGCAACATGTCGCTCGGCGTCAACCTGCTCGCGGGCCTCGTACGCAAGGTCGCGGCGACATTGGGCGAGGACTTCGACATCGAAATTCTCGAAATGCACCATCGCATGAAGGTCGATGCCCCTTCGGGCACGGCTCTCCTCCTCGGCGAGGCGGCGGCGGAAGGGCGCAGGGTCTCGCTGAAGGAGCGCTCAGTGCGCAGCCGCGACGGCCACACGGGAGCCCGCAATCCGGGCGATATCGGCTTCGCCACCCTGCGCGGCGGGACGGTGGTCGGCGAGCATTCGGTGATCTTCGCGGGCGCCGGCGAGCGCCTGGAGCTGTCGCACCGGGCCGAGGATCGCAGCATCTTCGCCCGCGGGGCCGTGAAGGCCGCGCTCTGGGGCTTCGACAAGAAGCCCGGCTATTACACCATGGCCAATGTTCTCGGCCTCGATCAGCTCTAAAACCCGCTTTCGACGAACATCCAAACGGAGACGCCACGACATGAACCGCCTTCTCGTCCTTGCACGCCACGGCCAGAGCGAATGGAACCTCAAGAACCTGTTCACCGGCTGGAAGGATCCGGGGCTCACCGAACTCGGCATCGAGGAGGCGCGCAATGCCGGCCGTCGGCTGAAGGAGATGGGCGTCCAGTTCGACATCGCCTTCACGTCCGACCTGTCCCGGGCTCAAGCCACCTGCAAGCTGATCCTGGAAGAAATCGGCCAGCCCAACCTGAAGACCATCGCGAACCAGGCCTTGAACGAGCGCGATTACGGTGATCTCTCCGGCCTCAACAAGGACGACGCCCGCGCCCGCTGGGGCGAGGAGCAGGTCCATGTCTGGCGCCGCTCCTACGACGTGCCTCCGCCCGGCGGCGAGAGCCTGAAGGATACGGTGGCCCGCGTGCTGCCCTACTACATCCGCGAGATCCTGCCTCGCGTCATGCGCGGCGAGCGCGTGCTGGTCGCCGCCCACGGCAACTCCCTTCGCGCCCTCGTGATGGTGCTCGACGGCCTGACATCCGAGACCATCCCAAGCCTCGAACTCGCGACGGGCATTCCGCTGGTCTACACCCTCAACGACGACACGACCGTGGCCGGCAAGAAGGTGCTGGAGGGGTAGAGTAAACCCTCAGCCCGACCACGCTCCGCGACGTCATGGCCGGCCTTGTGCCGGCCATCCCGCTTCAGTGAGGCTCGGCGCGCTTCCGATCGGGATCACCGGCACAAGGCCGGTGATGACGACGAGTGGCATGTGTCAGGATAGAAGATGACCTCCATCACCCTCGCCCCCGGCCTCACCTATTACCCCGACTATCTCGACCGTCAGGCCCAGGAGGAGCTGCTCCAGTCCCTGCGCGACATCACGCGCGAAGCCCCCCTGTTCACCCCGCGCATGCCGCGCACGGGAAAGCCGTTCTCCGTGCGCATGACCAATTGCGGCCCCCTCGGTTGGGTGTCGGACGTGGAGGGTTATCGCTATCAGCCGACGCATCCTGAAACGGGCCGTCCTTGGCCCGCCATGCCGGATCAGGTTCTGCGGACCTGGGAGGAGCTGAGCGAGTATCCGCACCCGCCCGATGCCTGCCTCGTCAATTTCTACGAGCCCTCGGCCCGGATGGGGCTGCACCAGGACAAGGACGAGGAAGAGTTCGCCGCGCCTGTCGTATCGCTTTCCCTGGGGGACACAGCCCTGTTCCGCTACGGCGGCTTGGACCGGAAGGATCCGACGAAATCCATCAGGCTCCGTTCCGGTGACGCGATCGTGTTCGGCGGGCCCGCGCGGTTGATCTATCATGGGATCGACCGTCTCATGACGGGAAGCTCGGACCTGCTGCCGCAGGGAGGGCGGCTCAATCTCACCTTGCGCAAGGTGGGAAAGCCGCTTTAGCTTCGAATGTGCAATGACCTGCAAGTTTCCTTTTAGAGAGGCATCCATGAAGGGTTTTGCAGCCGCTAGCCTGGCTCTCGTCCTGACGGCTCACGCCGCCTTAGCGGCCGAGCCGGTTTTCCCACCCGCCTCGCGGATCGGCATCGTGCCCCCTGAGGACATGATGGTCTCGAAGCGCTTCAGCGGCTTCGAGAGCGAGGAGAAGGCCGCCGCCATCAACTTCGTGGAGATGCCAGCGGCCGCCTACGGACAGGTGGTGAGCGGACTCACCAAGGAGGCCCTGAAGCGCCAGGGCATGAGCGAGACCTCCCGGGAGAACCTGCAGCTCGGCGCCCGGACGGGTGTGCTCATCGGCGGCACCATGGCGAGCCCCGTCCAGGGCCGCAAATGGGTGATGGCCGTCAAGGACGAGGATCTCACCGCCCTCGTGATCGCACAGGTGCGCGGCGGCCAGGACGGCTACAGCGAGGCTCAGATGCGGGAGGCTCTGAAGAGCATCGCCCTGCGCGGTCCGGTGTCCATCGACGAGCAGGTCTCCGCCCTGCCCTTCCGCCTCGGCGACAAGGCGGGCTTTCGCCCGGTTCGGGTGATGTCGGGCAACTCGGCCCTGTTCACGGACGGTCCGCAGGACACGATCAAGGCGGTGGAGCAGCCGATGGTCATCGTGGCGGCCGCCACGAACGTGCCTGTCCCGCCGGCCGAACGGCGCAGCCAGTTCGCCCGCGCGGCCCTGAACTCCAACCAGATCCTCAAGGATATCAAGATCGAGCGTTCCGAGTCCTTCCGCTTCAAGGGCCAGGACTGGCACGAGATCGTCGCCACGGCCTTGGAAGCCGAGTCGGGCCAGCCGATCGTGGTGATGCAGACGATCCGCTTCGAGCCCGACCGCTACGTCCGCCTGATCGGTCTCACCCGGGTCGAGCAGCGGGACCAGAACCTGCCCCGCTTCCGGACGATCATCGACGGGGTCGACACGAATCCCTGAAGCATCTTTACACGCAAAACCGGTTCCCACTTTTGCGTTCGATGCTTTAGTCCCGCTTCGGGAAGGCCGGCAGGGACCAGCCGCGCAAGAGGGCAAGCGCCCGGAGAATGAACGCGGCCGCGAAGCCCGCTGCGGCGCTCGCCAGTGGAGCGACGCCCGCCGCCTGCAGGGCGACCATCACGGACGCGCCCAGGGCCGCGGCCGTGACATAGATCTCCTGGCGCAGGACCAGGGGCGTCGTTCCGGCGAAGATATCGCGGATGATGCCGCCGAAGGTGGCCGTGATGGTGCCGAGCGCGATGGCCGAGAGGGCCGGAACCCCGGCCGCCAGCGCCTTGCCCGTGCCCGAGACGGCGAAGAGGGCCAGTCCCAGGGCATCGGCCCAGAGGAGAACCCGACCCCGGCGGCCGCCCTCCATCATGGCGACCCGCTTGGGCCCAAGGGCGAAGACGAGCTCGGCGACGATCAGGCAGACCAGCACGTCGGTCGGATCCCCGACCCAGAACACGGCCCGCGTGCCGATGAGCAGGTCCCTGACCGTTCCGCCGCCGACCCCCGTGAGGGTGGCCAGCAGGGCGAAGCCGAACGGATCCATGCCCTTGCGGGCCGCCATGAGGGCGCCGGACAGGGCGAAGACCGCGACGCCGATGGTCTCGAAAGGGATGCTTTGAAGGAAGTCCACCGGGAACACCTGCCGCAAGCCCGGACCTCATCCTGAGAAGCCGCGGAAAGCGGCGCCTCGCAGGAGGATCCAGAGAGCACTGGAGACGCCCTGATCCTTCGAGACGGCCACCGGGGCAACCTCCTCGGGATGAGGGCTTGAGTGGTGTCCGCTTACAGCATTTTCAGGCGAAGCGACTACCGCTACGCCTGAAAAACAGGGTAAGGCTCCGTTTACTGAGCCGTCGAGGAATTGTCCGTCGCTTCGGCCCCGTTGGCGGCAGCCTTCGGGCCGCCCTTGGAGACGCCGACGAGGGCCGGGCGCAGGACGCGCTCGCCGATCACGTAGCCAGACTGGACCACCTGCAGGACCGTGCCGTTCGGGACCTCCGCATTGGGGATCTCGAACATGGCCTGGTGCACGTTCGGGTCGAACTTCTGGCCCTGCGGGTCGAGCTTCTTGACGCCGTGGCGCTCAAGGGTCTTCAGGAGGTCGCGTTCGGTAAGGTCGATCCCCTCGATGAGCCCCTTGAAGGCGCCCTCGGCGGTGCTGCGGGCCTCCTGCGGGACGCTCTCGATGGCCCGGTGGATATTGTCGGCCACGTTGAGCATGTCGCGGGCGAAGTTCGCCACCCCATAGGTCCGCGCATCGGCGATCTCGCGCTCGGTGCGGCGGCGCAGGTTCTCCATGTCGGCCATCAGGCGCAGGAGTTTGTCCTTCAGGTCCGCCTTCTCGGCCTCGAGAACGGCAATCGGATCGGCCTCGGGCGCGGAAGCCGCTGCGGGAGCGGCGTCAGTGGCGGGCTCGGCCTGGGGGGCCGCATTGTGGTTTTCCGTGTCGTTCGGATTCATGGTCGATCAACTAAGCGTGGGAGAAAGAAAGGTTCGTGCCACATATCAGGTCCCTTGCCCCACAAATCAAGCACTTCGCCTGTGGAGGGGCTCGGCTTCCTCAGCCTTGAACACCTCGAGCAGGGTGCGGGTGATGGTGGCCTGGCGGCCCGCATGGGTGATCTTCGTGCCCGTCAGGTCGGTCACGTAGAACACGTCCACGGCCTTTTCGCCGAAGGTGACGATATGGGCCGAGGCGATGTTCAGGTTGAGCTTTCCCAGGGCGGTCGTGAGGTCGTAGAGCAGGCCGGGCCGGTCGAGGCCGGAAATCTCGATCACCGTCTGGCGGCTCGACAGGGAATTGTCGATGTTGACCTCCGGCGGCACATGGAATGCCTTGGAGCGCTCCTTGGCCGGGCGTTTGCCGTCCACGAGGTCGGCGATCTTCACCTCCCCCTTCAGGGCCCGCTCGATGGCCTTGGCGACCCGCTCGGCCCGGCGCAGCTCGTCCTCGTCCCGGTCGAAGGCGCGGGAGAGCACGATGGTATCCAGCGCCATGCCGTCCGTGGTGGTGAAGATCTGCGCATCCACGATATTGCCGCCCGCCGCCGCGCAGGCGCCGGTCACGATGGCGAGCAGGCGCGGATGGTCGGGCGACAGGATGGTCAGCTCCGTCACGCCCCGGAACTGGTCCGTCTCGTAGGCCGTGGTCACCGTGCGCCCGCCCTTCTCGGCCTCCCGCAGGAGCCGGGCCTGCTTGGCCCGCCGGGTCTCGTCGGTCTTCAACCAATAGCCCGGCGTATGGCGCGCGGCGAAGGCTTCGAATTCCTCATCGGTCCAGTCGGGCAGCTCGGACCGCAGCCGTTCCTGCACCAGGCGCACGCGCTCCGACCGGGCGAGGTCCACCGCGCCGCCGCCGAGGATCACCTCCGTCTCATGGTAGAGGTTGCGCAGGAGCTGCCCCTTCCAGCCGGTCCAGGTACCCGGTCCGACCGCCTTGATGTCCGCGATGGTGAGCACCAGGAGCAGCTTCAGGCGCTCCATGGTCTGCACCACCTCGGCGAAGCTCTTGATGGTGGCCGGATCCGACAGATCGCGGCTCTGGGCCGTGTTCGACATGAGGAGATGGTGCTCGACGAGCCAAGCCACCGTCTCGGTCTCCGCCTCGGTCAGGCCGAAGCGCGGCCCGAGCTTGCGGGCGATCACGGCCCCCGCCTCCGAATGGTCTTCCGGCCGGCCCTTGGCGATATCGTGCAGGAAGACCGCCACGTAGAGGGCGCGGCGGTTGCGGATCGAGGAAAAGATCTGGTTGGCGAGCGGGTGCTCACTGCCGAGCTGTCCCGCTTCGATCTCGGTGAGCACGCCGACCGAGCGGATCAGGTGCTCGTCCACGGTGTAGTGGTGATACATGTTGAACTGCATCATCGCGACGATGCGGCCGAAATCCGGGATGAAGCGCCCGAGCACGCCGGCCTCGTTCATGCGCCGCAGCACCACCTCGGGGGCGTTCTTGGAGGTGATGATCTCCAGGAACAGCTTGTTGGCCTCGGGATCGGTCCGCAGGTTGTGCCCGATGAGCTTGAGCGAGCGGGTCGCAAGACGCGTCGCGTCGGGATGAATGGCGAGGTTGCGCCGGTCGGCGAGCCAGAACAGGCGGATCAGGTTGACCGGATCGCGCTCGAACGCCTCCTCGTTCTCCACGTTGAGGCGGTTGTTGTCGATGATGAAGCCCTCGCTCACCAGCGCGCCGCCGCTGCGGCGGCGAAAGCGGCCGAACATCCGGTCGAGCATGGGGCGGCGCTTGGTCTGGCGCGCCTCGAGCTCGGCGCAGACGATGGCCGTGAGATCGCCCACGTCCTTGGCGATGAGGAAATAGGCCTTCATGAAGCGCTCGACCGCCGACAGGCCGCCGCGCGGCGCGAAGCCGATGCGCTCGGCGATGGTGCGCTGCAGGTCGAAGGTCAGGCGCTCCTCGGCGCGGCCCGTGGCGAAATGCATGTGGCAGCGCACGCGCCACAGGAATTCCTCGCAGCGCGAGAAGAGATTGAACTCGGCCTGCGTGAAGAGCCCGGCCTTCACCAGCTCCTTGGGCTCCTTCACCCGGTAGACATACTTGGCGATCCAGAAGAGCGTGTTGAGATCGCGCAAGCCCCCCTTGCCGTCCTTCACGTTCGGCTCGACGAGGTAGCGGGACGCGCCCGCCTTGGCCACGCGGGCATCGCGCTCCTTGAGCTTGGCGTCCACGAACTCCGCCGCCGAGGTCGCGACGATCTCCTGGTCGAAGCGCTTCTCCAGGTTGTCGAAGAGTTCCCGGTCGCCGAACAGGAAGCGGGCTTCGAGCAGGGAGGTGCGGACCGTCATGTCCGCCTGCGCCTCGCGCAGGCATTCCTCCACCGAGCGCGTCGCGTGCCCGACCTTCAGTTTCAGGTCCCAGAACACGTACAGCATCGCCTCGACGACACTCTCGCTCCAGGCGGTCTGCTTGTAGGGCAGCAGGAACAGGAGATCGACGTCGGAGCCCGGCGCCAGGGTCCCGCGCCCATAGCCGCCGGTCGCCACCACGGCGAGGCGCTCGCCCGCCGAAGGGTTGGCCGCCGGATAGAGATGCTGGACCACCGCATCGTGGACGATGCGCACCAGCTCGTCCATGCGCTCGCAGAGATAGCGGGCGCAGACGAACCCGTTCTGGCTCTCCTGGAGCTTGGCCTGAGCCTCCTCATGGCCCCGGTCGAGCAGCGTCCTCAACGCGGGCACGAGCCTGGCGCGCAGCTCCGCCGCATCGCGGATCGGTTCGCTGCCGAGGGCTTTCAGGACGCTCTTGGGGCTATGAAGGGTCATGGAGCAACCGCATGCGAGGACATGCCTGACTTAACACTTGAAAGGCCTCCGCCAAAGGGAGGGCTGGAACAATCCGGCCAAACGGATAGTTTGTTCTTTATAAGAGATATTGTTTGACATAAAAAACGCTGAGTTCTAAAAACCGAACACGCGCCGATTTGAGCATGCAGATTGCGGGCGCGAAACAAGTGCAGCTAAAGCGCCGGGCGCCTTCGAACGAAGCTCCCATGCGCAGAACATGGGAAGAACACGATGAGCCTGACGCGCCGCCTCCTGATCGCCGCCTCTCTCGCCACCGGCCTTGCCTCCCTCACCACCGCGGCTTCCGCGCAGGTGAAGGAAATCCGGATCGACTACGCCACCTACAACCCGGTCAGCCTCGTCCTGAAGGACAAGGGCTTCCTCGAGAAGGAGCTGGAGAAGGACGGCATCGGCGTGCGCTGGGTGCAGTCGCTCGGCTCCAACAAGGCCCTCGAATTCCTCAATGCCGGGTCGATCGATTTCGGCTCCACGGCGGGCGCCGCGGCTCTGATCGGCAAGATCAACGGTAATCCGATCAAGTCGATCTACGTCTATTCCCGCCCCGAATGGACCGCCCTCGTCACCCGCAAGGATTCGGGCATCACGAAGGTCGAGGACCTGAAGGGCAAGCGCGTCGCCGTCACCCGCGGCACGGATCCGCACATCTTCCTGGTGCGCGCCCTGCAGGAAGCCAAGCTTACGGAGAAGGACGTGAAACTCGTCCTCCTCCAGCATCCGGACGGCCGCACCGCCCTCGAGCGCGGCGACGTGGATGCCTGGGCCGGCCTCGACCCGCTGATGGCAGCCGCCGAAGTGGAAAGCGGCGCGCAGCTCTTCTACCGCAACGCCGGCGCCAACACCTGGGGCGTGCTGAACGTCTCCGAGTCGTTCGCCAAGGACAATCCGGCCCTCGTGCAGCGCGTGCTCAAGGCTTATGAGGAAGCCCGCAAATATGCGCTCGCCAACAAGGACGAGCTGAAGAAGACCCTCGTCACTTATACCAAGCTGTCCGACGCGGTGATCGAGCGCCAGCTCGAGCGCACGGAGCTGACCCATTCCAACATCGGCCAGCCGCAAGTCGATACGATCCTCGCCGCAGGTCTCGCCCTGCAGCAGGCCGGCGTGATCGCCGCCGACGCGAATGTGCAGGCCGCCGTCGATTCCCTCATCGACCGCCGCTTCGCCACCGCGTCGCGCTGATGTCTTCATCGCGGGAGAGCGCCGTGACAGGCCAAGCCACGGCATCGGACCCAAAAGTGGACACCACTTTTGGGATCCATCCGATGCCTGCTTCCTTGAAGGGCGTGTCGTCCAGTGCGGAAAACCGGAACCACTTTTCCGCACGACACGCCGGCAACGCCTGGTCCTCCCATGAGGGTGCCGCCGCTCTCGCGGCCCCTGCCTTAACCGAGAAGCGACGCGTCTTCGACTGGCGCATCCTTCTCGGCCTTTTCTTGCCCATCGTGGTTGCGCTCCTCTGGGAAGCCGCCGTTCGTCTTGGCCTCGCGCAGGGACGGCTCGTTCCTCCACCGAGCCGCATCCTCGCAACGCTCTGGGGCCTGGCCCGGACGGGCGAGCTGTGGACCCACACCTGGATGACGCTCTGGCGCGTTCTCGTCGGCTTCGTGATCGGTGCCGCCGCCGGCATCGTGCTCGGCGCGCTTTCCGGCTCCAGCAAGACAATCCGTCAACTGCTCGACCCAACCCTTCAGGCCCTGCGCGCGATCCCGTCCATCGCCTGGGTGCCGCTGTTCATTCTCTGGCTCGGCATTTTCGAGGCCTCGAAAGTCGCGCTGATCGCGGTCGGCGTGTTCTTCCCCGTCTATCTCGGCATCGCGGGTGCGATCTTGTCCGTCGACCGCAAGCTTGTGGAAGTCGGCCATGTGTTCCGCCTCTCGCGCGTGCAGCTCGCCCGCCGCATCCTGCTGCCGGCCGTTCTGCCCGAAGCCGTGATCGCGCTCCGCTCAGGCCTCGGCCTCGGCTTCATGTTCGTGGTCGCGGCGGAATTCATGGGCGCATCGGAAGGCCTCGGATACCTGCTCGTCGATGGCCAGCAGATGGGCAAGCCCGACCAGATCCTCGCCGCGATCATCGCCTTCGCGCTCCTGGGCAAGATCGCCGACAGCCTGCTCGTCGCTGCCACCCGCCCGCTCGTGCGCTGGCAGGACACTGTGCGGGAGAGGCTGTGATGCTGAACCTCGAACATCTCTCCAAGACCTATGCCGACGGCACGCGGGCTCTGTCCGACATCAATCTCGTCGTGCGGGAAGGCGAGATCGTCTCCCTGATCGGCGGTTCGGGCTGCGGCAAGACCACGTTGCTGCGCCTCATCGCAGGTCTCGACCGGGCGAGCGCCGGCCGGATCAGCCTCGACGACGAAGTGCTCTCAGGTCCTCATCCGGCCGTCGGCATCGTGTTCCAGGAGCCGCGTCTTCTGCCCTGGCTGTCGGTTGCCGACAATATCGCCTTCGGGCTCGACGGCCTGAGCACGCCTGAGAAGAAGGCGCGCGTCGCGCATGCCCTCGACAAGATCGGCTTGGCCGAACACGCGGATCGGTGGCCGCGCGATCTTTCGGGCGGACAGCAGCAGCGCGTCTCCATCGCCCGCGCCTTCGTGACGAATCCGAAGGAGCTGCTCCTCGACGAGCCTTTCTCGGCGCTCGATGCCTTCACCCGCGCGAGCCTGCACGAGCATCTGCTGGGCTTATGGGAAGAAACGCGCCCGACCGTCGTGCTCGTGACCCACGACGTGCAGGAAGCGGTGACGCTCGCCGACCGGGCCATCGTGATGCAGCCGAAGCCCGGCCGGATCTTCGACGAACTGCCGCTGACGCTCTCGCGGCCGCGCGACAAGACGGGCCTTCCGTTCGAGACCTCCGTGCGCCGCATCTTGACGGCCCTGGACCACTCCCTCAAAGCTCCGCAATTGCAGCCTCAACGTGAACGCGACCGTCAGGCCGCTGCGTTGTGGTGGTAAGCCACCCAAAGGACATCATCATGGATGCGACCGCCCTTCGCGCCCTCCAGGCGCCGCTGAAGGATCAGTACCGCAACGATCCCGACAAGGCCGTGATCACCCTGAAGGCGCAGGGCACGCTCGACGACCAGCACATCGCCTGCAAAGTCGAGACCGGCCGCGCGCTCGCCGTCGCGGGCCTTCACCCGGCCACCGGCGGCTCCGGCGCAGAACTGTGCTCGGGCGACATGCTTCTCGAAGCGCTCGTGGCCTGCGCGGGCGTGACGCTGAAGGCGGTGGCGACCGCCCTCGAAATCGAGCTGCGCCATGGCGCCGTGAAGGCCGAGGGCGATCTCGATTTTCGCGGCACGCTCGGGGTCGACAAGACGGCGCCGGTCGGCTTCAGGAACATCCGCCTCTCCTTCGAAGTGGACACGGATGCGCCGCAGGAGAAGATCGACCAGCTGCTCAAGCTCACCGAGCGCTACTGCGTCGTCTTCCAGACCCTCAATAACAAGCCCGAACTGAGTGCTACGCTGACGCGGAAATAGGGCCGGCTGTTTGGATTACGCTCATCTTCGGCTTTTGACAGAACTCTCACCTCATCCTGAGGAGCGGCGAAGCTGCGTCTCGAAGGAGCTTCCAGTGTGTGCTGGACCGTCCTTCGAGACGGGCCTGCGGCCCTCCTCAGGATGAGGGTTGAGGATGGCTTTTCTCGCCCGATGAGATTATGGCCGGAGAAGCAGAAATGCCCTCAATTCCCAGCCACCAGGGTTCGCGGCGCGCCGCTGATCGCGATGGCGCTGCCGCCGCGGATTTCCTGCACGGTCAATCCGCGTTCGTTGGTACCGTCGGGGTTGAATCGGAACACGCCGTCTGCACCGGCGAAGCCGGCCGGACTCGTCAGCATGGCGTCATTGAAAGCCTGCGCGCCCTGCATGCGCGCGAGCGCGGCCGCAAGCGTCACCGCATCGTAGGACAGGGTCGCCAGCCGGATCGGATCGACGTTGAAGCGCGCCCGGTAGCGTTCGGCGAAGGCCGTAAAGCCGCGCTTGTCGGGGGCGGCGAACCAGCCGCCCTGCAGGGCCGGGAGGGCTGCCACGCGCGGCTCGTCCCACAGGCCCGTGCCGAGCGGCTTGACTCGCAGAGGATCGAAGCCCGCCATCCGCAGAGCCTGGGCGATGCCCGGCAGGCCGTCGCCGTTCTCCGGGATGAACAAGGCGTCGGCCTGCGGCGAGGGCCCGCCGATGACCGGCGCCATGCGCTGCACGACGTCATGAGGACGGCCCGGCGGATAATACTCGATCGCCGCGATGCGGAGGCCCTGCCGAGCGGCCGCCTGCTGCAGCCGCGTTGCGGCCACGCGGCCATATTGCGTGTCCGGGATCAGGGCTGCGACCGACCGGCGCCCCTGGCTGGCGGCGAACGCGACGATGCGGTCCACCTCCTCCTGCACCATGAAGCTGAGAAGATACACTCCCTGGCTGGCCACGCTCGCATCCGTCGAGAAACCGATGACGGTCTTACCTCCCTGACGGGCCACCTGACCGGCGGCCTGCACGGAGCCTGCGTAAAGTGGGCCGACGATGAGCTCGGCTCCCTCGGCCAGCGCCTGCCGGGCCGCCGCCTGCGCGCCCTCCGCGGTTCCGGCATCGTCCTTGACGAGGATGGTGAGGTCGGAGCCCTGGAATTCGTCGAGGGCCAGTTCCGCCGCGTTGCGCATGCTCTGCGCCACGACGGCCCCTTGGCCCGGCTCCGACATGGGCAGGATCAGCGCGACCTTGACGGGGCCGTGGCCGATGGTGGTCCCTTCCAGCCTGGGTGCATGGGACGCGTTCGGCGCGGGAGCGGCGGCCGATGGCATATCGGCAGCGTAAAGAGGCTCGGACGGCGCTGCTGCAGCAGGCCGGGCCGGCTTGCGGGCCGATGTCCGGCTGCCGGAGCCGACGCATCCCGACAGCGCCAGCGATGCGGAGAGAACGAAAGCCCAAGCGGCACGGCCGGACAGGACGGCCGCATTTTCGATGAAGCGCGCCATCTCCACCCCCTTTGGAAACAGCTCAAGCGATGGACTGAGCATGACGGCAAAAGGTAAACATTGTTTCCAATGCCGGTCGATGGATCGACAACCCCGCTTTCGCGACAACGCCCCTTCATGCGACAGTGACGACGATGAGCCAGAGAATCGATAATCGGACCAAGCGGCGCGAGCCGAACGAACGTGTTGCCACCTTCACCGCCTTCGGCCTCGCCGCCGAGGCCAAGCCCCTGTCGCCGGGGCTCTATGTGGTCGCGACTCCCATCGGCAATTTGCAGGACGTGTCCTTCCGCGCATTGAACGTGCTCGCCGCCGCCGATGCGATCCTCGCCGAGGACACGCGGGTGACGAAGACCCTGCTCGCCCATTACGGCATCACCACGCCGCTGGTGGCCTATCATGAGCATTCCAACGATGCGGTGCGCGAGCGCATGGTCCACCGCATCCGGGAGGGCCAGGCGCTTGCGCTGGTGTCGGATGCGGGCACGCCGCTGGTGTCGGACCCGGGCTACAAGCTCGTTCAGGCGGCGATCGAGGAAGGGCTGCCGGTCACGCCGATCCCCGGCCCCTCCGCCGTCCTCACCGCCCTCGTGGCCTCGGGCCTGCCCACCGACCGCTTCTTCTTCGAAGGATTCCTGCCGCCGAAGAGCGCCGCGCGCCGCGCGAGGCTGACCGAGATCGGCACGATCCCCGGCACGCTCATGCTGTTCGAGGGACCGCACCGCCTGCCCGAGATGCTCGTCGACGCGGCGGAGGTGCTCGGCGAACGGCAGGCCGTGGTGGCGCGCGAACTGACCAAGATGTTCGAGACGATCCGGCGCGGCACCCTGCCGGAACTCGCCCGGCAATTCGCCGAGGAAGGTCCGCCCAAGGGCGAGATCGTGGTGCTGATCGGCGAGGCGACGAAAGAGATGCATGCGGCCGAGGCCGACGCGGCACTCGACGGCAAGCTCGAAGCGGCGCTGAGGAACCACTCGATCAAGGATGCCGCGGCGCTCGTCGCGGCGGAGCTCGATCTTCCCAAGCGCGAGGTCTACGCCCGCGCCCTGACGCTCGCCAAGAAGGACGCATGACGAGCGCTCTCGAACGGCGACGCGCCACATTCCTGCGCGGCCACCGCGCCGAGTGGGTCGCGCTGTTGTTCCTCGTGATGAAGGGCTACCGCCCGCTCGCGCGCCGCTATGCGGCTTCGGGCGGCGAGATCGACCTGATCGTGATGCGAGGCGACACCATCGCGTTCGTCGAGGTGAAGGCGCGCGGCCTGATGGACGACGCGCTCTCCGCCATCACGGCCCGCAAGCGCCAGCGCTTCTCGCGCGCGGTCCGCACCTGGCTGTCGCGCAACGCTTGGGCGCAAGGCAAGACATGGCGCGCCGACGCCGTGTTCATCGCGCCCAAACGATGGCCGCAGCACATCGTGTCGGCGTTCGAACTGGAGATGCGCTAGCGCATCGGACGGAACCGGGAGGGCCGCGTCAGCGAAAAGTGGACGCGGTTTTCCGGTCTATCCAATGCGCCAACCAAGAGAAGGAGTATCGGATGAATCCCAAAAGTGGTGTCCACTTTTGGGTCCGAGGCTCTAAGCCGCCATCCGATGCCGGTCCGCCACCGCCTCGCGGATGTGCCGCGCCAGTTCCTGCACGACATGATTGCCGCCGTCGCGCGGCAGGTAGAGATTGACCATGAAGGGCGGCAAGGCAGGCAGTCCCGATTCAGGCCCCAGCACGTCGAAACCGCTCGGCACGGTCGAGGCCATCCAGGCCATCACGGCGATGTCGGCCGCCACCGTCGCCACCTGCGCGGACGTATTCGTGACTTCGGAGACAGAGCGCCATTCGATGCCGGCCTTCTGCAGCGCCTCGCGGATCGGCGCGCGGAAGGCGCAATCGGAGCAGCCGATGGAAACGGGCAAGGGGCGCTGGCGCGCCGCATCGCCGCCCCGTGCGCCGACCCAGACGAGACGATCCATCACGAGATTCTGTCCATCGGGATCGCAGGCCATCTCGGTGGCGAGCACCACGTCGACCTTGCCGCCGTAGAGCTTCGAGCGAAGGGACACGCTGGAGCCGCTGTGGAGCACGATCTGCACACGGGGATAGCGGCGCGCGAAATCCTTCAGGAAGGTCGGCAGATAGGTTGTGACGATGTCGCTCGGGATGCCGAGGCGCACCTCGCCCTCGAATTCCGGCGTCGTCATCTCGGTCCAGATTTCATCGTTCAAGGCCAGCATCCGCTTTGCCCGCCCGAACAGGCGCTCGCCGGCGGTCGTCAGCTTCATGCCGCGCCGGTCGCGGGTGATGAGTTCCTCGCCCAGAGTTTCCTCGAGGCGCTTGATCTGCTGGCTCACCGCCGCCTGGGTCAGGTTGAGAACCCCGGTGGCGGCGGTCATGCCGCCGGCATCCACCACCGCGACGAAGGCCCTGAGCAGGCTGACATCCAGGTTCCGGGCCATGGCTCACCTCAATAACGAAGCATTATTTTCAATATAATGAACATTCGTTTTCCTTATGCAAGGGGGAGGCGCATCATCTCCTCATCGAACCTGAGGAGACAGCCATGACAGCCCATGTCACATCCTGCGATTGGACCGCCCATCAGAAGGTCACGAGACCCTCGCGGATCAGGAGCCTCTTCGCGGCCCTCATGCATGAGATCGAGATTCGCCGTGCCTTGCGCAACGTCAGCTCCCTGGATGATGCGATGCTGCACGATATCGGCCTCACGCCAGGCAACATCGAGGACGCCGTCCGCTACGGCCGGCATTAATCTCCCTGTTTGGGCGCGAACACCGTCACGGCCGCTGGCCGGATCGAGAAATGGGCGGGCGTCTGGGTCACGATCTCGCCATCCGCATTGATGGGCCTCGGCTTGCGGGTGCGGATGTCGAACTCCTTGGCTCGCACCGCCCTCACCTCCTCCCAGGCGCCATGCTGCCCGTAGCGGAACGAGCGCGCCATGAGGGCGAGCTTCCAGGCCCGTTCCAGCTCAAGGCTGTAGAGATCGAGATGCTGGTCGTCGATGGCCGCGTCCTTCTCCACCGCATTCCCGCCGCCATAGAAGCGCCCGTTGCCGACCGCGATCTGCAGCGTCTTCACGCGCACGGATTCGTTATCGCTGGCGATTGTGGCCCGAAAGGGCTTCGCCTGCGCCAGGACCTTCAGGGCCACCAGGGCATAGCCGAGGCGGCCCCAGCGGCGCTTGATATCCCGCGTCAGCTTCTGCGCCAGCTCCGCCGACAGCCCGAGGCTCGCCACGTTGAAGAAGGGCTCACCGTTGACGAGGCCGAGATCGATCTTGCGGGTGATGCCCGCGGCGATGACGTCGGCGGCGGCGTCGATATCGAAGGGAATGCCGAGGGTCCGGGCAAGATCGTTGGCCGTGCCCATCGGCAGAATGCCCAAGGGGAGACGGGCCTCGATCACCCCGAAGGCCGCCGCGTTGATGGTGCCGTCGCCGCCGCCCACGATGGCGCAATCCACATCATGCGCATGCTCGACGATGAGCGGAGACAGGTCCTCGCGGCGGCCGCATTCCACGTGAACGGGCTCGATGCCATGATTCTTGAGGCGCTCGACCGCCGTGTCGCATTGGGCGGCGCCGCTGCGGCTCTTGGTATTGACGATCAGAAGGGCGCGGCGGGTCATGGTCTGTCACATGGAAAAGCTTGAGCGGATCCGCAAGGGGGGGAGCGTCAAAGCGGAGCCGTTGGATAACCCGCCTCTCCGGCTTTCGTTCACCCTGCTCTCATCCATAAAGGAAGCATCGGATTCGATCCCGAAATTGCGAATCCGCTTTTGGGTCCGATGCTTTGGAGTTGCCAACCTCGATATTTGGCCCAATAACCCTGCTTCCCAAGGAGGCCTGACGCATGACCCTCACCGTTGCGTTCCAGATGGATCACATCCGCAGCATCAAGATCGCAGGCGATACCGGCTTTGCGCTGATGCTCGAAGCCCAGCGCCGCGGGCACAGGGTCCTGCACTACACCCCCGACCGCCTGTCCCTGCGCGACGGCGCGGTGATCGCCCTGGCGGAAACCATCGAAGCGCGCGACGTGGAGGGCGATCATTTCACCCTGGGAACGCCCGAGCGGGTCGATCTGTCGACGGTCGACGCGGTGCTCATGCGCCAGGACCCGCCCTTCGATCTCGCCTACATCACCGCCACCCATTTCCTCGAGCGCATCCATCCCAAGACGCTGGTGGTCAACGACCCGACCCATGTGCGCAATGCGCCGGAAAAGATCTTCGTCACGCATTTCCCGCACCTGATGCCCCCGACCCTCATCTCCCGCGACAAGCAGGAGATCGAGGAGTTCCGGCGCGAGCATGGCGACGTGGTGATGAAGCCGCTCTACGGCCATGGCGGTGCGAGCGTGTTCAAGGTCGGGCGCGAGGATCCGAATTTCGGGTCGCTCTACGACCTGTTCTCCAACCTGTTCCGCGAGCCCTGGGTGATCCAGCGTTTCCTGCCCAAGATCACCGAGGGCGACAAGCGCATCATCCTTATCGACGGCGAGGCGGCGGGCGCGATCAACCGGGTGCCGGCAGCCAACGACATCCGCTCCAACATGGTGCGCGGCGGCGCCGCGAAGCCCACGGACCTGACCCCGCGCGAGCGCGAGATCTGCGAGACCATCGGCCCGGACCTCAAGCGCATGGGCCTCATCCTCGTCGGCATCGACGTCATCGACGGCAACCTCACCGAGATCAACGTGACGGCCCCCACGGGCATCCGGGCCATCAAGCGTCTGGGCGGACCGGATCTCGCCGTGACGGTGTGGGACGTGATCGAGAGCAAGGTAAAAGGGTAAGAGCCGCGCTCTTTGCCGTCATGCCCGCACTTGTTGCGGGTATCCACGCCTGTGTGAGGCGCCAACTTGAGCCCTCATCCTGAGGAGGACCGCAAGGTCCGTCTCGAAGGACGAGGGCGTTTCCAGAGAGCTGGACGATCCTTCGAGACGCAGCTCCGCTGCTCGTCAAGATGAGGTCGAGTAGACGCAGGACGTGGATGGCCGAGATGATCCCTGGTCAAGTCCAGAGGCGTCCATGACGGGATAGGCTCGTTGCTTCAAGCCGCCAGTTCCGCGATCACCGCGTTGAGCACCGGAAACCCCTTCGGCGTCACGGCGAGGCGCGAGCCGGTCACCTGGAGCAGCCCCTCCTCCTCGAGGATCCGCAGGCCGCGCTGATTGAGCGCCTTGCCGGTAAAGGCCTCGAAGCGGCGCGCATCGACGCCTTCCTTCAGGCGCAACCCCATCAGCAGGAACTCGTCGCCCTCGGCCTCGGAGGTCAGAACCTCCTCGTCGATGACACCGTGGCCTTCGCGCTCGACCCGCTCCAGCCAGGTCTCCGGATGCTTCTCCGTGGCGGTCGCAAGCCGCGCATTGCCGGTAACGAGGCGTCCATGGGCGCCGGGGCCGATGCCCGCATATTCGCCGTAGCGCCAATAGAGCAGGTTGTGGCGGGATTCCGCCCCGGGCCTCGCGTGGTTCGAGATCTCGTAGGCCGGCAGCCCGTGCTTCTCGCACACTTCCTGCGTGATGTCGTAGAGCGCGCGGCCGGTCTCCTCATCGGGCACCGTGATCTTGCCCGCATCGTAGAGGCGCTGGAACCAGGTGCCGGGCTCGATGGTGAGCTGGTAGAGCGACAGGTGCTCGACCGCATGGGAGATGGCCTGCCCCAGCTCAGCCCCCCAGGCCTCCGGGGTCTGGCCGGGCCGGGCATAGATGAGGTCGAAGGAATAGCGCTCGAAGATGGAGGCGGCGATCTTCACGGCGCCGAGGGCTTCGTCGACCGAATGCATGCGGCCGAGCCGCTTCAGGTCGGGATCGTTGAGCGCCTGGACGCCGAGCGAGACCCGGTTGATGCCGGCGTGACGGTAGCCGCGGAAGCGCTCCGCCTCGACGCTGGTGGGGTTGGCCTCGAGCGTCACCTCGGCCTTGGGATCGATGGACCAGGCCCCGCCGATGGCGTCGAGGATTGCCCCCACCGTCTCCGGCTTCATGAGCGAGGGCGTCCCGCCGCCGAAGAAGACGCTCGTCACCCTCCGCCCCGGAATGCGCGCGGCCGTGTGGGCGATCTCTCGCCGGAAGGCGGCCAGGAACCGATCCTGATCCACCGGCTGGTGACGAACATGGCTGTTGAAGTCGCAATAGGGGCATTTGGAGGCGCAGAAGGGCCAATGGACATAGACGCCAAAGCCCACATCGCGCGTCGGATGATCGATCATGAGGAAGGCTTATGCCATCTTTCGCCCAGGCCGTCATCCTAGGCCCATCGCGAACTCTCGATGCCCCTTCCTTATTCAAACAAAAAGGGGCGCAACAGCGCCCCCGGATCATTTCCTCTTCGAGCGACTCTCATAAGCCGATCATGTTATGCGTTGCGGTGTTCCACCACAGTCCGCCTTTGAAATTCTCGACAACGATCTGCCACGTATCATCGACCGTGACCAATTGGTCGGTACGGTAATAGAACGACCAGCCATTGTGCGCCAGGGTTGTGATCTGGGTCACCTTCACATTGCTCGTTCCGTCGATCTGAATGATCTCGCCCACCTGGAAATCCTTGATGACATCCACCCTCAACGGTATCCGGAGGAACGATGCTTGCTTGTCGCGGGCGGCATCGAATTTGAACGTATCCCGCCCGGCGCCGCCGACCAACACGTCCCTGCCCGCGCCGCCGGTGAGGATATCGTTGCCGCTGCCGCCATCTATCGAGTCATCGCCGCTCTCGCCAAACAGGAAATCGTTCCCGTCATAGCCTGTCAGGGAATCATGGCCCTCACCGCCATAAAGCGTGTCGTTGCCGTTCTCGCCTCCATCGACAATGTCATTGCCCGCATTGCCATTCAAAAGGTCATGACCTGCATTGCCCAACACCACGTCGTCGCCGTTGCCGCCTTCCACGCGGTCGTCATCGTTCCCACCCGTCAGGTAATCCATGCCGTCGCCGCCATAGACCTGATCGTTGCCGTCGCCGCCATCGATCGAATCCTCGCCGGTGCCGCCCAGAAGAACGTCACGCCCGGAATATCCGTTGATCTTGTCGTTGTCTTGATCGCCCGTGATGTAGTCGCTGCGAATGCTCCCATTCACCGTATCGTCGCCCGCTCCGGCGCGGACGATCATACCGCTCACCTTGAGCGCGCCTCCCCGACCTTCGTGACCGCCGTTTGTCTCCCAGTGCGCGCGGACCCAGTCGCTGGATTCGTTATGGGCGATCTTGTAGGCAAAGACATCAGGATTCGCCGTCAGATAGCCTATCTCATCGAACTGGGGGCCCGTATCCTCGCCCCACGAGCGGGTAAGCCCAGTCCAGCCGCCAAGCCGCGCCTCGCGAGATCCCATAACGGCCCAATGATTAAAGGCGAAATCCAGGCCGAGACCATGCGCGATCGCATATTGCTGGACGTCGGGATTCATCTGGTAATATTCGAGGGCGTTGAAATTCTCTGCTGAGGTATTGCCCGCCTCGATCATATCGTTGAAGGCGCTGCCGATGACGTTCTCCACGTCGACCAAACGATCTACGTAGCCATCCCTGCCCTTAACGATACCGACCGAGAGATTCGCATAGATCCCGCTCATGTTCTCCGCATAATTTACCGTATCGATGCCGGCGCCGCCGAGGAGCGTATCTCGGCCTAAACCTCCCGTGAGAAAATCGTCCCCGTCACCACCGCTGAGAAGGTCGCCGGATGTGCTGCCGGTCAACGAATCGTTGCCGCCGTATCCAAATGTCCAGCCGAAGTCTTTGACCACATCGTTGCCCGAGCCGCCAAAGTTGAGCTTAGGGGCACTCGCTAGAAGGGGCGTCTCCCACCTCCAGTCCACGTCATAAGAGATCTCGATGCTAGCATTGGCAGAGTCTCCCCCTACCGAAAAAATACGAGGTATTGAGAATAAAAACTTGAAGAGTCCCATTGATCGCCTCTAAAGCCTGATCGAGGCAATTTAATGGTATGTTATAATTTTTCTATAAGCGTTAAATTGTCTGTCCTGCCATGGAAACACGCGAAGATTGCAATCCTCGAGTTGCTGTAGAATGAATCCAGATCGGCGGCCGCCCAAGCGCCGTCAAAGCATTCTCGGGTAGGTTTCACGTCCTTCCTAAGCAGTGCCGCGCCAATTGTGCAAAAGCCGAGTCCAGTGGGAGAGGCCCCGTGGTTCGGGTTTCGACCCGTCGATAGCGTGATCGCGCGGGACAAGCCCCTGGGGGTCATTCCCAGCCGGAGCGCTGTCCAAACTTTTCTGAACCTGTTCAATCACAAGGTTGTTCTCTCCTATAGAACCTTCCGTTCTGGCCTCCGGCGTTGCGGAGCCCTATGATCGGCAGGTAAAGAGTCAGGAACCCACCATGCGGCATTGGCGCGGCCCGTTCGACCGGCAGGGCTACCACCACGGCAATCTGAAGGAAGCGCTCATCGAGGCGGCGCAGCGCTTCATTGCCGAGCGCGGGATCGGCGGGGTCCCCCTGGCCGATGGGGCCAAGCTCGTGGGCGTCACGCCGGCCGCGCTCTACCGCCATTTCCGTGGCCGGGACGCACTGGTGGCCGAGGTCGCCTTCCGCGGCTACGACGAACTGGCGAAACGGCTCGGACGTGCACTCCAGAGCGAGGGCACGGCACTGGAGCGCTTCACGCGCATGGGCGAGGCCTATCTTGCCTTTGCCGAGCAGGAGCCGGGCTTCTACACCGCCATGTTCTCGGCCAAGCCCGCCGAGGGTGAGGCATCCTGCGGCCCCTTCTGGGCCAAGAGCATCCAGAGCGGCGGCAAGCCCGTCGGCAATGCTTTCGATTTCCTGGTCCAGGCCCTTTCGCAGACCTTTCCCGAAGGGTTCCAGAGCGTCGACGTGCGCTTCATCGCCATCGAGGTCTGGGCGCTGTCCCACGGCATCGCCACCCTGGATGCCGCTGGCCAGCTGCCCAAGGGTCCTGGGCTGCCGGACAAGTATGAATTGCTCCGGGCCGGTGTGCTGGCCCTGGTCCACGGCGCCCTGAAGGAGCGCACCGGAAGCCCGACGAAATAATCGACGAAACCTCTCTTGAAAGCGCCGAAATCGATCCGCATGTTAATGTTGTTAGCATTAACATAGGGACCTCCAATGTCTGACTCTGCCTCCGCCGCCTGGAACGCGGTCCCGCATGCGGGCCCCTGGAACAACGGCGCTCAACACCGCCGCTGCGGGCGCAGGCCCGGACGCGGCCTGGAGATCGCCGGCATCATTCTGGGATTCATCTTCGTCTGGCCGCTCGCGCTGGCCTATCTGGTATGGAAAATGTGTGGATATCCGAAATACGATGAGGCCAAGGCCTTCTTCCGCGACACCCTCGGCCGGGCCCGGGACGATTTCTTCGCCTCGCGCGGGCCTGCCGGTTTCGGCGGGTTCGCGAGCACGGGCAATGCGGCCTTCGACGATTACCGCCGCAGCGAGCTCGAGCGCCTCGAAGCCGAGCGTCGCAAGCTCGACGAGGAGGCTCGTGACTTCCGCAACTTCGTCGAGGAGCTGAAGCGGGCCAAGGACCGCGAGGAGTTCGACGCCTACATGGCCAAGCGCCGCGGCAACGGCACGACGAACGCCTGATTGGCCTGACTGAATCAACGGAGCGCCCTTCGGGGCGCTCCGACTCTTATCGCCCGAGACTTGTGCTGAACGCTCAGATCACGAAGAAGTCGCCTGCGCTCAAAGCCTTCTTGGGCAGCTTGGCAATGGCGATCTGCGCCTTGGAGCCCACTCCGTCAGGGTCGTAATAAAGAACGCCCTTGTCCTTGTTCCAGATGATCCGGTCATTGCTGTCGTGGGCCTTGGAGCCTGAGTAAAAAGCCTTGGCGTCGATTTTCTTAGGCGCCGCCATGGTTCCGGCCTTGCCGATCCCTTTGAACACGGCGTCGTCGAGCCAGATATCGTCGTCCTTGGCACGAAAATCCTTGATGGTGTCGAGGTTCGTCTTCTTGTTCGGCTTCGTGTTGAACACGAACGCATCCTTGCCGGCCCCGCCCGTCAGGGTGTCCTTGCCCGAGCCTCCGCTCAGGGTATCGTTGCCGCCCAGGCCGTTGAAGATATCGATATCGGCTCCGCCCACCAGATAATGGGCGAAGTCATTCCCCATCACGTTTTCACGGGCAACGTCGCCGACTTGTACCGTCAGGGTCTGGGTAAGAGAAAACCCGGTGCTCCCGACCACTTTCACGGTGATGGTATGAGCGGTGGCCTGCTCATAATCGAGCTTGAGGCCGTCACGGACCTTGAGCTGCGCCCCTTCGAGCATGAAGCGGCCACCCGCGTCGTCGACCAGCTGGTAATGCATGGTGCCGGTATCGGTCGGGTTCGCATTGGCCAGGGATAAGTTGCCGATGAGCGCGCCCGTACCGGATGCCTCCGCGATCGGGCCAGCATGGAGGGACAGTTGCGGTGGGGCGATACCGGCGAAGTGGCCTTGGTAGATGGTATCACCAGAATCGGTGACGTCCGCCCAGGTCACAACCCAGCTTCCATCGCTAAGAGCCGTTACAACAGGGTGAATCGTCTCGCTCGTCGGGTTGAATTTATTGACTCGCTCAGGCGGCCCATAGGCAATTCCCAGAGGGTTGAAGACTTGGGCAAGGACCTGCGTTCTCGATTCAACCACTGCCGACCACACGATGACCCAGCCACCGTTCGGCAGCGCGGCCACGGAGGAGCCGGTGACCTCATAGTCAAAATGAGGCATATCACCGGTGATTTGTACTTCTTCTCCAATTCTAATGAGTGTCATAGGTCCCGCCTTCCTGAGAACGCACATAAACGTTATTGCGTATCATAAGGCGTGATAGCCGAAACCTTGGGCCTCGTCGAGCACCGGCCTGTGCGGGGGTGCACCCCAAGGAGATCAGGGACTCATGCTCTCCTCAGACAGCCGGCCGCCAGCTTCACGAAGGCGCGGGCCCGGTGGGAGAGCCCGTCCGGCTCCGGCTTCGACCAGTCGATGCCGTGCTTCTCCTCGGATGAGATCTCCCCGAAGGTCTCGGTGAAGCCGTCCGGCTGGAACATGGGGTCGTAGCCGAAGCCCTTGGTCCCGCGCGGCGGCCACACGACCTGGCCGAACACGCGTCCCTCGAACAGTTCCTCGTGCCCGTCCGGCCAGGCGATGACGAGGGCGGAGACGAAATGCGCCCGGCGATCCGTCGCCTCCCGCTTCGAAAGCTCGCGCTCCACCCGCTCCATGGCGGCGGAAAAATCTCGCTTCGGGCCGGCCCAATCGGCCGTGAACAAGCCGGGCGCTCCATCCAAGGCATGCACGCACAGGCCGGAATCGTCGGAGAGAGCCGGCAGTCCGGTGGCCGTGGCGGCCGCATGGGCCTTGATGGCGGCGTTCTCGGCGAACATGTGCCCGGTCTCGTCGGGAACGGGCAGGCCGAGCTCGCCCGCCGAGACGGCCTCGATGCCGAACGGGGCGAGCAGTTCCTGCATCTCCCGCAGCTTGCCCGCGTTGTGGGTCGCGATGACGACCTTGCCGGTCAGGGGGCGGTGGGTGCTCATGCGACGGCCTTCTTCTGCAGGTCCACGAGCTGCGCCACGCCGGTCTTGGCGAGCCGCAGCAGGCTCAGGAATTCCTCCTCGGAAAAGGGCTTGCCCTCGGCCGTGCCCTGCACCTCGACGATGCCGCCGGAGCCGGTGATCACGAAATTGGCGTCGGTCTCGGCGGCGGAATCCTCCGCATAGTCGAGATCGAGGACCGGCTGGCCCTTGTAGATCCCGCAGGAGATGGCGGCGACGGGCTCACGCAGAGGGTTGATCGAGATGATCGAGCGGTTCTGCATCCAGGTGAAGCAGTCGTGCAGCGCCACCCAGGCGCCGGTGATGGAGGCGGTGCGGGTGCCGCCATCGGCCTGGATCACGTCGCAATCGACCACGATCTGCTTCTCGCCGATGGCCGGCAGGTTGACGACGGCGCGGAGCGAGCGGCCGATCAGGCGCTGGATCTCCTGGGTCCGGCCCGAAGGCTTGCCGGAATTGACCTCGCGACGGGTGCGCTCGTGCGTGGCGCGGGGCAGCATGGAATATTCCGCCGTCACCCAGCCGCGTCCGGTGCCGCGCAGCCACGGCGGCCCCTTCTCCTCGAGCGACGCGGTGCAGATGACCTTCGTATTGCCGAAGGAGACGAGGCAGGAGCCTTCCGCATAGCGCGCGACGCCGCGCTCCAGGGTGACGGGACGCAGTTCGTCGGGGGCGCGGTTGGAAGGACGCATGGCGGTTTCTCCTGAAAGATCTTGCGATTCCCGCCTGTTTGAAGCGGCCAGGACGATTAGGCAAGCGCAAGGCTTGCCGAAGGGGCTTCCGATCCGCACATAATATCGGCTTGCAGGGTGGAATTGTGAGAGCGTAGAACCCTTCGGATGCATCCCACCGGTCCTTTTTCCCATCTTTCGGAAAACCGCGCCATCGCGGAGCTGAACGACCGTTCCCGCGAGATCTTTCGCCAGATCGTCGAAAGCTATCTCATGACCGGCGAGCCCGTGGGCTCGCGCCACCTTTCCCGCATCCTGCCGATGGCGCTTTCGCCGGCCTCGATCCGCAACGTGATGGCGGATCTGGAGGCCGCGGGGCTGATCTTTGCCCCCCATACGAGCGCCGGCCGCCTGCCGACGGAGACCGGCCTGCGCTTTTTCGTCGATGCCATGATGGAGATCGGCGACGTCACCTCCGAGGAGCGCTCGCGCATCGAGGCGCAGATGCGGGCCGCCGCCTCCGGCCATACCCTGGAGACGGCGCTCGCCGAGGCCTCGGCCCTGCTGTCGGGCGTCTCGCGCGGCGCCGGCGTCGTGGTGACATCGAAATCCAACGCGCGCCTCAAGCACATCGAATTCGTCCGCCTGGACCCCACCCGCGCCCTGGTGGTGCTCGTCTCCGAAGACGGCTCGGTGGAAAATCGCCTCCTCGACCTGCCCGCAGGCCTGCCGGCCGGGGCCCTGGTGGAGGCAGGCAATTTTCTCAACGCCCGCATCCAGGGCAAGACGCTCGGCGACGTCAAGCGCGAGATCCAGACCCGCCGCGAGGACATGGAGCGCGAGCTCGACGTCCTCACCGCCCGGCTCGTCGAAGCGGGGCTCGCCACCACGGTGGGACCGGCGGATTCCCGCCAACTCATCGTGCGCGGCCAGGCCAACCTCCTCGACGACCTGAAGGCCGTGGAGGACCTGGAGCGCATCCGCCTGCTCTTCTCCGACCTGGAAACCCAAACCGACGTGATCGACCTCCTGAGCCGCGCCGAGGGCGGCGAGGGCGTGCGCATTTTCATCGGCTCGGAGAACAAGCTTTTCTCGCTCTCCGGCTCCTCGATGATCGCCGCCCCCTTCCGTGACGGCAGTCAGAAAATCGTCGGCGTTCTCGGCGTCATAGGCCCGACACGTCTCAACTACGCCCGGATCGTCCCGATGGTGGATTACACCGCCAAGGTGATCTCGCGCATCCTGGAACGGGGACGGTAAGGCGTCCCGTCCGTCCAACGCCGCCAGCATATGGCGGCGCCGCAGGGAACCATCCTGTCCTGACGCGTTAAACCTCCTGTCCGCGAATGCGGCCTATGTTCCCATCGATGGAGGAGGTTTCCTTGAAGACAGCAGCGATCATCGCCGGCGCCGGTCTCATGATGCTCGGCACCCTCGGACAGGCCCAGGCTCAGGCCAGCGGCACTCCCGGCTCCCCGTTCCCCAACGCCGCCCCGCATGAGATCCAGACGATCAACGGCGTGCCCTGCCGCACCATCCTCGACCGCGAGAGCAACACGCGCATCCCGGTTCAATGCGCCAGTCAGGCCGGCATGGTCGGCATGGACCCGACGACAACCGGCAGCGTTCTCGTGGCTCCGGCCGGACAGGCTCCTGTGTCCGGCACGCCGGCCTCCGCCTTCCCCACGGCCGCCCCGCATGAAATCCGGGTCATCAACGGCGTTCCCTGCCGCACCGTCCTGGTCCAGGGGACGGACCAGCGCGTCCCCGTGGAATGCGCTATGCGGTAAGCTCTCCGCAGCTTCCGGCAGGTGCGGATGTCCGCCTCCGCACCTGACGGGATCTTCGACATTGCCCCGACACGCCAGACCGACGGCGATTCTTTCGCACCGGTCCCCGTGAGATCACACGGCCCCTCGAAGGGGATGCAAGCTCCCTTTCGAGGCATGTTGCCCCGGACGGACAACCTCCTATCTCCAGAGCGTCAACCTCTGCCGTAAGAGTGGCTCTTTCGCCCTGAACCCAGGAGGTTCCTATGAAGACGCTCTCGGTTGCCGCGATCGCCGGCCTCATGGGGCTCGGCGCCCCTGGCTTTGCCCAGGCCCAGGCTGGCGGAACACCCTTTTTGCCGTTCCCCGATTCCGCCCCCCAGGAGATCCGGATTTACAACGGTGTGCCCTGCCGCACGATTCTCGACCGGGCCAGCGGAGTCAGGCTTCCGGTCCAATGCGCCGGACCGAACGGCGTGGTCGGCGTGGATCCGACCGCGACCGGCAACATCCCCGTCCCGCCGCCCTATGGGGTTCCGGGTCCCGGCGCGCCGCCCTACGCCTTCGAGAGCGATATCCAGATCATCAACGGCTTCAAGTGCCGTACCGAGTTCATCGAGGAGACGGGAGAGCGCCTCCCTGTCGAGTGCGTTCGCTGATCCCCTCCTCTTTTCCTCTGCGAGCCCGAGCTTTCCGCCTGCGCCGACCCGATACGCCCGGCGGCCTCCCTTGGCTTTGGGGGCCGCCCCTGCTATTGCGGCCTGAACATTCTTATATTTGCAGTATTATGACCGCTCGCACCTTCGACAACATCCGCAACTTCTCCATCGTGGCCCATATCGACCACGGCAAGTCGACGCTCGCCGACCGCCTGATCCAGACCACGGGGGCGCTGACGGCCCGCGAGATGACGGAACAGGTGCTCGATAACATGGATATCGAGCGCGAGCGGGGCATCACCATCAAGGCCCAGACCGTCCGCCTGGAATACAAGGCCCAGGACGGCAAGACCTATATCCTGAACCTGATGGACACTCCCGGCCACGTGGACTTCGCCTACGAGGTTTCCCGGTCGCTCGCCGCCTGCGAGGGCTCGCTGCTGGTGGTGGACGCCTCGCAAGGGGTGGAGGCGCAGACGCTCGCCAACGTCTATCAGGCTATCGACGCCAATCACGAGATCGTGCCAGTCCTCAACAAGATCGACCTGCCCGCCGCCGATCCGGACCGGATCAAGGAGCAGATCGAGGAGGTAATCGGCATCGACGCCTCGGACGCGGTGCCGATCTCGGCGAAGACCGGCCTCAACATCGAGGGCGTGCTGGAAGCCATCGTCAAGAAGCTTCCGCCGCCGAAAGGCGACCCGGACGCGCCGCTCAAGGCTCTCCTGGTCGATTCCTGGTACGATGCCTATCTCGGCGTGGTCGTGCTGGTGCGCATCGTCGACGGCACCATGAAGAAGGGCCAGACCATCAAGATGATGGGCACGGGTGCTTCCTACGGCCTCGACCGCGTCGGCGTGTTCAACCCGAAGATGACCGAGCTGGCGCAGCTCGGCCCCGGCGAAGTCGGTTTCTTCACCGCCTCGATCAAGGAAGTCGCCGATACCCGCGTCGGCGACACCATCACGGACGAACGCAAGCCCACGGCGGAAGCGCTGCCGGGCTTCAAGCCCGTGCAGCCGGTGGTGTTCTGCGGCCTCTTCCCCGTCGATGCGGCCGATTTCGAGAACCTGCGCGGCGCCATGGGCAAGCTGCGTCTCAACGACGCGAGCTTCTCCTACGAGATGGAGACCTCCGCCGCGCTGGGCTTCGGCTTCCGCTGCGGCTTCCTCGGGCTCCTGCATCTCGAGATCATCCAGGAGCGCCTCGAGCGCGAGTTCAACCTCGACCTCATCTCCACTGCGCCTTCCGTGGTCTATCACCTGCGCATGCGCGACGGCTCGATCCGGGAGCTGCACAACCCGGCCGACATGCCGGACGTCATGCAGATCGAGGCCATCGACGAGCCGTGGATCCGCGCCACGATCCTCACGCCCGACGATTACCTCGGCGCCGTGCTCAAGCTCTGTCAGGACCGTCGCGGTGTGCAGATCGACCTCAACTATGTCGGCAAGCGCGCCATGGTGGTCTACGATCTGCCGCTCAACGAGGTGGTGTTCGACTTCTACGACCGCCTGAAATCGGTGTCGAAGGGCTACGCTTCCTTCGACTATCACATCTCCGATTACCGTGAGGGCGACCTCGTGAAGATGTCGGTTCTGGTCAACGGCGAGCCCGTGGACGCGCTGTCCATGCTCGTGCACCGCACCCGCGCCGAAGGCCGCGGCCGCGCCATGTGCGAGAAGCTGAAAGAGCTGATCCCGCCGCACATGTTCCAGATCCCGGTTCAGGCCGCCATCGGCGGCAAGATCATTGCCCGCGAGACCATCCGCGCCCTGCGCAAGGACGTGACCGCCAAGTGCTACGGCGGCGACGCTTCCCGCAAGCGCAAGCTCCTCGACAAGCAGAAGGAAGGCAAGAAGCGGATGCGCCAGTACGGCAAGGTCGACATCCCGCAGGAGGCCTTCATCGCCGCGCTGAAGATGGACAACTGATCGCGGCATCGTTTCACCCGAGAATGCCTTGAAAAGCGTGCCGGCATCACCGGCACGCTTTTTTGTTCGAGCCACTCATGGACGGGGCCGGGAACCCGATCCGGAAGCCCGAGTTCAACACAGGCAAGGGGCCACGGTCTGACGAACGGTCGTATGCTGAAGGAACGGAGTCGTCGGACGCCGGGCTTCGGCACGTCCATGCCGGCCGAACCCTTCGAAACCGCACATCCGAGCCACAGGATCTCGCTTCGTAAAGGAGAGCCCATGCCTTCGTCCCTGCGGGCCACGCTGCCGACGCTTTTCGCCCTTCTTTTCGGCTACGCTCTCATGCAGATCGGCAATACCCTGCAGGGCACGCTGCTCAGCGTGCGCGGGAGCATCGCGCAGTTCACGCCGACGGAAATCGGCGCCGTGGGCTCCGCCTTCTGGGGCGGGATCGTGGTGGGATCCCTTTACGCCGGGCGCGTGATCCAGCAGGTCGGTCATACGCGGACCTTCGCCGCCCTGGCAGCGATCGCGGCCTCGACGGCCCTGCTGCATCTCCTCGTGATCAATCCGCCCGTCTGGATCGCCGCCCGTGCCGTGACCGGATTCTGCTTCGCCGGGCTGTTCATCGTCGTCGAGAGCTGGCTCAACGCCTCGGCCGACGCGCGGACGCGCGGCCAGGTTCTCAGCGTCTACGGGATGACAGGCCTGATCGCCGGAATCGGCGGGCAGCTGCTCTTGCCCGCAGGCGATCCGAACGGCTATCGGCTGTTCTGCTTCGTCGCCATCCTCATCTGCCTCGCCCTCGTGCCGACGGCCCTGTCGCGGGCCTCCGCGCCGGCCCATGCGGTCAGCGACACGAAGATCAACCTGATGCAGCTCTACAGGCAATCGCCCTTCGGCGTGGTGGCTGCGGTTCTCTGCGGCATCACCACGAGTTCGTTCTTCGCGCTCGGCCCGATCTGGGCCCAGGAGCGCGGGCTCGATACGACGGAGATCGCCATCTTCATGGCCTGCGGCACCCTGGGCGGCTTCGCCACCACCTATCCTCTCGGCTGGCTCTCGGACCGCATGGACCGGCGCCATGTGATCATCGGCGCGTCAGGCATGGCGGCAGCCATCCTTCTCGCGCTCATCCACTTCGTGCCGCCGACGGTGCCCGCATGGCTGCTTTTCCTCTATGTCGCCATCTTCGGCGGCAGCGTGATCCCGACCTACAGCATCGTGACGGCTCATGTGAACGACATGGTGAAGCCCGGCGAATTCGTGGCCGCCGCCGGCGGCCTCCTCATCCTGCAAGGCATCGGCGCAGCCATCGGCCCGGTGATCTCGGGCATGGCCATGACGGAACTCGGACGGCTCGGACTTCTCTATGTCGTCATCACCGCCCAGGCCCTCATGGCGATCTGGGGCGCCTATCGCAGCCTGCAGCGCGCCGCGCCTGCAACCGAGGAGAAGGAAACCTTCGTTCCGGAACCCGTCGTACCCGTGGGAACGCGGCTGGAGGCGCATTGAGCGCCTCCAGTTCGCCGATATCATGCTACGCCGATGCGCCGTCCCGAAGCATCGATCACCGGCTCGCCGTCCTCCTTGACGAACTCGCCCTGCTGCGGGGGCAGGATGTCGATCACGGCCTCGGACGGGCGGCAGAGCCTGACGCCCAGGGGCGTGACCACGATGGGCCGGTTGATCAGGATCGGATGCACCATCATCGCGTCGAGGAGCTGGTCGTCGCTCACGGAGGGATCATCGAGGCCGAGGTCCGCATAAGGCGTTCCCTTCTCGCGGATCACGTCGCGGACGCTCACGCCCATGCTCGCGACCAACTGGCGCAGTAGCAGGCGCGTCGGCGGCGTCTTCAGGTATTCGATGATATGCGGTTCGATCCCGGCATTGCGGATCAGCCCCAAGGTGTTGCGGGACGTTCCGCATTGCGGGTTGTGGTAGATGATCACGTCCATGGTCGGCCCTTCCAGTTGCGTGAAACCGTCCCTTGTCATGCCATCCGATGTCAAGGAGGGCGAACTGCCGCCCTGTTCGCGAAAGGTCAGCCCTGGCAGGCTGCCCTGCCCTGCACCTTCAACCGCGTCAGGAGCCGCCCTGCGAGAGCGTCATAGGCCTCGCGACTTTCCACGCCCGAGAGAGACAATTCGAGTACCCAATCGCTCGATAGCGGCATGATCAGGGTTTCGACCGTCATGGCGTGCGACGCCGTCGGCAGGCTGGCGTCGATCCAGGTCGCGGACCACCGGGTCGCCCCCGCCTCCGAAGTCAGAGAAACGGATTGGGCCGGTCGTCCCAGCATTTCCTCGAAATCCCGCTGCAGGGCCGCGGCGTCGCGGATCGCCAGATCGGACTGCGGCATGTCGCGAAGCTCCTCCGCCGAGCGGAAGCCGATCGAGAGATCCGCATTCGACACGACGGCTTTCAGGCCGACTTCCGTGAGATGCCATTCCTCCGGCAGGACAAAGGAGAAGCAGAGATCCGGCGCGACTTTGCCGGAAACCTGCGTCTGGTGGGAGGCTGCGTCGAAACGCGCCTGGATGGCCTCGGTCCCGTCGATCCTGTCGAGCGGGTCATTGACGGCGTACGCCATGGGAGCAACGGCAAGTCCTATCACGAGAGCGATCGCGCCCGGCCATACTCCCCGCCACATCATGCTAGCCACGGAACCCTCCAAGGGAATGAACCCTCACTCCTAAGGAAACGCCCGGGAACTGCACAGGTTGCCTCGAAATCCGGCAGCACGACATCGGCGCCCATGCGCGGCCGTTCGATAGGAAAGGCGGGCCGAAACCCGCCTTCCCTTTTCTGCTCTCGCCTGCGATCAGCCGCGGGCGCGGGCGCGGATCATGAACGTGTCGAAGGCGTATTCGGCCACTTGGAACCAGAGATATTCCTCGCCGCGGAACGCCTTGTAGCTGTCGTAGATCTTCTTGAAGTCCGGGTTCTTGGCCGAGATCTCGTCATAGACCTCGTTGGCGGCCTTGTAGGCTGCTTCCATGATCTCCTGCGAGAACGGACGCAGCTGCGCGCCGTTGCCGATCAGGCTGCGCAGGGCGGCCGGATTTTTGGCATCGTACTTGGCCTGCGTGTCGACGTTCACATAGCCCGCAGCCGCCTGGACGGCAGCCTGGTAGCTCTTCGGCAGCTCGTTCCACTTCTGCAGGTTGATGTAGAAGTGGATCGCGGGACCACCCTCCCAGAAGCCCGGATAATAGTAATACGGCGCCACCTTGTTGAGGCCGAGCTTCTCGTCGTCGTAGGGTGCGACCCACTCGGCGGCATCGATGGTGCCGCGCTCGAGCGACGGATAGAGATCGCCGCCGGCGATCTGCTGCGGCACGACGCCGAGCTTGCCCATGATCTGACCGGCGAGGCCGGCGATGCGCATCTTGAGACCCTTCAGGTCCTCGACGGTCTTGATCTCCTTGCGGAACCAGCCGCCCATCTGCACGCCTGTGTTGCCGGCCGGCAGAGCGTAGACATTGTGCTTGGCGTAGAAGTCGTTCAGCAGCGCATTGCCGTTGCCGTGATAGAGCCATGCATTGGTCTGGCGGGAGTTGAGGCCGAAGGGCAGCGTGGTGCCGATGGCGAAGGTCGGGTCCTTGCCCACGTAGTAGTACGAGCAGGTGTGGCCCATCTCGACCGTTCCGCCGCCGATGGCGTCGAGCGCCTGCGGGGCGCCGACGATCTCGCCGGGTGCGAAGGTCTGGATGATGAACTTGCCGTCGGTGGCCTCCGCGACGAGCTTGGCGAAGGTCTCGCCGCCGCCGAACAGGGTGTCGAGGGATTTCGGGAAGGCCGAGGTCAGGCGCCAGCGAACTTCCGGGTTCGACTGGGCGATGGCGGGCTTCGCGACGGCTCCGGCTGCGGCACCAAGGGTGGCAGCCTGGAGGAATGCACGACGTTTCATGAGCGTCCCTTTCATTCGTTTCCGTTTCAGGGCGCGCACGGGACAGAAAGTTTCAACGCGACGCACTCAAACGAATAGTTGAGACGCCCCTATAACGCCCCAACGGAAAGAAGGGAGGCCTTCCGAAGCAGGGACTTCATGCATTCAGTGCATGCGTGAGCAGGTCCCAGAGCAAGGCTCGGAACCTGCGGCCGATCGCACCGTGAGGGGCGTCAGAAAATCAGCTCGCCCGCACCCCAGGCGATGAGGATCAGGATCACGAAGCCCAGGAGGAACAGGCCGAACAGGACCTTGGCGACGGTCTTGGCGCCGGACGCGACGCCCGTGAAGCCCAGGGCACCGGCCACCAGCGACACCACGAGAAAGATCAGGGCCCATTTCAGCATATCCGCACCTCGACTTCATACTGCTCAGCTGAAGACATTAAGCGCTCACGGTCGATCCGGTTCCGCACAGGCGCCTGGTAGAAAGCCGGCAGTTCCCGTCAGACGACGACTGTCACCTTCTCGGCCGCGCGGGTAAGCGCCGTATAGAGCCAGCGGCTGCGATGTTCGCGGAAGGCATAGGACTCGTCGAAGAGCACGAGGTCGTCCCATTGCGAGCCCTGGGCCTTGTGCACGGTCAGCGCATAACCATAGGTAAATTCGTCGGACTCCTTGCGCAGGACGAACGGCACGTCCTCTTCCGTACCCTCGAAGAAGGCCTTGTGCACGGCGACCTCGACGGAGCGGCGGCGGGCATCGTCGTCGGGCAGCACATCCATGCGGATGAAGTCGTTGCGGATACCGCGCAGGGCCTGGATGCTCCAGGTGCCGCCGTTGAGCAGCCCCTTGGTCTTGTCGTTGCGCAGGCAGACGAGCTTCTCGCCCGCCGCCGGCATGGGATCGCGATAGCCGTTCAATTCGCGCAGGCGCGTGTTGTAGAGGCGCCGGGTCTTGTTGAGGCCCACCAGCACCTGATCGGCCGCCATGACGGTGGCGGCATCGATCTCGCGGCGGCGGATGATGCGGCTCTCGCCATAGGTGCCCGGCTCCAGCCGCCCGCCTTCCCGAACCTGCATCGACAGGTGGATGATGGGGTTGTCCTTGGCCTGCCGGTGGACCTCCGTGAGCATCATGTCGGGCTCGCCCTCGGTGAAGAAGCCGCCGCCCTTCACCGGCGGCAGCTGCGCCGGGTCGCCGAGCACGAGAACGGGTTGACCGAAGGACAGGAGATCGCGCCCCAGCTCCTCGTCCACCATGGAACATTCGTCGATGATGATGAGATCCGCCTTGGAAGCCGGGCTCTGGCGGTTGATCACGAATTGCGGACCGTTCTCGTCCGATTCCCGGGAGCGGTAGATCAGCGAATGGATCGTCGACGCATCGGCGCAGCCCTTGGTGCGCAGCACGAGCGCGGCCTTGCCCGTATAGGCGCCGAACGCCACATCCCCGTCAACGTTCTCGGCGATGTGCTTGGCGAGCGTCGTCTTGCCCGTGCCGGCATAGCCGAAGAGGCGAAACACCGGACGGTCGCCGCGGCGGAGCCACTCGGCGACGGCTTTCAGGGCGGCGTCCTGTTGCGGCGACCAGGTCATGCGGATTTCGCCTCGCGATGCAGGGAATAGAGAAGACCCATGATGATGATGCCGCTCCCGAGGAAGACATAGGGATCGAGCGCCTCGCCATAGAACTGCCAGCCGACAAAGGCGATCAGCGGGATGCGCATGAAGTCGAGCGGAACGACCATGGTGGCGTCGCCCCGCCGGTAGGCATTGGTCAGGCAGTAATGCGACAGCAGGCCGCCGACGCTGATGCCGATGAGGCCGAGCGCGTGGGACGGCTGCACCTGGAGCCAGAAGGCCCGGCTCACGCCCGCGAGGTTCATGGGCAGCTGCAGCAGGTTCATGAAGAACAGGATCGCGAAGGTGCTCTCCGTCATCGTGAGACGCTTGGTCATGATCGCCACGAGGGCGAAGCTGAACGCCACGCCGAGCATGAGAAAACTGGCCGGCTGCAAGGTTTCCAGACCGGGGCGCAGGATCACGAGGATGCCCGCGAAACCCAGCACGATGGCGACGAGACGGCCTCTCGTCATTTGCTCCTTGAGCAGCGGGATCGCCAGCAGCGCGACCCAGGCCGGCGTGGTGAATTCGAGCGCGAAGACCGTTGCGAGCGGCAGGAGCGTGAGGCCGAAAGCCCACCCGTCCGTGCCGAGGAAATGAAGGACGTTGCGCGCCAGGTGCAGCGGAAAGCGACGGGGCTTCAGACCGGGCCGCAGCTCCGGCTTGAGAAGCGCGAGCGCGAGCAGGATCAGGACGCCCGCGGCGTTGCGCACGGCCAGCATCTCGAAGATCGAGAAGGTGGGTGCAAGCGTGCGTACCGCAATGGCGGTGGCGGAGAAGGAGAGGAGCGCGCCGCTCATCCAGAGGACGACGGCGAGGATGCTGCGATGGGGCAAGGCGGTCCAACCGATGTGAGGCCCTTTTCGCTTAGCCTGCCTCGACGATGGCGTGAAGCCTCCATCGTCATGCGGCCTGCAGCGACCAAGGCGCACACGACGGACGAATGCGTGTGCCGGTCTCGACGGGAGATCGGCACATGTCCTCACGCTCGAGTCATGACATGTGATTCTCGACACGCACGACGGCATGCGGACCGGTTTTCGACTCCGTGCGACGATTTTTTCGGACACTTATGCGCGATGTCTCCAACCGACGCAGGAGCCGTTTTCGACCCTCTCCAAGTGAAGAGGTTTTTGACCTCGACGTTGAACGCTCCCAAACACGCTCGAATACTCTGCGGCGGTTTAACATCTTCTTTACAATTGAGCTAAGTCACTGCGCTAAAAGGATTTTTCATTCCATCATGACGGCGCCCGATCATGAAGAGCGATGTCGACGGCGCTGACGAAGTGTCTCTAACTGTCTCATCTTGAACCCGATATTGAGTCTTTGATCTGCAAGAGCAGAGAGACTTGTCGTCCGAAATATCCACAGAAAAAGTGAGCGTTCTACTGTCTACACTTTTCGATTATCGGAACCGCGTTGGTATAACGACGTTGCCTTGCAAGCGTGACGGTTGCACGCGAAGGCCCTTGAAGGAGGCGGCAATGCCGACAGATACCAAGAACCCGCTGACGATGCTGTTCACGGGTGACACCGGTGCGACCAGCACCAAGAAGACCGCTAAGAAGAGCAGCGCGCGCCGCAGCTCGACGAGCACCGCCAAGAAAGCTGGCACGAAGAAGACCGCTGCCAAGAAGACGACCGCCAAGTCCGCCACCAAGAAGACGGCTGCGAAGTCGACCTCGCGGTCGGCGGCGAAGTCCTCCGCCAAGTCCGGCGCGAAGAAGACCACTGCCAAGAAGGCGGTCGCCAAGAAGACCACGGCGAAGTCCGCCGCCAAGTCCGCTGCCAAGAAGACCACGGCCCGCTCGTCGGCCAAGTCGGCAGCGAAGAAGACCACCGCCAAGAAGACGGTCGCCAAGAAGACCACCGCTCGGAAGGCTCCGGCCAAGTCGGCCGCCAAGAAGTCCACGGCCCGTTCGACCTCGGCCCGTTCGACTTCGGCTCGGAAGACGGCTGCTCGCAGCACCAGCCGCAGCGCGGTGAAGTCGCCTGCGAAGTCCCGCAGCGCCTCCAAGTCCACCACGAAGCGCGCTGCCGCCGCTTCGAGCCGCACCTCGGCCACGAAGAAGTCGGCCAAGGTCGCGAAGCGGTCTTCGAGCGCTCGCAAGAGCCCGTCGAAGTCGCGCAAGCGCTAAACATCCATGCCGCAAGCGCCGGAATAGGACCTCCTATCGCCCGGCGCCTGCGCATAAAAAATCGCCCGGCGAGAGCCGGGCGATTTTGTTTGACCGGGTCGCAGGTCGGGTTACCGGCCCGTGCTCATCGGGTCGCTGTCGCCCCAATAGGGCGTGGCGTTGTAGTAGCGGTGGACGTGCTCTTCCCATTCGCGATCATACGATGCGTCATGCCCCTCCGCGCTGCGGCGGGGCGCTCCGCGCAGCTGATCCTCGGAGAGGTTCAGCTCATAGGCATCGAGCTCGGTGTTGTACTTCAGGACGCTCCAGGGAAGCGTGTAGTATTCCTCGCCGAGCCCCATGAAGCCGCCGAAGCTCATGACCGCATAGGCGACCTTGCCGGACCGCTTCTCGATCATCACCCGCTCGATGGTTCCGATCTTCTCGCCGTCCGTGCGGCGCACCGGCGTTCCTTCGACCTTGTCGCTGGCGATCAGGCTGTGAGTTTCACGAACGTCGCTGCTCTGTGCCGTCGTCTGCATCACTGCGCTCCCTTCCTGTGTGAGATCCAGGGCACCGGACCCAAAGGCGGACCCGTTTTCCGGGTCAAATCCGATGCTTCATCGTTCAACCGGCGCATCGTCGATGCGGAAACCGGATCCATCTTTCCGCACGATGCTCCAAGGCAACGCTCGGGTTGAAAAGCAGGTTCCGGTTCGGGTCCGAAAGTCCAAGCTTTCCAAGACTTTTGGCTTTCACGACTTCCGGGAGATCATCGATCCAGGGGGCGGACTCCCGCTTCTTGATCCGCCGAATGCCATATCCTCGAAGAGCGCATCGTCGGTGCGGCGCGGCAGGTCCGCTTCCCTTGCAAGCGGGAAAGATATTCCCTTGCAAGCGGGAAAGATATCCCTTTCACTTGCGAGCCTCCCCTTCCGCATGGTGAACCCGTGTCGTCCCGGCGCCGCGCGGCAAGCGCTGCCGTAGGAACCCCCTTTCCGACCTCACGTTGACCCACGTTCACGGACCTTGAGGAATTGAAGGAGATTGCCATGGCGGTTCGCCAGAAGCCGGTCGAGGGCCAGGTCGTCGTCATCACCGGCGCATCGAGCGGCATCGGACTTGCGACGGCCCATCTGTTCGCCGAACGCGGCGCCAAGGGTCTCGTTCTGGTCGCCCGCAACGAGGATGCTCTGCGCAAGATCGCCGATGAGCTCAGCCGCGGAACGACGCGCGCCATCGCGGTCGCTGCCGATGTCAGCAAGCGCGAAGACCTGGAGCGGGTGTCGCGCACGGCCATCGAGACTTTCGGGGGCTTCGACACCTGGGTGAACGATGCCGCGGTGGCCATCTACGGCAATCTCTCCGACATCCCGATGGAGGACCAGCGTCAGCTCTTCGACGTGAACTACTGGGGCGTCGTCAACGGCTCGATGATCGCGGCTGATCACCTGCGCCGGCGGGGCGGCACCATCATCAATGTCGGCAGCGTTCTGTCCGAGCGGGCCATGATCCTGCAGACCCAGTATTCGGCGGCCAAGCATGCGGTGAAGGCCTTCACGGACGGCCTGCGTATGGAGCTTGCGAACCAGGACGCACCGATCTCGGTCACGCTCATCAAGCCTTCGTCCATCGACACGCCCTATGTCGAACATGCCCGCAACTATCTCGACCGGGAGAATGCCGTTCCACCGCCGGCCTACGACCCGCATCTCGTCGCCAAGGCGATCGTGTACGCGGCCGAACACCAGCGTCGCGAGATCACCATCGGCTTCGGCGGCTGGGTCATCGGCGCCATGGGAAAGGTCGCGCCGCACCTCATCGACAAGGCGATGGAATGGACGGGCTATGCCTCGCAGACCACGGATCATCCCGAACGCCCGGGAATGCGAGACAACCTCTATCGCGCCCGCCAGGACGGCGACATGTATTCGTCCCTGCCCGGCGAGCCGCGCAAGACCAGCCTGCTCCTCGAAGCGCAGCTCCATCCCTTCACGACAGCCGCCGTGCTGGCCGGAGTCGCGGCCGGCATCGCAGCCCTGTTCCTGCCGTCCCTGGCGGCAAGCCGTCGTCCGAAGAGGGTCAAGCGGCCGACGCCTCGCTACCAGCCCGCCATGCGCCGCACCGGCAACGGGCACGACAAGCGCACGTTCGGCCCCGGTCACATCAGCCAGCGCGGCCCCAGCGAAGGCCGCCCGCAACCGAGGCATTGATTGCGGCTCTTCCCACGTCATCACCGGCCTCGTGCCGGTGATCTCGATCGGACAAGCGCGGCACACTTCCAATCGGGATGGCCGGGACTGATCCCCGGATCACGTCCGGGGACGGCCATGACGCAGCATCCTTCAGGCTCACCTCACCTTCAAAAGAGCGACAACATGGCCGCATCCGGCACGTTCCGAAGTCCGCGCCCGCAGGCTAGCCTTGCCGCATGATCCCGATTCGCTCTCTCGCCCTCGCGCTCGCTCTTCTCGCCGGCGGCTCCGCCGTCGCCCAGGACAAGGGCACGCTCGACCCGAAGCCGCTGCCGCCGCTCGCCAATCCCGACGATCCCAAGCTCGCCGCGAAGGAACTCTTCGGGCGACGCACGACGCCGGCCGATCTGCGCTCCCGCTCCATTGGCGGCTATGCCCGGGGATGCGTGGCGGGCGCAGCCGCGATCCCGATCGACGGGGACAACTGGCAGGTCATGCGCCTGTCCCGCAACCGCAACTGGGGCCATCCGCAGATGATCGGATTCCTGCAGCGGTTCGCGACCCGTCTCCCCGGCATCAACGGCTGGCCGGGCCTTCTCGTCGGCGACATCTCGCAGCCGCGCGGCGGCCCGATGATCACGGGCCATGCCTCGCACCAGATCGGCCTCGATGCGGATATCTGGCTGACCCCCATGCCGAACCGACGCCTCTCGCGGGCCGAGCGGGAGGAGATGTCGGCCACCAACATGGTGCGCGACGACCTGCTCGACATCGATCCCGCCAAGTGGACCCCGCAGCATACCGCGCTCATCCGCGCGGCGGCCCAGGAGCGCAGCGTCGCCCGTGTCTTCGTGAACCCGGCGATCAAGCGGGCCCTCTGCCGCGAAGCCGGCGCCGAGCGCTCCTGGCTGACGAAGGTGCGGCCGATCTGGGGCCACAACTACCATTTCCATATCCGCCTCGCCTGCCCGGCCGGCGATGCGGGCTGCGCCGACCAGGACCCGCCGCCGGGCGGCGACGGCTGCGGCGCGGAGCTCAATGCGTGGTTCACGCCGCAGATGCTGCATCCGAAGCCCGGCAAGCCCCGCCCGCCTCTGACCCTGGCGCAATTGCCCAACGAGTGCCGCGGCGTTCTCGAGGCGCCGTGACGAGCGCTTAAACGAGAAACGGCCTGCATCCGGATGGATGCAGGCCGTTTTTTCAAGCCTTCGGCAAGAGGCTGGATTTATTCGGCCGCGACCCCGACGCCGATCTGGCACGACACGCCCGTGCCACCGAGGCCGCAATAGCCGTTCGGGTTCTTGGCCAGGTATTGCTGATGGTAATCCTCGGCGAAGTAGAACGGCCCCGCTTCGAGGATCTCGGTCGTGATGGGTCCGTAGCCCTTCGCCGCGAGCGCCTCGCCATAGGCCGCCCTGGAGGCCTCCGCGGCCCTTCGCTGGGCCTCGTCGAACACGTAGATCCCTGAGCGGTACTGGGTGCCCGCATCGTTGCCCTGGCGCATGCCCTGCGTCGGATCATGGTTCTCCCAGAAGGTCTTCAGCAGGGTGTCGTAGGAGATCGCCTTCGGATCGTAGACCACCAGCACGACCTCGTTGTGCCCGGTCAGGCCGGAGCAGACCTCCTCGTAGGTCGGGTTCGGCGTGAGGCCGGCGGCATAGCCCGCGGCGGTGATCCAGATGCCGTCGCCCAGCTGCCAGAACTTGCGCTCCGCGCCCCAGAAGCAGCCGAGGCCGAACACGGCCTTCTCCATCCCCTCGGGATAGGGCGGCTGGAGGGGGCGGTGATTGATGAAGTGCGTTTCAGCCGTCGGGATCGGGCTGGGGCGGCCGGGCAGAGCCTCGGCGGCATTGGGCAGGTCGAGTCGTTTGCGGAAGCTGAACATGGAGGTCCCTCGCGTGACCTCGTCCATGTAAGCATTCCCGGGCCTCTGCGGGAGAGCCCCGACGTCACCTTCCCGTGAAAGAAGGGGTTCAGCGGCCGGCGAGATAGCCGATGGGCTCCAGGGGCTTCTGGCCGATCCACATCAGCAGCGCGCCCAGCAGGAAGGCCGTGACCGAGGCGGGCATCTGCAGGACATAGGTGGCGATCGGATCCCACAGCCAGGGATAGCCGCGCTGCGCGATGCTTCCCTCGAGTTCGGCCAGCCCGTTGGGCGACAGAATGCCCGCCACCTTTCCGATGGACCCGAACGATACAGCATTGTTGACGATGGATCGGGTGCCGTCGATCACCAGTCCGACGAACCCCGCCGCGATGAGCAGGAGGCCAAGGCTACGCGCTAGGAACTTCAAGGGAAGATACCTCTATGAACAGAGGGGGAATTATCTAGAGCGTTTTGTCGCAATGGCAAAGGCGATTCCGGCTAAATTGTCACAAGTTCGGTCTTGCCTTTTCCCCCGGTTTGGCGATACACGAGCGCTCCGCCGACGATGTCGCGGAGAACCGGACCGGCCCGTCCAGCAAGACGACGCCGCGGTTCCTGGGCCTTGAAGGCTCATGCTGGAGGGGTGGCCGAGTGGTTGAAGGCGCACGCCTGGAAAGTGTGTATACGGGAAACCGTATCGCGGGTTCGAATCCCGCTCCCTCCGCCATTATTTAAATTCCTGACATCGCAGGATTTTTTCGCGGCATCTTCTCCTGAATGCCAGTGTTCAATTGTGGAGTAGCTGTTCTCTGTGCTCCTCTCTAAAGCGGCCTTGAAGGCGATTTCGCCTTCAATTCCGGGCCCCTTCTCCCCCCAAACCACCCAGGCGGGTTGTGGGACTAGCGGCGGCTCCTGCACAAATTCTGCAGAACAATCCTTAAATCCTGCGCAGCGTCTGTCATCTTTGTGCAAAGCAGCCTGTCAGCTTTGCCGGCATGAACTCATCCGACCAATCGCCTCCCGTTTTACCCACCCGCCTTCTGAAAGATGGCTGGTGGCTCTTTCGGGAGAATGACAAACCGTCAGCCATTATCCTCACCTTTCCTGAAAGGCAGAAGGAGCAGTCTGAACGGAACGAGAGATCGGATGGGACCTCAGTTCACTCCTCACAAAGACAGGCCGATTTCCCATGACCGCTGCCCTGAAGCCTCTAGCCAATCTGGCCCATTCTACATTCAGCACAAAGCTAGCCTTGGCCCTCGTCATTGCCGCATTCGGTGACTGGCTTTTCTACGATCATGGTGTCGGCCTATCGCTGGTCATCTTCTTGGCCATTCTTGCCGGTGCTGCATGCTTCATGAGCCCGAGCCGTGAGCGTCGCGGCCTGTTGATTGCCCCCATCCTCCTGACCATTGCGTTCCTGCCACTCCTCGAATCCACCGGGATCATTTCCATGTTCTTCGGTATCTTGGGGACGGCCCTGGCCGCCGTCGTAGTAACGGGCGGCATCTCCAGGGGCTGGAATATTTTGGCAGCCTCAACACAAAGGCTGCTTCTCACCGGGGCACTCCAAATCATCCCCGATTTTGTCCAGGCGAGACGGGAAGCCCAACGGCGAGGTCGCAAGTGGCTAAGATTGGAGGCCGTGTCAGGCTGGGTTATCCCAGTCCTATGCTGCGCCGTTTTCGTTGCCCTATTTGCCTCCGCCAATCCCTTGATCGAACAATGGTTGTCCGTATTCGATCCGTCTCGGCTGAGCTGGGAGATCAATTTCGCACGGATGGCCGTCTGGATCATTCTGCTCGCTGTTATCTGGCCTTTCCTCTCGGTGCATCTGTGTGAGAAGCCATTGATCAAACAGAGCCTCTTGAGGGCCGATGCTCAGAATATTAAAGGCAGCAACCTCCTTTTCGGACCGGCAGCCATCCTGCGGTCGCTGGTTGTCTTCAACGTGTTGTTCGCCGTGCAATCCGGTCTCGACGCTGCTTATCTGTGGGGCGGGGCGACGCTGCCGGAAGGCATGACATATGCCACTTATGCACACCGCGGAGCCTATCCCCTGATCGTCACTGCGCTTCTGGCCGCCGGGTTTGTGCTAGCCGCCATGCGTCCTGGCGGAGCCGGTGAGCAATCGCCCATCATCCGACAGCTGGTTTACCTCTGGATAGGGCAGAATGTCCTACTCTCGGTCTCCTCGATCCTGCGCCTCGAATTGTACGTCGCCACTTACTCTCTGACCTTGTTGCGTGTGGCAGCCTTCCTCTGGATGCTGCTCGTAGCTGTCGGCCTCATGTCCATCATGGCTCGCATCGCCCTGCGGCGCTCCAACAGCTGGCTTGTTGGGGCCAATGTGCTTTCTCTTGCCCTCACTCTCTATGCCTGCAGCTTCGTAAACTTTGCCGCGGTTATTGCAAACCACAACTTATCTCAGAGGCGTGAAGCTATTCAGGGAACGCCCTTGGTTGACACCGGGTATATCCGGACATTGGGTCCGCACGTCATCCCGGCCATCGACCGCTATATCGCACGCAAAAATCTGACCGCCCCCGACAGCCTTGTCCAATGGCGCAACCGGGCTGCGGCTGCCCATACCGAGCGCATGAAGGACTGGCGAGTCTGGACATTCCGCGACCTGCGCCTGAAACACTATCTCGCCAAGCGAATGGATGGTAAAGCAACAGGTCTTGCGACGATCAATGAGTTCATCACACCCTAGGAGACAGGAGTGGCACACCGGATCCTCGTCGTCGATGACGACCCGCATATCCGCGAGGTTATCTGCTTTGCCCTCGAAAAAGGCGGGATGGCGACCTCGATTGCCCGCGATGGCAAGGAAGCGCTCAAACGCTTTCGAGAGACTAATCCGGACTTGATCGTGCTAGACATCGGCATGCCTGAGATGGATGGACTGGAGGTCTGCCGTCAGATTCGGAAGGAATCCGATGTCCCAATCCTGTTTCTCTCGGCGCGCGATGAGGAGATTGATCGCATCCTCGGTCTGGAGATTGGAGGCGACGATTACGTTACAAAGCCTTTTAGCCCACGGGAGCTCGTTACTCGCGTCAATGTCATTCTCAGGCGCACCGCTGCGAAGGACGTACTGGCACCTGAATCGAAGCTCCTGTCTCAGGGGCAGCTATCAATGGACCCTCTCCGCCATACGGTTATGTTCAATGGCTCCCCTATCACGCTTACCGCGATCGAGTTCATGATCGTGAAGAGTTTCCTCGCCCGGCCCGGGATCGTGCTGACACGTGAGCAGATTATAGATGCTGCCTACAGCATTCAGATCTACGTTTCCGATCGGACAATCGACAGCCACATTCGTAACATCCGAGCAAAATTCACAGCGGCGGGTTGTGTCAGCATCATTGATACGGTCCATGGGGTAGGCTTTAGATTGGGCCTCTGTGAGGCCACCTTATGACAAGTCAGGTTGCAACCAAGTGGCGCCCGACCCTCGGAATGATTGTGTTCGCTGTGCTCGCAACGGTGCTGGCCCTTCCTCTCGTCAGCTTGGTCTTCTTTCGGCTGTATGAGAACGAGCTCATTCGTCAAACTGAAGCGGAACTCATTGCACAAAGCGCTGCACTCGCAGCAATCTTTGGGCAGGAGGTAGAAGCAACGTCTGACATGAACCTATTGTCCGGTGCCCTGGTCAATCCTGTAGTCTCTGGTCATGGGGAATTTGATCACTTCCTTCAGCCATCTCTCGACTTGGCCCGCGACAATGTCCTTGGACCGCGACCGGAAGCTGCCCCATCCCTCAGGCCGCCTGCTGCTCCTCTGATCGCGATTGGCCAACGTCTACAGCGTATCGTGCAGCAGACACAATCCATAACCCTGGCAGGCTTCAGGCTACTCGACACACAAGGTGTGGTAATCGCAGGCCGTGATGAAGTAGGTTTATCCCTAGGCCATATCGGAGAAGTCGAACAAGCTCTTCAGGGTCGCTATAAAGCGGTGCTGCGCGCGCGCATCTCCAACGAGCCGCCTCCACCGCTTTATTCGCTAAGCCGAGGCACGAGCGTTCGGATCTTCGCGGCCATGCCTGTTATCGTGCAAGGTCACGTGGTAGGCGCGATCTACGCATCCCGCACACCGAACAACATTATTAAGCATATTTATGATCAGCAGCGAAAGCTGATCCTTGCTGGCCTGTCGATTCTTGGAGCAACGCTGATCATTGGCCTGATCTTCTCGCGCGCCATCACTAGGCCGCTCCATGCGCTTGTCGCACGAACGATCGAAGTGGGTCATGGCAGGCGTGAAGCATTGCAACCGCTTGCTCACCATGGAACCCGAGAGATCGCAGTTTTGTCTCAGAGCTTTATCGACATGGCCAAGCGTCTCCATAATCGCTCGGATTATATTGCGACATTTGCGGCCCATGTGACACATGAACTTAAAACACCCCTCACTTCGATTCAGGGTGCAGCGGAGCTATTGCGGGATGATGCCGCTGCTGCATCAGGCTCTATGACTCCTCCGGAGCGGCTCCGCTTCCTCGACAACATCATTGCCGATACCTCTCATCTAACGCTCATGCTCCATCGACTGCGTGAGCTTGCCCGTGCTGAAAATCCACCTGTTGATGGGCAGACGAATCTCGCGACGGTTATTGCTGAGCTAAAGAATAGCTTTCCCGGCTTGAATATCAGAATCGATGGATCAATCGATTACCACGTCTCAATTTCTGCGGAGAACTTATCTATCGTATTCTCCCACCTCGCGGATAATTCCACTCGCCATTGCGCGCATACGCTCTGGATATCTGCATTCGCAACCAATCATGTTGTCGTCATCTCCGTACATGATGATGGAGACGGCATATCTCAGGCCAATCAAGCTAGGATTTTTGAGGCATTCTTCACGACACGCCGGGAGTCGGGCGGCACGGGAATGGGCCTCGGCATTGTCCAAGCCATGCTCCAGGCTCACCACGGATCGATTAGGCTTTTGCCCTCCGAGAAGGGCGCTACCTTTGAAATCCGACTGCCCGAGGCTTAAACCGACAGCCTCCGAGTGCTTCTTGAGTAAAAACTTACCTCATGTTCATGCTTTAAGGATCGCGGCATCTCGATCCCCATGCGCTATCCAGAACAGCTTACTCAGGTTCCGTGAACGCACTTACCGGAAATTCGCAGCCTTGAACCATCTGGCAATCGCTGCCGGCAGGAGTGCGACCGAGCTGTGAGACAGGGCTAACCAAGATTGGCTGCATCGTGTTTTAATATAATATATTATGTGCGGTTGCACACACCATCATACGCGGCACATCCTGACTTTCTTCCTGCGTGTGCATGAGGCTGATACGCTGGCCTGGTGTAAGCGATTTCATGGTGAGCCGTGCCCCGCCACAACCCTAGCTTGGACGAGCAGTGCTGCAAGGTTGAGGCGGCGCAAGAGCAACTGGCCCGCCATGAGAGATTGAGCCGGATCGCCCTGCTTTTGATCCTGCTCTTGGCCCTCGGCCTTCTGACTCTGGTACTGGGTCATCTCCGGCATTAGCCGTCGCCACAGACATGGGCGGCGCTGGCCACGGCGGCGGTCTTGTGAACGGGGAAGCTTGAACCTCCTGAAAAGGTGTCCAGGCGCGAGAAGCGGCGGCCGCGCCTTCATTAAGCGCCGGAGGAGCGCTGAGGGTCTGTGGTCAGGTGTGGGCTACGGTCTCCTGCGGTTCGCCCAGACGACGGTTCCATAGCGTCCCGTGCGGGCTGATCAGGCCCCTCACCCAGGATCAATGCTCCTTCTTCAATAACATGACGGCGCCGATAGAGGAGCTTGCTCAGCCGTGAGAGGTTCAAGTCAATGTTCAGTGCGTGGCGAACTTGGCGCTCATCCATCCGTGCCACGCTCTGCATCGGACCACCGATGCAGATTTACAACGTCCCGTCGAAACATCGCGAGCGGTCAATCCACGCCACACCTTGGCCATAAAGGGGCTGGCATTAAGGTCAGCATTATTGACCCAAATGGAGAAGAAATTGCCGTTTTCCCTGAGCCGGCGGATGTTCCTTGCCGGGATGCCACTGTCGCTGACTGCCTGCGTATCAGCCGGTCGGACTGCCCTGCCGTCAAGGCCTGCCATCAGCCCTGCCGTCACCGCTATGTATGCCGCGCTGCCAGATGAGCGATTTCCGGTTCCCGCAATCGACGTCAGCCAAGTTCCTCCGCAATACATCCGGCAGGTCGTTGACTTCCAGGGTCCGGAGCAACCTGGAAGCATTGTGGTCGATCCCTCGCGGCGGTTCCTTTACCTCGTCCAGGAGAACGGGACGGCGCTCCGCTACGGCTGCGGCGTCGGCAAGGCCGGCTTCGACTATCAGGGCAGTGCCGTGGTCGGACGCAAGGCCGCGTGGCCGCGCTGGACGCCCACGCCGAACATGATCAAACTCGAGCCGGGACGCTATGGTCCGTACGCCGGCGGCGTGGAGGGCGGCCTCGACAATCCCCTCGGTGCGCGGGCTCTCTACTTGTACCACGATGGCCGCGACACGCTCTACCGCATCCACGGCACGAACGAGCCCGACACCATCGGCCACTCCGTCTCAAGCGGGTGCATCCGGCTGTTCAACCAGGACATCATCGACCTGCATCGTCGGGTACCTGTTGGTACGAGCGTCACGGTGCTGAATGCCGACGCCGGAGACAGGACGATGCCGTCCGCATCTGCTGTGGGCGTCTGACCAACACACTTCTGCCCTAAACCAATGTAGATTGACCTTAGCAATGAGCGGGAGAGAGCCAGCACGCTGGCCGCCGAAGGAGCAACTGCCCCGGAAACTCTCAGGCACCCAGGACCGCTTCGTTGCCCAACACTCTGAAAAGTGGAGCACTGCGCTCCCGCCCATGGTGAAAGTCGCGGCTGCCCTGTGCGTCCCGACGAAACTCTCAGGCCAATGACAGAGGGGGCTCCTTCCGCAGCATCGCCTGCGGACCGTAACGGAGCCTGCAGAATGCGCCATCCCGAGCATCCACAAGTCATGATGCATCTCGTTCATCCCGACCACGGGCGAAGAAGTCCATGGGACGCATCCGGCCGCACGTGAGCCGCTTACACACCGCAATTCACTTGAGAACGCCAGCCGAGTGTCTCCGCGGCGCCTCGCGCATCCGACGCCCGGCATGGTCTCGCGCGCATCACATGATGAGCGAAGGATGACGGCTACCTGCTCGAACGAGCCGCTAGACCTCGTCCTGTGTGAGAAGCACGCCGGCGTTCTCATCCTCATTCGTCATTGAGCGGCTTCCTTTCGCGCAAGCGGAAAGGGCCTGCCCGAAACTCAGGTGTTCAGAATGCGCTTCGTTCTTCGTTTTTTCGGCTTTGCCGTGGCTCTTGCCTCGCTTCTTCTGGTCAGCGTCTCGCTGGCCGTCGGAGTCCTGCTGTGGCACCTCTCCGCCAACCTCCCTGACCACGCCGAGCTCGCGCGCTACGAGCCCGCGACGACGACGCGCCTGCATGCTGCCGACGGGAGGGTCATCGCCGAATACGCGCGAGAGAACCGGCTGTACCTTCCCCTGGGGGCCGTGCCGGGACGGATCGTCGCCGCCTTCCTGTCGGCGGAGGATCGACACTTCTACGAACATAACGGAATCGATCCCAAGGGTATCGGCCGCGCCCTGCTCGCCAACTTCGCCGGCACCGCGGGCCGCCCGCAGGGCGCCTCGACGATCACCCAGCAGGTGGCCAAGAACCTTCTGCTGTCGCGGGAGCAGACCTACAGTCGCAAGATCAAGGAGATCCTGCTCGCCTTCCGGATAGAGGAAACGTTCAGCAAGGATCGCATCCTCGAACTCTACCTCAACGAGATCTATTTCGGCATGGGTCACTACGGCATCGCCGCGGCTGCGTTAGGTTACTTCGACAAGTCCGTGCAGGAGCTGAGCCTAGCGGAGGCGGCCTACCTCGCCGCTCTCCCGAAGGGGCCGAACAACTATCATCCCTTTCGCCAGCCCGAGGCGGCCATGGCCCGCCGCAACTGGGTGCTGGAGCGGATGGCCGCCAACGGCTACATCGCACAGCACGAAGCGGACGGGGCAATGGAGGAAGCGTTCGTCGTCAGTCCCCGTTCGGTCTCGCCGCACGAGACTCAGGCGGGCTACTTCGCCGAGGAGGTCCGGCGCGAACTCGCCAATCGCTACGGCGAGGCGGCGCTCTACGAGGGCGGCCTTTCGGTTCGCACGACGCTCGATCCGAAGATGCAGGCCGTGGCCCGCAAGAGCCTTGTCGATGGACTTGTCCGCTTCGACGAAGCACGGGGCTGGCGTGGAACCGAGACGCACCTCACGTCTGTCGAGGGCGACTGGGGAGCAAGGCTCGCCGAACTGCCGGCATTCGAGGATATCCGCCCGTGGCAGCAGGCCGTCGTGCTCACGGTCGACGCCAAGGGCGCCCGCATCGGCCTTCGACCGGACAGGGATGCGACTGGATCCGTCGAGACAGCTCGCCGCACCGGACGGATCGTGAGCCGGGGCATCCGGTGGACGGGCAAGAGCCGCGCGAACGACGTCTTGCGCGTCGGCGACGTCGTCCATGTCGAGCCGATCAGCAAGGCATCGAAGGAGTATCGGCTGCGGCAGATCCCCGAGATCTCGGGAGCTTTGGTCGCACTGGAGCCGGATACCGGGCGCATCCGCGCCATGGTGGGCGGCTTCTCGTTCAGCCAGAACGAGTTCAATCGCGTCACTCAGGCTTGGCGCCAGCCCGGCTCCACGTTCAAGGCCGTTGTCTACGCGGCGGCCCTGGACAACGGCTACACACCGTCCAGCCTCGTGCTCGATGCACCCCTGTCCATCGAGCAGGGAGCAGGACAGGCGCCGTGGTCCCCAGGCAACCACAACGGCCGCTACGACGGCCCGTCCACGCTCCGCATGGGACTGGAGCGCTCCAAGAATGTGATGACGGTCAGGCTGGCGCGGGACATCGGGATGCCGCTTGTGTCCGACTATGCTCGGCGCCTCGGTGTCCAGGACGACTTGCCTCCGCTGCTCGCGATGGCCCTCGGAGCCGGCGAGACGACGGTGCTGCGGATGACCACGGCCTATGCAATGTTCGTCAATGGCGGCCGTCATATCCGGCCCACCTTGATCGACTACATCCAGGACCGTCATGGGACGACCATCTTCCGGCACGACCGGCGGACATGCACTGGCTGCGCAGCTCCCTCCTGGCGCGACCAGGGCCTCCCCAAGCTGGCCGACCAGACGGAGCAGATCATCGATCCGCTGACGGCTTACCAGGTGACATCACTGCTCGAGGGTGTGGTCGAACGCACCCTGCCGCGGGTGTTCTCCGGGTTCGATCGACCGCTCGCCGGCAAAACCGGGACGACCAACGACGCAAAGGATCTGTGGTTCGTCGGCTCGACGCCGGAACTCGCCGTCGGCGTGTTTCTCGGTTACGACCGGCCCCGCTCGCTCGGCAGGTCGGCCTATGGCTCAGGGCACGCCGCTCCCATCGTTCGAGCCTTCCTGGAACAGGCGCTCGCGGGCAGGCCTCAAGCAAGCTTTCGCGTTCCGGCCGGCATCAAGCTGATCCCCGTAGACCCCCATACAGGCGGGCGCCGTGCGCCCGGAGCAGGCGTGATCCTGGAGGCGTTCAAACCGGGCACGGAGCCGCCGGCTGCGGCGCCTTCCCCGGTGGCCGACTGGGGCCCGGCCGACATCCCGGCCCAGGAGGCTTATGCCCCTTCTGGCCCCACCTATTTCCGCTGATGACGCTCACGATGGAACCCTGACTGATGTTCGATACCTTTGCCGCCTTGCTCGATTGGTTCGGGATCGTCGTGTTCGCCACTACCGGGGCGCTGGTCGCCTCGCGCAAGCAGATGGACTTGATCGGCTTTGTGCTGCTCGGAACCGCAACCGGGATCGGTGGCGGAACGATCCGCGACATCCTCATCGACTCGCTCCCGGTCTTCTGGGTGCGGGAGCCAGCCTATCTGATCACCTGCGTGCTGGTCTCCTGCGCGGCGTTCTTCCTCGCCCACATCCCGCAATCGCGGCTGAAGCTTCTGCTGTGGTTCGATGCGGTCGGCATGGCCCTGTTCGCCGTGACCGGGGCTGAAAAGGCCCTGCTGGCCGAGGCCGCCCCCGTCGTGGTCGTTGCGATGGGAGTGATCACGGCCACTTTTGGCGGCATCGTCAGGGATATCCTGGGTGGCGAAAGCCCGGTCATCCTCAGCCGCGAGATCTATGTGTCGGCGGCGCTGGGCGGAGCGGCGATCTTCGTCGCGCTCGCAGTGGCAGGCATCGCACGGGAATATGCGCTGGCCGGAGGTTTCTGTGCCGCGTTCGCGATCCGGGCAGCCGCTTTGCGGTGGGACTGGTCCCTGCCGCGCTATCGGCCGCGGCCTGGGCGCACGCGGGAGGAGATCGATCCATGACGGGCCCGGACGCCAACGTAGAGGTGTTGCCACTAACGTGGCAACACCTCTCTTGTTTGACCGCATTTTTTGACGGTGAACCGGATCCACTTCACCGAAAAATGCTCTAGGCCTCATCCATTCGCCACGAACCGGAATGGAAACCCGCTATGGGAGGGCTCGCTTCTCGATCTCCGGAGCAGAGCGCTGAACTCAACGAAGGACGCTGGATCGGTCGATGGCGACACCGAGTTCCTGCAACCTCTCGGCAAGAGTGCAATGGCTGATCCCGTATCTTCACTCCCAGCGTCCGCACGGCAGAATGACCGCGACCGGAAAACGGCGGCGCTTGAACAACGACAATAGGGCCGCTCCTTACATACCCACCCTCATGACACGACCGAAGTTAAGGCGACGAGGCAGGATGTCTTCAGCCTGAGGCAGGCTCCCTCCGGGCAAGTGCTCCGTCTCGCCGGCAGCATTCAAATATGGAATCGATGCAGGTTTTGGACGTTGCCGCGCCTGTGGGAATTTTTGTACATCAGGGACGTGAGATCATTCCCGGCGACAACGATGGACGGGTTAGGAGTCCGAATGACTGCGATGGTTATATCGTAATGGACCTGCCGGGCATCGCAGGCCAGAGGAATTATCCGCTGGCGAGGCCTCATCTGGTCGATGACCCTTATGTCCTCCGGGCCGTCGATCATGTCGAGCAGGCGCTTTCGGAGCCCCTCACATTGAACGATGTCGCAGCAAAGGCTGGATTGAGCCCCTTTCACTTCCACCGCCGGTTCGCCGCCAGCATGGGCGAAACGATCGGAGATTACATCCGTATCGCGCGACTCAGCCTCGCTGCCTCCCTCATTGCACGATCCGAGACCGCCATCCTGGAGGCTGCTTTGCGCACTGGCTACGGTAGCCAAGCCGCCTTCACGCGAGCTTTCGGGAAGCAATTCGAGCACACGCCGAAAAACCTTCGCGCGTTGGTCCTCGAACGTGCTCCATCGCCCACCGCTCTCCACCGTGACTTCGCCGGCGCTGCAAGTCTGCAGGTGCAGCCCGGAACGCCCCTGATCGGAATGCGCTTCCACGGCGGATACGATCAGGTTTTGACGCATTGGCGCCATTTCGCCCGGTACCTGCTCCGAACCGGTTTCAACCTTGATCGGGCCCAGGCCGTGGGCGTTCTTTACGATGACCCGGGCATCACCCCTGCTAACCGCATCCGGTATGATTGCTGCATGATCGACGCGGGATGGCCGGACCATTTTATCGAGTCGCCCTTGCGGCGCCTGAACCTACAAGTCGGAGCCTACGCCCAGGTGAAAGTGGACGGCGAATATCGCCTCGTGAGCGAGAGCATCTTCAGCCTCTGCGTGCTGTGGCTGCAGAGGCACCGGCGGGGTCTCGGCAACGGTCTTGCCTACGAGATCTACAGCGCTCCCCCCTGGACCGGTAGCGGTGACATCTCAGCCACAGTGCTCGTCCCGATCCTCTGAAATCCGCCAAACAGCAATCCTGATCAAACCCAGCTTTCAACAGGATGCTAGGACGCAACAGTCCAACAACATCCCATTGCCGGACCGGAGAAACCTGATGTCATTTTGGCGAATGTCGCTGCTGTCCAGCACGTCTGCTCAAACGGTTCTCGCAGCAACGGCAGGACTCGGGCTCTTGGGAATGTCGACAACTCCTGCGGCTTCGCAGGCCTGGTGGATTTCCGACGCAGCCGAACTCAATGCCGCAATCGGCTACGAGAACCAGTACAATGTCGGGACTCTCTTCCTCATCACGAACTCCTTCACTGCCGCCAATCCGACGCTCGTTCAGGTCGTTCCGACAATCCACCTGCAGAATTATGCGATCGGCATTTCCGGCCTGAGCGGGGCTGGTGGTTTCAACGTCTACAGCTACGGTCTCGGAACTCTGACCCTGACCGGGATCAACAGCTTTACGGGCGGACTTGGCATCAATAGTGCGACCGTGCGCATTGACGGTGGCGCAGCCCTGGGCGGAGGTGCAGTCGCGCTCAACAGCGCGACATTGCAGCTTACGAACAACGCGTCCTTATACAACGGCATCTCTCTCGGGAACCTTGGGGCCACGATCGACACTGCCGGCTTTAGTCTCACGGCCAATGGACCGATCAGCGGACCTGCTGGCATGTTCCTCATCGGTGGCGGGACCTTGACCCTGACCGGGGCCAATACTTACGCCGGCGGTACAACAGTCAATAATGGAAGGGCGATCGTAGCGGCTTCGGGAGCTCTCGGCACAGGGCCTGTGATTCTGAACGGCGATACCGCCTCCCTCAGTTTCGATGGTGCTGCTGTCAATGCGGGCCCGTTGAACATTGCTCTCAACGATTCCAGCCAACTCACCTTTCGCAATGGAGCAAGTGCTGGAGGATCGACGATCACCGTCGCGGCCGACGCTACCCCTCGCCTCGGGGCAGGCTTGTTCTTCGGAACCGGAGCGACAGCCGACAACGCGACGATCGTCAATGAGCTCGCCCCGGGCTATTCCGGCGTAACATTCCGAAGCGGCAGCAATGCCGGTAACGCGACGATCGAGAACCGCAATGGCAGTGTTACGGGTTTTGAGGGCACCAGCTCCGGAGGATCGGCGACGATCACGAACCGAAGCTTCGGAACCGTCCTGTTCCAAGACAGCTCGACAGCCGGATCGGCCACCATCATCAACGAGGCGTCGGGGCAGGCATATTTCTCGTCCAATGCCACAGGCGGCAACGCCCGGATGGTCAACAAGGCCGGTGGCCTCGTCGATATCTCGGCCCTCAATGGAGCCGGCATCACGTTTGGTTCGATCGAAGGGGGCGGCCGGTTCAATCTGGGCTCCAAAACGCTGACGGCTGGCAGCAACGATCGCTCCACCACAGTGTCGGGTCTCATCCAGGGCATCGGCTCCCTCGTGAAGACGGGCTCGGGAGAGATGACGCTGTCGGGGACGAACACGTACACCGGCGGCACCACGATCACCGACGGCACGATTGCCGTGTCACAAAACACAAACCTGGGCGCAAGCGGCGACCTCACCCTTGATGGCGGCGCCTTGCGGGCCATCTCCACCTTCACCACCAGTCGGGCCGTCACGCTCGGACCCGCAAATGGTCTGTTTGAGGTCGATGCCGGCGCGAACCTGACTCTCGACGGCGTGATCAGCGGGGTCGGTGGGCTCGCTAAGGCGGGCGAAGGCACACTCCACCTGAATCACGCCAACACCTATTCCGGTGGAACCCAGATTCACGACGGCGCGCTCTATGTCGGCGCGAACGGCGCGCTCGGTACCGGCCCTGTGCTTGTGGAAGGGCCGACCGCTGACGTGCGGCTCGGCCCCGGCGTCAGCGCTGGGGATCTGGCCATGACACTCGATGGCGGACGCCTGTTCTTCAGCGATCGATCAAGCGCCGGAAACGCCAGAATCAGGAGCCAGGCCGGTGGATCCGTGCGGTTCGAGGGCGGCGCCTCTGCGGGAGGGGCCGCATTCGACAATGTCGGGGGCACGATCGCCTTCACCGCCGACTCCACGGCAGACCATGCGGCGATCAATAACCGTGCGGACGGCCGCATCGATCTCAGCGGCCACACGGGCCCTCTGGCCATCGGCTCATTGACCGGTGCGGGCACCGTGTTCCTGGGCGGCAATACATTGATCCTGGGCCGCAACAACGCCAGCAGCGTGCTCGAAGGCAGTCTGCGCGACGGCGGGCTCATGGCCGGTCTGGGTGGCGGACTGATCAAGGCTGGCACCGGAGCTCTCGAACTGACGGGTGCGAGTACCTACACCGGGGAGACGCTGGTGCAGGCCGGAACCCTGAAGGTGAACGGCTCACTTGTTTCCTCGCCGGTGACCGTACAAGCCGACGCTGCACTCTCCGGCGCCGGCACGGTTGGCGGGATCTTGGCTCGATACGGGTCCACGATTGCGCCCGGCAATTCGATCGGCGCGCTCAACGTCGCTGGTAGTGTGGCCTTCAGCGCAGGCTCGATCTACGCGGTGGAGATCGATAGCGCCGGCCGGTCTGACCTTATTACCGCGACCGGAGCGGCGTCGCTTGCCGGCGGGACGGTCCAGGTCCTGCCGGACCAAGGAACAGGCTACAAGGCCAATAGCCCCTACACCATCCTCAGCGCCCGCAGCGGCGTGACAGGAACCTTCACGGGCACCACAGGTGGAGAATTCGCGTTCATCGTACCGACACTTGGCTACACCAACGATAAGGTCACTCTGACCATGGTGCGAAAGGTCGAGCCACAGCAGCCCGAGCCGCCTCTTCCGCCGCAGCCGGTGGCGTTCCACTCGGTAGCTCAAACCAGAAATCAGTACACCACCGCTGATGGTGTCGAGGCGCTCGGAGCCGGCAATCGCCTGTACGACGCCGTGCTCGGCACCAGCGCGCCCGGAGCGCGGCAGGCCTTCGATGCTCTTTCTGGGGAGGCGCATGCGACGGCCGCGGGTGTCGCGCTGGGCGATGCCGAGCGGGTGCGCAACGGCCTTCTCACGCGCCTGCGCCAGCCGCTGGCCGCCCGCCCGGCCCAGCCCGACGCCCCTGCGCCCGGCCGCTTCGCCCTGTGGGGCGAGGGCTTCGGCTCCTGGGGGCGGGCCGGCGCCAACGGCAACGCCGCCGGCCTCGACACCGCCACCGGCGGCTTCATCCTCGGCGCCGACGCTCCGGTGGCCGACGCGGTCCGGCTCGGCCTGGCCGGCGGGTTGATCCGCACCGGCTTCGACATCGACGGGCGCCTCGCGTCGGGCCGCACCGAGAGCGTGTTCGGCGCGCTCTACGGCTCCGGCGCCTGGGGCGGGGTCACGCTGCGGCTGGGCGCGGCCTCTGCAGGGCATGCCCTCGAGGTGAACCGCGCCATCCGCTTCCCCGGCTTCCGCGACCAGACCGGCGCCTCCTATGACGGCTGGAGCGCGCAGGCCTTTGGCGAGGCCGGCTATCGGATCGACCTGGGGCCGGTGCAGCTGGAGCCGTTCGCCGGCGCCGCCGTGCTGCGGCTGCACACGGACGGCTTTGCCGAGGACGGCGGCGCCGCGGCCCTGACCGGCTCTGCCCGCGTCCACGCCCTGGCCACCACCACGCTGGGCGTGCGGGCCGAGGCCCGGTTGAGCGACACGGTGCCGCTGGTGGCGCGCGGCCTGCTCGGCTGGCGCCATGCCTATGGCGACGTCGAGCCTGCGGCGCTGCTGGCCTTCGGCGGCGGGGCGTCGGTCTTTTCGGTGGCGGGTACGCCGGTGGACCGGGATGCGCTGGTGGCCGAAGCCGGTCTCGACTGGCAGGCCTCGGACGCGATCAGTCTGGGCGTGGCCTATGCCGGCCAGATCGGCGCGCAGGCTCAGGAGCACGCCGTCAAGGGCAACCTCACCTGGCGCTTCTGAGGTCGCCATTTGTGAACCCACGGCTCACGATCAGCGAGTTTCACATGAGTTCGTGCAACCTCCGTGCGCTCACGACAACTCCATCCATATCGCAGTAGATGAACCGTCCTGGAGCGAACTCCACCCCGCCGACTTGGAATGAAGCGCCGATCACGCCCGTTCCGTTAAACGTACCACGGGCCGGGACGACGCCGAGCGCCATCACGCCAAGATTCATGGTTGCAAGCGCCTCGGTGTCGCGAACGGCACCAAAAACGAGTATTCCGGCCCAGCCGTTCTCGATTGCCTTGGTCGAAAGCCTGTCCCCTAGGAGAGCGCTCCGGGTCGATCCCCCACCGTCGACGACGAGGACCCGCCCCTGTCCAGGCTGTTCAAGGCATTGTCTGACCAGCGCCACATCCTCGTATGTACTGACGGTTTGAATCTCGCCGCTGAAGGACTTGCGGCCACCAAAGGTGCGGAACTGAACCAGACAGACTTCTAGTTCGCCCGCGAACTCATCGCAAAGATCGGCTGTCTTGAAAGCACTCGATATGTCCATCACGGTTCGGTCTTGCTCCGTCTTTGTGGAGATCGATTCAGGGGTTACCCAGCCAGCCTTTCGAACTGACTGAACTGGAATGACATAATCCGGTGTCGAATGACGCTGAGCAGGGTTATCGAAGCCGCCGATGTATCGGCCCACGTCCGCCTCGCTCTCGGCTCTAGAACATTCTGCGCCAGATCAATTTCGACTTCAAGTTCTTGAAGAAGGTCTCGACCACCGAACTATCATAACACTTACCGTTCCCCGGCATCGAAATCCGAATGCTGCGTTTCCTCAACTCAGCTGCTTTAGTGGAGGATCTTGCCCAGGAAATCTCGCGCTCGTTCGGATTTTGGTGCCGAGAAGAATTCGTCAGTTGGCGAAATTTCCACGATCGATCCGGCATCCATGAAAACCACCCGGTCGGCGACCTGGCGGGCAAATCCCATCTCATGCGTGACGCACAGCATGGTCATTCCGTCGCAGGCGAGCTCCGCCATGACGGTCAGGACTTCGTTGATCATCTCGGGATCGAGCGCCGAAGTCGGCTCATCGAACAGCATGACTTCGGGATCCATGGACAGTGAACGGGCAATGGCGACGCGCTGTTGCTGGCCGCCCGAGAGCTGGCTGGGATACTTGCGGGCATGGGCTGTCAGGCCAACGCGATCCAGTAGGGAAAGGGCTTTGCCTTCGGCATCGGCACCCGAACGCCTTAGCACCTTGATCTGGGCGATCGTCAGGTTTTCCAGCACCGTAAGGTGAGGAAACAGTTCGAAATGCTGAAACACCATGCCAATCCGCCGGCGCAGCGCCGGCAGTTTCACGCCGGCAGCCTTGATGGACTGGCCCTGAAAAAGGATGTCTCCCTTCTCGAAGCTCTCAAGCCCGTTGATCAGCTTGATCAGAGTCGACTTACCCGAGCCCGACGGTCCGCAGAAAATGACGACCTCGCCCTTTTCCACCTGCACACTGCAATCATGCAAAGCTTGAAAGTCTTGATACCACTTCGAGACGTTCTTCAGTTCGATCATCATCTTGTCAGTCCTGGCTGCAGTTTCCGGACCAGACCGCTGAGGCTCGAGCAGATGGCCCAATAAACGAATCCGGCGAAAACGAGCATTTGTATCAGGTTGCCGTCGCGTTCTCCGATACTGACCGCATTGCGGAAGAAATCGCCGAGCGAGATCACATAAACCAGCGACGTATCCTGAAAGATCACGATGCACTGCGTCACGATGATCGGCAGAACCGCCCGGAAAGCCTGCGGCAGAATGATATGGCGCATCGACTGCATGTAGGTCATGCCAAGCGACGCGGACGCGTTGAACTGCCCCCTGGACAGACCGGCGATGCCTGAGCGGATGATCTCGGCGAAGAACGCCGATTCAAGCAGAACGAACGCCACCATCGCCGATACCAGGCGAATATCGACGCTGGGCGAAATGTTGAAGGCTGCCTTCAGGGCCTGCGGCACGATGAGATAGAACCACAGAAGCAGCATCACCAGCGGGATCGATCGGAAAAGGGTGACGTAGATTCGTGTGAATGCCTGCAGGAACCTGCTTGTCGACGCTGCGAACAGGGCAAGCAGCGTCCCTCCTAAAAGACCGCCGATAATGGCGACGAATGTCACTTGAAGAGTGATCGCGATCCCGGTGCCTATGATGCCCCAAGCGGACACGATGTTCTGGAAGAACTCCATTCCCGTTATCCTCTCATCATGTCAGGGAGAGCTGCGCGCCGCCTGACCAGACTCATCACCTGCAGGATGACGAAATTGAGCAGCATGTAAGCGACCGTCACAACAATGAAGGACTCGTAAGGCTGGGCGGTATAATCGACCAATTGACGCGCCTGCCCGCTCAGTTCCAACAGTCCGATCGTGGAGGCGGCGGCCGAGTTTTTCGATATGATCAGGAACTCCGACGTCAATGGCGGGAGGATCTTCCGGAAGGCTTGCGGCAAAAGGATATGGCGAAAGCTCTGTAGTGTCGTGAAGCCGAGAGAGAGGGACGCCTGGATCTGACCGCGCGATAGCGATCCGATGCCGGCCCGCATCTGCTCGCAGATGCGGGCGCTGGTGAAGAAGCCGAGAGCGAGCACCGACATGACGAAGACCTGGGTCATGGGCGCGATGCTCTTGATCCAGTCGCCGATAGCGGTCGGCAAGATCTCGGGCACAACGAAGTACCAGATGAAGAACTGCACGATCAGGGGAACATTTCGAAAGACCGAGACATAGACTGCGCCGATCACGTCGCCCCCCCGGTCTGGCCACGCCCGGACAATTCCGAGCGTGGTGCCAAGCAGAAGCGCAAGCAGCCATGCCGCTATCGTCAGCGCCGACGTCACGATGAGCCCGTCAATGACCCAGCCGAGATATGTCGAATTTTCTCCTGTGGCGACCGGCTGCAGCAGAGCGTCCCAACTCCAGTTATAGGTCATAATTTTGGTTCCCCGCTTCAGTCGGCCGCCACACTCCGTCAGTTCAGAATGTTGCTGTTGGGCTGAGCGAACAGACTCTTGAGATCATCCGACATCGGAAAATCGAGGTTGAGGCCGCGGGGCGGGATCGGCGACATGAACCACTTCTGGTAGATCTGAGCGGCCTTCCCCGAGGTCTGCAGTTCGGCTATCGTCGTGTCCAGAAGCTGCTTCATCTGCGTATCGCCCTTGCGCACCATGCAGCCATAGCTTTCACGGGACTGCGGCGTGCCGGTGATGACGTACTTGGAAGCATCCTTCGCCTTCGCCCGCTCGCCGGCCAGAAGCGCATCATCCATCATCATAGCCTTGGCGCGCCCGGTCGACAGCATCAGGAAGGACTCAGCATGGTCCTTGGCACTGACGATGTTCATGCCCATCTGCTGCTCGGCGTTCATCTTCCGCAGCAGGATTTCCGAGGTCGTCCCCGCGCCGACGACGACGTTCTGCCCCTTGAGATCGGGAAAATCGGTGATGCCCGAGTCCTTTGCCGCCATCAGCCGTGTGCCCACGACGAAGATGCTGTTTGTGAAATCAACCTGCTTCTCGCGCGACTCATTATGGGTCGTGGTCGTGCATTCGAAGTCGATGGTCCCGTTCTGCAGAAGCGAGATGCGATTCTGGGACGTGATCGGCAGTTTCCTGACCTCCAGATCAGCGCGTCCGATCCTTGCTTTAATCTGCTCGATGACCGCGCTTGTGACGTCCATGGAGTATCCGATTGGGTTCTTTCCATCGTCGTAATAAGAAAACGGGATCGATGCCTCGCGATATCCGACCACGACGACGCCGTCATTCGCGACCTTCGCCAGGGTGCCGTCCAACCCTGCCGTCTGTGCGTGAGCGGCCGTTGCGCCGACGCTGATCACCGCGGCCGCTGCGACACTCGCGAAGTATCCTGCAATCGCCATCTTCATTCGGTCTTTCCCTTGTTGTTCAGTATTGCGGACACATCGATCACGTACATCTGCCGTTCGTGTTCGTGCATCGAGTCAATGCAGACGCGCTGACCATCTTGGCTCCATCGTGGATGCAAATCGCAGCGGTTTTCCTTGGTCAAGTGCGGATCGGCATAAAAGATTCCGACATCGTGACGCACGTTCCGTTCGACATCGAAAAGGATGAGAGCTCGCTCGTTCGTCACTGGATCCGGGTAGGTATCCGTCAGAAGCCATCTTTTGTTGATCGGAGAATAGGTCATGTGACCATTCTCCGTCAGGATCCCGTCCCCGACGATCGTCACCCGAGCCGGACGAACGTCCTCGTAAAGATGATAATGGATCGCGCCGTCATGCGGTCCCCAGACGATGATATGGCGATCATCCCGCCACAAGGGGTGTGAAATCTGGTATTCTGACTTTTCGTAATCGAAGGTGCCTACCTGGCTCGGATCGAAATCCTCGGCCAGTTGCGGCAGCGGGTGATCCGAGCATTCCAGGATGCGCACGTCGTTGCCGTTGGGATCCATCGTGATCAGGCGATGCAGGAAGCAGGTTTCATCCTCGACCCGTTCGGTCCAGCGATGCAGGAAAAGGACCCGGTCCGAGGACGGGTTGATCTCGATATGGCTGACCCAGTGAATTGCCCGGTCCATCGAGGGCCTGTGATCGAGTGCCTTCAGCTCCGCGTAGCTGATCAGCTGCCGAACCTCGCCCGTTTCCAGATCGACCCGGTGGATGCCGTCGTCAGGGGGACACAGCGGCAGGTCGCTTTTCGCGCCATCCTGCCCGACATAGCCAATCGTCTTGTGTGTTATGTAGAGCCGCTCGTAGTCGACCGTCAGGGCATAGCGGCCATTCGGCGCCGCGACATAGATGGGCGCGTCGAGTTCGTGCGGCTCTCCAGTATCCAGGTCGTGGATGACCGCGCCAAAGCCTGGATACAGGCCGCCTTTTGCACGCACGTTGTAGATCAGCCGTCGGCTGCTCGCAGCATCCAGCCACTGCAGCTGGCTTCCCATCTGCCAGTTCCAGGCGGTCGTTGCACCTATGACATGAAAGGCACCATCGCCGGCCATATTGAAATAGCCGATCTCGGCAACTGAATCTGCCCTGATCACGAAGTCACGTGCCGGGACGCGATGACCAAGCAGCAATCGATCCTGTGCGCCCCAATTGGTCTTGTCGTAGTAACCAAAGAAGTGATGTCCCGCATCGTTGCCAACACGGAGTACGGGCCGGGCTGGCTTCAGGGCTTTGTTCGACGTTTCAAGGGTAGAATTCACAGATGCCTCATTGGTCAGCACGTCATATTGGACCTGCTGACGGCCAACCTAGTAGCGACTGAGAATGCTGAAAAATACTTTGTTGACACATATCTATGCACATTTGATATAGTTAGGATCGTAATTCCCAAGGTGCGAGCGGGTGTCCAAACCTTATAGTTTTCAACAAATTCAAGCTTTTAAGGCCGTCATGGAGACCGGCACGACCACCACTGCCGCAATAGCACTGAACACGACGCAGCCGTCGATCAGCCGAAAGCTCGCAGATTTTCAACGTGCGACCGGACTCAAGCTGTTCGAGCACCACCACGGACGGCTCCGGCCTACTCGGGAGGGGCGCCAGCTCTATGAATCCGTCCGGCGGAATTTCGAAGGGCTTGAGAAGATTGAGACGGCTGTCGGTATTCTGCGCAAGTCAGGCGCCGGCGTTCTGCGCCTAGGAAGCACCTCAACCTTGGCCACGGGCCTGCTGCCGCAGGTGATCAAGCGTTTCCTGGCCCAATTCCCTGGCACCTTCGTTGGGCTTCAGACCCTGCCGACGCCTCAGCTTGCGGAGCTGCTGAACCAGAACCTGATCGACCTTGCCGTGACCACGGGCGATGTGGACCCATCGATCTTCGAAACCCGCATCCTGACGACGACCTCAGCCGTCTGCATCGTTCCGCAGAATCACCCACTGGCGTGTTCAGACTGGGTCGATTTGGAAGAACTGCGCAGGCATCAGATGATCCTGCTCAACGATTCGGACAACATCGTGATCCGTATGCGTGAACTGCTGAACGGGCTCGGCGCTCCAGAGAACATCGTGGTCGAGACGAACTCCTCGATTACCATCTGCGCGCTCGTCGTGGCAGGGGTAGGCGTCGGCATCGTCAATCCGTACATCGCGAACACCATGTCCCAAGGGCTGGTCATCAAGGAACTGCGTCCCTCAATTCGTGTCGATGTATCGCTGGTCCGCTCCATGACGCTTGCCCCGTCACTTCTAGGCGAGGCCTTTTCCCGTCTACTTGCAGATACGATCGCTTAGACGCGTTCTCCTTCGTCGATCTGATGCACGGACGAGCCGGAATTTACGATCCACTCCGTCAGAACGCCTTGTGATCTTGGTGCAGAAAAAGGGAACTGCCATGTCCGGGCGCCGCCCTTCTGGCAAGGTGATTGCTGACGGCGCATTGGCCAAGCGGGGCGGATGCAGTTGTACCTCCAACCTTGGAGGCCGGGACCTCATTATTGCGAGATCTGATATTCAACGCTGGAACCGGTCACTCACAATATAGCGCGTTTGGCTGCGGCAAGACATCTTCCTTACTCCATCCATGAACCTCCGGACCTGACGCCTCGATTACTCCGTTACCCACTCACATCGTGCCGGATGCAGGCCTTGAAGTGACCAGGAGAAACCTCTTCGAGGGGGGGCACCATTGCCGCACATTGCTCAACCGCGTGCAGGCAACGGGTACGAAACACACACCCGGAAGGCGGATTCGCAGGGCTTGGAATATCCCCCTTTAGGATCTGCCGAGTACGGGCTCTGGCGGGATCCGGAGACGGGATCGCCGAGAGCAGCGCCCGCGTATACGGATGCCGCGGATCGGCATAGAGCTTCTCGCTCGGCGCAATTTCCATGATGCGCCCCAGGTAGAGCACGATGACCGTATCACAGATGTATTCGACGACTGCCAAGTCATGCGAGATGAACAGCATCGTCAATCCGAGGCGAACCTGCAGGCCGCGCAGCAGATTGATGATCTGAGCTTGGATCGAGACATCGAGTGCCGAAACTGGTTCATCTGCTACGATTAGCTGAGGTTCGAGCGCTAACGCTCGCGCGATTCCAATACGCTGGCGCTGCCCACCCGAGAACTCATGCGCGTAGCGGTCAAAGGCATCGGCTGGCAGATCGACGGCGGCAAGTGTCGCCCTGGCGCGCTGTATCCGCTCCTGGACCGTTCCCACATGTTGGATTTCAAGTCCTTCGGTCAGGATCTGTCCGATGGTCATACGCGGCGACAGACTCGCGAATGGATCCTGGAAAATATACTGCATGCTCTTGCGCTGCCGACGCATCTGAGATGCTGTGAGCTTCGTGATGTCGATGCCATTGAAGCGAACCTCACCGGACGTCGGCTCGATCAAGCGCAGAACAGAGCGTCCAATTGTGGTTTTGCCGCTGCCTGACTCACCTACGAGGCCGACGACCGTTCCGCGTGGCACATCAAAGGAGACATTCTCGATCGCGCGAACGACGGATCTGCGGGAAAAGCCCATTGGCTTGAAATGCTTGGTCAGCCCCCTGACTGAGAGCAGCGGCTGTTCCATACCTAAACTTCCTTCCATCGGATGCAGCGGCTCTTCTGGCTGTTGCCGGTTTCATATAACGGCGGGACATCGACCCGACATGCGTCGATCGAATAGAGGCATCGTGGTGCAAAGGAGCAGCCGTTCGGAAGCTGAACGAGGCTTGGCACGGATCCTGGAATCGTCGGCAGTGGAGTACCTTGCAGCTTCAATGCGGTTGCTTCTCCCAGCTTCGGGATCGACCGCATCAGACCGATCGTGTAGGGATGACGTGGATGTGCAAACACCTCGGCCACCATGCCCGTCTCGACGATACGCCCGGCATACATCACAGCCACCCGATCAGCGATCTCCGCCACTATGCCCAGGTTATGAGTGACGAACAGGATCCCCATGCCCCGATCCGCTTGCAGCTTCTGCAGGAGGTCGAGAATCTGGGCTTGGATCGTCACGTCGAGCGCGGTGGTCGGCTCATCGGCAATCAGGAGCACCGGATCACAGGCAAGCGCCATCGCGATGGTGGCACGTTGGCGCATGCCGCCTGAGAGCTCGTGCGGATACTGATCGGCGCGCCGCTCGGGATCGGGAATGCCGACATCGGCCAGGAGTTTGATCGCGGCAGCCGCGGCATCCTTGTGGCTCCGCCCGAGGTGAATACGCATAGGCTCGGCGATCTGCTCGCCGATTGTATAAACCGGGTTCAGGCTCGTCATAGGTTCCTGGAACACCATGGCGATGTCATTGCCTCTGATCTGCCGCATACCCTCGGCATCGAGCTGCGTGAGGTCCTGAGTTTGTCCTGTCTTGCCCCGAAACAGGATGCTACCCTCAGCCACCTGCCCCATTCCTCTCGGTAGAAGGCCCATCACCGACAGGCTGGTGACGGACTTGCCCGATCCGGACTCCCCGACCAGTGCCAGGGTTTCGCCTGGCTTAATCGTCAGGTTCAGATCCTGTACGGCGGCCACCGGACGTCCGCCGATGCGAAATACCGTTTTCAAGCCGGAGATATCCAGGATCGGGGTGACATGCATGGCTTCAGCTCGCGAGCCCAGCAGCACGGACGATTGCCTCCACCTTTGTGGCTTCCTCGGCATTGAGCGATCGCTGAGGCCGGGCCATCGTGTTGGTGGCAATGATGCCGAGAGCGTGCATCGCAGTCTTGAAGGCACCAACTCCCGCCGATCCCGCGCTGGTGCGTGGCAATGAAACCCAGACCATTTCAAAAAGCCGGCACAGGCGCTCCTGCTCCTTGCGCGCGGCCTCCCAATCTCCGGCTTGAGCATGGTCCCACAGCCGTACGTAGCCGTGAGGGTCCACGTTCGCGAGCCCGGGAACTACGCCATGGGCTCCCATCTGGAGGACGTTATCGACGACGATCTCGGAGCCTGTCATGAGGAAGATGTCGGGTTGGTCCATGAGATCAAGCAGGCAAAATCGGAAATTGCCGTCGTCGCCGCTCGAATCCTTGAGCCCTGCAATCGTTCCTTCGCGGGCCAGAGCCACTGTCGTCTTCCTCTCCAGCTTGGTGTGCACGCAGACCGGAATATCGTAAGCGATTACAGGCAGATCAATTGCTTCACGCACGTAACGGAAATGGTCGACGACCTCCGGTTGGCTCGTGCGGGTATAGAAGGGAGCGGTCACCACCACTGCATCTACCCCGATCGACTGCGCCGTTCTGGCGTGGCCGATGACCCGGTCCGTCGTCGGATCGATGACGCCGGCCAAAACCGGCAAGCGTCCGTTCACCACTTTCACGGTGTGTTCGAGGATCTGACGCCGGGTTGCCTCGTCGTGGAAAATCACCTCACTCGTTGAGCCGAGAACAAAGAGGCCATGCACGCCACCTGCGATGAGATGTTCCAGAACCTTGGTGTAGGACGGATAGTCGACCTCGTAGGTTTCGGTTAGAGGAGTGACAACGGGAGGAACGACGCCGCGAAAAGTAGTCATGATGAGCCTTTGGTGGTCGGTTATTTAAGATCTGAGCGAGGGTCGAAGGCGTCTCGCAGGCCGTCGCCCACGAAGTTTATCGCCAGTACCGTGATGACGAGCGCTGCGCCCGGGAACATCCATTGCCAGACATACTGCTCGAGCACGCTGGTAGAGCGGGCGGCGTTCAGCATGTTGCCCCAGCTGGCCTCCGGGGGAGCGATACCGAGTCCGAGGAAGGAGAGGCCCGCCTCGAGCAGGATTGCATTGGCGATCTGCAGGGTTGCGTAGACCACGAGGATGTCGATGCAGTTTGGAAGACCGTGCCGGAACAGAAGGTGCCTCATCCCGGCTCCCATGCCGCGGGCGGCGACGACGAAGTCACGTTCGCGCAGCTCGAGAAGGCGGGCGCGGACCATGCGTGACAGCACGGGCCAGGACAGCAACGAGATGACGGCGATTGTCGGGACAATTCCCGTGCCGACAATTGAGGCGAGAACAAGCAGCAGGATCACCGGCGGAAGCGTCATGGCAAGGTCGACGAAGCGCATGATGGCGCCGTCAGCCAACCGGCCGCTGAAGGACGATACGGCACCCACGAGAAAGCCGATCACCAATGAAACTCCGACTGATGTGACAGCAACGAGGAGCGATGTCCGACCGCCCTGCATCAGGCGCGCGAGGATATCGCGCCCGACCCCATCCGTCCCGAACCAGTGACTGGCGCTGGGGCTCTTGTTGAGGGCCCTCAGGTCGATCTGGTTGGGTGTGTAGGACCACCAGAGCGGATAGGTCAGGATTGCGGTGAGAATGATGAGGAGGACCAGTAATCCCAACAAGGCCACTCGATTGGTGATAAACCGACCGAGGGCCCGAGCGGTAGGCCCCCTATGCTTGGCAGAAACGTCGATCGTCGCGGCACTCATCGTCAGGCTACCTGGATACGAGGGTCGACAGCCGCATAGGCGATGTCAGTGAGGAGATTGACCACAATGACACAGGCTCCGATGATGAGCGTAGCCCCCATAATGACCGGGTAGTCGCGTGTGTCGACAGCATTGATCAGCAGCAGGCCCATGCCCGGCCAGTTGAACACGCTCTCGATGAAGATTGCGCCGCCTACAGCGATGCCGATGGTCGACCCGATGAGGGTAACCACCGGCAGGAGTGCGTTACGAACCGCATGCTTCATGATGACCCAGAACTCCTTCACACCTTTCGCTCGGGCGGTGCGAACATAATCCTGGTTCAAAACCTCGATAAGCGACGCGCGCATATAGCGCATGATCAGCGCTGCATGGCCAATGGAGAGAAGGCACGCGGGCAGAACGAGGTGAGACAGGAGATCACCAAGTGAGAAGGGGGCGCCAGGGGTTAGCATGCCGCCGGAAGGTGCCCAGCGGAGGACCACCGAGAATAGGTAAAGCCCGAGGATCGCCGTCAGGAAGGCCGGGCTCGAAATGCCCAGGAAGGCGATGACGGAGAAGCCGATGTCAGTCGAAGAATTTCGCCTGACGGCGCTGAGAACCCCCGTCGCTATGCCGGCCACGATTGCAAGGGCAAGCCCGGCGGCCATGAGCAGGACCGTGGGACCTATACGCTCCAGCACGAGGGGCAGAACCCTCACGCCGCTGCGCTGGATCGAATAGCCGAGATCGCCGGTAACCGCAGCCCGCAGCCATGCCAGATACTGGACGGGCAGAGGCTGGTCGAAGCCGAGACGGACGCGCAACGCGTCCATTTCCGCTTGGGACATCGCAACGTTGGGGTTGATATAGGCATCAATCGGATCGCCAGGCGCCAAACGAAGAAGGACGAAGACGAGCATGCTCAGGGCAACGAGCATCAACAGGCCGGTGGCGATGCGCCTCAGGATGTATGGCAGCATGAGAATGCCCTTTTGACTTTGGGAAGGCAGCTTTGACAGGCGCAAGCCGCCCTCCCCTTTTGCTCTGACAGATGAGCTTATTTCTCGATCGACCACTTCTCTGGGTGGGCGTTATAAGGTCCGCCGGCGGGAGCAGGTACCCAGACGAAGTCCTTGAGCTTCGCTGAAGCGACGCCGTAGCGGTTGGCAACCCACATGGTAGCCCAAGGGAGATTGGCGTTCATCGCCTTGCATACATCCTGGTAGCGCTTGTTGAGCTGCTGCGGATCGGTCTCGGCGAGTGCGGTGTCAAACGCCTTGGTCAGCTCCGGCATGTCGACGCGCAGGAAGTTCGCCCCCGCAGGGGGCTTCTGCGCTGCGTTCAAACCGATATTGAGGCCGGACGGATCGGGCCCATTCTGTAGGCCGGCGTAGACCAGCGGAAATTGGCTGAAATCGGGGTTGGCGGCATAGATGATGCCGTTGTAGGTCGGCGTGTCGACCACGCGCGGCACCACATTGATGCCGACCTGCGCGAGCATGGCCTGTACCGCGGCCATGACGTTGGCAGCCTGTGGCGTATTGTAGTAGGTGAGCCAAGTGATCGGCTTGCTGCCGTTAACCTTGTCCCATCCGGCTTCGCCCAGAAGAGCTTTGGCCTTGGCCGGGTCGTAGGCGTACGCGCTCAAACCCTCCGGGACAAGCTGCTTGGCGACATAGCCGCAGTTGGCGGCCGTTGCAGCTCCCCCATAAAGGCTATCGATAATCGCCTGTCGATCGATAGCGTGCATCACGGCCTGGCGCACCCGCACGTCCTTCCAGAGCGGAACCTGCTGGTTGAAGCCGAGATAGTTGACGACGAAGGACTGCCCCTCGATGACCTTGAACTCTTTGTTGCTCTTGAACGCAGGAACATCATCGGGCTCGACATAGGTGAACTGGATTTCGCCTGCCCGCAGCGCCGCGACGGCTGCGGCGGTGTTCTTGAAGTAGCGGTTGATCACTCGGTCCACCTTCGGGCGGCCAAGGCGGTAATCGTCATCGGCGACGAGTTCGACGTATTGGTCTGTCACGTACTGCTTGAACTTGAATGGTCCGGTTCCAACCGGCTTGGTCGCCCACCACGTGCTGGTCGCCAGTTCCTTCGGCGTTGTGCCGGCAAGCGCATGTTCGGGCAGGATCATGAGCTTCGTCAGCGTCGCCAGGAACCCGGCATCCGGACGCGAGAGCTTAATGATCGCCGTACGTTCATCGGGTGTCTCAACGGAGGAGATCGCATTAAGGCGGGCGGCAAAAACCGTTCCGGTCTCGCCGTTCTTGGCAAGGTCGACCGTGAACTTGACGTCCTTGGAGGTAAAGGGTTTGCCGTCATGCCAGGTTTCGGCGGCAAGCTTGAACGTGTACTCGGTCTTGTCAGCGTTGACGGTGTACTCGGTAGCGAGAGCGCCCTCGATCGCTGTCAGGTCGGCATTATAATTGACCAGGGGCTCAAAATAGACGTTGAGCCAAGTAAAACCGCCTGTCGCCGCGAGTGGGTTGAAGTTACCCTGAAAGCCGCCTGGACCAACGTCAAAGCCACCGGTGATGGTCTTCTGTTCCTGAGCGGCTACCGAAGTGGTCAGGGCTGCGGCCCCAATCAGCCCCGCAATGGAGATAGCTCGTTTCAATGTCTTCAGCTGCATCGTTTCCTCCCGTTATCCGTTGGTCGACTTTTTGTTGTTGGCGATCACATCGAGAATGCCCTCGTAATGTCTGTCGAGCCTCTCCCGGGCTCGTTCGATATCGCGCGCCGCGACCGCTTCGACGATCTCGTGATGGTCGCGCCACGTCGAGAGCGGGTCGGAGTTGGCAAGATTGGCAAAGTTGGAAGCCTTGTAGAAGGCTCGCCAGAAGATCTCGATCAAACCGGTGAGCATCCGGTTGTTCTGGCATCGAAAGAGGAGACGGTGAAACTGCTCATCCTCCTCGGCAAAGCTCTCGTCTCGCTCGGCGCGCTGGCGCATGCGCTCCGTTACCTGGCGCAGAGCGGTGAGATCCTCCTCACCAATCATCTCGACCGTCTTGTGGATGAGGCCGGTTTCCAGGACGCGACGCAGCTCGCGAAGTTCCTCGACGTCCCTCAGGGTATCACCAAGACCATAGGCGAGATTGTCGAGGAGCGGCTGGAATGAGAACTCCTTCACGAAGACGCCAATCCCGCGGCGGGTCTCCAGGACCCCTACCGACTCAAGCGCCTTGATGGCTTCCCGCACGGAGTTGCGGCTCACGCCGAGCTGCTGAGCGAGGAAGGATTCGGGCGGCAGTGCATCCCCGGCCTTGAGCTGATTGTCCTCGATATAGCCGCGCAGGCTCTCCTGCACCGTCACGTGCAGGGAGGGGGGCTTGGTCAAGGGCTTGATGCCTCTCAGGCCAGACATTGTTCACTCCGCTCGCTGCTGTGAAACACAGAATCCGGCTTGCTGCATATCAGCTTGTAGGATATCCATCAAGTGGGCAACTGAATAGGTTTGTCATATGAGGGTTTGTCTCCTAGGCGTAAGTCATTGGCACGCCGCGATGCATCTGGATGCGGTCAGGTTCTCAGACGGCGAGGTCACAAATGTTTGGGACGCCGACCCTAAAAGAGGAGCCGACTTTGCTGGCATCCATGGCGTTTCGGTTTGTGACCGCGTCGAACAGGCGCTTGAGAGAAAGCCCGACTTGGCGGTTGTCATGGGCTCGCCAGACAAGGTTCCAGACCTCGCTCTGAAAGTCATTTCCGCTGGCATCCCAATGGCCCTCGAAAAGCCCGCAGCCTCGACGACCAAGGAGTTGCTGCGGATCGTCGAGGCTGCCCAAAGTCACGGCAGCTTTGTTGCTGTGCCCCTCCCGAACCGCTTCGGACCTGTCTTCTGCGCGATGGCTGCGCTTGAGACGGATGGCCGCCTCGGCGAGCTCGCCTACGGTCATTTCCGGATCGTCAACGGACCTCCTCAACGCTATCGCGACGATGGGGTCGACTGGATGCTCGATCCGACAATCGGAGGCGGCGGAGCGCTGCGAAACCTCGGCATTCACGGAATCGATGCAGCCGTCTCGCTCGCTCAGGGCCCCTTGCGCATCGTCTCAGCCTCGGTCGCCAATCGCATCCACGACGAGCCGGTCGAAGACCATGCCCATGTGGTCCTGTGTGACGATGCCGGAACGCTCTTCACAGTCGAGGCTGGCTACACCTTCGCCTCCATGTCCCCGGGCGGGGACTTCGAGTGGCGGATCGCTACGGGCAACGCTTACCTGATTGACCGAGGCGAGACGGCGCAGTGCGCGACCCTGGACGACAGGAGCATCCGCATGCTCGCCCCTGAACATCCTAGCACGCGCTACCGCTTGTTCATGGCCGACACGTTCGACCGGCTTCGCTCGGGCAAGCGCCCGGCCGTCAGCATTGAGGATTACTTGGCAGCGATGGAGGTCATCGATGCCGCATATGAGAAGGCGAAGGCATGATCGGTGTAGGAATTATCGGGGCGGGTCACTTCGGCGCGGTTCATGCCCGCGCGATGACCGAGGTCGACGAGGTCAGGCTCGTCGCATCCTGTCGGGAGAACGCAGACGCAGCCGCCGCCTTTGCGGCTGAACATGGTGGCAAGAGTTACGGCGACTGGCGGGCCTTGCTGGACGATCCGATGGTCAATGCCGTGCTCATCGCCACGCCACACCACCTCCACGAAGAAATCACCATCGCGGCCGCCCAAGCCGGAAAGCATATTCTGCTGGAAAAGCCTATGGCACCCAGCTTGTCTGCTTGCGACACCATGCTCGCGGCCGCAGAGACAACACGCGTCAAGCTCATGATTGGGCACGTGATGCACTTCGCCCTACCCTGTCTCAGAGCCAAGGAGATCATCGACTCGGCCAAGCTCGGCGCTCCGGTTTTGGGTTCAAGCTGGATGATCAAGTTGTGGATGGAGAGCAACCGGCGGCCCTGGCATCTCAACCGTGCATCAGGGGGCGGGATGCTGATGACGGCCGGCATTCACGCGCTCGATCGGCTGATCTGGCTCATGGGGCAGCCGGTGGCTGGAGTCACGGCGATGGCCGGCACCTACTTCCACGAACAGGAGGCCGATGATGCGGCCCTGATCGGCTTGCGCTTTGCGAACGACCGGATCGGTCAGGTCGCCAGCGTCGGCTACCGGGACGGTGCGGTCACGTTCGCTATGGATCTTGTGTGCGAGAAAGGCACGATCCGGATCGATTTCGATCATGGGGTCTCCACAGGCCAAGGCGGCGTCTGGACGCCGGTTCCGGGCTCCATCGAGCCGAACTGGATGAGCGCAGCCGTGGCGCGCGAGTGGCAAGCCTTCGCCGCCAGCATCATCAACGATACGCCCTCCCCGGTTACCGGTTCCTATGGACGCCATGTGGTTGCCTGCATCGAGGCGGCTCATCAGGCCAGCGGCAGTCGGCGCGAGGTTCCTATCGCTGCCACTACGCTGGTGTAACGCCTCACTCGACACGCCACGAAGGTCCGGAACAGTCATGACATTTCAACCTGCGGCCACAGCGCTCACAGAAGCATTGAAGGGCGGACTGGTCGTCTCGTGCCAGCCTGTTCCTGGGGGCCCGTTCGACGATTCCGGATCCGTCGTGCGCTTCGCACTGGCCGCCCAAGATGCGGGTGCCCGCGGACTTCGGATCGAGGGCGTGGCCAACGTTGCCGCGGTTGCTGCTGCCTGCTCGATTCCGATCATCGGCCTTGTCAAGCGTGACCTCGCGGAAACGCCGGTCCGCATCACGCCTTGGATTGAGGACGTCGTCGCCCTTGCCGAGTCCGGCGCGGCGATTATCGCCTTCGATGCCACGGATAGACCAAGACCCGTGGCGGTCGGGACGTTGATCGAGAAGATCCATTCTCTGGGCTGCCTTGCGATGGCCGACATCGCGACGATCGCCGAAGCGAGAAACGCAAGCGCGCTTGGTGCAGACCTGATCGGCACCACCATGTCCGGTTATACCGACGTGGCTCCACCACCGCGAACGCCTGATATCAGGTTGGTGTGGGAAGCCTGTGGACTCGGCAAACCGGTCCTTGCCGAAGGCCGTTACAACGAGCCCCGTCTCGCGGCCGCGGCCATACGCGCAGGAGCCGCAGCGGTTGTTGTCGGCTCTGCCATCACCCGGCCGGAGCATATCACACGATGGTTCATTGATGCGATTGCCGTCGAAGCCGCTCCAGCAAGGCCGGTTCTCGCAATCGATATCGGCGGCAGCAAGACGGCCGTGGCGTTGGTCCTGAAAGACCGCATCCTCGAGCGGCGGCAAGTGCCGACGCTACCCGCCGATGGAGCGGAGGCATGGCTGCAAGCGGCCGCAGATGTCGCGCGGGATTGGCGCGGACAGTATGATGGTGTCGCGGCCGCCGTGACGGGTCTGATCAGGAACGGACTCTGGACAGCCGTCAATCCAGCGACCCTACCCGTTCCGGCAGACTTCCCGCTCGTGTCATGCTTGGCCGAGCAATTCGGTGATCCCGCCCTGGCCTTGAATGATGCTCAAGCTGCAGCTTGGGGCGAGTATCGCTTTGGTGCGGGCCGAGGGCGTGATCTGCTCTTCCTGACAGTATCGAGTGGAATTGGCGGAGGGGCTGTCGTCGGCGGTCAGCTTTTGAGCGGATCCGGGGGGCTTGCGGGGCATGTCGGCCAGATCCCGGTGCCAGTTCCGGGGAAACGCCATCACCGTCTGGAGGATTTAGCATCTGGCTTCGCCATTTCTGCAGCAGCCCGCGCTGAAGGCCATGATGCAGATGCCAAGACGGTTTTCGCCGCTATGGCAGCGGGCGAGAGTTGGGCGGAGGGCATCGTCGGCGAGGCTGTGGATCATCTGGCCCTGACTCTCCCGGGTTTACAGGCCCTCCTTGATCCACAGATCATGGTGATCGGTGGTGGCGTAGGCCTCGCGGCAGGTTTCCTGCCCCGTCTTGAAGCAGCTCTGTCCCGCTTCCCTTCTGCCCTCAAGCCTTCTCTGGCTCCGGCCCTCCTCGGCGCCGACGCTGGCCTATTAGGCGCGGCGGATCTTCTCAGAAGGCGGATGTCCCTTGAAACGGACACGACTCCAGCCGCTGGTGCGCCCGCGCCTAATGCGTAGCCACGGTCAATCTGCGACGACCCCGTATCTGAGGAGTGAGATGCCAACGCAGCTGAACACAGAAACAAGCATGCTTCGCGAGGCGTTTGAGGCGCCTGAGGTTGTGGCGCGTCTGCTTGCGAGCAACGCGCCGCTGTGCCGCGAGCTCGGCGCGCGCCTGCGCGCGTCCCCGCCGCCGTTTGCCGTCACCTGCGCGCGCGGCAGCTCGGACAACGCCGCCACCTTCGTCAAGTACCTGCTCGAGATCCAGTCCGGCCTCGTCACCGCCTCGGTCGGCCCGTCCGTGACCTCCGTCTACGCGGCGCGCCCGCGCATGCGCGATGCCCTCTTCCTCGCCGTGTCGCAATCGGGCCGCAGCCCCGACATCCTCAACCTCGCCCAGGCCGGCCGCGACGACGGCGCCCTGACGGTGGCGCTCGTCAACGACACCTCCTCGCCGCTCGCCGCCACCTGCGAGGTCGTGCTGCCGCTCCATGCCGGCCCCGAGAAGAGCGTCGCCGCCACCAAGTCCTTCATCGCCGCGCTCGCCGCCGGCCTGCAGCTCGTGGCGCACTGGTCGCAGGACCGGGCGCTGCTCGATGCCCTCGACACCCTGCCCGACGTGCTCGCCAAAGCCGCCGCCACCGACTGGTCGGCGGCGCTGCCCGCCCTTACTGATGCCGACAACCTGTTCGTCGTCGGCCGCGGCGTCGGCTTCGCCGTCGCCCAGGAAGCCGCCCTCAAGCTCAAGGAAACCTCCGGCGTCCACGCCGAGGCGATGAGCGCCGCCGAGCTGATGCACGGCCCGTGGACGCTCGCGGGCGAGCACTTCCCGATCCTGTTGCTCAGCCAGCGGGAGGAGACCCGGGGGGGCGTCAACGATCTCGTGACCAAGCTCGCCGAGCGGGGCGTGCCCGTCCTCGTCGCCGGCGCCGCCGAGGGCCGCGCCCGCCTCGCCCTGCCGGGGAGCGAGGAGGCGCATCCCTATCTCGCCCCCCTCGCGCTCATCCAGAGCTTCTATCCCCTGGTGAACGCCATTGCCCTGGCGCGCGGCCGCAATCCCGACAGCCCGCCGCGCCTGCGCAAGGTGACGGAGACCGTGTGATGGCCACAGCCCTCGTGGGAGCCCGCGTCTTCGACGGCGCGCACATGCTCGACGGCCGCGCCGTCGTGATCGAGCACGGCCGCATCCGCGGCCTGCCGCAGGAGCAGGATCTGGGCGCCGGCATCGCGCGCCGCCAGGTCGAGGGCCTGCTGGCGCCCGGCTTCATCGACGTGCAGGTCAATGGCGGCGGCGGCGTGCTCTACAACGACGTGCGCAGCGTCGAGGGCATCCGCACCATCGCCGAAGCGCACCGCGCCTACGGCACCACCGGCCTGCTGCCGACCTTCATCACCGACACCCGCGAGACCATGGCGGAGGCCGTGGAGGCGATGCGCCAGGCTCTGGCCGCGCGCGTGCCCGGCGTGCTCGGCATCCACCTCGAAGGTCCCTTCATCAGCCCCGAGCGCAAGGGCGTGCACAACCCCGCCTTCATCCGGCCGCTGGAGGAGGAGGACCTCGCGATCCTCACCGCGCTCACCGAGGGCCGCACCCTGGTGACGCTGGCGCCCGAGCGCGTTGACATGGCGGCGATTGCGCGGCTGGCCGCCGCGGGCGTGCTGGTCTGCGCCGGGCACACGGCGGGCGATTACGCGACCATCGTGGAGGCGGTGCGCCATGGGCTGCGCGGCTTCACGCATCTGTTCAACGCCATGCCGCCGCTGGCCGGGCGCGATCCCGGCCCGGTGGGCGCGGCGCTCGACAGCCCGGACACCTGGTGCGGGCTGATCGTCGACGGGCACCATGTGAGCGATGCGGCCCTGCGCGTGGCGATCGCCGCCAAGGGGACGGAGCACATGATGCTGGTGACCGACGCCATGGCGGTGACCGGCACGGATCTGACCGGCTTCGACCTGCACGGCCGCACGATCCATCGCCGCGACGGCCGGCTCACCACGGCGGACGGCACGCTCGCGGGCTCCGACCTCGACATGGCGGGCGCCGTGCGCAACAGCGTGCAGCGGCTCGGCCTCGCCCTGCCGGCGGTGCTGCGCATGGCCTCGCTGATCCCGGCCCGGTTCCTGAGGCTCGATCACGAACGGGGCCGCATCGCGCCCGGCTACCACGCCGATCTCGTCCTCCTCGACGAAAGCCTCACCGTCAGGCAGACTTGGATCGGTGGGACAATGGAGTAGTAGTGGCGCGAGTTTAAAGTTGATCTGCGGTTTGGCGGTGGCGTTGTCCGTCGCCGCACCGGAGTAGTAAACTCTGCAACCCCTGGTGCGCCGGCAGAGCGTCGTCACCTGACGACAGCGTCTCCTGTCCCACCGTTTGGAGAGCTTGCTGGCTCAAGCTGGTGGAAGGCCGGTTCTCTCCCCTGACCCGCCGCTGTCTCCAGCGCAGACGCTTTGTCAGGCTTCATAGCCTGACAGGCACAATCCAAGACTGCATGGAGCAGAAGACATGGCAGGCTCCTGATACCGCGCGTGAGGACCATGTCTTGCGCAACGCGAAAATCCTCGCGGATGAGCGTGGAAGTTGCGATGAACTCATCGGTCATGGCCCGATGGGACGCGTGAGCCACTCACGTCGTATTCCTCTTGAGATGGCACGAGTATCGAATTCATAGGGAGCTCTGTAGTCGGATCGGGAGATCCACATTCGCTCATTCCGGCTTCAACCGGATGCGGCGCCCCCCGCCATGCACCTGGATAGTTTGCCCTGACACCCAGCTACCGGCTCGTGAGGCGAGCCAAAGGAAGGCGTTGGCGACGTCCTGCGGCGTGCCGGCTCGCCCGGTGAGGTTGTCAGGATGGGCCAGGGCATGCTGTGCCTTCTCGTCCAGACCTGCCGCGGCATAGCCTTCCGTCAGCACCGTGCCGATCAGGACCGTATTGATCCGTACCTCGCGGGCCAAGTAGTGCGCGAGACCCAGCATCAGGTGATTGAGTGCGGCCTTCGCAGCCGAGTAGGCGATAAAGTCGAAGGCGGGCTGTATGCCCACCAGCGAGCCGGAATTCGTGATGGTCGCATTCTCAGCTCTCAGCAGATGCGGGCGACAAGCCGCCGCCATGCGCATGGCCGAGAGCGTATTGAGCCTGTAGCTCTGTATCATATCCTCGTCGGAGACCGCGAGCGGGTCGTCGTAGGCGCGCCCCCAGCCAACATTGTTCACCAGGGTGGAGACGCCACCGAATGCCATCACCGTCTCATCCACACAGGCCCGGATATCGGCCTCCACCGTGACATCGCAGGCGACACCGCGCACGTCGCTTCCGCTCTCTTCGGCGATGACGGCTGCCGCCGCTTGCGCCTTTTTGCCATCAAGGTCGGCGATCATCACGCGGGCACCGGCCCCTGCGAAAGTGCGAGCGATGGCCTCACCGATGTTCTGCGCACCACCCGTGACGAGTGCGACATGGCCGTCCATGCGGAAGTCGGAGAAAGGATCGAAGCGGGTCATGAGAAGCTCCTCTGCGATGAGCCGCGCTCGCAGCAACGGTCAGTCGAGTTCCTGGACACCCCCACCCGAGACGGTGAGTACCTGACCGCTGATCCAGGATGCGGCTGGCGAGCACAGAAACAAGGCGGCGTTGGCGATGTCCTCAGGCCGACCCAGGCGCCCGAGGGGAGTGTGCCGCAGCATGGCCTTCTCGACGTCGGGTTTCAGTACGCTCGCCAAGGCATCCGTGCGGATCGCGCCAGGCGCGATGGCATTGACCCGAATGCCCTGCGGGCCAAGGTCGAAGGCCATATTCCGGGTCAAGTGATTCACCGCCGCCTTCGACGAGCCGTAGGAGGCCATCCGCACGTTCCTGTTCTCGCCCGCCATGGACGAGATGTTGAGGATCGCGCCATGCCCCTTCTTCGCCATATAGGGCGCGGCCAGTTGCGACAGGCGGAACAGCGAGAACAGGTTGAGTTCGAACGCCCCGCGAAAATCCGCCATCGGCATGTCGAAGGGCTTGGGACCACCGCCGCCAGCGTTGTTGACGAGGACCGTTAGTTCGCCGAAGCGGTCGATGGCGGCTTGGACCACGGCCTGCAGGTCCGCCTCCTGCGTGACGTTGCAGCCTATCCCTACAGCTCGGCCGCCTGCCCGGGTGATCTCGGCGGCAACGGTCTGCGCGGTCTCGGCCTTGAGATCGCTGACCACCACAGCCGCGCCAGCGTCTGCAAAGACCTGGGCAATGGACCGGCCGATGCCGGCACCGGCTCCTGTGACAAGAGCCACGTCATGATCAAGTCGGAATTGCCCGGGGTCGTACATGCTGACGCTCCGTCGGAGGTGTACGGATCCAGGGTGCCACTCTTGAAAGCGTCAGGTCAATGAGAGACTTCCCCGTGAGCTTATGAAATCTTCCCGACGCACCCGCATTAAGGCCACATAGATATGCGATGGCAGATCACAATCACTCGGTTCCAAGGATGCGACATGGAGATAGCCAGCAATGTTTCTTCCGAAGAGCACGCGGCACCTGCTCACTCTCACATTGGTCCTTAGCGTGAGCGCTCCCGGGTTCGCCTTGGCTCGAGCACCATGGACGGCGCAGACATCCGATCCAAATGCTCTAGGGTGGATGCAGGGCTCACCGCCACCTCCGGACAAGATTATCCGCTTCGCGGATGGCAGCTATCAATCCTTCCCGCAATGGCGCTGGAGCGTGTGCCACTTTCAGCAGCTGATGCCGACGAAACCGGTTTCGCGAGGCATGGGGGCGCCGCGGCCCTTGGTGAAGTCAGAGCAGACTGATATTGAAACCATTCGCTTCACCCCGACAGGCGCGACAGAGCCGATGACGTTCATCGAAGCGTTCGATCGGAACTTCACCGACGGAATCATCATCCTGCACGAGGGGCGGATCGTCTACGAACGTTATGCTGGATGTCTTTCGGACCAGAACAGGCACGCGGCGATGTCGGTCACGAAATCACTTATCGGCCTCCTAGCGGAAATCCTCATCGCCGAGGGCACGCTCGACGAAAACCGCCGCGTCGATTCCTATGTCCCGGAGCTTGCAGCAAGTGCCTTTGGAGATGCTACCGTTCGCCAAGTCCTCGATATGACCACGGGCCTGCAATTCAGCGAGGATTATGCCGATCCGACAGCCGACGTGTGGCGCCATGCGATGGCGGGCAATCCACTGCCGAAGCCATCTGATTACGCGGGCCCTCGCAGTTACTACGAATACCTGGTCACCGTCCGTCGAGGCGGGGCTCACGGTGTCGCCTTCGGATATAAAACGGTGAATACCGACACCATGGGCTGGATCCTCAACCGCGTGACCGGCCGGCCCGTGAGCGATCTGCTGGCGGAGCGGATCTGGAGCCGGATCGGCGCCGATCTGGAAGCCTCCTTCACGGTGGATTCCATCGGAACACCGTTTGCTGGAGGCGGTTTCAACGCAGGTCTCCGGGACCTTGCCCGCGTCGGACAGTTGCTCCTCGACAAAGGTGTGGTCGACGGCAATCGAGTCGTGCCGGAGGCAGCAGTGACTAGCATCCAGCGTGGCGGCAACCAGAGCGCCTTTGCGAAGGCTGGATACTCTCAACTCGCCGGATGGAGCTACCGGAGCATGTGGTGGGCTACCCACAACAAGAACGGCGCTTTCATGGCACGCGGTGTATATGGCCAGTCTCTTTATGTGGACCCCGCCGCCCGTGCTGTCATTGCCCGGTTTGCATCGCATCCGGAAGCGGGAAATGCCGCCAACGACCCGACCACATTACCCCTTTACCAAGCCATTGCCGACCACCTGCTGGGCTCGGCTCGTTAACATCGTACCTAAGAGACTCCGTTGCAAACGCTGACATAACTAAAGAGTCTACCAGAGATGACTCACGTTAGCAGGCGTCTAGCGCTGCTCCCGAGAAAGATCGTGGACGGAGCGGCCGCAACACCGCGCTCAAACACCATTTCAGCCATACCGCGGTAGGCGATGGCGATCTGCAGTATCAGCGCAGCACAGAAGGATGACCTCAACCGGAAAGCGGCGGCGCTTAAAAAAAGAGACAATATGGCAACCCTCAAACAGCTACCCTCTTTTAAACTGCCAAGGTTAGTCAAACGGTGCCGAGGCCATAGACTTTTGGTTTGACTCGATCCACTTCCGCGCAGCCCCCGTGAAGCCGTCTCCCCGCCTCCACCGGCGAATTGATCATCCAGGCTTGATGACAGCACTCTTGAAGCCGTGGCGGACCAACCGATTCGGGCAGCGCCCCAGAGAGAGAGGCGGTTGTGAAGCGAGCCGGCGGGCCGAGCGGTCACGCGGATATCAGTTTCTTCCACACCCGGCCCCGGAAAGCACCCGAACGCTTTCGATAGAAGAACCCGAAACGAATAAGTCACGTATTACCAATAATTTATATATTCTCTCATCGGCTCGGTCGTTGAGGGGTTAGCTGATAATCAATCTTCGCATTCCCCCTCCTCCCATGAACGTTCGCGCATAAGCCACATCCGGTACACCTATGGTCCGCTTGACTGGAGAGTATTGGTATGCATTCTGGTCTTACCAAGGTAAGAAATATGACCGGTGATCTTGAAATCACGCGGCTTGGGGAGAGTGGCGGCAAAGGGTTCGAGAAGGTATTTGCCTTCCTGCGCGAGCGTTTGCTCGCGGGCTCATTGCGACCGGGCGACCGGCTTATCCCTGAACGCGATCTCGCCGCGCAACTCGGTGTCAGCCGACCGATCCTGCGCGAGGCTCTGCGCGCTCTGACGGTTCTCGGAGTCGTGGAAATCCGCGACCGTGTCGGGACGATCGTTCGACGTCCGGACTTATCGGTTCTGAACGATTTTTTCACCTTCGCCTTCGCGCAGCAATCTGACGTCGTGGACGACGTGATGCAGGCGCGCATCGCGATCGAATGCCAGGCCGTCCGGCTTGCCGCCGAGCGGGCCACCGTATCGGATTTCGAGCGGTTGCAGCATGCACTCGCACGTATCGTCGAGACCATCGATGATCCCGACGGCGGCAGCGCAGCCGATTTTGAATTTCACCGCGCCGTCGTGAACGCAGGCAAGTCCGAGACGCTGATTGTGCTGCACAACTCACTATCCGGCATCCTGATGCGCTCTCATCGCGATCGCCGGGAACTTCTTCAGGTATTCGACTCCATGAAGAACTACCTGATCGAGGATCACCGCCGGATCTTCGACGCCATCGTCGGCCGGGACCCGGAGCATGCGGAAAGGGTCCTGCGAGAGCATTTCGCGATCGGCGACGATTTCCGTCGTCGCGCCGCGATCGGCGAATCCGACGCCCGGAGTGCCTCATGACACTTGATCAAGGACAGAAAGACACGATGGGACGGAACGGACAGAATGCGACGGTCGGCTTTGTCGGCCTAGGGACGATGGGGCGCGAGATGGCGCTCAACCTGCTCAAGGCCGGATATCCAGTCTGCGCCTATGACGTACGCAAAGAAGCCATCGACGACCTCGTTACCCAAGGTGCAACCCGCGCCGAGAGTCCGGCTGAGGCGGCCCGGGACTCGGACATCGTCATCTCCATGCTTCCCGACACCCCGCAGGTCGAGGAGATCGTCTATGGCGAAGGCGGTCTTCTGACGTCGCCACCACGCGGTCTTCTTCTCGTCGACATGAGCACGATCTCTCCTGTCGCCGTCCGGCGCATGCATGCCGACCTCAAGGCCGTCGGCGTGGAATTCCTCGATGCGCCCGTGTCCGGTGGCCCGGTCGGCGCCAAGAATGCCACGCTTTCGATCATGGTCGGAGGCGACCGAGACGCCTTCATGCGTGCGGAACCGTTTTTCCAGGCCATGGGAGCGACGATCACGCATGTGGGCGAAGCTGGGGCCGGGCAGACGGTCAAGCTCTGCAACCAGCTCGTCTGTGCCATCAATATCCAGGCCATCTGTGAGGCTCTTGCGCTCGGTCGCGCCTCCGGCGTGGATCTCGAACAGCTCCGCAACGTGCTCCTGGGTGGCTCGGCCGCGTCCTGGATGCTCGATAAGCTGGGGCCTGCAATGATCGTGGGCGATACCTCTGCCGGGTTTCGCATCGATCTGATGCTCAAAGACCTGCGCCTTGTGCAGGAGCAGGCGCTTTCGCTATCCGTCCCGCTGCCGGGCACGGCGCTAGTGACCAGCCAGTATGTCGAGGCGCGCGCCCATGGTGAAGGCACGAACGGCAACCAGTCTCTCTTCCGGGTCTATGACCGGATGACGAACCAAGCTGCAAACTAGCTCGGGGCCATCTGCGATGAACCTCAACTTGGATTTCGCCGCGATCATCGAGCGATGGCCGGCCTTCCTGGACGGGGCACTGCTCACCCTTCAGCTCGCCTTCATCGCAACGGTGCTCGGCACAGCCATCGGTGTCCTTGGTGCCATCGGGCGGCGCAGCCGCCATCCGATCATTGCACGCATATGCAGCATCTATGTCGAGGCGATCCGCAACACGCCACTTCTGGTCCAAATCTTCCTCGTCTATTTCGGCCTTGCCAGTCTGGGATTGAAATTCTCTGCCTTCATGGTCGCCGCGGCGGCACTCACGATCAATGTCGGCGCCTACACGACCGAGATCATCCGCGCAGGATTCGACTCGATCCCGCGCGGACAAATCGAGGCCGCAGAGGGGCTGGCTCTGTCTCGGGCCCAGATCTATTGGCACGTGGTGATGTGGCCAGCGATCGAGAAGGTCTATCCGTCGCTGACGAGTCAGTTCGTGCTGCTGATGCTTGCCTCGTCGGTAACGTCGCAGATCTCGGCGGAAGAGCTGACGGCAGTCGCGAACTATATTCAGTCCGATACCTACCGCGCTTTCGAGACCTATATCCTCGTCGCAATCGTCTATATCGTCCTGTCGCTGATCATGCGTGCCGGTTTCTGGCTTCTCGGCCTCGTTATCTTCCCGCGTCGTCGACGCCTCGGCACCCCTTTGTGAGGAGAAGTGGATGGGCGGCTCCCTCAATGCCAATCACCTGATGTTCCTCGGATACGGAGCGCTTTGGACAATCGGTCTGTCGCTCATCGGCCTCCTCGGCGGCGGCATCGCCGGTTTCATCGTTGCCCTCTGCCGCATCTCGCCGATCCGGATCGTCAGGCTTCTCAGCGCCGGTTATGTCCAGCTCATCCAAGGCACGCCACTGCTCGTCATCATGTTCCTGACCTATTTCGGCCTGCCGGCGCTTGGCCTGACTGTCTCTCCCCTGATGGCCGCCGGCGCTTCGCTCACGATCTTCGTCAGTGCCTATCTCGGAGAGATATGGCGTGGATGCTTCGAGTCCGTTCCGAAGCAGCAGTGGGAAGCAGCGGAAGGGCTTGCCCTAAGCCGCTCCCAGCGGATGATGAAGGTCATCCTGCCACAGGCGATCCGGATCGCGACGCCGCCGACCGTGGGATTCATGGTCCAGATCATCAAGAACACCTCGTTGGCATCGGTGGTCGGATTCGTGGAGCTCGCGCGATCCGGGCAGATCATCAACAATTCCCTGTTCGAGCCGTTCCTGGTCTACACGATCATCGCCATCATCTACTTCGCCCTCTGCTATCCGCTCTCGCGGTTCAGTCACCGATTGGAAAGGCGCGGTGGCCCGGCTCGCCTCGAACTTGAGACTGCCTGACATGCACAGCATCACTAGAACACATTCCGCGTCATCGGTCGTCGCCCTTTCGAATGTGCACAAGAGCTTCGGCGCGCTCAAGGTGCTCGACGGGGTAAGCTTCGCTGTCGATCGTGGTGAGGTTCTCGTTCTCATCGGCCGCAGTGGCTCCGGCAAGAGCACCGCCTTGCGTTGCATCGACCGCTTCGAGACGATCGACCGCGGCGAGATTGTCGTGTGCGGCCATCGGGTCAACGACCCAAAACTCGACCTGCGGGCACTGCGCCAGGATGTCGGCATCGTGTTCCAGAGCTACAACCTGTTTCCGCATTTGACCATCGAGGAAAACATCACGCTTGCCCCCTGTTCTGTAAAAGGAATCTCGAAGGTTCAGGCGAAGGAGCAGGCGCGGCGGGTTCTTGCCCAGGTCGGCCTGGAGGACAAGCTCCACCAATATCCTGAACAGCTTTCCGGCGGTCAGCAACAGCGCGCGGCGATCGCCCGCTCGCTCGCCATGCAGCCCAAGGTGATGCTGTTCGACGAAGTGACCTCGGCCCTCGATCCGGAGCTGACCGGCGAGGTTCTGAAGGTCATAGAGGCGCTCGCTGCGGACGGCATGACCATGGTGATGGTCACGCACGAGATGGGATTTGCCAGGGGGATCGCCAACCGGGTGGTGTTCATGCATCGCGGCAAGGTCCATGAGACCGGTCCTGCCGCGATCCTGACATCGCCCGCAACTCCGGAACTCGCCCAGTTCGTTGGCACGGGGCTCTAAACGACAACCAGAACTTAGGGAGACCAACGACGATGATGATGAAGCGCCCGCTCTACGCTGCCGCAATTGCAATGACATGCATGGCGTCACTCGGCACAACCGCAGCCCACGCTGACCTTCTCGACGATATCATGAAGGCCAAGAAGATCCGCATCGCGACCGACCTAGCAATTCCGCCGTCCGGAATGATGGATGCGAACCTAAATCCGACGGGGTCGGACGTGGAGACGGCCCAGCTTCTCGCCAAGGATCTTGGGCTGGAACTCGAGTTCGTCCAGACGACGGGTGCGACCCGGATTCCGAACGTCCAGACCAACAAGGCAGACATCATCATCTCGACCCTCTCCGTTACGCCCGAGCGTGCCAAGGTGATCGACTTCACCAAGGCCTACGCGGCCTTGCAATCCGTCGTAGGCTGCCTCAAATCGGTGCAGGTGAAGAGTTGGGAGGACCTCAAGGGCAAGACCATCGCCGTCTCCCGCGGCACGACGCAGGATACCGAATTGTCGAACATGAAGGATCGCAATCTCACCCTCGCACGCTTCGACGACGACGCCACCATGGTGACGGCTGCGGTCTCGGGGCAGGCCGATTGCGTTGCGACTTCCGCAACGATCGTGAACCAGATCGGCGTCAAGAACCCGGCCCGCACGTTCGAGCCCAAGGTGCTCATTCGCACCTTCGACCTTGCCATCGGGGTCCGCAAGGGCGAGCCGCGCCTCGTCGAGAAGCTTAACGAATGGATCTCGACCAACCTGAAGAACGGCAAGCTGAACGAGATCTACAAGAAATTCCATGGCAGCGAGCTCCCGCAGGAGATGCGAAGCTGAGCCAGGAGAACATAGGGTGGCGCCCAGCGCCACCCTGCCTGCAACTATAAACGAAAGGTTATCCAATGCGCGTCGTAATCGGGTCGGATCATGCCGGATGGCCCCTCAAGAATGCGGTGGTCGAGCACGTCCGCTCTCTCGGACATGAGGTCATCGATGTCGGCTCGTTTGATGACAAACCTGTCGATTTCCCGGATATTGCCCGCGCGTTGACTCATAAGGTCAAGTCCGGTGAGGCCGAGCGCGGCATCATGGTCTGCGGCACCGGCGTCGGTGCGTCGATCGCAGCCAACAAGGTCAAGGGCATTCGCGCCGCCGTCTGCCACGATATCCACTCGGCGCATCAGTCCGTCGAGCATGACGACGTCAACGTCATGTGCATCGGCGCCAAGATCGTCGGCTCTTGGCTCGCACAGGATCTCGTTGAGGCCTACTTGAAGGCGGAGTTCTCCACCGACGAGGACTGCCGTCGCCGCGTGGAAATGCTTCACGCCATGGATGCCGAAGGCTGAGTCCAATCGGATCGGATAACGTGCGCGTATGGCATGGTCCTTGTCTTCGGCTCCAATAGCGTCGATTTGGTCGCCCTCGTGTCTACGATCCGGCAACCCGGCTAGATAGTCCTCTCGCTGGGCTATGAGATGTCGTTCTACGGCAAAGGGCGCGAGCCACGCGATTGCGACGGCGCGGGTATTGCTATCGAATCGAGTGGCAATCACGGCCTGAGTTGACTGGATGAACTTTAATCACTGTCAATGAATGCGGCGAGAACGAGATCTGTGTCCCCAGCGAGACCAGTGCTTACTGGCCAGAGCTCCGGCCTTAGAATCTGTGCCGTATGGCTCAACGAATGCGATGTTCCAGATGGAAGCTCCTTTCCAAGCGTCCCTCCATGTTGCGCAAGGCGTACGGGCGACTGGTGGTCGCGCTATTTGGAGCCCCTGCGCCAACTCAGCCGCAAGCTCCGGAAAGAGATCTCTCGAATCACAGACAGCAGCTGGGTACTGATAAGGGTCCCGGCTGGTAGCCCAATATCCCATTCGGTAAGCTTAAGCACATTTGACCGGTCATAGGGGCAGGGGTGCCTCCGCTGTGGCCTCGTTGAGCCGGGCGGCGTATAACGTCGTGCCGGCCGCGATTAAGAGCGTTTCACTCAGCCTGAATAGTGAAATTCAAAGTATGTTAAATCATCGGACCTGACTTCGAATGAACGTCCTATGCTTTAATTGATCAGTTCCTCCGTCACCGCCACTGTTGACTTCGATTCCGATACCCGGCGCATCAACACATAGAATACAGGCGTAAAGACAAGACCGAAGAGGGTGACCCCCAGCATACCGGATAGAACGGCATTGCCCATGGCCCGACGCATCTCGGAACCTGCTCCCGTTGCCATCGCGAGAGGAACCACACCAGCGATGAATACAATCGACGTCATCAGGATGGGCCTCAGGCGCAGCCGCGCAGCTTCGAGGACGGCATCGAGAGGATCATATCCCTCGTTCTCCCTGCTACGTGCGAACTCGACGATGAGGATCGCGTTCTTGGCCGCCAGACCAACGAGAACGATAAAGCCGATCTGAGTGAAGATATTGTTGTCGCCACCCGACAGCCACACGCCGGCAGTCGCGGAAAGCAGAGCCACCGGAGCGATCAACAGCACAGCCAGAGGCAGTGACCACGAATTGTACTGAGCAGCCAAGATCAAGAAGGCGAGCAGTACGGCAAGCGGGAAAATGTAGATTGCCGTGTTGCCTGCCTGCTTTTCTTGATAGGTCAGGTCCGTCCACTCGAACGTCATGCCTGCAGGTAGGGTGTCCCGTGCGATCCGGTCGATGGCTGCGATCGCCTGACCGGACGAATAGCCCGGTGCCGCATTGCCGCTGAGATCGGCGGAAGGATATCCATTGTAATGCATGACACGGTCCGGTCCGGAACCGGGAAAGACAGCTATGATCGACGCAAGCGGGATCATCTCATTCTTGTCATTGCGAACCTTCAGGCGAGCAATATCTTCGGCCTGCATACGAAACGGCGCGTCTGCCTGAACGAAGACGCGGTAGGGTCTTCCGAAGCGGTTAAAATCATTAACGTAGACAGATCCCAGATAGGTCTGAAGTGTTTCGAAAATCGTCGTGAGAGGGATGCCAAGAGCCTTCGCCTTCGGACGGTCAATATCCACCTGGATCTGCGGTGCGTTCACTTGAAAGCTGGCGAGCAAGCCCATCAGTGCCGGATCCTGGCTCGCTTTCAGCATGACAGAGCCCAAGGCACCCGCAAGGGCATCGTGCCCCTGTCCGCTGCGATCCTCGATCTGCAACTTGAAGCCGCCAATCGCGCCCAGGCCAGAAACGGGCGGTGGCGGGAACATGCCGACGAACCCATCAGGGATCTGCGAGAACTTTTCCATAAGGCGACCGGCGATGGCATGAGCCGAGAGCGATGGATCCTTGCGTTCCTCGAACGGTTTCAGTATTGCGAACATCACGGCAGCGTTCGGAATGTTGACAAATCCGTTGACCGACAAGCCGGGGAAGGCGACGGTACTCTCGACCCCAGGCTCAGCAAGTGCGACACGCGACATTTCCTTCACCACTAATTCCGTGCGATCGAGGGAAGCGCCAGAAGGAAGCTGTGCGATACCGACGAGGTAGTATTTGTCCTGTGCCGGCACGAAGCCGCCGGGAATCTTGTTGAAGCCCATATAAATCAGGCCCAGAAGGCCGACATAGACCACCATAACGATACCGCTGAGTCGAACGACTCGTCGCACAGTATCAACATAAGATTTGGAAGCAGCTTCGAAAGAGCGATTGAAGAGGTGAAAAAACTTCCCGAGTCCTACGTCGATCAATCGCGTCAAAGCGTCCTGCTGTCCATGGTGCGGTTTCAGGAGAATGCCGGACAGCGCAGGACTTAAGGTGAGAGAATTCACCGCTGAAAGAACCGTCGATATCGCGATGGTCAAGGCGAATTGCTGATAGAATGCTCCCTGAAGACCACTAAGGAAGGCCGTGGGAATGAAGACCGCGGCCAGGACGGAGGTGATAGCGATGATAGGCCCCGTCACTTCGTCCATGGCCCTGTGGGCTGCTTCCTTGGGACTCGCGCCTAGGCTCATGTGGCGCTCGACATTCTCCACCACGACGATGGCATCGTCGACCACGATGCCGATCGACAGAACAAGGCCGAACAGCGATAGAGTATTGAGAGAGAAACCGAAGAGATGCATGAACGCAAAGGTACCCACGAGTGACACAGGTACAGCGACCAGCGGAATGATCGAAGCGCGCCAAGTTTGAAGGAACATTACGACCACAAGCACCACAAGCACGACCGCCTCGAGCAATGTAACGGCGACGGCCCTGAGCGAAGACTTCACGAGAATCGTCGGGTCATAGGCGATCCGGTAATCAATTCCTTGTGGGAAACCCTTTTTTAGCCCCTCCATCGTGGAGCGCACAGCACTCGAAACTTCGAGAGCATTCGCACCAGGACTCTGAATGATTTGAATCGCGACCGCTGGCTCCCCATCGAGCAGACTTCTAAGCGCATAAGCGTCTGCACCCAGTTCTACGCGTGCAACGTCGCGCAGGCGCACTGTTTGAGCTTCGTCTCCCGTCTTGACAATAATGTCGCCGAACTGCTCCTCATTGGAAAGGCGTCCAAGGGTGTTGACGGATACCTGGAATTCAGCCGTCGTGTTGGGTTGCTGACCGACAGTACCCGCAGCTACTTGCACATTCTGCTCGCGAATGGCGCGGATGATATCCATGGCAGTAAGGCCTCGGGCCGCCACCTTTGTCGGATCGAGCCAGACGCGCATCGAATACTCACCAGCCCCCCAGATCACGACGTCGCCGACGCCAGGCAAGCGCGCAAGAGTATCGCGAACCTGCAGTTGAGCATAGTTCGAGATATACAGTGGATCGTATCGTTTATCTGGAGAGATGAGATGGACAACCATCAGAATATCGGGAGAGGTCTTCTGCGTGACCACACCCTGACGCTGCACATCTTCGGGAAGACGCGGAAGAGCCCGCGAAACCCGATTCTGCACTTGGATCTGCGCCGCATCGGGATTGACGCCCTGTGCGAAGGTAACAGTGAGCGTCATGCGTCCGTCCGTGGCCGCTTGAGAACTCATGTAGAGCATCCCCTCAACGCCGTTCAGAGCCTGCTCCAGAGGGGCTGCGACCGTATCCGCGATGACCTGGGGATTGGCGCCTGGATAGCTTGCCGTGACCTGGATCGTCGGCGGCGTAATAGCCGGATACTCGCTCAATGGCAGTCGCGTCAGCGAGAGAGCGCCACTGAGGATCACCAGAGCAGAAAGGACGATAGCGAAAATCGGACGGTCGACAAAGAAGTGTGAAAAGCGCATGGCCTACCTCACTCGGCAGCGGCGAGTTCGGCAGCGTCTCGAAAAGCTGCGGCATCCATGTTGCCGCCCATCGCTACGTCGCGTGGCGTCACCACCATTCCCGGACGAACCAAACCTTTAACAATAATCTTTTCGCCAGGGGCGAGACCTGACAGGACGGATCGCATTCCCGCGATGACAGGCCCAAGCTTCAAAATTCGGTACTCGACCTTATTGCCTTCGGCGAGCACGAGCGCATAGCGCTTGCCCTGATCCGTTCCGACAGCCTGATCGTCTATTAACACCGTTTCACGCGGCGCGTCGGTGATGAGCTTCACGCGGGCGAAAAGCCCGGGCGCGAGACGCCCATCGGGATTGGTAAGAGATGCGCGTGCGCGGATCGTACCCGTGCTGCGATCGATGCGGTTGCCCACGAAATTGAGAATGCCTTGCTGCGGAAAGCCCTGGTCGCTGATAAGCCCGACACGCACCGGAAGCTTCGCCCCGGTCCAACCGGACCTGTCAGAGCGAGCTTTCTCCAGCGAAGTGAGATAGGTCCCCTCGTCAATGTCGAAGTAAACATAAGCTGGGTCGACGGAGACGATCGTCGTGAGCAGCGTCGCCTGCCCCACATTGCCTCCCGTCACCAGATTGCCTTGTGTCACAAGCACGCGGTCGATCCGACCAGAAATCGGAGCCGTGATTCTTGTATATGACAAGTCAAGCTCTGCGGTGAAAACTGCCGATTTCGCCGCCTGTACCTGTGCCTGGCGCTCGCGGCGATTGGCAAGGGCACCATCATACCGATCCCGAGAGGCAATGCCCTTGTCGTTCAACTGATCGACGCGGGCAAACTCGGCTTCTGCCTGAGACAGGCGGGCTTCTGCTTGGGCAAGCTGTGCACGAGACTGCTCGAGCATCGCTTGATAGGGGCGAGGATCGACTTGAAAGAGAATCTGCCCTTGTTCAACGATACCTCCTTCAGGCACGGTGACTGCTTGGATATATCCGCCGATCCGTGGACGGACTTCGACGCTTTCCACAGCAGCAATATAGCCCGTGTATTCGAGCGATGGCGCGACTTTACGAACCAGGACTTCGGCAACAGGAACCTCCGGTGGAAGAGTGGCGTTTTTGGAACCCGTTTCGGAAGAGGCACGACCGGAGAACATCCAGATACTTATTCCGATAGCGAAAGTCGCAAGAAGCGAGAACAGGATAGTTTTCCGGATTGGAGCCGACATCTCATCCATTCTTTCGACAGATATCGGCGGCATGCTTTGCCTAGCCGATGAATTGAATTGCAAGGGATGCTGAAACTTCCAACAGTAAGAAGGTCAGGCTCCCTTCTTCAAACAGTCAGCGCCATTCTGCAGATCAGAGAAGCCTCCGGGTAGGAGCCAACTCGCATCGCGCACACCTAAAAGGCTTCCTGCAGAAACGCGCAGGATCTCCCCATTGGCTGAGCCCAGGGCCTTGGAGGATTGCCCTGGGCCTGAGGGTCATCGAATGTCTTCAGAGAGCGGCCGTGTAGCCGGCCTCGGCCACAATAGCCTTCAGCACCGTGAAGTCGGATGCACCCTTGACGGCAACCGTCTTTGCCTGCGGATCGGCGACGACTTCCGTGCCCGGAAGGCGTGTCTCGATCGCCTTCTTGATCGTGCCTGCGCAGTGACCGCAGGTCATGTCGTCAACCTGGAAGGTGAAAGCACCCGTGATTACGCCCTTGGCGTTAGTCGTATCAGTGGAGTGGGAAGAACATCCACACATGGTTCAACTCCTTTGCATTGATTGCAAGAGTGAGGTCTACGACTTCCAACGGTGGCAGGGTCAAGAGGCAAAATCCCCATACTCCAACTCTGATTGAAGAGCGAACTTTTGTATCTTGACCTTACCATCGTTGGAAGAATTAAGCCGTCTGTCGATTGATGGATCAAGGAGACCTGGGATGGTGGGCGAGACATCGACTGCACCGATTGTAGCAATTGACATTCCGATCCACGGCATGACCTGCGCGTCATGCGTGGGACGTGTCGAGAAGGCGATCCGCGCCGTGGAGGGCGTCACGGCCGCGAACGTCAATCTGGCGACGGAGCGGGCGCATGTGGAGTTCGCCCCGTCCGGAGCCGATCCCGCGGCGGTCGCGGAGGCGATCCGGGCCGTGGGCTACGAGCCGTCCGAGAGCACGGTCGAACTGAAGATCGACGGCATGACCTGCGCCTCCTGCGTCAACCGGGTCGAGAAGGCGCTCACGCGCGTACCCGGCGTGGTGGGAGCCTCCGTCAATCTCGCGACCGAGCGGGCTGCCGTCCGCTATCTCGGCAGCGGGGCTATCGTGAGCCGCCTGATCGGCGCCGTCGAGCAGACCGGCTACGAGGCCAAGCCGGTCCAGCGGGAGGGGGGCCAGGCTGACCGGGAGCGCGAGGCTCGGGAGGCCGAACTGGCCTCTCTGCGGCGTTCGCTCGTTTTATCCGCCGTTCTGACGCTGCCTGTCTTTGTCCTGGAAATGGGCTCCCACTTCGTCCCGGCGATCCACGACTGGGTCATGGACACGATGGGACACCGGGAGAGCTGGTATCTGCAGTTCGCTCTCACGACCCTGGTGCTGTTCGGCCCAGGCTTGCGCTTCTACCTCAAAGGCCTTCCGGCCCTCGTGCGCCTTGGCCCCGACATGAACTCGCTCGTCGCCCTGGGAACGCTGTCGGCCTACGGATACTCCCTCATTGCGACCTTCGCGTCCACACGCCTGCCTGAGGGCACGGTGAACGTCTATTACGAGGCGGCGGCCGTGATCGTGACCCTGATCCTGCTCGGCCGCTTTCTCGAAGCCAAGGCCAAGGGCCGCACGTCGGAAGCGATCAAGCGCCTCATGGGCCTGCAGGCGAAGACCGCCCGGGTGCTGCGCGACGGCGCGGCCCGGGAGGTCCCCCTCGACCGGGTCGAGGCCGGTGACCTCGTCCAGGTCCGGCCCGGCGAGCGGATCCCGGTCGACGGCATCGTCGTGGACGGATCGTCCTATGTGGATGAATCCATGATCACGGGCGAGCCCCTTCCCGTCGAGAAAGCAGCCGGCCAGGAAGTGGTCGGCGGCACCGTCAACCGCACCGGCAGCTTCACCTTCCAGGCCACCCGCATCGGCGCCGACACGGTGCTGGCCCAGATCATCCGCATGGTCGAGCAGGCGCAAGGCTCGAAGCTCCCGATCCAGGCCCTCGTGGACCGGGTGACCGCCTGGTTCGTGCCCGCCGTCATGGCCGCGGCCGCCCTCACCTTCCTGGTCTGGCTTGTCTTCGGCCCCGACCCGGCCCTCACCTTCGCGCTGGTCAATGCGGTCGCCGTGCTGATCATCGCCTGCCCCTGCGCCATGGGCCTGGCGACCCCGACCTCGATCATGGTCGGCACCGGCCGGGCGGCGGAGCTCGGGGTGCTGTTCCGCCAGGGCGAGGCCCTGCAGAGCCTCAAGGAGGTCGGCGTCGTCGCGCTCGACAAGACCGGCACCCTGACCCAGGGCCGCCCCGCGCTGACCGACTTCGTCACGGCTCCCGGCTTCTCCGAGGCCGAGGTGCTGGGGCTGGTCGCCGCTGTCGAGAGCCGCTCCGAGCATCCGATCGCGCAGGCCATCGTGGCGGCGGCCGAGCGGCGCGGCCTGCCTCTCTCGTCGCCCGACGGCTTCGAGGCCGTGCCGGGCTTCGGCGTCTCGGCCCTGGTCGAGGGACGCAAGGTGGAGGTGGGGGCGGACCGCTTCATGGCGAGGCTCGGCTACGACACGGCTGAGTTCATGCCGGCCGCCACCCGGCTCGGCCTCGAGGGCAAGAGCCCGCTCTATGCCGCCCTCGACGGCCGGCTCGCGGCCATCGTGGCGGGGGCCGGTCCGGTCAAGGCGACGACGCCGGAGGCGATCGCGGCGCTGCATGCGCTCGGGCTCAAGGTCGCGATGATCACCGGCGACAACCGCAGGACCGCCGAGGCCATCGCGCGGCGGATCGGGATCGACGAGGTGGTGGCGGAGGTTCTGCCCGACGGCAAGGTCGAGGTGGTCAAGCGCCTGCGCCGGGCGCACGGCTCGATCGCCTTCGTGGGCGACGGCATCAACGACGCGCCGGCTCTGGCGGAGGCGGATATCGGCCTCGCCATCGGCACGGGCACGGACATCGCCATCGAGAGCGCCGACGTGGTGCTCATGTCGGGCGACGTGCGCGGCGTCGTGAACGCCATCGCGCTCTCGAAGGCGACGATCCGCAACATCCGGCAGAACCTGTTCTGGGCCTTCGCCTACAACGTGCTGCTGATCCCGGTCGCGGCGGGCGTGCTCTATCCGCTGGACGGCACCCTGCTCTCGCCGATGGTCGCCGCCGGCGCCATGGCGCTGTCCAGCGTCTTCGTCCTCGGCAACGCCCTGCGCCTGCGCGGCTTCAAAGCGCCCATCGCTACGGAAACGGGCTCACCTGCGGCTTCCGTCCCAGCTGCCGCAGCCGCTTAAGAGGATCGGCGATGGGTCATTCCATTCACATTCGTTCAGCGAACCGAACCGTATCGCCTAGTGATGGCCAGACAATCCTCGCTTCCGCTCTCGATGCGGGTATCGCCTACCCTCATGGTTGCCGCTCCGGGCGCTGCGGTGCCTGCAAGTCGCGTCTCGTCGAAGGTGAAGTCGAGTTGCTACCGCATACGCCTTTCGCTCTGACGGAGCAGGAGCGCCAACAGGGCCTGATCCTCGCCTGCCGCGCCGTTCCGGTTACATCGGGAGAAGTGCTGTGGCTTCAGGACGACGCAGATTCTGTTGTGCATCCGGTCGTCGATCTCAAGGCGCGCATCATCGACATCGTGGATGCAACCCATGACATAAAGCGGATCCGCATGACTGCCGAGGACGGCACTTTCAGTTTCTCGGCCGGACAATATGCGCGGTTGACTTTCCCTGGCGCTCCGGCGCGAGACTATTCAATGGCGAGCCATCCGAAAGTTGAAGAGATCGAGTTCCACATTCGCCGTGTGCCGGAGGGGCGAGCCAGTTCTCATATCGCAACCTCCGCAGATGTCGGCGACATCGTGCGCGTGGAGGGGCCGTTCGGCAGTTCGTATCTGCGAGAACGACATACGGGTCCTATCGTCTGCGTGGCGGGCGGGTCCGGTCTGGCGCCGATCCAATCAATTGTCGAGACAGCCCTGTCGCGCGGCATGCGACAACCGATCAAGATCTACTTCGGAGCTCGGACCGAAAAGGATTTATACCAGCTCGACCTGTTCGCGAAGTTCGAACTCAGCCATGCCAATGTTCGCTTCATCCCGGTTCTGTCGGCTCCATCAGGTCCGACGGTTCGCCGCATCGGGCTCGTGTCGGAGGCGATGGTACAGGACCTTGCCGATTGTGATGGATGGAAGGCCTATGTAGCGGGCCCACCCGCCATGGTGGAGGCGGTCGGCGCCGTTCTCGCCGAACGGGGCTTGCGAGTCGACGACATACATGCCGACGTTTTCTTTACACCCGATTCAGTGCCTGCCGCCTAATCAGACATTGCTGCCAGGAAATGTGCCATGAACATCGGACAAGCCGCCGAGTCGTCGGGCGTATCCGCCAAAATGATCCGCTATTATGAATCCATCGGACTGATCGCGAAGACCGCTCGGACCGCTGCCGGATATCGCGTGTACTCGAACAACGACGTTAACACCCTAGGCTTCATCCGAAGAGCTCGAGACCTTGGCTTCTCCGTGGAGCAGATTACCGAATTGGTGTCGTTATGGCGGGATCGGCAGCGGGCAAGCACGGACGTGAAGCGTATAGCCCTCGAACATGTCGCTCTTCTGGAAACGAAAGCGCGTGAGTTGCAGGAAATGGCCTCCACGCTCCGGCATCTCGCGAAGAGCTGCCACGGTAACGAGCGGCCCGACTGCCCGATCATCGAAGGACTGGCGGATAGTAACGGTCTTCATGCAGTCAATCCGCGACTCAAGCCGCGCTTCGGGACGACAGGCCTACAATCTGCGAACCGGGCGAAGACCGCGATCTGAGCCGCCCGAGGATCGCCCGGATGAGGGCAGAGATTTCTGCGCTTGACCTTACCACCGTTGGAAGCCGCAGCATTCGATTCGCCAACACCCCGGCAGGAGGAACAAGAGATGTGCGGCTGCTCAACCCATGAAATCACGGAGCCCGTGCAGATGAAGCAGATAAAGAATGCCGATCTGACGCTGCGGGTCGATGACATGACCTGCGGCCATTGCGCCGGCACGGTCAAGAAGGCAGTTGAGTCGGCGTTGCCTGGAACACAGGTCGATGCGGACCCCTCTTCGAAGCTGGTGACGATCCGGGGCACGGTCAACCTGTCGGCTGTGAAGGCCATTGTCACGGAAGCCGGGTACACGCCTTCCGAATCCGCTTGATCGACGGACAACACGGGCGAGGCGACCGGAAAGCTGCATATCCTTCGGGGCTGTCTTGCCGAACTGGTTCCTTCATGACACAAATTCGAATCTGACGAACGGAGACTTTCTTTGCGCCTGACGGGCCTCATCATCGCTGCTCTGTTTGCCATCGCCGCGGGGATCCTCACGATCTCCGCGCCGCACGGGCGCGCACCGACAGGTCAATATGCCGTCTCGACATCCATCGACAGCCATGGGAACCATGTGCGCGCGAGCACGGAGATGGGCCATGGCGGCCAATCCATGCTTCATGATCGCGCGTCTGCTCAAGCGGACTGCGATCCTCCCGTCTCAGGTTTCCAAAAGGGCACCGGCACCGAGTGCTGCAACATGGGCGCCTGTCATGCCGTCCAGGTTTTCGCCGCGCCCGTGATCCCTTTACCCTTCGGGTCGGCCGTGACCATCCTTATGGAAGGCGACGAGCAGGTGGAGGGCACCATCCCCGGGGGCCCCGACAGGCCACCGCGAATCGTCTGATTCAGACGCGGGCGATCAAGTCCGCACGAACCGGCGCGCCTGCTCCTGAGAGCCAGCTGCGACCGTCCTGAAGCTCGAACCGGTCACTTTTCCCAGAACGCGATCAGACCGTCAGGCTCGTGATGGATGGACTCAGGGTCCACCAAGCACCTCGCCTTGTCTCTGAACAGCGTTGGGGGAGGTCCGCCCGGAGATAGATCCCATGATCAGACTCTTTTCCCTGCCGGCGCTCGGTCTGGGCTTGGCTGCCTGCGTGCCTTCCCACCACCCCTCCTACCTCGTGTCGGCGGCCGATCCTGCCGTCGGCACTCGCCCCCCGGCCTACTCCTCCGTCACCGCCGGCATCCGCGGTTACGACGTCGTCGAGCCCCTTGACTGGCGCGAACTGAACCGGCGCGTCGGCCCGCAGGGCGATCCCGAGCGGGGCGACTCGGACGACGCCGCGCGACGGGGACGCTAGGCGATGACACACACACTAGTTTCACCCGCCGGCACAGCGACAGCACGGCAGGGCACGCGCAAGGACAATAACGCGATGAAACACAACGGGGGCAGTAGCCGGGCAAGGCCGCGACTTAAGCTGCTTGCCAGCGTGGCCGCCACGATCTTCCTGGGCGGCTGCGTGTCCTTCTCACAGGACGCAGGGCTCTCTGTCGCGCAGACGGTCGCCTACACCGAACTCAACAAGGATGTCGGTAAGATCACGAACGAGGCCGAGGCCATAGGGGCTCAGCAGCGGGTCGAGGAGCTTCTGCGGCGCCCGCTCACGCCGGACGCGGCCGTCCAGATCGCATTCCTGAAGAACAGGGGTCTGCAGGCGGCCTTCAATGACCTCGGCGTGTCCGAGGCCACCTACGTTCAGGCCAGTCTGCCCCCCTCGCCGCGAGTCGTCCTGGGACGAAGCGGCCTTCTGGGCGGCGCGTCCTTCGAGGTCGAGCGGCAGCTTCTGATAGGATTGTTCGAGCTCGCGACCCTGCCGCAGCGCTCGGCTGTGGCCCAGCAGCAGTTCCGCGCCGCCCAGTTCCGGACGGCCGAGGCCGTGTTGAGCCTCGGCGCCGAGGCACGGCGCCAGTACTACCGGGCCATTGCCGCGAACCAGCGGGTCGCCTTCATGCAGCAGGCGCTCGTCACGGCGGAGACGGCTTCCGAGCTGGCCAAGCAGCTCGGTGAGACCGGCGCCCTCAACAAGCTGGAGCAGGCCCGCGAACATGCCTTCTACCAGGAGATCGGGGCCCAATTGGCCCAAGCTCGCATCGACCAGAAGGTCGAGCGCGAGCGCCTGATCCGTCAGCTCGGCCTGTGGGGCCGAGACATCGACTTCAGCCTGCCGGGCAGCCTGCCATCGCTGCCGTCCCGGCTGGCGAGCCTGAAGGACGTCGAGAGCGAAGCCTTGTCCCGGCGCGTGGACCTGCAGGCCATGCGCAACGACCTGAACGCCGTCGCGGGACAGTACAGCCTTGACGTCGTCAACAGCGTCGTCAGCGACATCGAGCTGGTCGAGGGATCGAACTTCGGAAAGAACAAGGTCATCAACCAGGAAGGTCAGGTCGAGGTCGAGAAAGAGAAGACCCGGATCAGGGGGATCGAGGCCTCCTTCACGATCCCGATCTTTGACTTCGGCGAGTCGACCCGGCGGGGTGCCCAGGAAGCCTACATGGCCGCAGCGAACCGGTTGGCGGAGCGAGCGGTCAACGTCCGGTCCGAGGCGCGCGAAGCCTACGTGGTTTACCGAGGCAAGCACGACCTTGCCCGCCACTATCAGAGCCGGGTCCTGCCCCTGCAGAAGAGGATCCAAGACGAGGCCCTGCTCCAGTACAGCGGCATGCTTGTCGATGTGAGCCAGCTCATCATCGACGCCCGCACCCGCATCTTGAGCAACGTCGACGCCATCAACGCCCGCCGCGACTTCTGGATCGCCGCCACCGACCTTAAGGCCGCCCTGGTCGGCGGTCTGGCCGGCGGTGGCGCAAGCGGAGGCGAAACGACTACGGCTGCGGCCGGTGGGGAAGCTGCCGCCGGCGGACACTGAACATCGAGAGGAGTTATCCAATGACCGTATCGCGAAGAGGTTTCCTCGGCGCCGGGGGATTGGCCCTCGCCGGAGCCACCATGGTCAGCGGGCGCACGCAGGCGGCGAGCCTGCCCGAGGCGCCTACCATGACCGAAGCCACGATGCAGCCGCCGCTTTATCCGAAGAGCGGACCGGACTATCAGCCGGTCGTCACCCTCAACGGCTGGACCTTGCCCTGGCGGCAGAGCGGCGATTGGAAGGAGTTCCATCTCGTCGCCGAGCCCGTCGTGCGCGAGATGGCACCCGGCATGAAGGCGCACCTGTGGGGCTACAACGGTCAGTCGCCGGGACCGACCATCGAGGCGGTGCAGGGCGACAAGGTCCGCATCTTCGTCACCAACAAGCTACCGGAGAACACGGCGGTGCACTGGCACGGCCAACTCCTGCCCAACGGCATGGACGGGGTAGGCGGCCTGACCCAGCCGCACATCCCACCGGGCAAGACCTTCGTGTACGAGTTCATCTGCCAGAAGTCCGGCACCTTCATGTATCACCCGCACTCGGACGAGATGGTACAGATGGCAATGGGCATGATGGGCTTCTTCGTCGTGCATCCGCGAGATCCGGTCGAGCGCCGCGTCGACCGCGACTTCGTGTTCCTGCTCAACGCCTTCGATATCGAGGCCGGCTCGTACGTGCCCCGGGTCAACGAGATGACGGACTTCAATCTCTGGTGCTGGAACACGCGCGTGTTCCCTGGCATCGACCCGCTCGTGGTGCGTCAGGGCGACAAGGTTCGTATCCGGTTCGGCAACCTGACCATGACCAACCACCCGATCCACATGCACGGCTACGACTTCAAGGTAACGGGCACGGACGGCGGCTGGGTGCCGGAGACGGCGCAATGGCCCGAGGTTTCCGTCGACGTGGCGGTCGGCCAGATGCGCGCCTTCGAGTTCGTGGCCGACGCGCCGGGCGACTGGGCGATCCACTGCCACAAGTCGCACCACACGATGAACGCCATGGGCCATGACGTGAAGACCTACATCGGCGTCAACATGAAGAAAACCGCGCCCGCCATCAAGAAGGTTGCGCCCGGCTACATGCCTATGGGCTCAACCGGGATGGGCGAGATGGGCTCGATGGAGATGCCTTTGCCCGACAACACCCTGCCGATGATGACGGGCTTTGCCCAGTTCGGTCCCGTCGAGATGGGCGGCATGTTCTCGGTCGTGAAGGTGCGCCCCGGCTTGGCGGCCGACGATTACAAGGATCCGGGCTGGTACAAACACCCGGAGGGTACTGTCGCGTACGAATGGACGGGCGGGAAACTTGCCGAACCGGCCCGTGCGACACCGTCCGACAGTGGCGTGAAGGCTGCGGAGTTCCGCGCCGTCGATCCACGGAAACGGCCCGCCCGGACCTCAGGCGGCCATAGCAATCACTGATCCCACAGGGACCGACTCCGAAGGAGCAATCGATGAAGATGCGCCCATCCACTCTCATGACCACCGCTGTGGCGCTGGCCCTCTCAACCACGCTGACACTGGCCGAGCCTGGCGAGGCCGGCCACAGTCACAAGTCCTTCGCGACCGGTGAACCGGGCGATCCGAGGAAGCCCGTCGCCCGCACCATCGAGGTCGCCATGAAGGAGCTCGAGGACGCCAGGATGCTGTTTGATCCCAACAAGGTCGAGATCAAGCGCGGTGAGCAAGTGAGGTTCGTGCTCAGGAACCAGGGATCGGTCGATCACGAGTTCATGCTCGACACGGTCGAACGCAACGCCAAGCACAAGATCGCCATGGAGAAGAACCCGGACATGGAGCACGACGACCCGAATGGGAAGCGGCTCGCGCCGAAGGGATCCAACGAGATCGTCTGGCGCTTCACCAAATCCGGAACCTTCGAATTCGCCTGCCTGATCCCGGGCCACTACGAGTCCGGCATGCACGGCACCGTCGTCGTCAAGTGACGGTGCTCTTTCCTCACACCCCAAGATAGGAGTCTTAAAATGAAGCGTATCAATATCAGTCTGATCGCAGCCCTGAGCCTCTCCGGCATGGCTTTCGCGCAGAACCTGCCGCTTGTCTCCGGCACGGTAGAGAAGGTCGACACCGCACAGAACAAGATCACGATCGACCATGGTCCGATCAAGAACCTCGACATGGAAGCCATGACCATGGTGTTCCGCGTGCAGGATGCAGCCCTGCTGAAGGACATGAGAGCCGGCGACAAGGTTCAGTTCACGGCCGACCGCGTGAACGGCCAGCTCTCCGTCACTTCGATCAAGAAGGGCAAGTAAGGTCCGAGCCGCCCCGCACAGATGTTCAGCATTACAGGTGCGGGGCGAACCGCTCATTTCGGGAGAACCTCATGAAACGCTTGATTGCCCCCCTCATTGCTGTCGGAGCCATGGCTACCGTAACCATCGCTGGAAGTACCGATGCCTCGCAGGCTCAGCCCGCCAGGGGGACGCCGGCGGCCTACGAACGTGTCCGCGAGGTCATGGACGACCGCTTCAAGGACATGAAGCTCAGCGGCGACCCCGACAAGGATTTCGCGGCGCTCGCGATTGCCCATCATGAGGATCTGATCTTTCTCGCCCGAACCCAGTTGGAGCATGGCGCGGATGAGCAGCTCCGCCGCCTTGCGCAGAAATTCGTCGACGAGCAGCAGAAACAGATCAGCGAACTGAAGGAATGGCAGGTCCGTAACCGTCGGCCCGACTACCGGGCACGACTTGATCAGCCGCCGCACGGATCCGGACCGCTCGATGGAACGGCAGCACCAACGCCTGAATCACAGCTTCAAGCCGCGGCTCCGGCACAGCCCACGGCGCAGCCGGCATCGAAAGACTTGCCGATGGTATCCGGAATGGTGGAGAAAGTTGACGCGGCAGCGGGAAAGGTCACGATCGACCATGGGGCGATCCCTAATCTGAACATGGACGCCATGACGATGGTGTTCCGCGTCCAGGATCCTGCCCTCCTCCAGGGCGTTAAGGAAGGCAACAAGGTGCAGTTCCAGGCCGACCGCGTGAACGGCCAGATCAGTGTCGTCAGGATCCAGAAGCAGAGATGACCAGGATCCGCGGCCATGCGTTGCCTTGAATTAACGCCGCAATGAGCAGCCGCCGATCATCCGATGTTTGGAGCGACTTGACCTTCCCACGATAGGAAGCTCGAGCATTCACCGCAACGTATCAGGCGAGGTGAGCCATGTCCGATAAGCATACTGTCGACCGCCAGTCCCACGATGGGCATCATCATGCTCTCCATGCCCATGGCGACCATACTCAACACCGTCATCATCCCGATCCAGCGGCGGATGCCCGAAAGGTGAAGGATCCGGTCTGCGGGATGGTGGTCGATCCGAATGAAACCAAGCACCGGGCCCAGTACCAAGGCAAGCTGTATCACTTCTGCTCCGCGGGCTGCCAATCGAAGTTCATGGCCGAGCCTGCCGGATATATCTCGCCACAACCTGCGATGAAGGCGGAAGCAATCCTCGAAGGCACGATCTATACTTGCCCGATGCATCCCCAGATCCGCCAGGCCGAACCCGGCTCCTGTCCAATCTGCGGCATGGCGCTCGAACCTGTCCTCACCACTGCCGAGACAGGCCCAAGCCACGAACTCATCGACATGAGGCGCCGCTTCTGGATCAGCCTTATCCTGTCACTCCCCGTGGTGGCCCTTGAGATGGGCGGCCACCTCACGGGCTTGAGCCATTACATCAGCCAGCAGACCTCCAACGGGATTCAGATGCTTCTCGGCACCCCAATCGTGCTCTGGGCGGGCTGGCCCTTCTTTGTCCGCGGCTGGCACTCTCTCGCTACGCGCAGCCTGAATATGTTCACGTTGATCGCAATGGGCACTGGGATAGCCTGGATCTACAGCATGGTCGCCACGCTCGCGCCCAACGTCTTTCCGGCAGCCTTCCAAGGCCCTGACGGCGCAGTGGCGGTCTATTTCGAGGCGGCGTCCGTGATTACGGTTCTCGTCCTACTCGGGCAGGTGCTCGAATTACGCGCCCGAGAGAGTACAAGCGGCGCAATCCGCGCCCTGCTCGACCTCGCGCCCAAGACGGCCCGCAAGATCATGCCGGACGGCTCGGAGCAAGAGGTCCAGCTTGACACCGTGCAAGTCAGCGACCGTTTGCGTATACGCCCCGGCGAGAAGATCCCCGTTGATGGCGCCGTGATAGAAGGGCGCAGTGCTGTCGATGAATCCATGGTTACCGGAGAGTCGATGCCGGTGACCAAAGAGATGGGTGCCACAGTGATCGGTGGTACGATGAACCAGTCCGGCGCGCTTGTCATCGAGGCCCAAAAGATCGGCCGCGACACCATGCTGTCGCAGATCGTGCAACTTGTAGCGGAAGCCCAGCGCAGTCGCGCGCCGATCCAGCGCCTGGCTGATCAAGTCTCCGGTTACTTCGTGCCGGCCGTAATCGTGGTATCCATCCTGGCCTTCGGTGCCTGGGCGATATTGGGACCGGATCCGCGTTTCTCTTACGGCCTCGTCGCCGCCGTGGCGGTCCTGATCATCGCCTGCCCGTGCGCACTGGGTCTTGCGACGCCGATGTCGATTATGGTCGGCGTCGGGCGGGGCGCTCAGGCAGGCGTATTGATCAAGAATGCCGAAGCGCTGGAGCATATGGAGAAGGTCGACACACTGGTCGTCGACAAAACTGGAACGCTCACAGAAGGCAAGCCGTCCGTCACGGCAATCGCGCCAGCTTCAGGCTTCACCGAAGAGGAAGTTCTGCGCTTTTCCGCCAGCGTCGAACGCGCAAGCGAGCATCCGCTCGCCATCGCCATCGTGGCCGCCGCCGAGAAGAGGAACATTGCAATCGCTCAAGTCAGCGATTTTGACTCACCGACGGGCAAGGGTGCCCTCGGAACGGTAGAAGGCAAGCGCATCGTGCTTGGCAACAAGACATTCCTGGCCGAACATGACATTGACGTCTCTCCCTTAGCGGAACAGGCGGACAAGTTGCGTGAGGACGGCGCCACGGCAATCTTCGCCAGCATAGACGGGCGTGTGGCAGGCGCCATCGCCATCGCCGACCCGGTCAAGACGTCGACGCCGGAGGCCCTGGCCGGCCTGAGAGACGAGGGCATTCGGGTGGTGATGCTCACTGGCGACAACTGGACGACAGCTAAGGCGGTCGCCCGCCGGCTCGGAATTGACGACGTGGAAGCGGAGGTTCTGCCTGACCAGAAAAGCGCAGTGGTTCAGCGCTATAAGGCTGCCGGACGCGTGGTCGCCATGGCTGGCGACGGCGTTAACGATGCACCGGCTCTTGCCGCGGCGGATGTCGGCATTGCGATGGGGACCGGCACCGATGTCGCGATGGAGAGCGCAGGCATTACACTGCTCAAGGGCGACCTGACGGGGATCGTACGGGCGCGGCGTTTGTCTCAGGCGACAATGCGCAACATCCGCCAGAACCTGTTCTTTGCTTTCATCTACAATGCGCTTGGTGTACCCGTCGCGGCTGGCGTTCTCTACCCATTTTTTGGCATCCTGCTGTCGCCGATCATCGCGGCAGCCGCCATGGCATTATCGTCGGTGAGTGTAATCGGCAATGCCATCCGCCTGCGGACCGTGAGGCTCTAAACCATGGGGCGCCCACTCAAAGCTGCGCCTGACACTCTAGCATTCTGGCTGGACAAGCAGCTCGCCGTTGTCCAGCCATCTCCAAGGATCGGTTACGGCGGGCTGGCATCAAGGGCCTAAGGTTTGGTAGAATCGCTCAGGATACACGGAAATGAATGACTTATAAGCCCGTCTGTGCCATTACTGGATAGCTTGTTGGTAGTGCTCATCATTGCGTCTTTAGGTTGGATTCTTATACTTCTCCTGGATGCCCTGTGTTCATCTTTTGACGTATCATACGAGCCACGATGCATCTGTTCACACCGAGCCCATAGACATCACCACGGCCGACTCAGATTCTCTTCGGCGCTGCGCAAATTCGGCAAGCGATCATCGACACTCCGGGCTACTTCAAGCGTTGCCCGGTGCCGAACGACCGCGAAGGCCCTAACGGCCATCGCCGCATCACCATGCAATGCATGACGCGGGGAAGATAATTCCCCAGGAATCCGAGAAACCGGCCGCGAAACTAGCGTGCGCGTCGAGGCTCATTAGTGGGCAACAGTTTGGAACTGGCACGGCGCACCGCCTTGGACGAACTCGGGCTGGCCGAATGCCCCTTGCCTTAGCGGCATGCTGGAAGCGCTCCGCTTTCGTGTCTGACGGCGTCAACCTCCCGGCCAGCAGGCTTCAGCGATAGCGACACGCTGTTCCCTTCATTGCCTTATGGACCCAATCCAGTTGTTGCGCGGAAGGCAATGCGCGCGATCAATCGAACCAGATTACTTTAAATGTTGACCTCCACATCTAGAAGCGGAGCATATTGCTGTGCCCCGAAAATATCTGAGTCTCCCGCGCTCCCGCTCGGGCGGCGCCGGAAGATCGTGAACTTAATGGCGCAGGCCGGATCGTATTCGACGAAATCGGCGATGCGGCTTTCCTCGATTCTATAGAGCTTCGCCACTGCCGTTGGCGTGAGCACCTTACTCCGCAGGACCTGCTCGTAGATGTTCCGGTCAGTGAAGATGATGTCGAAGGTGATCTTATCGACGCCGGCATTTTTGCTGCGAATGGTTTTTGCGAGGTCTGACAGCTTTTTCATGAAGAATATCCTCAAGCGCCGATCGTGACGGTGTGGATCGGGAAGAGTTCGATCGGATCGTCGACGGCAAGCGTATGGTTTACCGTCCAGCGATAGGCGGGAGATGCTTTCAGGACTTCATCCAGCACGAAGGCGACACCGCCAGCCGTTCCCTTCACGTCGGGCAGGCGTGCATAGAAGAGTTGGCGCGTCCCGGTCATACAGACTTCCTCGGCCATTTTTTCTGTCGGAGCGACGCCTTGCACGATGATACAGAGTTCATGGGCCGGTGTTTTTACGGGCTCGAGCTCTCCCATCACGCCGTTCTTGCCATAAACGCCGTAGTGCAGCTCGTAGCCCGATTGGCCGAAGCGCTCGAAAACCTGCGCCTGTGCCCAGGCAATGACCTCGTCGATGTGTGCGATGGTATAGGGATCCCGAACCGAGGCGATGCCAATGAAGCGCTCACCGACCTTGCCCGCGCCTTCGAGCTTGACGCGAGTCCGCTCCGCGGGAACGAAGCGCTGCCCCGTGACGCGTGTCGTGCGCGGATCGATCTGCTCATAATGGCAATCCCGCATGTCCAGACGCCCTCCTGCGACGAACTCGTCGTAAGGGTTCGAACGCTCATACATCGCATGTCCCGCCACTGACGCGATGGTGCAGCGCTGATCGGGGTGCATGGCCGTCACCGTCACGCCACTGCCGTTCACCGCGCCGAGAACGGTTTCCTTCGCACCATAGGGCTCGGCACAGAAAGAAGCGCATTCGAGAACCTTGCCGAGGTAATAGGCATCGGCCTCGCTCGTGCCGCGGTGAAGAGCGGCGGCCGCAAAGATTGCACAATCGCTCGATCGGCCCCCGATGATGACGTCGCACCCCTCCTCCAGCAACTTGCGGTAGGGATGAACGCCCGCCATGGCAACGATCCGGTCCGTCGAGTCGAGTTCGGATTGCGTGAGCGGATCGCGTCCGTCGAGGCCGAGCACGGGCTCGTCGCTTCCAATGGCCCCGCGCACCCTCTCCCTGTCAACCTCCGAGTAGAAGTAGCCGAGCTTGAAAGGCGCAAGGCTGTGCTTCTTCGCAAGCTCCCGGATGATAGCAACGTACCGATCAACCCGGCTGTTCGTTCCCGTGTCGCCAGCGGAGCCGATGATCATCGGAACGTTGATCCGGCGTGCGGCCAGGAGCATGGCCTCCAGGTCCTGGCGCTGCCAAGCCTCCGGCGATGTGGACGTGTCCGTCCCAAGAGGAACCGGGCCGATGTCGTCACTCCCGGAATCCGCCGCGATGAAATCCGGCTCTGCCGCCACGCCGCGCTGGAAGCTATCGGGCTTGAGAGGGGCAAAGCCCAAATGACCATTCGGGCAAATGATTTTGATGGACGGCATGATAGGCGTTCTCCGGTAAGCGTCACAGCGCGACGATCAGGGTTAAGCAAGCACCATGCCAAGAAGACAAACCTAAGATAATGTCTTGTAATGCAATGACAATTTTCGCAGCCGTGACGCAGGTCACCGCCCGGAATTTTCAGGATTTGCGGCTTCCACGCATGGATGCGCGGGATACGCGCGCTCAGGTGATGTCGAGCTTCAGCATTTGGTGTCGCAGGGCATGGCGCGAGAGCCCCAAGCGCGTCGCCGCTTCAGTCAGGCTGCCATTGGTCGCCGCCAGCATGTGGCGAATGAGCTTGATCTGGAAAGCCGTAGTCGCTTCATAGTAATCGACATTGCCCTTGGCGATCGCCTCCCTGATCTCGGGTGGCTGCTCGGTCTTCTCGCCCTCCTTGATGTCCCGCAGGATGCGGGCGGGCAGATGCTTCACCATGATCGTATTCTCATCCTCGAGAATGAAGATGCGCTCGAGCAGGTTCTCCAGTTCCCGCACGTTTCCAGGCCAGCGATACCGCCGGAAAACATCGGCCGCATCGATGTCCAGACCCCGGATGACGCGTCCGTAGCGGCTGGAGAGGCGGCGGAGAAAATGATCGGTGAGCACGAAGATGTCCTCACCCCGCTCTCGTAGGGGCGGAACATTGATGGCGACGACTTGCAGCCGATAGTAAAGATCCTCCCGAAACCGGCCTGCATTCACCTCGGACAGGAGAATTCGGTTCGTAGCGGCGATGAAACGTACGTCGACCTCGACTGGATTGATCGCTCCGACGCGACGCAGGCGTTGCGTATCGAGTACGGTCAGCAACTTCGCCTGTATGACAAGGTTCATGTCGCGGATTTCGTCGAGGAAGATCGACCCGCCGTTTGCGGCCTCGATCAAACCGGATTTCCGGGAAATCGCCCCGGTGAACGCCCCCTTCTCATGCCCGAACAACTCGGATTCGAGCAATTGATCGGGAATGGCAGCGCAGTTGACATCGATGAACTCCTGCGATCTTCGAGGCGATTGCTGGTGCACCAGCCGGGCGATCAGACCCTTGCCCGTACCGGTTTCTCCATAGATGAGGACGGCGCGTGCCGCACTCCTGGCGACACGATCAATGAGGCGCCTGACTTCGAGAATCGAGACATGTTCGCCGATCAAGCCTGCTTCGTAGGCCACGCTGGTCCACCCAGGTTAGGGCCTTCTCAGACGAAGTGGACCCCAGTTCGCCGTCCAAAAAGGCACAGAAACAAAGGAATCCGGAGCTGCTTGCGGTGATGGATCCGTAAGTGGCTCTAGGGCCGGCACTCGAAGGAACTCCACTGGCCGGCACAGGGTTCACGGGATGAAAAGTAAAGGCGAAGCTCGGCTGGTGCAAATATGGAACAGGATATCGTCCTCGCATCGCCATCCTGGCCGTGGCGGCACAAGGCCTCACGGCCGTCCTCCGCGTGATATCCCATCAGAGCGGCAATCTCGGAGAGAGGCGGGCAATCGTTCTGGCCTCCAAGCCACGCCTCGATCCGAGCATAACGCCCTCTCGTGCTGACCGCCATGGGATCGCTTGGCGCCGGGAGCCACGAGGGAGCGCATGCCGAAGACATGAAATGGTTCGTCCGCACCACGTAGGGACCGGTCTGGATGGAAAAGGCCTTGTGCCCCAGTTCGACCGCCGCGCAATCTCCCGACGCGTCCGTCATGACGATCGTTCCTCCACCGGCATGCGGGGTCTCGGCGATGAGTTCCAGGGCCTCTTCCACGGAACCGCAGTTCCAAAGAAGACGGGTCATGAGGAAGTAGCGCAGAAGACCCGGACCGTGATCGCTCGTCGAGACATGGGTATCCACAAGGGCGAGGCCGTGCGCGTTCAAGCCGCTGGAAAATGCCCCTGGACTGCCGAGACTTCCGACACAGAGAATCGCCCTGCCCGGCCTCTCCGGATCACGATGGAGAAAAACCCTCTGCAGCAGGGCGTGCTCGCCGCGATAATCGCGATTCTTGACGAGGACAGGCCTACTCGTCGGTGAGGCTCCCCAACTCCAGGCGGAGCAGCCATCCGTCGCGAAGTCGGCAAGAACTCCGAGGTGCAGATAGGCGAGGATGCTATCGAAGCCTCGGTCAAAACCGTCCGCGATGCCGCGCACCTCCGCTGTGGATTCTGGATCGAGGAACTCGAGCAGGCGTGCCTGCTCATCGAGGAAGGCCCGTACGGACGGCTTTTCCAATAAGGGGCCTGCCTGCGCCAGACGCGTATCGATGGCACTTTGCACGGCGTCACGGAGCAGCTCGCCGCAGCGAGCCTGCATCCGTCCGCGCATGTAGGAGTCACCGGTCAGGAGAACGGGAGAAGCAGGTTCGACTTTCATCAGGATGCACTCACCAGGTGACAGGCTGCCTTCATGTCCCCTCCAACATCGCGAAGAACGGGGATCTCATGACGGCAGGGTTCGATGGCAAAGGGGCAGCGCGTATGGAACTTGCAACCGGGAGGCGGCGCCAAGGGAGAAGGCAGATCGCCCGTGAGCTTTACCCTCTCACGCTTCTCTGCCGCGTCGATCTGCGGTACAGCCGAGAGGAGAGCCTTGGTGTAAGGGTGTTTCGGCGCCCTCAACACCTCGCGGCTCGGGCCCATCTCGACGATATCGCCCAGGTACATCACGGCAATGCGATCGCTCACATGGCCGATGACTCCGATGTCGTGCGAGATGAACAGGTAGGTCAGCCCCAGCTCGCGCTTGAGCGATCCTAAGAGGGCGATGATCTGCGCCTGGATCGAAACATCGAGAGCCGAAACCGGCTCGTCGCACACGACGAAGGTCGGATTGAGGATCAGGGCCCTGGCGATCCCGATACGCTGGCGCTGGCCACCGGAGAACTGATGCGGGAAGCGGCCCAGATGCGCGGCTTTCAAGCCGACGCTTTCGAGCATCGCGACCACGCGATCTCGGATCTCTCCACGTCGGGCAACCCCATGGATGGACAAGGGCAGGCCAACGATGTCCTCGACGGATTTCCGCGGATTGAGGGAGGCATATGGGTCCTGGAAGATGATCTGCATGCGGCGGCGCAGGGCTGTCATCTCTCGATGCGACAGCTTCGTGATTTCGGTGCCTTCGAAGCTGATGCTGCCGGCAGTGGGTTCGTGCAAGCGCAGGACTGTCCGTGCAAGTGTCGATTTCCCACAGCCGGACTCGCCGATGAGGCCAAGCGTCTCGCCCGGCTGGACAGAGAAGCTCACCTTATCGACGGCGCGAAGATCGAGCGCAGGCTGCCGGGCAAGCCTTTGCATGATGCCGCTGTTGAGGTGATAGACCTTTTCGAGATCACGAACGTCAAGAAGAGGGTGGCGCTGCGCATCGCTCATGAGAAGTACTCCTCGGCTCGGATGCAGCGCGCTTGACGGTCGGGCCCGATATCGATCATAGGAATATCGGACCGGCACTGGGGTAATCGGTCGTCGCAGCGATCATGGAAGCGGCAGATTCCGCCGAGCCCGATGAGTTCCGGGACCTGCCCCTCGATCGGCCTGATCGGGGCGTCGAGATCCGATAGGCGCGGAATCAAGCCTATGAGGCCGCGGGTATAAGGATGCTTGGGAAGGCTGATGAGATCGCGGGTCGGACCCGTTTCGACGACTTGGCCAGCATACATCACCGCGACCCGGTCGGTATGCTCGGCCACGACGCCGAGATCGTGCGTGATGAGAACCACGCTCATGCCGAGCTCACGGCGAAGATCCCCGATCAGGTCGAGCACCTGCGCCTGGATCGTCACATCGAGCGCAGTTGTCGGCTCGTCCGCGATCAGTAGCTTCGGGCGGCACGACAGGGCGATGGCGATCATGATGCGCTGGCGCATTCCGCCCGAGAACTGGTGCGGGTAATCGTCAATCCGCTTGTCGGGAGCTGGAATGCCGACAAGCCGGAGCATCTCGATCGCACGTGCCCGTGCGGCCTCCCGGCGTCCCGTCCGGGGTAGATCCGTGGTATGGGCGAGCAGGACCTCCTCGATCTGCTCCGCAACCGTGAGGGCCGGATTGAGCGCAGTGAGCGCGTCCTGCATCGTCATGGAGATGTCGCGACCCCGGAGGCGCCGCCACTTCTCAGCGTCGAGATGCCTCAGATCAATGCCATCGAAGCGGATCGTCCCCTCGGCAACATAGCCCGGCGAACGCACGAGGCCGATGACGCTGGCGAAGGTCACGCTCTTCCCCGAGCCGCTCTCGCCCACGATGCCGAGGCACTCGCCAGGATAGAGATCGAGATCGACCCCGTCGACGGCCGTTACCAGACCTGCGCGGGTGGGAAAGCAAGTCTTGAGGTTGCGGATCGAGAGGAGAGGCTCCGGCATCTCAATCACTGAACTTCGGGTCAAAAGCATCGCGAAGGCCCTGGCTTGCCACATTGATCGAGAGGACGAGGATGAGGATGGCGATGCCCGGGAAGGTGCTGACCCACCACGCATCCAGGATGAAGCCCCGTCCGTCCGCCACCATCGATCCCCACGATGCCGTGGGGGGCTGAACACCGATGCCGAGAAAGGACAAGCTTGCTTCCAGGATGATCACGTGCGCCATGCGGATGGTGGAAACGACGATCACCGGCGAGAGAATGTTCGGCAGGATTTCGCGGAACATGATGTGAAGACGCGGCGCGCCGATTGCCCGGGCAGCCTCTACATATTCCATCTCGCGGGCAGCGAGCACCTCGCCGCGAACGACGCGCGCAGGAACGACCCACTCCTTATAGACCAGCGCCAGGATGATGTTCTGCAGGCCGGGGCCCATCATAGCCATCAGGGCGATGGCGAAGATGAGATAGGGAAAGCCGAGAAGAATATCCACGACACGCGAGATCGCGATATCGACCCAGCCACGCATGTAGCCCGCAGCGAGACCGAGCACCGTCCCGATGGCGGTCGCGATGAGGACGACGGCCAGTCCTATGGTGATCGAAACCTGGGAGCCATAGATGATACGAGAAAGGATATCTCGACCGAGCGCATCGCAGCCGAGAAAGTAGCTCCAATCCCCCCCTTCCATCCAGGCCGGAGGCTGGAGGCGGCGCAAAAGATCCGTCTCGTAGGGATCGTGAGGCGCAAACCAGGGCGCCAGAAGCGCCAGCAGGACGAAGATGAGAACGATAATTGCGGCCGATACGGAGAACCCATCGCCGGAGAACCGGCTCAGACTCTGCCATGTGGGCGTCTCTGCACGCTCCGGCACGGTAGCGGGTGCTTGAATGGCGGCACTCACAGGCGAACCCTCGGATTGAGAAGCGTATAGAGGATATCGGCGACGAAGTTCAGCAGTACGTAGGTGACGGCGTAGAGCAGCACGGCTGCCTGCACGAGGGGATAGTTACGAACGAAGATGCTCTCGACGACGAGACGGCCAAGCCCGGGCCAGCCGAACACGGTTTCAACCACCATATTGCCTCCGAGGAGAGAACCGGTCTCGATGGCCGCGACTGTGACGGTGGGCACCAAAGCGTTCTTGAGGGCGTGGCGCCAGAGGATCCGACGGCGCGAGAGCCCCTTGGCCTGGGCGAAGACGATGTAGTCGGACCGCAGCACCTCCAGCATTGCCGCCCTCTGGACACGGGTGAGAACGGCCGCCATGGGCAGTGCCAGCGTGAGCGCGGGAAGGACCAAGTGCGACAGGGCATCGGCGAAACAATCGGGCCGTCCGCGCAACATGCTGTCGATGGTCATCAGCCTGGTGATCGGAGCCACCTCGCAGGCGAAATCCATACGCCCGGAAACCGGCAGCCACCGCATCTGCACGGCGAAGAGAATGATGAGGATGATGCCGAACCAGAAGCCCGGCAGCGAGACGCCAAAAAGCGATCCGATCGCCGCGAGCCTGTCGACGAGGCGATTCTTCTTGACGGCCGCCACCACGCCGAGAGGGATCGAGATCGCGAGAGCCAAAAGCAGCGCCGCGAGCGTCAGCTCTATGGTCGCGGGAAGACGTTCAGCGATGACGTCGAAGACCGGACGGCGGTGGAAGAAGCTCAGGCCGAAATTGCCAGTCAGGGCATTTCCGATAAAGATTCCGAACCGTTCCAGCGCTGGACGGTCCAGTCCCATATCATGGCGGAGCACCTGAGCCTGCTCAGGAGTAGCCTGCTGGTCGGCCAGCATGATCTCCACAGGATCGCCGGGCGTCAGGGCCATCATCACGAAAACGATGACGCTGACGCCGAGGAGAACCGGCAGGAGCTGGACGACACGCCCTATGAGCGCCAACGGTTTCATCGGGCTCTTTCTCCTTGAGCAGGTGGTAGGCCGACGCTTACTTCACGCAGGCGTCATGCAGGTTGATCTTGCTGTCCGCACTTGGCTCCCAGCCGCTGACGCGCTTCGAGACACCATAGATGTCCTGCGGCAGCCACAGGAAGATCCACGGAACGTCCTTATTCACGATCACCTGCGCCTTCTTGTAGAGATCGGCACGCTTGGACTGGTCGAGTTCGACATTGGCCGCATCCAGCAGCGCATCAACGTCCTTGTTGGAATAGAACGCGCTGTTGCCACGATCTCCGGTTTTCAGGGTCGGCACGAAGATATCGGCTGGATCGAGGGAGCCGTTACCCCAAGAGGTGAAGTACATGTCGCCGCTCTTCTCGCCCTTCGGTGCCCACTTCGCCCGAAGTGTCGAGCCTTCACCCACATTCACCTTAGCGCGGATGCCAGCCTTCGTCAGCATCGAGGCGACGGCCTCCGTCATCTCCTTGAAGGCGCCTTCCGAATCGATGGTCACGTCGACACCATTCGGATAACCCGCCTCTGCAAGGAGCTTCTTCGCCTTCTCCGGATCGAAAGCATAGGCGGGAAGATCGGGATTGTAGCCGAACGCATCGGGGCTCATGACGCCGTTTAGGGGAATGGCGGTTCCAAGCAGGACCTTGTCGATGATGAGCGCCTTGTTGATCGCCATGTTGGCGGCTTGGCGCACGCGCGGATCATCGAAGGGCTTCTTCACGTTGTTCAGGGCGACGAAGAACGTGCGCGTGCCGTTGACCTTCATCACTTTCGTGTTCACATTGGCCTCCACCTTCTTCATGTCGAAAGGCGGCAGCTCGTTGATGATATCGACTTCACCCGCGAGGAGAGCGGCGACGCGGGAGGCGTTCTCCGGAATGATGCGGAAGATGGCGCGGTCGACGCAGGCCTTGCCGACAGGCGGGATATCGGTCGCCCCGCCGTAATATCCGTCGAAGCGCTCCATGATGATGGAATCGCCCTTGCGCCATTCCACCAGTTTGAAGGGTCCGGTTCCATTGGTCTGGGTCGCAAGCCCCTGCGACCCGACCTTCTCGGTAAAGGCCTTGCTCACCACTTCTTGGAAGGGAAGCATTGCAGGCAGAATCGGCCATGGCTCGCTCAAGGTGAACCGCACCGTCCGGTCATCGACCTTCGTGATCGTCTTGACTGGGCCGACGAGATCCTTGCGCGGGCTGGTCTGCCCGCCCATGGCGCCGTCCTTGGTGAGGCGCTCGAAGGTAAAGACGATATCGTCCGCGCTCATCGGAGAGCCGTCGTGGAACGTCACCCCCTGCCGGATCGTGAAGTCATAAGTCAGGGGATCGACCTGCCTCCAAGATTCAGCCAGCTCCGGAACGACCTTCATCTTGGCATCGCGGGTCAGGAGGCCATCGTAGATGTTCCGGATGATGGTTTCCGTTTCGCGCTTGCGGTGGTTCGCAGGATCGAGTGTCAGTGCATCGAGGGTAAATCCAACCCGAAGTTCACTTGCAGCCGCATGAACGGACATCGCCGTCGTGAATACGAAAGCTGTGAGTGTGAGAGCTTTGAACATTCTTCCTCTCCATTCCGCGTTCGGTGTTCCCTGAGCTTATGCTTACGCGGACATGGCCAAGTTAGCAAAAATCATGCCAGTCAGAAGAAAAGATAATTCCGAATTCATATCAGCAACTTACCATACTCCGCTCCAAGCGCCTGATATCCTCCTGGCGTGAAAATCCCGCGTGGTGCGCAGATTACACCCATGGTCCGGAGGCGCCTCGTTCCAAGAACCTGGAATCCTATATCCGGCACAACTGTCAAGGCGGACTTACGATCACAGGTATCCCCTATCCTGTTCCCAGGACATAAGGCCACTTCAGAGACAGGTCAGCACGCCTTGTACCTCGTCACCGCAGATAAGCTCACTGGCCCAGCGGCGCATCATGTGCTGGCTGTTGGGGATTGGGCCGATCTTGCTGATCGGACGAACACCATCGGCAGTTCAAGGTCGGAGGCGGAGCGCGCCATGTCTCCAGCAAGGATGCCGAGGCTGCCCGCATAGGTGTGCACCCCGAACCTCAGGGCGATCTCCATGCTGAATTAGGCGATCCAGATTCGCTGCAAATAGCTTTCGATCACCGACACGGCCTTTCCCTCATTCGCGCCCGTCAGCTCGCCGCCGCATAGAGGCGCTCGACATCCTCCCGCCGGCAAAGCTCGGTCCCTGGTGTCATCAATGTCGCGGCGCCCGCGGCCATCCCCAGGCGGACGGCGTGGCGAAGATCGAGGCCCTGTGTCAACCCAAACACGATGGCGCCGACCATGCTGTCTCCCGCCCCGACGGCGCTCCGGACGGGGACCTTGATAGGCCTCAGTCGCTCGGCGCCCTCGCCGGACACAAGAAGGGCCCCCTCCCCGCCGAGGGACACCACCATGACCTCGCAGGCACCCTGTGCAATCAGGCTTCGCGCAGCGGCTGTCTGTGCGGCCTCGTCCGGAAGATCCCGGTCGACCCATTCCCGAAGCTCGCGGAGGCTCGGCTTCAGGAGATACGCTCCCGTGCGCGTTTGACGCAGAGCATCGCCCGATGTGTCGAGCACGAGGCGGGTCCCGAGATGCTTTGCTAGGTCGGCCACCTGCTGAAAGAAACCGGCTGGAACACCGGGCGGCAGGCTGCCGCTGGCGACGATGAACCGGGCACCCTCGGCAAGGCGGGCCAGACGGGCGAGGCAAGCCTGCCACTCCTCTTCGATCAGGTTCGGACCGGGCAACATGAAACGGTATTGCTGGCCGCTCCGCCGCTCATCGACCGTGAAGCTCTCGCGTGTCGTTCCTGCGATCGGGACGCGATAATAGAGAATGTGCTCCCGGTCCAGCAGAGCATCCAGAGCCATCCCGGCGGCCCCGCCGGCGGGAAAGATCGCGAGCGCATCGCCGCCAAGTCTGCGGATCACCCGCGCCACGTTGATACCCCCGCCGCCTGGATCGTATCGCGGTGCCTCGCAGCGGACCTTGTCCGTCGGGAGAACCGCGTCTGCGCTCGTGGCAATGTCCAGCGCGGGATTCATAGTCAGCGTCACAACCTGCGGCATTCGGCGCCTCCTGTGTCGCGCACCGGCGGATCCCGCCAGGACGCGTCCCTTTCAGAATGGACCGCTTCCGGCACAGGCGGAAGACCTGCACCTTCCTCTGGTATGACGGAGCAGGCCATTTCACCCAGGGATCGAAGGGTGTGGAGTTTAAAGAAATCCATTGCTGATCTATGATGGATAGGTCTGCTTCTCTGCGAGAGGGTGCCATGGAACTCAACCCGGCTGCTTTTTCTCTGCCCGCAACACTGGAGCCCGAGCTAGATCGCCCTCGGACCTATTGGAAAGATTGCATCCGTGGGAAGAATGCCATGCCTTTCTCGGACGATGTCGACCTGTCCCAAATTCCCGAGCTCACCAGTCGCACCTTCCTGGTGCAGGTGCTCGAGGCACCGGAACGCTTCCGCCTCCACGTCGGAGAGTATGTGAACTCGCAATACGGTGCCCATTTGAAGGGGAGTTCAAGGACGAGGCTCCGCATCAGGGACCGTTGCAGGAACTGACACAGCAATGCAGCGCGACGCTCGCCCGCTGTGCTCCGACATATTTCCGATCTCCCGCGGGTGAAAGGCACGCGGTTTATGGCGCCTTCTCCTGCCGACATGGGGAGAAGGCCATATCATGCTGCTCCTCGGTGCGGTGGCCATCCCCCGATGAGGTTACCGAGCCAACCTAGAGAATGTCCGTCAAGCCAAGTTTGCGTTAAGTCAAATTCGAGCGTGTTCTTTGTGGCATCTTCTTTTCAAGGTCGGAGAGCGATTGATCGTCAATCCGCACGGCTTTGCAGGAGGACAGCATGGCTCTCAAGGATCTGCTGGTCTTGACGGGCACCGGCATGGAAGCTGCCGGAACCTATGCTCTTTCGCTATCGACCACGTGTGGCGCTTGTCTGACCGCAGCCGTTCCGACCATCGAGCCATCGCTACCTCCCGGCCTCGCCGCCGAACTGCCGGACGACCTCCTCTCACGCATGAAAGAAGAGGTCGAAGTTGCGGCGAGCAGGGCCGTCGAGCAATTCGCGCAGGTCGCCCGAGAGGCCGATAAGTCGATCGATATCGTAAGGTTCAGGGCCATTGCCGGAGAAGTCGGCTACTCCTTGAGCCAAGTGGCGCGCTGCTTCGACGCCGTCATCCTGCCGCAGCCCAATCCGGACGGCACTGATACCTCGGATATCATCGAGGCATGTCTCTTCGGCTCCGGGCGGCCTATCGTCATCGTGCCCTATATCCGCATCCGTCCCGACATCGATTCGATCCTGATCGCCTGGGACGGTGGTCAACCCGCAGCACGAGCCGTTGCCGATGCTTTGCCTCTGCTGTCGCTCGCCCACCACGTGGAGATTGTCACCATCGGCAAGGGAGAGAATGGGAACTCCCATCTCTCGGGCAGGATCCTGGCCAGACATTTGGCCCGGCATAGAATCCAGGCCGAGGCAAAAAGACTCCCCATCGATGAGGTCGATGTCGCGAACATGCTCCTGTCTCATGCGGCCGACATGAATGCGGACCTGATCGTGATGGGCGGCTACGGTCATTCGCGCCTGCGGGAGGTAGTCCTCGGCGGCACGACCCGGGAGGTTCTCCGCTCCGTGACCGTACCGGTGCTCATGTCGCACTGAACCGGTGAGGAGGAGCGAGCCGCCATGACCCTCGAGGCTTCCGTTCCCCTTCACGACCCACGGGACAGTGCCCTGCATCGCCACCCGAAGTGGAAGTTGAAGCAGGACGCCAAGGAGCCTCTGATCGAACTTTCTGGTAACTGGAGCGCCGAGCAGGCCTCCGCCATGGAAATCGCCGTGGCGGACCTGATCACGGACGTCAAGGGTGCCCGCGCGACGTTCGACCTTTCCGGCGTCGAGCGTCTCGACACCGTCGGCGCTTGGCTCCTGGATCGCACTCGACACGACCTCAGGATCAAAGGCTGTACTCTTGCTTTTGAGAACGCGCGCGAAGAGCATGGCATTCTGCTTGATGAGGTGGATCACTATGACGTTCCTCCCGAGGCAGAGGTGACGCGTCATCGGGTGTTCGATCTCTTGGACGGCCTTGGCCACGCGGTCCTGAATTTGGGCCGGGATCTCCTCTCAGGCTTGGCTTTCCTGGGGGAGTTCATGATGGCCTTGGGGCGTGTCGTCACGCAGCCGCGGCGGTTTCGAGGAACCTCTCTGGTTAATCAGCTCGACTTCGTCGCCCTGCGGAGCGTCCCGATCATGGCGCTGATCTCCCTCTTGGTCGGCGGCATCATCGCCCAGCAGGGCATCTTCCAATTGCGCCAGTTCGGGGCGAGCGCCTTCGTGGTCGACTTGGTCGGCATCCTCGTTCTCCGCGAACTCGGCGTTCTGCTCACGGCGATCATGATCGCAGGCCGCTCGGGATCCGCCTTCACGGCCGAACTGGGCTCGATGAAAATGCGGGAGGAGATCGATGCAATAAGGGTCATGGGACTCGATCCGATGGAAGTGCTGATCATCCCTCGTCTCCTCGCCCTGATCATCGGTCTGCCGATGCTGACCTTCCTGTCGGATCTGTCCGCGCTGTTCGGAGGCGGCTTGGTCGCATGGCTTTATGAGGGAATTGGCCCGCGTATCTTCATGTCGCGCCTGAAGGAAGCCATTGCCCTCAACACGTTCCTGGTCGGCATGATCAAAGCTCCCTTCATGGCCTTGATCATCGGCATGATCGCCTCCATCGAGGGACTTGCCGTTCAAGGGTCGGCCGAATCCCTGGGAAGGCATGTCACGTCATCAGTCGTGAAAGCGATCTTCATGGTGATCGTCGCCGACGGACTCTTCGCCATGTTTTTTGCAGCCATCAAGTACTGACGGCAGGATGCCAGATTTCATGACGAACGATTGTCCGAGCAGCGGAAATGCCCTTTTCTCCGATCTTTATCAATTGACCATGCTGCGCGCCTATGGCGAACTCGGCATGAATGCGGTTGCGTATTCGACCTGTTCTTCCGCAAGTTTCCGCCGCAGCGGAGCTATCTTCTGGCCTGCGGCCTGAACCCCTTTTTGGAGGATTTGGAAAACCTCTCCTTCAGCGAAGAGGACCGTGCGTATCTCGATTCGAATGCCCTATGTCCTTAAGCCTTCATCGATCAGCTTAGGGATTTCCGGTTCAAAGGCGAGATTCATGCGGTGCCCGATGGGACTCCTATCTTTCCGGACGAGCCACTTCTCGAAATCATACCTCCCATCGGTCAGGCGCAAATCATCGAGACCTTTGTTCTGAACCAGATCGGCCTCCAGACGATCCTCGCCTCCAAGGCGGCTCGGATTGTCGCCGCCCAAGGTCGACCCGTCGTCGATTTCGGCGCTCGGCGTGCGCAGGGGATGGATGCGGCACTGAAAGGCGCCAGGGCCTCCTTTATCGCAGGCGCATCAGCAACCTCGAACCTAGCAGCGTTGGGGCATCCCTGGTTTTCCGGACACAACCCTGTTCGTCGACACCTACGACACCCTGGAAGGAGTACGACGAGCCGTCGAGCTTGCAAGGAAGCCGGCCCGGACAGCCGAATTCGCGGAGTTAGGTTGGACACCGGGAACTTGGCAAAATTGACCAACGGGACGCAATCCATCCTCGATGCAGCTGGACTGCGGGGCATCCAGATTTTCCCGGCGGCGGACTCGATGAGCACAGGATCGTCGCGCTCTACGCCATGGGAGCGCCCATCGATGCCTTCGAGGTCGGAACCAGTATGATCATGTCCGAAGACGTGCCCGCGCTCGACATCGCCTAGAAGCTCTTCGAGTATGGCGGCATGTCCTCGTATTGACGGCCGATTCTGTTCGCCTTGAAATCGCCGGCGGACTTTAGAGAACGCATCGCTCATCCTAAGCCAGCTACGTCATCTCCATAAAGAGCGTGAATTCGAGGGTGGCGAACATAAGACAAGGCCTCTCGTCGATGTGCGCAGAAGAGATGTCTATGTGATCGCAGGCCTCCATGGCGGCTCCGCGCAGAGCTTTGCCGTCTGCTGTTTTTCGTTGGCGCCTTGAAGGACGCGGGAGCAGATCGGGTCACCGCAGTGACACCCTATCTTTGCTATCCTCGCACGGATCGGTAGACGAAAACTTACGATCCCATCACGACGCGCTAAGTCGGCCAGCGCTTCGAGAGCGGTCGGAGCGGGCCATCACCATGGAGGTTCACAACCTCTCGGCCTTTCAGAATGCCTTCCGCTGCAACACAACCCGTCTGGGCGCCTATGAGGTGTTCGGCCTTCATGTTGCCGGTATGGTTGGCGAAAGCCACCTTGCGGTCGTATCGCCCGATATCGGCAGAGCCAAGCGAGCGGAATTCTTCCGACAGAGACTTGAGGATATCCTCGACCGCCCGGTTTCCAAAGGCCTTGCGGACAAGCAACGCAGCACGGGACAGATTCCAGGCGATCTGTTTTCCGGAGACGTCTCCGGCTGCACCGCGATCATTCTGGATGACCTGATCAGCTCGGGCACCACGATGGCGCGGGTTGCACAGCAGTGCCGCGAGCGCGGCGCGAAACGGGTAATCGTCGCGGCGACTCATGGCGTGGGTGGGATTACCGCTCTTCCCAACCTGACGCAGCCGTCCATTGACGCGGTACTCCTGGCGAACACGATCTCTCAGACAGCTGAGTTCGTCTCTGCCCTTTCTGGCCGGCTCACGGTCCTTGACATATCGCAGATCTTTGCGCAGGCGTTGAAGGTCGAAATGCCCGACAAGAGGTTTCCCTGATTTACGCCTGTCTCGGAAGGGCCATCGCCATGGCCCTTCCGAGACAATTCTCACGCGGCCTTCACGTCGATTTTCTTCTCCTTCCTGGCCTCTTCGGTCTTGGGGAGTGCGACCGTCAGCACGCCGTTCTTGAAGGTGGCCTCGATCTTGTCCGCATTGACACCTTCGGGAAGACGGAAGCTGCGCTGGAATGAGCCGTAGCGCCGTTCGGACATGTAATAATTCGCTTCCCTTTCTTCTTTCTCTTCCTTCTTCTCACCCGAGATGATCAGGCTGCCATTCGCCAGCTTCACTTCGATATTCTTCTCGTTCATGCCTGGCAGCTCTGCCGTGACCTCGTATCGGTCGGGGCGCTCGACGAGGTCGGAGATGGGCTCCATGATACGCCCCCTGGCCCGCCAGAGCCGCTCGATCTCAGGCATGCTCCATCGGGCTGGGAATCCGAAACCTCGCCCAAATTCCTCGAAGAGATTGTCCATCTCCCGGCGCATCCGCTCAAGGGGAAGCCACCCAGCCTCAACCGGTGCCGCAGGTTCTTTTTTGAGAGGGAGCTTTGTCGTCTCAGCCATAGGAATCTCCAATGATAGGCCCCAGCCCGCAACCTCAAAAAATGCGTTGATCAACCCAACGCGCTTTGCGTTCAGTCAATTTAGAAAGACATTCGAGCAAGCGTCGGTATCCATTTCAGCCGATGTCGTGCTTGACTAGAGGTTCTGGTGTCAACGAAGCCCGTGCTTGCCAAGCAGCCTAACGCTGCTGGCCTGCGGCCCCTTGTCTCCACTTTCCTCGGAGAAGTTTACCCGCGTCCCTGGTTTGAGTTGCCCGAAGGCATCGCCGAGAACGCTGTTCCGGTGAAAATAGATTTCACGTCCGTCGGGGGACTCAAGGACTCCATATCCTTCTTCAGTATTCATCTGTCTGACTGTCCCAATCGGCTGAGGCTCATGCATCTTGACTTCACCTTGCATGTGTCGGATTGCATCCTGGAGCTGCCGCCGGGCCCGGTTGAAGGAATCGTTGATCGCAAATGATGCATCGGAGAACCGCTCGTTCTCAGGCGGCGTCCGATCGACCGTGGCCTCATGCCCGCCGGGCAGAACCAGATGGATATTGACCTGATACTGACCACCGGTTCGCTGATGTTGTCCGGGTCCTTTCATCACCACATGGCAGGCCATGATGCGGTCGAAGAACTTGTCGAGGTCCGCCATTCTCTCTTCGATCAAGGTACGCTGCCTCCCCGTCGGCTCGAACCCCTGAAAATCGACTTGAGCCGGGATCTGCATGATGATGCTCCTGCTCCGTTGAGAGGGAAGAACTGGCTGAGAGCATGGTCCGCGCTGCCTTGCCTTCATTGAGGATTGTCAAGAAGCGCCGGCTGGGAGGCGATTGAGGATGCCGATGACCTCCTCATCGGAAACCTGTCGGAAATTGGCATAGTAGAATCCGATAGCTCCGAAAAACTCATGCTCTTCGAGGCAGATGAGATCATCGACCTCGTTCCGAAGCTTGGCGAGAGTATCCGATGGCGCCACTGGAATTGCCAGAACAAGCTGTCTTGGTGTGCGCCGACGGATGCCTTGCAATGCCGCGCGGGTCGTCGCCCCGGTGGCGATCCCGTCATCGATTACGATGACCGTTCGCCCGGTGACGACCGCCCGTTCGCGATGCCCGAGATAGCGCCGGCGCCGCCGCTCGATCTCGGCAATCTCGGAATCGCAGAGAGATTTGAATTTCCGATCCTCGATCCCAGACAATCGGATGACGTCCTCATTGCGCACCACGATCGGCGTTTCGCCGTCGACGACGGCTCCCATGGCCAGCTCGGGTTGTGAAGGCACGCCGATCTTGCGCACGATCACAAGGTCGAGCGGTGCGCCGAGCGCCGCGGCAACCTCAGCCGCGACGGGAACACCACCCCGCGGCAGCGCAAGCACGACCGGATCCTGATCCTGATACTTCTGGAGGGCGGCAGCAAGCCTGCGACCGGCATCGGATCGGTTGGCGAAAGGCATCGGCTCACACCTCGATCTTTTTCATTGATCCATTAGCTTGGCGCATCGTGCGGTACGGCCCCGGGCTCAATGTCTGGCTTTGATGATTAGTCGTTGTCGAGCGAACTCATCCCTAGGTCCGCTCGTTGGCAATCGACTGCGGAAGAAAATTCTCCGCTCCATTCGAATAATCAGGCATTTGCGTCCCTCCGGGAGCCGGTGGAGAAGCCCCTGGGCGACATCATTCGTGCCGAAGGGGGCCCTGGATGTCACCATGACTGACCTGGACTTGGCGTCCTCTGGCAAGCAGGCCCATTTGGCCTGCAGGTCCAGGAGGGTGAAATCCTAGTGTATCGCGAGTGTCTCCACCCGAGCGAACATGAGCATGGATGGCAGATACCGATCTTGCGTTTGGTCAACTTGCCCCGAAATCCGAGTTGATCCCTATCCCACCTATCGTTGTTACGGAGGACCTCCGGTGTTTGAGGGACCAGCCCCATGGCGGATTGGATTCCTTGTGCTAGTTACTAGCGTATCAACATAGTACGGCGGGGCTCCCATCCCCTGACGGCAATGGAGCAAGCTCTGCCCATGAGGGCCAATTCTGATCGGACGCGGAATGATTTCGTTCTTCACACCCTACCGCCATGACTTTGTCCGCATCGCAGCCTGTGTCCCGCAGACCGAGGTCGCGGACCCAGCCTTCAACGTCGACCGGACCCTCGAGCTTCTGCACCAGGGGCACCAGGAACGAATCGCTCTGATGGTGTTCCCAGAACTCGGCATATCCGCCTATGCCATCGACGATCTCCTGCATCAGGATGCCCTGCTGGAGGCCGTCGAACGCGGACTTGCCCGCTTGGTCGCGGAAAGCGCCAGCCTCTTCCCGGCCTTCGTGGTCGGGGCTCCTCTCCGCCTGGACGGCCGCCTCTACAACGCCGCCGTCGTTATCCATGCCGGACGCATCCTGGGAGTGGTGCCGAAGGCCTACCTGCCGAACTACCGGGAGTTCTACGAGCGCCGGCATTTCGCCCCGGGAGCAGGGATTCGAGGACGGATGATCGCCGTTGCCGGGCTTCAGGTTCCCTTCGGGATCGATCTTCTGTTTCGGTCGGCGGGCAGCTGCGCCTTCACGTTCCATGTGGAGGTGTGCGAAGACATGTGGGTACCACAACCGCCCAGCACCACGGCCGCCCTGGCGGGCGCCGAGATCCTCCTCAATCTCTCGGCCAGCAACATCACCATCGGAAAGGCCGAAGATCGGCGCCTCCTATGCGGTTCCCAATCCATGCGCTGCGTCGCAGCCTATGCCTATTCGGCGGCGGGCCCGGGGGAATCGACCACCGATCTCGCCTGGGACGGCCACGGCGGCATCTTCGAGGACGGCCTGCGGCTTGCCGAAACCGAGCGCTTTCCACCGGGATCAACCATGGCCGTGGCCGATGTCGATATCGGGCGCCTGCGCCAAGAACGTATGCGGAGGGTCACCTTCCGCGATTGCGCCGACGAGTTGATGGTCCTTCCGGACGACTTCCGCATCGTTTCCCTTCACCTTGATGCGCCGGAGGAGGCGCTCACCCTGCGCCGGCCGATCGAGCGGTTTCCCTACGTTCCCGCAGACCCCGCCAAGCTCACGGAGAATTGCTACGAGGCTTACAACATCCAGGTCCAGGGGCTCGCGAAACGTCTGCAGGCAACGCGAACGGAGAAAGTGGTCATCGGCGTGTCGGGTGGCCTCGATTCCACCCAAGCCCTTCTCGTCTGCTGCCGCGTCATGGACAAGCTGGGTCTTCCCCGGACCAACATCCTCGCCTACACGCTGCCTGGCTTCGCGACGAGCGAGGGTACGAAAGGCAATGCCTGGGCGCTCATGCGAGCCCTCGGCGTCAACGCGTCGGAGATCGACATCCGCCCGGCGGCACGGCAGATGCTGAAGGATCTCGATCACCCCTTTGCCGAAGGTGAGCCAACCTACGACGTGACATTCGAGAATGTTCAGGCGGGTCTTCGGACCGATTACCTGTTCCGACTCGCCAACCACCATCGTGGCATCGTAGTGGGCACCGGCGACCTCTCAGAACTGGGGCTCGGCTGGTGCACCTATGGTGTCGGCGACCAGATGTCCCACTACAATGTCAACGCCTCAGTGGCGAAGACTCTGATCCAACATCTGATTCGCTTCGTGGCGACCTCCGGGGACGTGGACGAGGACACTGCCGATATCCTCCATGCGATTCTGGCCACCGAGATTTCCCCCGAGCTCGTGCCGCAGGATGCCTCCGGGCAGATCCAATCGACGGAGGCCATGATCGGACCTTACGCGCTGCAGGACTTCAACCTCTACTATCTCACGCGCTACGGCTTCCGTCCCTCCAAGATCGCTTATCTCTCCTGGCATGCCTGGAGAGATAAGGAAGCGGGCACGTGGCCGCCCAACATACCGGAAGCCTCGCGCCTGGCTTACGAACTCGGTGAGATCAAGATATGGCTGCGAGCCTTCCTCGGCCGTTTCTTCACCAGCCAGTTTAAGCGCACGGCCATGCCAAACGGACCGAAGATCTCGTCCGGTGGATCGCTGTCGCCGCGCGGCGATTGGCGCGCGCCATCAGACGCAGGCCCCGGCGTATGGCTCGCCGAATTGGAGTGCGGCGTCCCAAATGCCGAACCCTCATAGTTTAATTTTAGGCCGCATCGAACGTCTTGAGGGTTGCGAATAGTCAAAGTCGGCTTGTGCTTCACGGCGCATTTTAGACATTTGAGCCTGATGACTCGCGAGGGACGAAAGATGCACCTATGGACCCCTGGAGCAGGCTTGCTGTCTGATGAATCGCTCCTTACGCCAACACCCACCGAGCATGGCCTTCTGTACGGGAGCCGACCATGATCCGCTGGCTCCCCATGCTTCTCATGATGCCGGTCGGGCTGCATGCACAGGAATTCGGGAATTCGGAAGCGGGCCTGCGCGTGGCTCGCGAGGCTTGCGCATCCTGCCATGCGGTCGAACCCGGTCAGAACCAGTCTCCTCGCTCGCAGGCGCCGACCTTCACCCGGATCGCACGAATTCCAGGCATGACCACGACCGCTCTGACGGTCGCCATGAGGACCTCTCATAAGACGATGCCCAACATCATGCTGGAGCCGGGGGAACTCCGGGATGTCACGGCTTACATCACGAGCCTGCACAAGCACCCCTGACGGTGTGGCTTCATGGGCGATCTCAGGCTGAATCTCTCCATTCTCATTCTCCTGGGGGTCGCGAACGGCACGCCGATCCTCCTCAAAAGAATTCTTGGAGATCGTTTTGCGGTGCCTATCGATTTCGGCCTGACATGGCTGGATGGACAGCCGCTTCTGGGCTCTTCGAAAACGTTCCGAGGCCTTGCGGTGGCGATTGCGGCTACAGCGATTGTTGCCGCAATGCTCAAATTCGGCTGGCGCTTGGGTGCAGAGATCGCGTTCATGTCCATGATGGGAGATGTTGCCGCAAGCTTCCTCAAGCGACGCTTAGGGCTCGAACCTCATGCCCGCGCCTTCGGCCTGGATCAAATTCCTGAAGCTCTCCTTCCTCTCGTGATCCTGAGGCGGCCACTCGGCTTGAGTGGGCTCGAGATCGTTCTTCTGGTGATGGCCTTCATCCTTCTGGAAATATGGCTGTCCCGCCTGTTCTTCATGCTCCACATTCGGGACCAACCCTATTGAACCAACATGGCATGCTGCAATCGTCCAGGACATGATGAGAAGGCAGCAAGAGATGCCTTCTCATCACAAATCTATTCGGGAGATCATTGCATGCACTTAGGCAGTGCGCGACGCTCCTGCTCCGGCTGCCTTGAAATGCGCAGCAACCTGCTCGGCTTTCGAGAAGGCCTGCTGCATATCCGCCGGCGTCATAGCAAGCATCGTCTTCAGGCTTGAAACGCCTCCGGTAGCGGATGCAACGATCGCGGAGGTCGCGACACCCTCGAACGGGCCTTCCGATACGATCATGAAGTCATAGTCGCCGAAGGTCATGTAATAAGCCAGGAGCTTACCGCCCGAATGGGAGAAAAGCTCACGCACGGCATCCGGCGTGAAGCGGCCCTGGGTGATGAAAATCGGCATGTCTCCCTCCTTCTCGTTAATAATCCTATTCTTCGTCCGGTGGATTGATGTTGCGATTTATCAAGACCTCTGAGGGCGCAGACGACACTCCTAACCTGCAGATGCCACTCCCAAACAATGACGCTTGGCAGATTGATAAATGGCAAGGCCACCGGTAGTGCGATCAGCTAGGTGAGGACGAAGCGGTGTTGGGGACGATGACATCCATGCCCAAATACTTCTTCAATATCGTCCTGGATGGTCAGTCGACATTGGATGGGCTGGGACAGCCTTTTCCGGATGAAATTACCGCGCGAGCGCATGCTCGCCACCTTACCCTGCTCCTTGCGGACCGCTGCCGCGATCCGATGAACAGTTTTGTCGCCGTAAGCGGGATGGATGGTCGTCTGATCTTCAAGGTAGCGTTTCAGCCATCCGAGACACAGACCTGAAGATTGAATAGGAGTCTCGATAAGCGCTGGTTAGAAAACGACGCAGTGTGCGCCTCCTAGTGGAATGAAGGCGATCTTGCGCCCTCTGTCCCATAACTCTACAGCGTTGCCGTTGGCATATTCCTTGGCCTTGCTGATCGCCTCCTCGTCAGTCTGGCAGATCAACGCATGAGCGATCAGAATCCCGCCCTTGGGGTCGATCACATAGGCGCGGTAAGCCGGATGGCTGGTGAGCGGAGCGTCCATAGCAACCCTCGACCACCGGCATTCGGTGGAAGGTAGTTCTGGTTAGACACTCACGCTTTTAAACCATGTTAATGCGCAGTGACAGGCGCCAAATTGTCTCTATCGGTCTAATCCAAAAGTCTGATACCGAGTGACATGATGAAAATGCGCGCGCCGTGTGGTGGTGACCCTCACCCGGGCAGTTTCGCCTTGAGCAAGCGTAAGGGCGGATAAGACGACCGCGAGCACGAGCGGGAAGACCATAACGGCCAGTGCAACCATGAAGACCTCTCCTCTGGGATAGAGAGCCGCTACGGGCTCGGAATCGTGATCGAGACGGCAACGCCGACGATGAGAGGAAGGCCGACGAAGCTCCTGGATTGAGGTTGAACCGAAGATGTAGTTCCGGTCCAGCCGCGACGGCTGTGTTGTGCCCGCTTGCCACTTCTAGACCCGGCTAGGATGATGCGTAGATAGGTCAAAGTCTCATCGTTGTCGTTGAGCGCGGATGCATCGAAAACGGGCATGATGGCCCCCATTCAAATCAGGTGAATATGGGTGAGGAGGTCAATGAAGCGGGGTGCTTGCCTTGCCCCCTTCTTCAAGCGAAGCCAAAGTCGGGGCGTGCCGCATGACGCCGTCCACCCGCATTTGAATCGCGCTTTGACTGAAGGCTAGTCCGGTGACGAGATCCGCTGCCCCGACGAGAACCGTCAGCGCAAAGGCAGCCCGTGCGCCTGCACTTAGAGCACCGTGCGGAAAAGTGGCCCCGGATTTCCGCCCCGAACGATGCACTAGGCTAAAGAATAAGTATCGAATAGATCCCAAAAACGGATTCCACCTTTGGGTGCGATTCACGAGGGAGGAGATAGGACGAGCGATGTTCATGGCTGGCTCCCATCTTGGTTCACAACAGCATGAAAGCTTGATTCTGTTACGCCCGAACCGCACAGCCGTGATATCATGTGTTGTTTTGTAACCGTTTGTAATATCCCGGCGAGCCCATAAGCGTGACATGTCCTGCAGACCGAAACATAACTCAGCTCGGCCTATAATCCCGTAGTATCGAGAACCTCTCTGAGGGTCCGCGCCAGCTCCAGGGTGCTGTAGGGTTTCTTGAGCCAGCGCGCCTCGGTTTCTTGCCCCCGCCGCACCACATCCAGCTCGGCATAGCCTGACGTGAACAGCACCTTGATCTCGGGTCGCCTGACCCGCACGGCCTCGGCCAAATCGGTGCCTGTCATGCCGCCGGGCATCACCATATCGGTAAACAGCAGGTCAATCTCCGGATGCAGGTCCAACAGTGCCAGCGCCGCCGGGCCGTTGGCGGCATCCAGCACGCGATAGCCGAGATCCTGCAGGCGGGCGGCCGTCATCCGACGCACCCGCGGCTCGTCCTCGACCAGCAGCACGGTCTCGTTACGTCCTCGCAAGCCCTCCATAGGTGTTACGGGTGCGGGCGCCTCCACGACGTCCTCCGGAATCGCAGCGCGTGGCAGGTACATCCTGATCGTCGTCCCATGTCCGGCCTCGCTGTAGATCGTCACATGACCGCCCGACTGCTTGACGAAGCCATACACCATCGATAGGCCAAGCCCGCTACCGGCTCCCACCTCCTTCGTGGTGAAGAAAGGTTCGAACGCGCGCTCCTGTATCTCCCTGGGCATGCCCGTGCCGGTATCGGTGACGGCCACTAGTACATAGCGCCCAGCCCGAACCTCCGGGTGCATCCGGGCGTAGTCCGGCTCAAGCTCCACATTCTCGGCCATGATCGTTAACCGACCGCCGATGGGCATGGCGTCGCGGGCATTGATAGCCAAGTTCAGGATCGCGTTCTGCAACTGGCTCGGATCGACCAGTACCTGCCAAAGGTCGCTGTCCGATCGGCTCCTGACTTGAACCGTCTCACCCAAGGTACGCCGCAAGAGCGGGGTCATCTCGCCCAGGAGATCCCCGACATCGATCAGCTTGGGCTGAAGCGGCTGCCGGCGCCCAAAAGCGAGTAGCCGCTCGGTCAATTGGGCGCCGTGCTCAGCCGTCTCCCGCACCTCCTTCACCAGTTCCAGCTCTCGATCGTCCGCCAGCCGCATCTCAAGCATCTCGATATTGCCGAGAATGACGGTGAGCAGGTTGTTGAAGTCATGCGCAATACCGCCGGTCAATTGGCCGACGGCCTCCATCTTTTGAGCCTGCCGCAGCTCCTGCTCGACTTTCTGAGTCGCAGTGAGATCACGTATAAAGCCGGTGAACATGTGCTGCCCACCCACCTTCACCTCGCCCACGGCGAGCTCCATAGGGAACACACTGCCATCCTTACGCTGACCACTGACGACACGGCCGATGCCGATGATGCGCTTCTCGCCGGTCCGCAGGTACCGCTCCAGGTAGCTGTCATGCGCCTCCCGATAGGGCGAAGGCATCAGCATACTAATGTTTCGCCCGACCACCTCATCGGGCTGGTAACCGAACAGGGCTGATGCCGAGCGGCTGAAGGACTCGACAACTCCCTTCTCACTGATCGTAATCAGAGCCTCCGGCACCGTTTCCAGAATGGAATGAAGCCGCGCCTCGCGCTCCTGCAGAACAGCCTCTGAATGCTTACGGGCTGTGATGTCGACGGCGGCGGCAATCGCTCCGACCACGGCGCCTGAGCGATCCCGCAGCGGTGAGGCATTGTACAGCAGGTCGACACGCCGCCCATCCTCGAAGCGCCCCCCCCATTCCTCATTGCGTACTTCCTCACCTTGAAGCGCCCGTCGCAGAGGCACCTGATCCAAGGCGACTTCCAAGCCGCCCTGGAAGATGCGGCGGTGGGACAGCTTCCCAGATTCTCGATCAGACAGACCGAAAACGAGGGGAAGTTCGAGCAGCTCGGAGGCGAGCCGATTGGCCCTCACCTCCCGCAGGTCGGGATCATGGGTGAACCATACCGCCACCGGGGCGGTCTCGACTAGGGCCTCCCACTCCGTCGTCCGTGCCTGCAGGGCCGCTTCGGAAGCCTTGCGCTCCGAAAGGTCGAGTACGAACACCGCGAAGGTGTGCCCATTGTTGACCGAAGCCAATTTCAGGAGAACCGGGAGGCGTTCGCCTTTCCGGAGATATTCCTTCTCATACATGGACGAGACGCCGTGGGCCCGTGCCTCGGCGATGGCCCGCTCGTCGGCGGCCAGCCATTCGGGCGGTGTGATCTCGTCCCAACGCACACGGCCTGCGCGAAGATCATCCAGTGAGCGCCCGATCAGATCGAGATAAGCCTTGTTGGCCTCGATCACCCGGCCGTCGGCGTCGGACAGGATCGCCCCAATGGGGATAGCCTCCAGCACGGTGCGCAGCCGGGCCTCGCTCGTCCGTTGCACTTCCTCGGCCTGCTTGCGCTCGCCGATATCCTCGACGATGGAAAGTCGATAGGGATGCTCGGGGTCGGCTTCAGCCAAGGACGAGGTCACGCGAACCCAGGCGGTTGCACCATTCTTGCGCAGGTAACGTTTCTCGATCCGATAGCTGGGGATCTCGCGCGCCATGAGTTGGGCCGCGAGCGCCAAAACCCGCGGCTGGTCCTCGGGATGAACGATCTCCTCGAAGCTGCGCCCGATCAGCTCATCCCTGGCATAGCCGAGCAGGGCGCACACGGCGGCGTTCACGTCGAGCAGGCGGCCGTTACTATCCACCAGCTCAATGCCGACCACGGCTTGATCGAATACCTGCTGGAAAAGCGAGTGATCGGGACCGTTGACCAGCTCGCTCGCTCCTCCGGCAGAACCAGACGGATATTTCCTTTTAACATCCTGGCCTTTGACATCCTGGCCCATACGATCCGATCCCTGACCCTGTCCCGAACTCTGCGGGCCAAAAGCGAAATTGCCGTCTCGCCCCGAGCGATCGCCGGCAACTTCCCGTCAGCCCGGAATATGATTGCTCAGCCACCCTCTCTGGGTCAGTCTCCAGACTAGAGCATCGCGCGGAAAAGTGGACTTGCACTTTTGGGACCGACCTGATGCTCCTCCACAGATGCACATGGCTGGAGGAGAAGGCACGGCCTTCCGGTCTATCAATGAGGCCACTTGGCCGGGGTCCAGGTCGGAGCCAGCGGCTCAGCGTCGTCGAATTCACCAGCGAGGTGCTGAAGATCCGTCATCCGAAGCAGGACGATCCTGTGACGTCCTTCCAGGGCGATCAATCCATCTCGCTTGAGCTTCGACAAGACACGGCAGACAGTCTCGATCGTCAGGCCAAGATAATCGGCGATGTCCTGACGCGTCATCGGCAGCTCGATGGTAACGGGGCGTCTCCGGTCGGCTCCCGTGCGGCGTGCCGCGGATACCAGGAAATGAGCTGTCCGCTCCTCGGCCCCCAGCTGCCCCAGCACGATGATATGCTGCCGGGCATCTCGGATCTCCTCGAAAACTTTCTCAAGCAACAGCGATTGCAGTTGCCTGACCTCATCGCTCATCGCCCGCAGGCGGGCGCGGCTCAACCGACGCAGCCGCACAGGGGTGACGGCCTCGGCCGTGTAGCAATAAGTGTCCTCGCAGGAGAGCCCGAGTGTCTCGCCGGAGAACCTGAAACCCATGATCGCGCGCCGTCCATCGGGCAGTATACGGTACAGGCGCAGGCAGCCCTCGACGATCTGGAAGATGTCGGATGCCGTATCACCCTCCCAGAACACGCCTTCTCCAGCGGCGAATTTATCTGCGGGCTGGCCGACAAACAGCTGCTCCAAGGTCGAAGGCTCCGATGATGTGCCGAATACCGGGAGGGGCGCGCTTCCAGCTGAGGAAAGGAGATGGGTGGAGTACATGGGATGCTCCGATCACGATCCTGATTGTGGTGATTAATGCAAGCCAATGTCACACCCGTGCCGTTGTCCTGTGTGATTATGTGCCAGCTTGTAACAGTTCGTAACAGAGGCGTGGATTGGAAGCCCGCAAACATTCGCGAAGGACATTCGCCCGAGGTTGAGCGATCGTTTCAGGAACAAGCCACCGCCGGACCATGGCAATTCAGGAGGATTTCCAAATCCCTGGTCAGTCCGATAACGTAGCAGCACCAACGTCAGGAGCGACGGAACTCATGGACCTTGGCCGGTGATGGCAGATGCGCCGCATATCCTCGTTGTCGACGACGATGCCAGAATTCGTCAGATGCTCACTCGGTATCTGTCCGATGAAGGCTTTCAGGTCAGCGCGGCCGCCAATGGCGAAGCCATGCGGGAATGCCTGACCCACGCGAAGATCGATCTGGTGCTTCTGGACTTGGTCCTGCCCGGTGAGGATGGCTTTCAGCTTGCCCGGGAAGTCCGCGCGCGACCGAGCACATGCAAGACCGGCATCATCATGCTGACCGGCCGGTCCGACATAGTCGACATGGTGGTCGGCCTGGAGGTGGGAGCTGACGATTACATTGCCAAGCCGTTTCATCTACGAGAAGTCCTCGCTCGGATCAGGAGCGTCCTGCGCCGCACCCAATCCACCTTGCCGGTGGCATCGAGCCCCATAGCCCAGCCGGAAGCTGGCGAGGTCATCCGGTTCGACGGATGGCGGCTCGATCTAGGACGGCGGGAGCTGAAGGCGCCGGACGGTTCCGAGATTGCGCTGACCACTGGGGAATTCGAGCTTCTGGCGACCTTTGCCCGCCATCCCGGCCGGGTGCTCAATCGCGATCAGTTGATGGACCTGACGCGCGGGCGGCACTGGGAAGCCATCGATCGTTCGATCGACGCCCAGGTGGCGCGCCTGCGGCGCAAAATCGAACCGGATCCGAAGCACCCTATGCTCGTGAAATCGGTGCGGGGCGTGGGATATGTGTTCACGGGGCACGTTCATTAGAACCGGATCCGACGCGACGTTTCTTACACAACTCCGTTCCCTTGAAGGATGGAAAGACGCGCTCACATAGCCTCCCGGTTTCCAGATGGCTGTGCGCCGTCTATGCCGCTGATGCGGTCGAGCCCGTGGAAGACCGTCATGGAGTCGCGGCGGGCGATCCCGATGAGCATAATATCCAGTTGCCGCGCCCGCTCCAAGGCGAGCGAGGTCGGTGCCGAGATCGAAACGAGGGTCTTCGCCCCAAAGGCGGCAACTTTCTCAACCAGCTCGAAGGAACAGCGGCTCGTGACGACGGCGAAACCGCTGTCCGGCTTCGTGTCAGTCAGGCATGCGGCGCCGATGAGCTTATCGAGAGCATTATGGCGGCCGACATCCTCGCGGACGTAGCGGATCGTTCCATCGAGATCGGCCCAGGCGGCCGCATGCACGGCATGGGTCAGCTCGTTGAGAACCTGCCGGCGATCAAGGTCCTGGAGGGCCGAATGGATGGCCGACAAGGCGATGACCGGGGCATTCCCTTCTGGAGTTCGGGCGTGCGGCAGAGCCTTGAGATCATCGATGCCGCACAATCCGCAGCCCGTTCGCCCCGACAGAGCGCGTTTGCGCGCCAGATGCTCGTGCAGCCTGTTGGGGACCAGATCGATGGCAAGACGAAGGCCGCGCTCATCCGGCTCGACGCGAATGCCGCGAATGTCCTGCGGATGCTTGATGATGCCCTCGGTCAGGCTGAAGCCTAGAGCAAAATCCTCAAGGTCGGAGGGCGTCGTCATCATGACGGCGAACGGAATTCCGCCATAGACGAGATTGACCGGCACCTCCGACGGGATGGCCCGCGCTCCTCGCGACACTCCGGTCCCATTGAAAGGGATGACCGCAATCGGCGCCTCCAGAGCCGTGGGGCAGGCGGAATTCTCATTCTCCTGCCTGGCATCGTCAACCGCATTCATCGGATCCCCTGCTCCCAAGCACATTCCTGGCCAGTCATTGGCAGCCGCTCCATAGGGGCACTGAGCTCAACGAAACGCAAGATCCCGTTCCTGCTCCGGAGGGCTTGGCTTTCAGGGCAACGCCGCGGAGACGGACGTGGTTGCGTTATGGTCCCGGACCTGAAACCATGGTTTGGCGATGGGAGGAAGACGCTCATGGATACGCACAACGTTCGGCTCAGTCATTTGTCCCATGGCGGCGGATGCGGATGCAAACTGGCACCGTCCGTCCTCCAGCAACTCCTCTCCGAACAGCCGGTGGCCGGACCGTTCCGGCAACTCCTCGTCGGCACCGAAACGGCGGATGATGCCGCGGTCTGGCAATTGGACGACGAGACCTGCATCATCGCGACCATGGACTTCTTCATGCCCATGGTTGATGACCCGTTCGATTTCGGACGCATCGCGGCGACCAATGCCATTTCCGACATCTACGCCATGGGCGGCCGCCCGATCATGGCCTTAGCGATCCTCGGCATGCCGCTGGGCAAGATCGCGCCTGCGACCGTCCGGGACATTCTGAAAGGGGGCGCCGCGATCTGCGCCGAGGCCGGCATTCCGGTGGCTGGCGGGCACTCCATCGACTGCCCCGAACCTGTCTACGGCCTTGCGGTGATCGGAACGGCGAAACCCAGCGAGATTCGCCGCAACAGCGGCGCGCAAGCCGGAGACGTGCTGATCCTGACGAAATCCCTCGGCATCGGCATCTATTCGGCGGCCTTCAAGAAGGATGCACTTTCCCCTGAGGCCTATGCGGAGATGATGAACTCAGTCACCCTGCTGAACAGGATCGGCGCCGAACTCGCTCGGGATCCCGACGTTCATGCCATCACGGATGTCACCGGATTCGGCATTCTCGGCCACGGCCTCGAAATGGCCCGTGGGTCCGGCCTGACCCTGAGCATCGACCATGCCCTCCTGCCCCTGCTCCGGGAAGCCGAGTCGCTTGCCCGGAACGGTTATGTGACAGGCGCCTCGACCCGCAACTGGGACAGCTACAGAGACGGCATCCTGCTGCCCGACGGCCTCGAGCCATGGCGGAGGCAGTTGCTCACGGACCCCCAGACCTCGGGCGGGCTCCTCGTCGCCTGCGCACCGGAGCGGGCAGAGCGCATTCTCGGGCAAATCGTCGAGGCGGGCTATCCCTCCGCCCGGATCGTCGGCTACGCGGAGGCGGGTTCCCCGCAGGTCAATGTGGTCTAGAAGGTTCCGGAACCCGTTGTGCTTCGCCACGTTGCTCCAACAGCTTAGCCAACAGGAGCCGGATGCGATGCGTGCCCCCCTGATCCTTTTCGTTGCGGCTGTCGGCTTGTCGACACCATGCTTAGCGCAGAGTGCAGCACAGAACCCATGCCCTGAAGAGCCTGCAACCACCGCCGCCACGGCACCTGATCCGAACAACCAGGCCTCGGGCACCTCGCCGGGAACGGCAGGATCGACCGGCTGGACGGGCGGTCTCGGTGGCTCCTATATCGGCACAGCTCCAAAGGGACCCACTCCGGGATCGGCGTCAGATCATCCCGCGACAGCAAGTGGCCTCGACCCGACGAAAAACACTGCCGCGGCTCCGGCCGCGCAGTCCCGCGGATGCGCGCCATCCCGTTGAGCGAGGTACTGGGTGACGGTTGCTAACATCGTCCGTGCGTCAGGCCGCCGGGGGATGATGGCGGAAGAGAGTGGGAGTCGAACCCACCTAGGACCGGCTCGCGGCCCCACCCGGATTTGAAGTCCGGACGCCCCACCGGGGACGCCTCTCCTCCATGAGCATCATCGATCGGCGGAATCGCGCTAAAGAGATCCAGCCGATGAGGATTGATGCGACGAAGATCGCCGCGACGCAAGGTGACACCGTGACGGTCGAAGAATTCCAGGATCTGGATGGCGACCTTGCGCCCATTCTGGACGCAGTCCCGGAACTGCGCCGCCGTAAACTGCCCGTCGGGCGCATGAGAAGCGAGCTCCCGGATGATCCCGACCATTTCGTCGACCGTGCTGCGCAGGAAGAAATGGTCTTGAGCAACCTCGTCGAGTTGTCCGAGACGGCTCAGAAGCTTGCAAAGACGACGGATCTCATTTTCCGGTACGCCCATCTGGCTAGCGATGTCGCGCACGCGAGGGGGACGGAAGCGCTCCTCACCCACAAGAAGCGGCTGAATCGCCCGCCACGTGCCCTCCTCCCGGTCGTCGAGACGCACCTCGTGCCCCGGCAGGCGCACCCATGAACCGTCGAGCTTGATGCAGCCATTCGCGACGAGGGACTGCAATGCAACCCGGAAGGCCGGTGCCGGCAGGCGCGGTTCGCACTGAAGGCGCAGGCGCTCGAAACCCATCCCTTGGAGATCCGGGTTCTCCCTGTGGAACACGTCGAGACTACCGATCAACCCGGCCTCGAAGGCAACCCAACGCTCTCCTGCAAGCGCCAGAATGGCCGGGCCTGCAGCAAGGCGTACGCATCCAAGCCTGTCGGCAAGACCGGTGACGACGTCGAGCGACATGGCACGGTCCCGAGCGAAGGTCACGAGGTCGAGGAACCAAGGCTGCACTGCGGTCAAGCTCTTCATGGCGAGGGCCGGATCGGCCTCTGCCAGAGCGGAGATTTGCGCGTGCCGCTCCCCACTGCGCCGGTGACGGGTGGGAGCGCGCAGGTCGATAAAGAATCCGCCTCCGATGGTCCGCTGGGCGGAGGTGTCGCGTACCACGAAGCGATCATGCGCGGCGGCGGAGATCGGCCGGTCGAGGACGAGTTGCACCATGCTTCTCGCGCCCGGCTGCAAGGGCTCGTCCTGCAGAATAACAATTCGTGCTCCGACCTCAACGGCTGCATGATGCAGGCGAACGGGAAACCATTGGCCCACGGGTTTCTTCTCGCTCGGGAGAATGCGCAGGCTCGCATCGATCCTGTCGGTCGGCGCATGAATCTCAGGTGCGAGCACCATATCGCCCCGGACGATGCTATCCTTCGATATGCTCTCTCCTACCAGATTAAGGGCGCAGCGCTGCCCTGTGACGCCGCGTTCCGCAGCGCGGTTCTGGGCATGAAGCGAACGTACGCGGACCGTGCGTCCAGATGGGCTGACGACCACCTGATCACCGATGGAAACCGAACCGGAGAGCACGGTTCCCGTCACCACCGTCCCAGCGCCGGATAGGACGAAGCTGCGGTCGACCGACAGGCGAAAGAGGCCGGCCTCGTCCCTCTCTCTCCTGGTTGATGCCGCTGCTTGCAGACATGATTTGAGCGCCTCGCGTCCTTCGCCGTTGACGACCGACACGGGAAGAATGGGGAACTCTGCCAAGACCGTGCCTGCTAGAGCATGACGGATCTGCGCGGTCGCCTCTGCGCGGCGTTCCTTGCTTGCGAGGTCGGCTTTGCTGAGCACAACAACGCCCTGATCAATTCCCAGGATGTCGATGATCGCAAGATGTTCGAGCGTCTGCGGCTTCACAGCATCGTTCGCCGCGACCACGAGCATGACGAAATCGACGCCGCCGGCACCCGCGACCATGGTATGGACGAATCGCTCATGGCCGGGCACATCCACGAAGCCGATCACGTCGCCGTTGTCCTGAGGCCAGTAGGCGAAGCCGAGATCGATGGTGATGCCGCGCGCCTTTTCTTCCTTGAGACGGTCCGCGTCGACACCCGTCAGTGCTTTGACGAGGGCCGTCTTGCCGTGATCGATGTGGCCCGCCGTGCCGACGATCAAGAGGTGACCTCGATGCGTAGGAATGAAAGATTTCTCCGGAAAATGCCCTCGTCTTCCAGGCACCTGAGATCGAAGACGAGCGCCCCGTCGGCCACGCGCCCGATCACGGGCCATGGAAGCTTTCTGAAGGCCGCGCTCAGCGCTTCTACCGCCCGCCCTCCATCTTTCGTCCGCATCAAGAGTCCGAAGCTCGGGATCGTATCGAGCGGCAAAGCCCCCGAGCCGATCTGGCTTGCGCATGGCGCGGCTTCGACGACGGCGCTGCCTCCCAGGATTTCGGCCAGAACTGGGGCGAGGCGAAGGGCCTGCTGCCGCACGTCTTCCACGTTCCGCGCCAGGAAACCCATGGTGGGAAGTCTCTGGGCGAGCCGGTCGGGATCGCGATAGAGTCGCAAGGTCGCCTCGCAGGCTGCGAGCCGCATCTTGTCCACCCGCAAGGCACGCTTCATGGGGTTGCGGTTGATGGTGGCGATGAGATCCTTGCGTCCGACGATGAAGCCCGCCTGCGGCCCGCCGAGAAGCTTGTCACCGGAGAACGTGATCAGGTCCGCCCCCTCCTCTACCGCCTCGCGGACGGTAGGTTCCTTCCTGAGGCCGAACCGGGACAGATCGACCAGCGTTCCCGAGCCGAGATCGTTGACGAAGGGCACGTTGCGCTGCCGCGCGAGCTTCGCAAGTTCGCGGGCGCCGACCTCCGTGGTAAAACCTTCGATGCGGTAGTTCGAGGTGTGGACCTTTAGGATGAGCCCAGTCTCAAGACTCATCGCGTCCGCATAATCGCGTGGATGGGTGCGGTTCGTGGTGCCAACCTCGCGCAGGAGGACTCCTGCCCGCGCCATGATCTCAGGCATGCGGAACGCGCCGCCGATCTCGATCAGTTCGCCACGAGAGACGATGGCTTCCCTACCCTGCGCGAGGGTGTTGAGGACCAGAAGCACCGCCGCTGCATTGTTGTTGACGAGGGTCGCATCCTCCGCGCCCGTCAACTCGCAGACGAGCGCGCGGACATGGTCGTCGCGCTCTCCTCTCCTGCCACTGGCGAGATCGAATTCGAGGGAGACGGCATCGCGCATGGCAGCCGTTGCGGCTTTGATGGCTTCTTCCGCCAGAACCGCGCGACCGAGATTGGTGTGGAGCACTGTACCGGTCAGATTGAAGACCGGCTTCAGCCGTGGCTCCGCCCGCGCGTCGAGATGGGCCAGGACGGACGCGACAATGGTCTCATCGTCGATCTCCGCTCCAGGCCGCACGTCCTCCCGCAGCGCCGCGAGGGTATCGCGTACGGCTTGCGTGGTTTCCGCGCGCCCGTGTTTCTCGACAAGGGCCGCGACATTCGGCTGACGAAGTACGCGGTCGACCGAAGGGAGACGACGCAAGGGAGAAGGAGCCACTTCGGTCATTCCTAAATCCCGAGCAGGAAGGGGTTGAAGCTGCCGCGGCGATATTCCCCATCCTTTAAGAGAATGTCGAGCCCAAGGCTGGCGATGTCGTCCGCAACCGGATCGAGCGTCATGTCCTTCTGCTGGTAAAGGATTTTGACATAGCTTCGGCACGTGTCACAGCACTCCGCCTTGATCGTCCCGGCTCCGCCTTCGATCTCCTGATATCCGATCCCTTTGCCTGAGCTGCACAGCACACATTTCACGCGAACGACATTCCAAAGCGTTCCGCACAGGGAGCAGGAACAATAGCGCGTGCCTTCGGCTTCCATCCATCCGACCACGAGGGACGAGGTGGGCGCACCGCCGCAGCAGGGACATACGCCATCGGTAATCCGGGTGAGTTTATCCTTGTCGAGCCTCGCCGCCAGGCGGGCGAAATGAACCTGTAATCCCGCCGCCACATAGACGTGCTCCGCGATGGCATCGGCTGGGATGGAATCGGTGAGGACGCTGCGCATCATGACGCGCATCTCTTCCGCCGGGGCCGCTTTCACCCGCGCAAGAGCAGCCTGCGCCTCATTCGGCTTGGCCAGGGATACGACAGCATCGAAGAGACGGCCCAGGGTTGTGCATACGACGTCGTCCATATCGACCCGATTGCGGTCGAGTGGCGGCATGGCGAATTTGCGGGCACGGTCGAGGGCATCCGTGAATGGAAGCTGGGGCTCAGGCAAATTATCCTGAATGGCACTCTGGGCCGCCGCGATACCTGCGATGAATCGCAGGTAAGGCGCCAACTCGTTCGCCTGCGCCAAGAATTCGAGCCGCTCGCTTCGCGCCTCGAACAAGCGTCGCGGATCGGGCAGCTTGACAAATGGAGGGGCAGGGACGCGACCGATGGAAGCGGGATTGGGATCGACGGAACCTGGATGTGTCATGCAACCTCACGAACCGCACGGGTCACGTGTCATCATGCGCCTACTCGGCAGGTGTAACCGGCTTCTTCACTCTATGACGATCCGCCAACTCCTTCAACCAGAGCCGGTGATGCTTCCAGGCCCAGCCACCCGTCACCGAGCCGCGCGTCATGGCCCTGAGCGTTCCCCGCGCCCAGATCGCCGCATAAACATGGGCGATCCAGATGCAGATCAGCGCCACGGCCGTGAGCGAATGGATGAGCACCGCGACACGTTTCTGGGGAATGGTGGTCCAGTCGTAGAAATACTGATCCCAAATCGCGAGCCCGGTCAGGATCAAAGCAATGATCAGGAGCGACATGACCCAAAAATTGAACTTCTGGATCGGATTGTAGCGCCCGACCGGCGGTACCTTCTCCTCGTCGCCCTTGATCATGTCGCCGGCATGGGCGAGCCAGGCCCGATCCGCCTTCTCCGGCAGGTTGGCGCGCCAGAACCGGATGAAGAGACCCGCGAAGCTGAAAAACAGAACGACGCCAATCCAGGGATGGAGGGCCCGGGCGCTTTGTCCGCCGCCGAACAGGCCCGTCAGGAAGAAGAGGGAGGGATGGAAAAAGGCAAGGCCGGAGAGAGCAAGAAGGACGAGCGATATCGCCGTGATCCAATGATTGGCCCGCGCGCCCAGATTATAACGATCGACGACGACCGGTTTACCCGGATGGATCGCATCTTCCTTCTCGATGCTCGTCTGTGCCATCAGGTCTTCTCCTTCACGAGATCCTCGGCCTTTTCCTCATCCTCCCGCGTGACCCGATTTGGGCTGACCAGCGCCGAATGGAGAACGCCTGCCGCCGCCGCGAGCCCCATGGCGGCGAAGCCGAGATACTTGGCCATTCCCTTCCAGGCATTCACGATGGGGCTGACCTTTGGGTCCTTCGGCAGTCCCGCATAGATCTCCGGCTGATCGTTGTGGTGCAAAACGTACATCACATGCGTTCCTCCGACGCCCGGCGGATCATAGAGGCCGGCATTATCGTAGCCACGCGACTTGAGATCCTCGATGCGGCTGTCGGCCAGCTTCTTCATGTCGTCCTTTGTGCCGAAGCTTATCGCGTGGGTCGGGCAGGCCTTCGCGCAGGCAGGTCCCTGCCCCACGGCGACCCGGTCTGAGCAGAGCGTGCATTTATAGGCCGTATGATCGACCTTGGAGATGCGCGGGATGTTGAACGGACATCCCTTGATGCAATAGCCGCAGCCGATGCAGTTCTCGTGCACGAAATCCACGATGCCGTTGGAATACTGCACGATGGCTCCGGGCGCGGGGCAGGCCTTCAGACAGCCAGGATCTTCGCAATGCATGCAGCCGTCCTTGCGGATCAGCCATTCGAGATTGCCCGTCTGCGGATTGTCCCATTCGGTGAACCGCATCAGGGTGAACATGTCGGGCGTCAGGTCATGCGGGTTCTCGTAGACACCCGTGTTGGTCTCGATCGCCGGATGAGTATCGTTCCACTCAATGCATGCCGACTGGCAGGCCTTGCAGCCGATGCATTTCGATACGTCTATGAGTTTCGCGACGGGTTCCAGCTGCCGCGCGGGCGGTGGTATGGTCGAAGCGGAGCGGCGAACGAGATCCCGCTCCGTCAGGTTTGTATTGGCGGCGGCGACCGGCGGATTGCTGGTTGCGGTATGAGGACTGGGTTCCATTCCGCTTCTCCTCAGACCGTTGCCGGCGCCGTCGTGGGCTCGATGTTGACCAGGAAAGCCTTGTATTCAGGCGTCTCGATATTGGCGTCGCCAACGAAAGGCGTGAGAGAATTCGGCCCCCAGCCCTTGCGCGCCTGGCCGGTGAAGCCCCAATGCAGCGGAATGCCCACCACATGGACGGACTTGCCGTCGCAGATGAGAGGCTTGATGCGCTTCGTCACGACGGCTTTCGCCTTCACCTCGCCGCGCTTGGACCAGACTCGCACCCATGAACCGTGCGCGATGCCCTTTTCCGCCGCGAGCTGCTCGGAGATCTCTACGAAGAATTCCGGCTGAAGCGCCGCGTTCACACGATTGTGCTTCGTCCAATAGTGGAAATGCTCCGTGAGGCGATAAGAGGTCGCCGCATAGGGGAATTCCTCCGATGTGGCGAACTGCGCAACATCGCTCTGGAAGATACGCGCGACGGGATTGCCCCGGATTTTCGGCGCGATCACGTTGGCGATCGGAGCCTCGAATGGCTCGTAATGAACCGGGAATGGCCCTTCCCGCATGAGACCGCGGGCGAAGAGACGCGACACGCCTTCCTGGTTCATGATGAAGGGGCCGACTTCGCCAGGCTTCGCAGTGGGTGCGATGTCCGGAACGTCGTAGCCTGACCATTTCGTTCCATCCCAGGCGATCAGCTTGCGCGTCGGATCCCAAGGGTTGCCCTGTAGGTCCGCCGAGGCGCGGTTGTAGAGAATGCGCCGGTTGAGCGGCCAGGAGAACGACCAGTTGGGATAGGCACCCGTGTCGTCCGGGTCGGTATTGTCCCGGCGCGCCATGTTGTTGCCGGCCTCGTTGAAGCAGCCGGAATAGATCCAGCAGGCGCAAGCGGTCGTGCCATCATCGCGCATGACGGAGAAGTTGACGAGCTGCTTGCCCTTCTCCAGCACGACCTTGGCCGGATCCGCCGGATCGGTGAGGGTCTCGACCGCATAGCCGTTGAGTTCCTTGGCGAGTTCTTCAGGGGAAGGCTCGTTCGGGTCCTGGTAGTTCCAGGTGAGATTGAGGATCGGATCCGGGAAGGCTCCGCCCTCTTTCTCGTAGAGCGCGCGCAGCCGCCGGTAGATCTGCGCCATGATCCACGTATCGTGCTTCGCCTCGCCGGGAGGGCTCCCGCCCGCCCAGTGCCATTGCAGCCAGCGGCCCGAATTGACCAGTGCGCCATCATCCTCCGCGAAGCAGGTCGAGGGAAGCTGGAACACCTCCGTCTGGATGGAGGAGGGATTCACGTTGTTGTACTCGCCGTGGTTCTCCCAGAACCGGGACGTTTCCGTCTCCAGGGGATCCATGGTCACGAGCCATTTCAGCCGCGACAACGACTCCGTGATCTTCTGGCGGTTGGGGAAAGCCAGAAGCGGATTGAAACCCTGGCAGAAATATCCGTTCACCTTGCCCTGATGCATCATCTCGAAGGTGCGCAGCACGTCATAGGCGGGCACGTCGAGCTTGGGCAGGTACTGGTAGGCGAAGTCATTCTGCGCCGTCGCCGCGTCACCCCACATGATCTTCTGGAAGCTGACGAAGAACTTCTTGTAGTTCTGCCAGTAGCTGGTCTGGTTCGGCCGCAGCGGCTTGAACGCCCGGCTCGACATGTAGGTCGCGAAATCAGCCTCCCGCTCCACCGGGATGTTCAGGTAGCCCGGTATCAGGTTCGACATGAGACCGATATCGGTCAGACCCTGAATGTTCGAATGTCCGCGCAGGGCATTCATGCCGCCGCCACGCACGCCGATATTGCCAAGGATGAGCTGCAGCATCGCCATGGATCGGATGTTCTGCGATCCTTTGGAATGCTGGGTCCAGCCGAGCGCATACATCGACGTCATAGTCTTTGTCGGAGACGAGCATTCGGAGATCATCTGCGCCACCTTCAGGAACTTGTCCTTGGGCGTGCCGCAGATACGTTCGACCATTTCGGGCGTGTAGGTCGCCACATGAGCCTTGAGCATGTTCCAGACGCAGCGCGGATGCTGCAGTGTATCATCGACCACGGCAAAGCCGTCCGGACCGATCTCGTACTCCCAAGTCGAACGATCGTAGTCGCGCTTGTTCTCGTCGTAGCCCGTGAACAGGCCGTCGTTATAGGCAAAGCCCTCCTTCACGATATAGGCCGCGTTGGTGAAGGCCTTCACGTATTCCCACTGCACCTTGTCGTTCTGGATGCAGTAATTGATCACGCCGAGCAGGAACGCGATATCAGTCCCCTGCCGAATGGGTGCGTAGAAGTCTGACACCGAGGCCGAGCGGGTATAGCGCGGATCGACGACGATCAGCTTCGCGCCACGATTGGCCTTCGCTTCCGTGACCCATTTGAAGCCGCACGGATGCGCTTCAGCGGCATTGCCGCCCATGATGACGACGAGATCCGTATTACGGATATCCGTCCAAGAATTGGTCATCGCGCCACGACCGAAAGTTGGGCCCAGACTGGACACCGTGGGGCCGTGTCAAACGCGCGCCTGATTATCGAATGCGACGATTCCCGTGCTGCGGACGACCTTATAGGTCAGCCATGCTGTTTCGTTCGTGGTTGCCGAGGCGGCCAGGAAGCCGACCGTCGTCCAGCGATTGACCGGGACGCCGGCCTCGTTCGCGGCGATGAAGTTCGCGTCGCGATCTTCCTTCATCAGCCTTGCAATGCGGTCGAGCGCCTGATCCCATGATATCCGCTCGAACTTGTCGGAACCCGGCTTGCGGACCATTGGGTATTTCAGGCGGGTCTCCGCCGTCACGAAATCCTTGAGGGCTGCCCCTTTCGGGCAGAGGGTGCCGCGGTTCGTCGGGTGGTCGGCATCACCTTCGATGTGGACGATCTCGGCAGTCTCGCCCTTCCGGAGGTCCCCCTTCGAATACATGATGATGCCACAGGCCACGGAGCAATACGGGCAGGTATTGCGCGTCTCCATCGTGTTCGTCAGCTTGAAGGGCCTAATGGCCGCGGCCTGCGCCGCCTCAAGATCTGCGAACCCGAAGGCTCCCATCGTGGTCCCGGCAACACCCACGCCTGCAGCCTTGAGGAAGCCGCGTCGTGAGAGTTCCATGTTCATGGTCACCCTCCCTATGATTTCGCACTGCAACAACTTCTCTACTGTAAAATAGGTTAGTTTCGAACATTTCTAGTGTCAAACTTCGCACGCTTGATCTGGACCTTTCCGCGTATGAAGCGTGGCCTACATGTGAAACATCGGGTCGGCGATTGGGACAGGCCATTCCTCGTATACCTGCGTGTCGAAGAGTGCATCGTTGAGCGAGATCCCAAGTGTCGGCATCGGCAAAAATTCGGATCCACTTTTCCGCCCGATGCGCTAGAGAGGCTCACGCCATATCCAGACAGGGGTTAGGGCACGCGAGATGGGGTCTAGGGGTTGGGCGGCTTTCCGCCATATGGATTTCCGGTTGTTCTGCGCAGCCCGGTTTGCCATGGCGCTTGCCGTTCAGATCCAAACCGTAGCCGTTGCATGGCTCGTTTACGACATCAGCGGCTCTGCGCTGAATCTCGGCCTTGTCGGGCTCGCGTCGTTCCTGCCCACGATGGCCCTCGTGCTCGTCACCGGCCTTGTCGCAGACCGGTACAGCCGGCGTTGGATCCTCCTCCTCGTCTTCTCGGCGATGGCCCTGACCGCTCTCGGCTTGCTGGTGCAGGTGCATGCGAGTGTGCCGAGCCTCTGGCCTATCTACGGCCTTCTGGTGGCCTTCGGTGCGGCCCGAGCCTTCGGAAACCCCGCCGCGCAGGCGATCGTTCCGACGCTGGTGCCCACGGGCGATCTGGCGAACGCGATCGCCTGGAACTCGTCCGTCATGCAGGTCGCCACCATCAGCGGCCCGGCAGTCGGAGGCATTCTCTATGCGGTTCATCCGACAGCGCCGTTCCTGGGGTCGGCCGCCTGTTTCGGGCTGGCCGCCCTGCTCATCGCCGCTTTGCGCCTGCGGCCCGCCGAGGTCAAACGGGAGCCTGTGACCTGGTCCCGTCTCGTGGCAGGCCTAGTCTTCCTGCGGACGAGACCGCTTCTGCTCGGAGCGATCTCCCTGGACCTGTTCGCCGTCCTTCTCGGAGGAGCGACGGCCCTGATGCCGATCTTCGCCCGCGACGTGTTCCATGTGGGTCCATGGGGGCTTGGCCTCCTGCGCTCCATGCCGGCCGTCGGCGCCGTCACCATGGCGATCGTGCTGGCCCACTCGTCCCTTATCACCCGCCGCGCCGGCCTGCGAATGCTGCAGGCAGTCGGTATCTTTGGACTGGCGACGATAGGCTTCGGATTGTCGACGAGTTTCGGCCTGACGCTCGTGCTGCTCGCCGTCCTCGGCGCCGCCGACATGGTCAGCGTGGTCGTCCGCCAGACCCTCGTCCAAGCGGAGACGCCGGATGAGTTACGGGGCCGCGTGGCAGCGGTGAACACGGTGTTCATCGGTGCCTCCAATGAACTCGGCGAGTTCGAGTCAGGGACGCTGGCTTGGCTGGTAGGGGCTCCCGCGGCCGTCGTGATCGGCGGCATCGGGACCTTCACGCTTGCGGTTCTCTGGAGATTCTGGTTCCCCGACCTTGCCCGTCGGGACCAGCTCGTCCGCAGCGAAGTGACGAGAAACGTCGAACCTCAGAAGGCATAGTCCTTCAGCGCCGAGGCCGATGAGCATTCCCGCGACAATTTTCTCTCCTACGACCTCATCGGCACGGCGCTCTTCGATGGCATGGGAAGCTGCCCCGGCCGCGAAAGGGGAATGTCGAACACGATGCGGCAGCGTCCATTGCCCTCGATATCGACACCTGTTCCGTACTCCGCCAGGATGTCTTCCACGATCCCAAGGCCGAGCCCGCTCGAGTCCGGATCGGAGCGTGCCGGCACGCCGCGCTCGGGTCTCTCCCCGCGAGCATGACCGGCGAAGCCTGGTCCGTCGTCCTCGACGCTGATCCGAGCCTTGTCGCCCAGCCTCTCGATTTGGACCGTGACCTGCGTCTTCGCCCACTTGCGGGCATTGTCGAGGAGATTGCCCATAACCTCGCCGAAGTCGTGAGGATCCATGTCGACCGCCAGATCCGCAGGGATATCGGCCTCCCACATCAGCCGCTCTCCTCTGGGCATGTGCTGCATCAGTCTCAAGAGGCGGGCAATGGTCTCGTCCACCTGCGTATAAGCGCCGCAGCCCACGGATGCGCCGCTGGTGCGGGCGCGCGCCACCTCGCGCTCGACATGCGTGTAGATCAGCTGCAGCTGCTCCTGCATGCATCCCGCGACATCCTGCAGGCCCGCCTGTTCAAGCCGCCTCACCTCCCCGCGAAGAATCGTCAACGGGGTCTTCAGCCCATGGGCCAATGCGCCGGCGCGATCACGAGCCTTGCGGACAAGATCCTCCTGCCGGTCGAGCAGCCTGTTGATGCTCTCGGCGAGCGGCTCCACCTCTACGGGGAAGCGTTGCATCATGCGCCGGATCTGGCCGGTCTGAACGGCACTCAATTCTTGCCCTACGGCCCGCAAGGGGCGCAGGCCCAGCGAGAGCTGGAGCCATGCGAAGAGGACGAGGACGGCCGCTATGGGGATGAGGACCCGTGTGACATCCCACCCGAAGGCCTGACGCAGCTCGACGACCTGGCCATGATCGAGGGCGACGGACAGGCTGACACGGCGCGGCCCCTGGTCGCCGTCCACCGTGACCTCCCGTTCGATCACGTAAAGCTCCGATCCATCGGGACCGTCGATCTCGAAGGCCTTGTCCCGATCAGTCTCTTCACGCGATCCGGCCAAGGGAAGTTCCTTGTCCCAGAGCGAACGCGACCGCATGATCGGGCGCCCGCCCTCGGAAACCTGCCAATAGGCCCCGCCATACGGCTGGTGATAGCGCGGGTCCGTCAACTTCTGGCCTATCCCGGCCTCTCCTTCCGTGCCGAAGGCCGTCGCAAGCTCCGTCCAATGGATGTTGAGATCCTGCTCGACATAGCGGAGCACCTGTCGTTCGAAGAACACGACGAGGGAGGCGCCAGCCACCGCAATCGTCACAAGGATGGATGTCACGGCGACGACCAGCAGCCGCAGACGAATGGAATTGCAGATCATGGCACAGGCGTCTCCATGATGTAGCCGTGGCCGCGCCGGGTGCCGATCGTGTCCGTTCCGATCTTGCGCCGGAGACGGGCCACGAGGGCCTCGACCGCATTGCTTTCCGGCTCGTCCGAACCATAGACGTGCTCGACGAGTTCGCTCTGGGCGACGACGCGATCCCGGTTGTGAGCCAGGTATCTGAGCAGACGAAACTCGAGGGGCGACAGCTCGATGGCTCTGCCGTTGAGCAGCACCCGCAGTCGCCGTGTATCGATATGCAGGGCCCCGACCTCGATTAGCGGCGTGACATGACGCCCGACCCGCCGCAACAGGGCGGCCAGCCGGGCCAGCAGCTCCTCCATCTCGAAGGGCTTGGTCAGATAATCGTCGGCACCGGCATCGATGCCCTCGACCCTTTGCAGCCAGGAGCCCCGGGCCGTGAGAACGAGGATCGGGACGGTGCTGGCCTCGTCCCGCAGCCGCCGCACCACGGACAAACCGTCGAGCTTCGGCAATCCCAAGTCCAGGATGAGCGCATCGTACTCTTCGGTCGAAGCCCGGAACCAGCCTTCCTCCCCATCGCGGACGACATCCACCACATACCCGGTTCCGGCCAGTGCGTGCTGGATGTCGCGGGCAATGGCCAGCTCATCTTCGACGAGAAGAACTCTCATTAGCGTCTCCGGATCTGGAGGATCTGATTGTTGCGGGCATCGACAACCACCTCCTGATAGCGGCGGTCCCGAGTGAGAACGAGAAATTCGTAACGCCACTGGCCGCTCCAGGATTGCCGGAGATCGACCTCCAGGATCTTACCGGGAACGGCCCGCGAGACAGTCGGCAGCACCGCGTTCAGGGCAAGGGCCCAGCCCTGCGAGACGGCCTCCCGGGCATTCTCGGATGAGGTCCTGCCCCAGCCGCGTTGGGTCGGCTCGTCATCGTCCCCGCCACGTCCTCGCCCGCGTCCGCGCCCTCCATCGTCGCCGCCCTTGTCCTGGCCGCGGTCATCCCCACCTCCTCGGCCGCTGCTGTCTCCGCCCCCATGGCCGCCTTCTCCCCCTCCTCCACCGCCGCCATCGCCATCCTTGGCGGCCGCGGTGAAGGGCCAGGAGCTCTCCAGGGCGGTAAAAGCCACGGTGGCCGCGAGGAGGACTATAAGCTGACGTCGGATCATGAAATCTTCCAAAGCGATCCAGCATAGCACGCCGAACCTGATATTTCGCTGACATAGCCCATCAGGTTCACATGCCCGGTTCCGTTCAGATTGCCAGGGCATCGGCGCCGATCTCTCGCGCCGGATGAACGGAGGAATACGATGCTGAAGCCAATGAAGAGCGGACCGAGCGTACTGGTTCTGGGTGCAGTTCTGGCGTCCCTGACGGCTGCAGCCGTTCCGGCGGCTGTCGCAAGTGCCTATTTGTCACCGGCATCGGCTCGTGGCAGCGATGACGGCGGCCGCGGCGGAGATGACAGCGGTGGACGAGGAGGACGCGGGGGCGACGACCACGGCGGCACGCGAAGCGGAGACGACAGCGGCGAGCGCGGAGGACGGGGCGGAGACGATAACGGACGCGGCCGGAACAGCGATGACGGCGGCCCCCGTGGCGGCGATGCCGGGCGCGGACGCGGGCGTGGCGCAGATGATGGTCCGAGCCGAAGCCGCGAGGACAACACGCGCAATCACAGCCGAGCGGATGACGGATCCCGGACAAGAACCCAGGATCAGCACCAGACCCGGACCCGCACGCGTGGGACGGACGATCTCGCCGAGATGCGTCGGGTGCGGGGGCGCGGAGCGGATGACGCAAGCGTTTCGGAGGACAATGGAGGGCGCGTGGATCGCGACAGGCGCTTCGAGCCTGGAGATGACCGCAGGATCAACGGTCGATAAAAGAGACGCTTTGGCGCTTCGCGCAATGTTATCCGCACGAGAGGGATGATCCCTCTCGTGCGGTTGTTATCCCTATCCCTGGAGCTGAGCCCACATGTCGCGGTCGCGTTCGGCGGTCCAGATGACAGGATGGTCGATTCCGGAGGCTTCGTCGAAGGCGCGCGAGACGTTGAACGGGAGGCAATGCTCGTAGATGGCGAAATTTCCGAACTTTGGGTCCATCACCTCGCGCGTGGCGGCAAAGGTTTCCTTTAACGAGCGCCCGCGTGCCACAGACAGCTCGGCCGCGCCATAGAGCGTGTTGACGAAATCGCGGGTCATCGCCACGGCCTCGCGCACCGCCTGGTCACCCTGCAAGGCATCTCCTCGTCCCGGCGCGATGGCCTTGGGCTGGAAGTCGAGAATGGAATCGAGTGTCTGGGGCCATTCGCGCAGATGAGCGTCGCCGCAATAGCAGGCTGAATGGTACTCCACCAGATCCCCGGTGAACATCACCTCGGCATCCGGCACCCAGGCGACGATGTCGCCCGCCGTGTGGCCGGCACCGAGATGGAACAGCTTGACCTCGCGTTTTCCTAAGAACACAGACATGCCGCTTTCGAAAGTGAGCGTCGGCCAGGTCAGGCCCTCCGGGATGCTGCTCTCGCCGCGGAACAGGCGTGGGAAGCGGCCGATCTCAGAGGCCTTGTCCTGCTCGCCGCGCTCGACGATCAGATCGTAAGTGGCATTCGAGGCGATGATGCCCTGCGCCTTATAGGCGGAGGCGCCGAGCACCCGCACGGCGTGGTAGTGGGAGAGAACCACGTACTTGATCGGCTTGTCGGTGATGGTGCGCACGCGGGCAATCACGTCCTCGGCCATGGCGGGCGTGGCCTGGGCGTCGATGACCATGCAGCCGTCATCGCCCACGATGATGCCGGAATTGGGATCGCCCTCGGCCGTGTAGGCATAGAGATCCGGTCCGATCTCGGTGAACGACACTGTCTTGGCGGCCATGTCGCCTGTCGAGGCAAAAGCTTTGGCAGTCATTGTGCTGTTTCTCCCAGCTGATGGCCGGAGCCTGCCAGACTCCTGACGCTGTTATCAGTAAACTTGAGCTTCTCCATGAGCGGTGCTCGCTTTGCGAGCCAAGGCCCATGCTGAACCGGCCAATCCTCAAACCCATGACCATGGCCGAGCGCGTGAGCCGCGTGGTGGGGCCAGTAGGGATCGTAAAGAGCCTGTCGGCCAATGGCAATCAGATCCGCCTTGCCGTCCTGAAGGATCGCTTCCGCCTGGTGACCGTCGAGGATGACGCCGACGGCCTGGGTCCTGACATTCGCGTCGCGGCGAATGCGCTCGGAGAACGGTACCTGAAAGCCAAGTCCACGCGGGACGTTCATGTTGCGCGTTTCATCCGAGAGCCCGCCGGAGGAGCAATCGATCACATCCACGCCGATGGCCTTGAGCTCCCGTGCGAACACGACGGAATCGTCCATGCCCCATCCGCCTTCCGTTCCATCGACGGCCGAGATGCGCACGAAGAGCGGCTTTTCCTCCGGCCATACGGCGCGCACGTCGGCGGCGATTTCGAGGCCGAGCCGCATGCGGTTCTCGCGCGAGCCGCCATACTCGTCCTCGCGGAGATTGGATCCCGGCGAGAGGAAGGATGCGACGAGGTAGCCGTGTCCGAAATGCAGTTCCAGGACATCGAACCCAGCCTGCTCCGCCCGTATGGCGGCATCGACGAACATCCGTCGGGCGCTGGCGATTTCGTCCACGCACATAGCATCGGGAACAGACCATTCCGGTCCGGCCGCGATGGCGCTCGGGCCGACGCGCCGCCATGGCTCGCCGGTCTCATGCAACTGCTCCATCGTGAGCGCCCTGCCGCCCTCCCACAGGGCCTGCGAGCCAGCTTTTCGCCCCGCATGGGCGAGCTGCACTCCGATGGCAGCGCCATTCTCATGGACGAAGTCGACAACTGCCTTGAAAGGAGCGACTTGTTCATCCGTCCACAGACCAACATCCCGCACGCCGATCCGCGCGTGCTGCGCGACGGCCGTGCTCTCGACGAAGATCAACCCTGCTCCACCCAAGGCAAACTTGCCGAGATGGACCAGATGCCATGCACCCGCCAAGCCCCGTTCGGCCGAATGCTGGCACATGGGCGAGATGACGACGCGGTTCTTGAGAGTGAGGCCCCTGATCGTCAAGGGTTCGAAGAGCCGTGGCCGTTGGTACGCAGATTTCATCGCTCACTCTCCAGAACGGTTGATAAGCGCTCTCGCGCCGCGCCTCAGGCAGCCGGACGGTTGGCGGTCGACACAGCGTCGGCCCCGGCGAGATGCCGCCCTGCGATGAAGCCGAAGGTCATGGCCGGCCCGAGCGTGATGCCCCCGCCGGGATAATTGCCGCCCATGATGCTCGCCATGTCGTTGCCGGCGGCATAGAGTCCGGGAATGGCATTTCCGCTCTCATCGATTACCCGCGCGTCGGCGTCGGTGCGCAGGCCCGCAAAGGTGCCGAGATCTCCCGGCACGACTTTCACCGCATAGAATGGACCGTTCTCGATAGGACCGACGCAAGGATTGGGTTTGTGGTCCGGATCGCCGAGATAGCGGTTATACGCCGTGCTGCCGCGCTTGAACTGAGGGTCCTCTCCCCGGCGCGCATCACGGTTATAGGTCGCGACCGTCAGCTCGAACTTAGCGGCATTGATGCCGATCTTCTCCGCCAACTCGCGCAGGGTGCGCCCTTTCACCAGATAACCGTTCTGCAGCGCAGGCGTCAGGGGCACCGGGAATGGCTTCACGAAGCCGAGACCGTAGCGGCGGATCGTCGGATGATCGACGATGAGCCAAGCTGCCTTTTCCGGATCGTCGCCGCAGGCGTTGACCATGGCCTGAACGAAATCGTGGTAGGAATTCGCCTCGTTCGTGAAGCGCTGACCGCCCTTCGTCACGGCAATGACGCCGGGCTTGCCGCGGTCGATGAAATGCGGGAACGGACCTGAAGTGCCGTCACGGCGCGGAACGAGGGATACGGGAACCCAGGCTGCCGCATTGGGAAGGCCGTCGATTGCTTTGCCCCCGACCCGTTCGCCCAGACGAATACCGTCACCCGTGTTGCCGGGAGGGGCGGGAGACCAGTGCTCGGCCCCCGTCGGCGCATGCGGGAACAGTTCTTTTCGGCGCAGCATGTCCTGCGGAAAACCGCCGGCCGCCAACACCACGCCGCGACGGGTGAGAACTTCCGTCATTCCATCCTCGGTCTGGACCAAGGCTCCCTTCACCGCTCCACCTTGAACGATCAGGTCCTTCACGGGCGACGAGGTCCAGATCGGGATGTTCTGGTCCAATGCGGACTTGGCGAGACGCCCGATCAGAGCATTGCCGTTCGTCAGCCGCATTGCACGACCATGAGAGACGAGGTCGCGACCATACTTGGCCAGAAGCACGCCCACATAGGCGGCGGACTTGACGGAGCGTGTTACGTTGAAGAAGTGCAGCAGTTCCTTGCCCGATCCGATCATCATGCCGAGAAAGGTGATCTCCTTCAGCGGAGGCCTCAGGCGGGCGATCTCCTTGCCGAGCTTGCGTCCATCATAAGGCGTTGCCACAACGGAGCGGCCGCCGGACATGCCGCCGGGAGCGTCGGGATGATAATCGGAGAAGGCCGGACCGAGGGTGAAATCCATCTCGGTCTTTTCCTGAAAGAACTCGACCATCTTCGGGCCATTGTCGAGAAAGGCGTCGATGCGTGCGGCATCGAAGTGGTTACCGGCCTCATGCTGGAGATAGGTGCGCGCCGCCTCGCGGGAATCCTTGAATCCTTCACGCTTCGCCAGCGGATTGCAGGGTATCCACATCCAACCGCCTGAGCGGGCGGTCGTCCCGCCGAAGACCGGCTCCTTCTCCGTGATGATCACGTCGAGGCCGTGAAGCTTGGCTGTCAGCGCGGTCGCGAAACCGCCGGCGCCGGACCCAACAACCAGAACATCGCAGGTGACAGTTTTCGTCGGCTTCATGGCGTTCCTCATACCTCGCCCCGCTCTATCGTCCGATGAGCGCTCCTGATTCAGCATTTGCGAATGCGTTTGTTGAATTTGTTTTAGACGAACGCATTCGCTATTTCAAGATGCCTTGAATCTCTTCCAGACGTCCCGGGCTGCCCGTTGTCAGACCACTTCGTGCGTTTCGACGAGGAACGTGGTGATTTCCTCGATGAAGCTGAGCGCGTGGGTCTGCGAGACATGCGCCGCGCGAGAGCGGAATGCCGCTTCGATATCGGCAACGGAGCGGAACCACAGCTCCACCATGCCGTCGATGGGCAGCGCCTCGTAGGCTCCCGCTTGCCCCAGAGCGGCGCTGCGGTCTGTGACGAAATTCTGTGTGTAGCCCATGAGGTTCGGAAAATTCTTCACCGCATCGGCATGGAAGCCCCACCATTCCGCCTTGAACTGTTCGGGCGTCAGGCCTTTCTTACGCGTCAGGATCGACATGCGCTTGACGAGCGGTCCCGCCGCCACCGGCACGACGACGTTCTGCTCGGCTGTGATCAATCCCGTGTCGCCCACGAAGCGCACATGGTCTTGAGCGACCTCCCGATAGGCATCGGACGAGATCGCCCGGCGCATGTCGTCGACGCTGTCGAACCACAGCTCGGAAATTCCATCGATCGACCAGGCGCCCCTGGCATGGTCGATGGCAAGCTGGCTGCTGTCGACGACGTGGTTCTGATGGTAATGCCTCAAGCCCGGCAGACGGGCCGCCAAAGGTCCATGCACGTCCCGCCAATGGCTGCGGAAGTCTTCGATGCTCACACCCGGCTTGCGGGTCAGAAGTCCCATGCGAACGATCATGACGCTCTCCTCAGACGGCGAGGTAGCCACCGTCGACGACGAGCGTCGTGCCCGTCACGTAGCTCGACATGTCGGAGGCGAGGAAGACCGTCGGGCCGATCAGCTCCTCGGGCTCACCGAAGCGGCCGAGCGGAATGCGCGCAAGAAATCGTTCCGCTCGCTCGGGATTGGTACGCGTGGCTTCAGTCATCGGCGTGTTGAGCGTGCCCGGCGCGATCGCGTTCACGCGAACGCCGTCCTTTGCGAGTTCCTGCGCAAGATTCTGCGTCAGCATGCGCACGGCGGCCTTCGAAGTAGAATAGCTGATAGACGTGGATGTCGACACGAAGGAAGCGATCGACGCCATGTTGATGATTGTTCCTTTCGTTGCCCGCAATGCAGCGACGAATGCCAGCGTCACATTGAGCGTGCCGTCGAGATTGACCTGCATCGCGGCATCCCAGGAGCGGCGCACGTCGGGGCTGTCGATCGTGTTGCGCGGGCATATGCCCGCATTGTTGACGAGAACCGAGACTTGTCCGATGGAAGCGTCGACCTCGCGCGCCAGTGCCGTGCAGGCCTCGGCATCGGCAACGTTGAGCGTGTAGGACCAGGCCTCGCCTCCCGCCTGGACGATGCCCTCTGCCGTCTGCCTGGCCGCATCACCATTCAGATCGGTCACGATGACCCGCGCTCCCTCCGCGGCGAGCCCGCGTGCAATGGCGGCGCCGTTTCCTTGGCCGGCACCGGTGACAAGTGCGATACGCCCTTTGAGCAACATCTGTTTCGGCTCCCTGATGGTGATTGGTGCAATGCCCGGGCATGAGCTATCGAGCGCTGATCACAATAATCATATGGCGAACGCGTTCGCAAATGGCGAATAGTCGTAGATCGGCCTATTGGCTTCGAGAAAGGCGACAACGCAGCAGAAGACGCTCCGCACCGCAGAGAGTACAGCACCGAAGGAATTTGGTGAGAATGCGCGGCTAAGCGCGACGGCGACGCTTGGCGACAGGCGCCATGACGATCTCGGCTCCTTCCTCCGAGGAGGCTCCGCCATTCTCATGCGGCGCATAGCCAAGCTGTGCCGAGAGCTTTCGGGTAAAAGCCAGCAGGGCCTTCGCATCGGCGCTCTTGGGGCCGATGTCGAGAACGCCCGTGGGGCCGATCAGCGTGATGGCGAGCTGCATCTGTCCACTGTAATCGAAGACGGGAGCTGCAATGCCGTTGATGCCCGTGACGGGCTTGCTCTCGGTGGTCGCGTAGCCGAGCCGTCTGGCGGTTGCCACTTCGGCTTCCAGCTCCTTGCGCGAGGTCGGCGCGCCGACGCCCTGGATGCGGGCGCCTTTGCGGAGCTCCTCGGCCAATTGCGCCTCGACGATCTTCGGAGGCATGAACGCGGCGAAGACCTTGCCGGTGGCCGTGCCGGTGATCGAGAAGACGGTTCCGGTCCGCACGTTCACATGGACCTGATCGCTGCCTTCCTGGACCTGGACGATGGTGGCGCCGTGGGTTCCCCATACGGCGATGGTCACCATGAGGCCGATCTCTTCGGCGAATTCGACGACCGCATGCGCGGCGAGGCGCAGAGGATCGAAGCTTCGCAGGCGCGCGATGCCGAGCTGCAGGGCGAAGGGGCCGAGCAGATAGCGCCCGCTCGCCGCATCCTGCTCGACGAGCTCCAGCTTGCGGAAGCTGACGAGATAGGCATGCGCCTGGGCCGGTGCGACATCCGCCAGGGTGGCCAATTCGCGCAGCATCAAGGGCTTTCCCGCCTTGACCAGCGCCGCGAGGATCCTGCCCCCGACCTCGACCGATTGTACGCCGCGTCCGTCGATACTCATGGCTCAATCCAATCTTTCCCAAGGCAGCGGCGTCACGCCGTGCCGTGGGATACCCCAAGATAGGCCGCGCGAACCTTCGGATCGTGAAGGAGCTGCTGCCCTGTTCCGGACAATGTCACATTGCCGGTCTCAAGAACATAGGCCCTGTCCGCGATGGCCAGTGCCATATTGGCCATCTGTTCCACAAGAAGGATTGTGATGCCGGACCGGCGCAAAGATACGATGATGTCGAAGATTTCCTGGATGATCTTCGGCGCGAGGCCGAGCGAGGGCTCGTCGAGGAGGAGCAGCCGGGGCTTGCCCATGAGCGCCCGGGCGATGGCGAGCATCTGCTGCTCGCCGCCCGACAGGGTCACGGCCATCTGGTTTCGGCGCTCGCGCAGGCGGGGAAACAGCTTGAACTGCTCCTCGACCTCGGCCTCCAGAGCATCGTTGGACAAGCGCCTGAAATAGGCCCCCAGGGTCAGGTTGTCGTAGACGCTCTGGTCCGGGAAAACCTGCCGCCCCTCGGGAGACAGGGCGATGCCGCGCGCGACCCTGCGATGGGGCGGAAGCCGGGTGACGTCTTCCTGTTCGAACAGGATCTGCCCGGAGCTGACCGGCATCAAACCGGCAATCCCTTTCAACAGAGTGCTCTTTCCGGCGCCGTTGCCGCCGACGATGGCGACGACCTCGCCGGCTTCGACCTCGATGCTGGCCTTGCGGACAGCGCAGATCGGGCCGTAGGCGAGATGAACGTCCTGAATTTTCAGCATTGTCGCTCTCCTGGCCTAGGCCGCCTCGGTTGAGGTGCCGAGATAGGCTTCCATGACCCTCGGGTCGGCCTGGATCTTGGCAGGCGCGCCTTCGGCAATCTTCTGACCGTAGTCGAGAACGATCACGTGGTCCGAGATGGACATGACGAGGTCCATGTGATGCTCGATCAAAAGGATCGTGATCCCCTCGTTGCGGATGCGCACGAGCAATTGCCCCAGCTCCGCCGTCTCCTGCGGGTTCAGGCCCGCGGCCGGCTCGTCGAGCAGGAGAAGGAACGGCTCGGATGCGAGAGCCCGCGCCAGCTCGACCCGGCGCTGGAGGCCGTAAGCCAGGCTTCCGGCCGGTGTCTCGGCATAGCGCGAGAGACCCGTGAAGGCCAGGATCGCATTGACCTTGCGCAGCGCCTGGGCCTCTTCCCGCCACGCCTTGGGCAGGCCCAGGAGCGATGAGGCGAAGCCGTTCCGCATCCGGGAATGCTGGCCCAGCAGCACGTTCTCGCGCACGGACAGATCTTTGAACAGCCTGAGATTCTGGAAGGTCCGGGCGATCCCCTGGTCGCAGATTCCATGCACGGATTGCTGGGTGATCTCGCTTCCCAGGAAGGTCACCTTGCCCTGGTCCGGGCGGATGATCCCGGTGAGCATGTTGATGAAGGTGCTCTTGCCCGCCCCATTGGGGCCGATCAGGGCATGGATATGCCCTTCCGTGAGAGTGACGGAAACATCCCTTGCCGGAACGACGCCGCCGAAAGCCTTGTTGAGCTTGTCGGCCGTCAGAAGGCTTCCCGCACCAGCCTGCAGCACAGCCCTGGTCGGCAGCTTGGGAGCAGCCATGCCTTGCATCGCGCCGGCATCCGCGCTCGCGGCGCGAACCAGTCCGATCTTCTGGAAGAGCGATCCGAAGACGCCCGCCAAACCCTTGGGCATCGCGTAGAGGGCGAAGAGCAGCAGCGCGCCGTTGACGAAATGCTCGATCCAGGACCAGCGCGCCACGAGCGCTCCGATGATCACGAGCGTTACGGATCCGAGCAACGGCCCGTAGAGCGATCCGCTTCCGCCGAACAGCACCAGCAGCAGGATGAAGACCGACAGGTGGAAATTGATGAAGTCGGAATTGATGTACTGGTTCTGCTGCGCCACCAAGGCGCCCGCAAGGCCGCAGGTCACGGCCGCGATCACGAAGGCGAGCACCTTGTAGCGATAGACCGCCACGCCGACCGCTCCGGCGGCCACCTCGTCGGCCTGGAGGGACAGGAACGCACGCCCGAACCGTCCGCGAAGCAGATTGCGGAGCAGAAGATGGGCCACGAGGCACAGGAGCAACCCGAACCAGACCCACTGCACCATCGTGAAAGGCGTGCCGCCGATGTTCAGAGGCTGGATGGAGTAGATGCCCATGGCACCGCCGAACACCTCGGAGCCTTCCGTCACCACCTTCTCGATGACGATGCCGAAGGCCAAAGTCACCATGGCAAGGCTCGGCCCCTTTACCCGCAGGGAGGGCACGGCGATCAGGATGCCGAAGACACCTGAGACGAAGCAGGCGAGCAACAGCGACAGCCAGGGACCGATCTCGTAGCGCGTGGTCAACAAAGCGACCGCATAGGCGCCCGCGGCGAAGAGCCCCGCTTGGCCGAGAGACTTCTGCCCCGCGAATCCGAGCAGCACGTTCATGCCTGCGGCGCACAAGAAATAGACGCAGATCATGAACAGCGTGCGCAGGTAGAACTCGTTCTCGATGAACGAGGCGCCGACCGCGAGAGCCGCAACGAGGACGATGGATCCGATGACGTGGCGCATGCGCGTTAAACCTTGTCGACGGCGGCCCGGCCGAAGAGGCCCGCCGGGCGGAATGCCAGAACGAGGATGATCAGGCCGAAGACGACGATCTCGCGCCATTGCGCCTGCCAGAGTCCGACGCCGGATTCCAGGACGCCCAGGATGAAGCCGCCATAGATGCAGCCGCGCGGGTTGTTCAATCCGCCGATGATGGCGCCGGAGAAGGCCTTGAGGGCAAAACCCATGCCCATGAAAAGCGACGCCGAGGCGATCGGCGCGATCAGCACGCCGGCCACGCCCGCAAGACCGCTCGACAGGGCGAACGCGCCGATCATGACCAGGTTGACATTGATGCCCATGAGGCTCGCGGTCTGCGGCGAATGCGCGACGGCCATCATAGCCTTGCCGATGCGCGTGCGGCGCATAACGAGATCGAGCGCGATCATGATCAGGATGGCGCAGGCGAGCACGAGCAGCTCCTGCGGGCGCACCCCTGCCCCGGCGATGCGCAGCACGTCGTCGCCCAGGGGAGACGGCACCATGACGGGAGCGGGCCCCCAGATGGCGAGGCCGATGCTCTGCAGGATCACGCCGAACCCGATGGTGCTCATCACCCAGTTCATGCCGCCCTTGCCGGCGAAGGGGCGCACCGCGAGGACGAAAATGAGGATGCCCATGACGCCCGCCACGACCCCGGCGCCGACGACGGCCGCCGGATAGCGCCAGGCGGCCGCCGCTTCGCTCGGAACCGCCGTCGCCGTTCCGGCGAGGCCGGACAGGAGGAGGAGCATCGTCACGCCGATGAAGGCGCCGAACGAGATGAACTCGCCCTGGGCGAAGTTGAGCGTCTTCGTGGTCGTGAAGGTGATGCTGAAGCCGAGGGCGATCAGGGCATAGACCCCGCCGACGGCGAGGCCGCTCAGGAGAGTCTGGAGATATACGTCCAGCATGGCGCGTTCCAACGGTGCAAGGTGTCAGGCCGGTCGATCATGGCCGGCGGGCCCGGAGCATCGTCCGGCGAAGCGGACAGGTTCGCGGGCGAAGATGCTGCCGGTCTCGAGAGGCGGTGCCACGCGCGTGGCGCCGCCTCTCATGGTCACCGGATTACTGGGTGAAGTCCGAAGGTTTCAGGGCCTTCACCACATCGTCGCTGTAGGACACGAGCTTGCCGTCCTTCCAGTGCGTCCAGCGATAGTCGGAGGCGGTCAGCGCCTCGTGCTCGGTCGCGGAGAACGGCTTGTTGTAGGTCTTCATGATGCCGTCGACCGGCGCCTGAAGGTTCTCGAGCGCCTCGCGCATCTTCGGTCCTTCGGTGCTGCCCGCCTGCTTGATGGCGGCCGCCGCGATCATCGTCGCGTCGTAGCAATGCGCCGCGAAGCTGAAGGCGCTCTTGGAGGTCAGCTTGGGAGCGAGGCGATCGTAGAGCTGCTGCTGCTTCGGCGTACGGTCCTCCGTGATCGTGCGCATGAAGATCGGCTTCTCGGCGAGGGTCTTGCCGGCCGTGTCGAAGAAGCTCGCATTGTCCGAAGACCATGAGGTCAGCGTCACGGGGAAGTAGTTGATCTTCTCCATGCTGCGCACGAGCTGGCCGATGGGAGTGCCCTGCGCCCAGACGAGAACCGTGTCGACGCCCGCAGCCTTCATCTTGTTGAGCTGCGAGGTCATGTCGGTGTCGTTGACGCCGAACTTCTCGGTCGCAACCGGCTTCAGACCCTTGGCATCGCCGAGTTCCTGAAGATCCTTCAAGCCGCCCTGGCCATAGCCGGTGGTCTCGACGAGGTAACCGACATTCTTGGTGGAAGGATTGTTCTTCGCATAGGCGATGAGACCGGCAACCTGCGCGCGGTCGACCATCGACACGCGGTACATGTAGTTCTCGCCGCCCGCTGCCTTCGTGATGTCCGTCGCCGAGCCGATGCAGCCGATGGACGGATTCTTCTTCTGGTTGGGAATGTGCTTCCAGGCCAGCGCATTGCCGGAATTGGTCGGGCCGAGAACCGTGACGACCTTCTCGTTGTCGATCAGGTCGCTCATGTTCTGGATCGACTTGGGCGGCTGCGAGAGATCGTCGCGAACCACGAGCGTCATCTTGCGGCCGAGAATGCCGCCCGCGGCGTTGATGTCTTCGATCGCGGCCTGGATGCCAAGCACGCCGGCCTGTCCGCTCTGGGCGGACGGCGAAGCCGACAGATCGCCGTTGAAGCCGATCTTGATATCCTGGGCATAGCCGGCGGTCGAGATGGTGAGCGCGGTTCCGAGAAGAGCCGCTTTCAGCGCTGCAGATTTTGGCGTCATGGTGTTCCTTCCCTCAATGGGTGCGTTTCCTGCGGGCGCAACGCCGGTCGCGCGCACCCGCTCAAGGCTTTTTCAGCTCGGCAAGAACCTGCCGGTTGTCGAAAGTCGAACGAAAGGGAGGAGCGGCGCGGAGTTCTTCCCGCGCATGCCGGCCGCGACGGCTCAAGCATCGCCGTTCTCAGCATGAGGACGCTTCTCTCCTACTGCGTTTTCATGGCCGCTCTTGTGTCAGAGCTTGCTGACAGTCGTAGCTCACAGCGAACGCGTTTGCAATAGACGAATAGCCGACTTTAGTCGCGTCACCGCCGGATCGGAGCTGGCTGGCGAGAACCTGCCGCCGTGGTGCGCTGGCTCGTACCAGGCACTTCTGTCTTGACAGCGGTGCGGTTCCGAAGGCGGGGGTGACCGGTACGAGGCCGGTCATAACGCGGCGGGTGTGGTGGTCGCTGTCAAAGAGCCAGCCCCTTTGGGCCCGCAGCTTGCGCTGCGAGCCTGAAGGTCAGTCGAGGGAGGGTGCGGTGCATCGCCCGGCTCGCTGTGAGTGTGAGAGTGGAAGAGCCGGACGGCGCCTCGCACGCGGTTCTTTTCAGGTGGACCAGCTGGGGAG